>JBHGBJ010000023.1:0-48322 GCA_041947025.1 Thermodesulfobacteriota bacterium
GTGCCGGAGTGGTGAAACTGGTAGACGCACGGGACTCAAAATCCCGCGGGGCTTCCACCCCGTGTCGGTTCGATTCCGACCTCCGGCACCATATTCCTCTCCTACGCTCCTCTTGCTTTCTAATTTCCTGCTTTTGATGATAATTCCAGTTAAGTCAGGAATTACTCCTTTAGAGGTTCATTTTCCGCTTGACAATCGGCTCAAATTAGTCTACTTTAAGGTAGACTACTCTGAGGAAGACAAAGGAGCTGAGTTGATGTTTGTCAATCGTGAATCGGAGATTCAGTCTCTGCTTGAACGGATGACCTCAAACAAGGCGGAGCTTGTTATCGTTTACGGCCGGCGCCGAATTGGAAAGACCGAGCTCTTGAGAAAGGCTTTTGCGAAAGGAAGAGGGATCTATTTCGTAGCTGATCTTGGGGCAGACCAAGACCAGAGACGGAGGTTTTCAGAGGAGGTCAATATCGCTTATTCCAACCCTCTTCTCCAAGCAGAAACCCCTCCCGGTTGGGACTCTCTCTTACGATACGTCATCAGTCTCTCAGAGAAGGACAGAATGGTTCTGGTTCTCGACGAATTCCCTTATCTCTGTTCAAGCGACCCGGCCCTTCCTTCGGTTCTCCAGCGGATCTGGGATGAGGCCGGAAAAGATTCGAAACTCTATCTGATTCTCTGCGGGTCCTTTGTCAGCTTTATGGAGCGGGAGGTTCTGGGTCACAAGAGCCCCCTCTATGGCCGCCGGACCGGGCAGCTCCTGGTACATCCCCTGCAACTTCGCACATTGAAAGACTTCTTTCCGGGATATTCCCCTGAAGAAAGAATCACGGCCTATGCCATCCTCGGTGGAGTGCCGGCCTATCTGATTCAATTCTCCGATAAGCTTTCCATACGCCAAAACATTGAAAAGCAGATTCTTAAACCAACAGCGTTTCTCCATGACGAGGTTCGATTCATCCTGATGGAGGAACTACGGGACCCCAAGCACTACCTTTCAATCCTTCAGTCTATTGCCTTTGGAAATACCCGCATGAACGATATTGTTCAGAGGACCGGGATCGAACGAGGTCCCGTCAGCAAGTACCTCTCCGTCCTTCAGGATCTGAGATTGATTGAAAGAGAAGTACCTGTCACGGAAAAACATCCGGAGAAAAGTCGTAAAGGGATTTACCGCCTTTCAGATAACTTCTTTCGCTTCTGGTTCCGCTTTGTCCTTCCTTACAAAAGCCGTCTCGTTGAAGGAGGGGAGCGGAAGGTTTTGGAGCAGGAAATCCTTCCCCATCTTGGCAACTTCATCGGCCAGGTCTTCGATAAGATTTGCCTCGAAATTCTCCGGCACCTCGTCGATGACGAAAAGATTAATGTGAGTTACGACCGGGCTGGCCGGTGGTGGAACGGAAACGAGGAAATCGACCTGGTTGCGGTGAGAGGAGATGGACCGGTTTTTGCGGCGGAGTGCAAATGGTCAAAGAGGCCGGTCGGGATCGACATCCTGAAGGGGCTTCGCAGAAAGATCTCCCTTCTTTCGTCGGAAGGACCAAAAGCTGACCTTCGCCTCGGGCTTTTTTCGAGATCCGGATTCACGAAAGAGATTGAGGACCTCGGCAGAAAGGGTGAGATCGAACTCATCGATGTCCGAAAGACCGGACTGTAAATCATACCACTCGGATCATCTGGAAGTTGCTATAATTTAAGGTTTTTGGTATAAATGGATCAACCATTCGGGGGTGATTGAACCAGAGGTAAAAGAATTCGGGATCGAGATGGAAAACAAATTTTGTAAAAAGGATAAATTGTTTTAGAACCTACGTCCCGTCCCGGTTTCGCCTGGATGATATGGTCGGCTGTTGTTGTGCTCTTCTTCACGGTGGTATACTCCTATAAGAGCACATGGTTCACTCAAAAGGGTCTCGACTGGATTGACGTTCTCTACTTCAGCGTCGTTACCTTCACGACTCTTGGATTTGGAGATGTGACTCCACAAATTGGAAACCATACGGCGGAGATTTGGGTAATGATCCAGGTGGTGATCGGTTACGTTATGCTCGGGGGTCTTATATCCATCTTGGCCAATAAACTAGCGCGCAGGGCCTAGTTTCAGAGAGACCTACGCTAAATCGGGTCGGTCCATAAAAAAAGACAGGACCTAACAACGGGACGTTGCTTTTAGGTTGGGACCGGTTCTTATATCCTTTTTGAAAATCATTTAGATACAAAAGCTCCGGGGTCAGCCCTTGAATTTTGTCAAATGCAGTTCGGAGTCAGGCAGACACTTCTGACAAATAAGCCACGTGTATACTTGGCTCCCATACCTGAGGAAGTCTTCTGCAAATGCTATCCGGCCAGCCTGAGGAAAGGAGAACATAGCCCATGTCGATTCCTGACTACCAAACCATAATGCTCCCGCTTCTCAGGTTTGCAGGCGATCAACAGGAGCACTCCCTTCGTGAAGCTGTTGACCAGCTAGCTGAGCGCTATTTCAAACTAACAGAAGAAGAAAAAAAGGAGCTTCTTCCGAGCGGGCTACAGGAGGTCTTTAAGAACCGAGTCGGCTGGGCACGAACCTACATGAAAAAGGCTGGTCTACTTGAGAGTACACGTAGAGGTCACTTCAAGATAACCGACCGCGGAAAGAAGGTTCTTACCCAAAGCCCAACCCGAATCGATGTCACCTTTCTGGAGCAATTCGAAGAATTCCGGCAGTTCCGAGCTCTAAGACACACGAGGGTCGAAGGGGGAGAGGTAGAAGAAGAGATGTCCGAAAGGACACCTGAAGAAGCATTGGAATCTGCTCATAAGCAGCTACGAGATAACCTCGCGAATGAGCTTTTGCAGCAGATCAAATCCTGTTCCCCAGCACTATTTGAGAAGATAGTGGTGGAGTTGCTCGTCAAAATGGGATATGGGGGCAGTCGTCAGGATGCCGGTCGGGCAATTGGCAAGAGTGGGGATGAAGGAATCGACGGAATTATAAAAGAAGATCGACTTGGCCTCGACATCATTTATATCCAAGCAAAGCGCTGGGAGAATACAGTTGGTCGCCCGGAGGTTCAGAAATTTGCAGGAGCATTGCAGGGACAACGTGCCCGAAAGGGGATCATGATCACCACGTCAAATTTCTCTAAAGAAGCGCTGGACTACGCCCAACGAATAGATAGTAAGATCGTCCTAATTGACGGTGAACAAATCGCCCAACTAATGATCGATCACAGCCTGGGCGTCAGCCCCATGGCTGCTTACGAGATTAAAAAAATCGACACCGACTACTTCACAGAAGAATGACTCATTCTGGGTCCTTTCTATTTGGTCGCGGCTTCGGGACCGGACTTGATTATTGACATTTGAGGCGCGGCACAGTCAGCAACAAAATATAAAATCAAAAATGCTACTAGATATCATAACCAAATCAAGAAATATCTTTTTGTATTTTGTACGTGTCTGTAATCAGGAATATAGGTTTGCTCATGATCTTGATTTTTATAGAGAACTAATTACTATGCATAGAAATGTTCAAGATATTGTAAAACTAATAAAAAAAGATGAGTTTTGCAAAAAGTTATATGAGACTCTAGGGGCTTGGAACATGAACCAAAGAGGTGCCATATTGAACAAATTTGAGATTGTAAAAGAATCTATTCGGCAACATGAGCCGTATTTAGTCGATTTGTATAAAAATAAGTTAGATTCTATAAGTTCCCTTGAAGACAAAAATGGTCAAAAAATAATCCGAGATCTAGAATTTGTTTTTTGTCATCTGGAAATAATGAAGTCCAAAAGGAGAATCGTTGGTGTATCTAAAGCCATGCATTTTCTATTGCCGGATTTAGTGATGCCGATCGATAGCACATATACTATGCCTTACTTTTACGGGACCAACAAGTATAATGAGAAGGCCGAGAGAGAGTTTCAAACTTATTTGGATATTTTTACTAAGGCCCACCGAATCACAACAACCTTAAAACTAACTGACCGTGATATTAACGGGGGAAAATGGAATACGTCTGTTCCTAAATTAATTGACAATGCGATCATTGGATTTGATAAAACCTTTGATAATTACTTTAATCAGTTTCAAAGGGAGACGGTTCAGAAATATATGGCTCTATTAGTAGAGTTGGCTGACTTTACATCAGCTGAAACTAAAGATTATGAGAAGTTACTAGAAGAAAAACGTATTAAGTTGGAAAATGCTCTAAGGGAAAAAATCAGAGAGAAGCTAATAATACAAAAAGCTAAAGAAGCTGGAATCACTGTTTCAGAGGAGGAAATCAAAGCTGAGTTGGCCAAGCGAGAAAAGTGAGGCTTAGGCATCGACACTGAACTCCAGGGTTAGGGCTACCTTTTGACGAATTTCAACAGGGAGATATCTCCCATAGAAAAGTTTGGGCAATTAATTGAAACACGGCGCATCGCGCCATGGGTATAGAGTGAATACGAATCATATTCGATGGGTGCATGGTATAGACTTCAGTGGGGCGAAGGATGCTGGCCGCAAAATTTGGATTGCCACCGGTTTGATTCAAGGTAAAGAATTGCAGATTACGGATTGCCGGCCCGCGAAAGAACTCCCTGAATCAGAAAGAGAACTCCGCGAGTGCCTATCTGCTCTGATTGAGTTTGTTTCCGGGCAGAGAGAAGCCATCTTTGGGATGGATTTCCCGTTTAGCCTTCCTGCCGCCCACATTGAACAGAAAACATGGAAAGATTTTATTTTGTCATTTCGGAAAAGATTTCCCGACCCTGAGCGATTCAGGAGGATTTGTCTTGAGAAGGGAAACCAACACGAGCTAAAAAGGATCACTGATAAGGAGCAAAGAACGCCTTTTTCTCCTTACAATGTGCGCCTTTTTAAGCAGACCTACTATGGAATCGGATACATCATAGAGCCGCTTTTGCAGGAGGGACAGGCTTGCTTTCTCCCTATGGAGGAACCCCTACCCGGGAAGCCATGGGTCATAGAGATTTGTCCGGCAGTGACACTAAAGCAAGGGAACCTTTATACTCCCTATAAAAAGAGGCCCTCGGGATTTAACCACCGGTCGATGATACTAAAAACATTGGTCGAAATTGGAAATTTAGGAATCCCTCAGCACCTTCAGACAGAGATATTGGATAATGCCGCTGGAGATGCCCTTGATAGTATCGTTGCTGCGTTTGCCACCTTTCGTAATCTTCCAAATCTCCTCAGCTCACTAGTACTGGAAAATCCTATCTATAACCTGGAAGGATTTGTGTATGCGTAGGAGGGTTGAAGTCATCCGCAAAAAGCAAACATTATGCGACGGAAAAGGTTGGCCCCTGGGCTTAGGAACATTAACCTACCAAGAAGGCTAAAGAGACAGAAGCGAGCGATGGAGAACGAGATCATCCCTTATCTTGAGATGTGTCAACGGGAAAGGGTTAATTTACAGAAAGGGATGAACTTCCGTCTGGGTCGCACGTACTCTGTCATCCTCATGTCTGTCAGACCAAATGCACCTTATCGTGACGCAGTTGTCGATGATGGAGCTACCTTAATTTATGAAGGACATGATGTTTCGCAATTCGACCAATCCCTTAACCCGAAGTCTGTTGACCAGCCCGAGTTTACCTCTGGAGGCCAACTGACGCAGAACGGGAAATTCCACAAAGCAGCCCAAGACTTCAAAAAGGGAAGTGGAGGTCCGGAGACAGTGCGTGTATATGAGAAAATACGTCCTGGCATTTGGTCATACAATGGTGTTTTCCACTTGGTTGACTCTTGGCTTGAAAATGATGGGCAGAGAAAGGTCTTCAAATTTAAACTGCAGGCAATCGAAGGCGAGACAAGCTCCACTGGTCCTTCCAAAGAGCTTTCTGAACCACATCGTGTAATTCCGACTCATGTTAAACTGGAAGTCTGGAAAAGGGATCGAGGCAAGTGCGTTATATGTGGTGCAACCGACGAACTAACCTTTGATCACATCATTCCTTATTCTAAGGGAGGGACATCACTATCGGCAAAGAATATTCAGTTGCTTTGCGAACGCCACAATATTGCCAAGCGAGACAAGATTGAGTAAGCCTGAGCAGAAATTGAGGCGTCATCCATAAAAAAGTGGGTCCTGTCTAGTCAAATTCCCTTTCCCTCCCCCTTTTTTGTTCCGCCTTTCTTTCTTCTTCCTCCCTTCACTCTGTATGGTTACGCACAGTTTTCGTTCTCGGCAATCCCGAGTCTTCCTGGTAGTCTTGAAAGCTGCTAGATAAAACATCTGGCTTCAGGTTGTTGCGTTTCAAATTTATTGATAAAACTAAACACTTAAAAGTTATTGACATCTTTATGTTTTTGTAATATTGTAATTAAATACGAAACATAAGTAAGTCAAATTTTGTTGCGTTTTTCATTTTTTGTCTAAACGCAACAGTTGCAATATATTAATATTATTTACTTATCTACTGTTGGAGTGAATATGCGAAACAGCATTTCCGAAAGATTTAACCTTTTACAGAAACTCGGAGGGTTACCCGAACCTGAGGTAATAAACGAAGAATGGCTTTGCATCCTCAAGGAAGAGACCCGAAACTCCATTTTAATAGAAGGCTTTTTTGTTTCCGAGGACGAACTGGAAGAGGTTCTGGCAAGTGGAAACCCACTCAAGAGGAATCAAGAGGAGGCCCTCAATTATTACAGAGCAGCAAGATTCTTATATGGACTTTCTTACGAGAATTACAGGAGTAAGAAATTCTTTTTCGGTATCCCACTCATACGGCAGACGAGCAAGACGATTGGAGAGAAGGGGGACTTCAGGAGAGGAGATTCGAGAATAACAGGAGTCAAAATTGTTCCACCCCCCGGAGTTTACGTGAATGACTGGATGGCTTTTTTTGAGGAACATGTAAACCAAGGATTTTCACAAGAGGGTTTTTTTAATTTCTTGGCAAAGCAACATGTTCTATTTGAAACTATCCATCCCTTTGATGATGGGAATGGAAGGACGGGAAGGATCATCCTGAACTACTTTCTCATCTCCGCTGGTTATCCTCCGGTCATTCTAAAGGGTGATGAAGAGAATAAGAAGAAGTATTACAGAGCGCTTGAGCAAGGGGATTCTGTATTGAGAAGGTTGACTGAAATACCCTTCTCTCGTCAGGATGTTCGAAATGCTCTGGAGGATACGGATTCATCTTTGCTGGAAGATTTTATTTCGGAGAGTTTAAAAGGAAGCTTCGATAGAATTTTGATAAGGCTTTTGGAAGAGAAGGAGCAACTGAAACTGAAACCTGCGCAAGAGGTCGGAAGAGCTCTTAACTATTCTCCGGACAGCATCAGGACTCTTATATCGAGAGGAAAATTTATTGCGGTTAAGAGAGGAAAGGAATGGTTCACCCATGAAAAGCTCTTCGTAAAGAAAGGGACGGGCGGGACATAGTTCACTTTTATCACTTATTTCTCTTTTCAAACCTCATCTGTGATTAGGTCTATTTTGTTTGCATCATGATGATGAGATGATTGTAAAATGTTGACTCAGACGTTCACCATTCAAAATCCCGCGTCCCTTAGGGACGTGTCGGTTCGATTCCGACCTCCGGCACCATATTCCTCTCTTTTTCCTGTTCCTGACGCCCTGCATTCCTTGGGTCCTTTTTCTCCTGCTGTGGAACTTTGGGGCTTGCAATGTTTCAATTTCCCAAAGGATTGCAGGGCGGACTTAGCACCTTCAACATTACTTTCTGCCTCGCTTCTGGGTTGAGAAAGTGTTTTTTAAATTCAAGGATGATACCTCAAAATCGTGATATCTGAAGATGCGACCCCGCAGTCTTCTTTCTCAATCCTTAAGTCTGCCCCCGAATCCTGTACTAAAGATGATTTCTTCTTTCTTGGACCGAGGCATCGCTTTTATCTGTGCTTCTCGAATTAGAGCTTCGGAACGGGTCAAGCCTTCTTGTTGATACAATGGCTTGATAGGCAGGCGAGTTCGGGTGTAGGTTGCCCCCCGACCATCACTATGTTGCCTGATCCGAGCCTGCACATCTTTTGCTATTCCCGTGTAGAGTGACCCATCCCCGCAGCCGAGGATATAGACTGCCCAATCCTTTCGTCCCCTTCTTTTCATCCCTTGGATCATTCTTAGGTATTTAGTTTCCACGTTCGCCAATGAACTTGACTGAAAAATTCAGTCAGAAGCTATGGTCTTTGTTTGAACTTGCAACTGCCAGACCCAATAACTTACTGATCCAATCACTTAATGATTGATTGAGTTACGCCCTTTGCACCATGCTGCAGGGCAGGGCCAACTTTTTGATGTACGATACCTTTCTATGTAAGGATAATTTCTTAAATAACTTAACTGCGTCCCCTTGGCTGTTTACCCGCCCTGCCTCTGTTTTCTGGCAATGAAGGACTATTCAAAGACTTTTACGAGCTTTTCATACCTGGTATGCATTGTTTCGATGGCGACTTTGATTTTTCCGAACTCATTCGAATGTACCAATACGCCAAGCTCGCTGACTGCTTTGTCAAGTTGGTTCCGCGCCACCCTGAACGATTCCTCTTTCCCCTTGAAGCTTGAGGGGAGAGTAGCCTTGTTTAATGCTGCCATCTTCTCTTGCAATTGTCCGATGGACGCTTTGACTTCCTCAAGAGAATTCTGCGGCATGTAATAATGGTAGATCATGTAGAGCACCGCATGAAAATCCTCCAGCTCTTTAAGTGGAGGACGGATCACCCGAACGAGAGCTTCGTACTGTGCATGGAGTTTCTCGGCAGCATCCAATAACGATTGTTTCTGTTTGGTCTCTGCGGCCGACTTGTACTCCTTCGTGATCGCCTGGAGCTTTTCGACGCCCTTTATCCAAGCGCCTTTCTTCTCTCTCAGAATTCCCGGGAGCTCAGCCGCAGCGAGTGCGGCGACTCTCCCTTCAATCTCCGGAAGGAGAGCCGTGAGCCTGTCGTAGTCCTTGTTGGGCCATGCGGTATGCCAGATCTCAAAGATTACCTTATGGAATTCATTCAGTGCCGGAACGTTCGATGAGGTCTCGGCGCTGCGAGCCTTGGGGGCTTCCTGCGACAGAAGAGGCTGATAAGTAAAGGTCAGGGCAAGGACTATGAAAAGTGCTCGTTTGATCGTTGATCGTCTCATTTTGAAACCCCTTTATTGGAAGAAATGGATGGTGGTTGTCCTCTTGTTTCTCTCTGTTACAGGCCGGTCAAGCCCCTCAGCGATTATCGCGGAAAGAGACGTTGACAATCAGAATTTCGGAGGCGCCAGCCGTCCGGACGGGAGGCCCCCAGACCTGGACGCCGCTCGTCACCAAGACGTGGGTGCGATCCTTCAGTTTGTATCCCCAGCTCAATTCGTAATAGCGTTGCGCGATGAAATTCACGGGAAATAATTGCCCGTTGTGCGTATGGCCCGTGAGCAAAAGGTCGGCACCGCTGCGGCTGACATGGTCGAGATCGGTCGGCCGATGTTCCAGGACGATGACCGGCAGAGTTGAGTCGCATCGTTTCAAAAGCTCTTCGATCGATCTCCCGCCCCTGAGCCGACCATCGTTCCGGCCAACCAGGTAGAAGGCATTCTCAATCTTTACTACGGTATCCCTCAGGAGGCGGATCCCGGCTCGATCGAAAAATTCCATTGCGTCGGCGCGGTGCAAATCATGATTTCCGGGAACTCCGTAGACGCCGTATTTCGGCTTCAAGCGGCGGAATTGGGCTTCAAACGGGGCCAACTCCTCGCCCTGCCGGTCCCCCTCGAGGACGTCCCCTCCGATCAGAACGATATCCGGGCTTTCGGCGTTAACCTTCTCGACAAATCGCTCCATTAAATGCCGGCTTGTCGTCTCCCGGAGGTGAAAATCACTGGCGAAGGCGATTTTCAACTGTTGGATGCCGGAGGATTTCCTGGGAATTTCGATCGAATAATTGCGGATCTGCGGCCGGTTATTCCGCACCGCACCGATCCCGACGACGACCACGGGCACTGCCAGAGCCAGAAGTAACCAGCCCTGTCGGAATCGCTTGCACTCTATGGTTTCTTTTGATAAGATCCTCGTCACCCGAAAAAGACCCATAGCAAGATCCAGGAGAATGACGATGAGGATAAGGTAGAGCAGGAGAGGCAGTGAAAAATAACCGGAAATGATGATAAAGTTGGCCCGGCCGATGCCCGAAGCATGAGACAGCGTTTCAGCGATCGGGAAGGCCAGCACGAGAATGCTATAGAAGATCGTGAAGAGGATTTTGAAAAGCCTTTGCGGGATCTGCTTCCGGACGCGAAACCCAACATAGATGATGAGAGGCAAGCAAAATAAGATCTCTTTAAGCAGGAACATGATTGAAACTTATAAAAGGTAAACCTGTCTTTTCGCAAGAGCCGGTTTTATAACGAAGACTCGGATTATCCCGTGAGAATTCAGGATCAGGCTTCGAAAATTGACCCATTCGCTCAAGGTCAACCCTGAGCAAGCCCCGGCCATCAGGCCGGAGAGTCGAAGGGTTGACTTTTTAAAGACCCGCTTTTCAGCGAAGGAACCGAGAAGATCCGATCAAAAGAGGTAAGAAAGCAGTGCTTTACTACGATTTCCCGATACTCATGCGAGGAGGCTTTAAGAAGATTTCAGTTTGTAGGGTACTTCGACAAAAGAATGCTTCCTGGGGTTGAAATCTTTGGTATTCCTTGTGCAGAACTTCAGGCGATGGTGGATCGCAAGGGCTGCCTGAAACGCATCCGGAAGTTTCCAGCCATACCGACGTCTCAATTCTGCGGTCTTTTCTGCAATAAGCATATCAATACTCAATATTTCATAATGGTTCAGTAAGGATTTTGCTTCTTCGGCTGACTCGTCTTCAAAACCGACCAGGATTTCAGCATAGGTGATGACCGAGATCGCCGTCTTGCCGGGATCCAGGCCGGCAATGAATGTCGAAGCCTCGGCGATGTCATTGAAATGGTCGATAAGAATAACGGAATCCAGAAGTCGTTCCAGCATGATTAGGCTTTCCACTCTGATCGCAATTGTTCTTGATATTTCAGGCCGTCACCTTTTGACCAGATGCCTTTGGTCCGGTCAATCATCTTTTGATACGAACCCGAACTTTTGGAGGTTCTTAAGCAGGCAATTCCCCTGCGGATAGCCTCAGCCATCGAAATGCCGTGCACTTTCGTGTAGTTCATCAGCCAGCGCTTTTCCGTATCCGATAGGGTGATGATTGTCCTTTTGCTTGGCATTCAACCGACCTCCCGTATTGATTGCCGTGATATCATCATCTTATATCTATATCATCTGCTTGTCAAGGAGAATCGAAGAGAATCGTCCGTAACACGTCCAATTGAAGAACATTTTCTTCCAAGAATGTTTGAAATGGTTTATATTACATCCGGAGGGTGCCCCCTCTGGCTCCTCAAGCTTCTTCTTCTAAGATCGGGAATGGTTTATAACAGGCCTAACATTTATTGCTGACGGTGGCAGAATGAGAGCCGGTCCTCGTTCTGTTGAGCGGGCAGATGGACAAGAAGGAATCGGATAACTCTTCTTATCGCTATTTCATTCTGATGGCCTGTTTTCTGATCCAGGCGATCGGGATCGGTACATTAGTCACTTACGGCCTCTTTTTCAATCCCCTGATGGCTGAGTTTGGCTGGCCGAGGGCCACGATCGCCGGCGCCGCCTCGGTCTCCTATCTGCTCAGCGGGCTCCTCGGCATCTTTGTTGGCCGAATCATCGACCGGGTCGGACCGAGGGCAACGATGACCGTATCCGGTTTCTCCTATGGCCTGGGACTTTTGCTGATGTCGAGGCTGGATGCTGTCTGGCAGGCCTATCTTTTCTATGGGGCGGTCGTCGGCATCGGCATGAGTGCGGTTGATGTCGTCGCCCTGAGCACAACAGCCCGATGGTTTTTCAGAAGACGGGGAACGATGACCGGCATCGTAAAGGTGGGAACCGGGACAGGCCAGCTTGTCATTCCCTTTGTCACGAGTCAGCTAATCCTGAGCTATGGCTGGCGGACCTCCTACCTCGTCATGGGAACGGGTGTCATGCTCTTGCTCGTTTCGATTGCCCAATTGCTCAGACGTGACCAGGGGCAGACAAATCCCGCGCCCGATCCGAGAAAGGGGATGTCCTCAGGTCATCCCAGTTTTCTTCGGGAGACGCTTCACACGCGGCAGTTCTGGACCCTCTGCGGGGCCAACCTGGCCATTGTCTTTTGTCTCATGACCGTTATAGTACACATTGTTCCTCATGCCAGGGACGCTCGAGTTTCAGCAGCCGAGGCGGCCGGGCTCCTCTCTGTCATCGGAGGGGTAAGCATAGCGGGCCGGTTTGTCGCGGGGTTCTGCATTGACCGTACCGGCAGCCGAAGGGTAATGATCATCTGTTTTTTCCTTCTCATCGCCGGACTATTATGGCTGCAAACAGCAAGAGAGATGTGGCATTTCTACCTCTTTGCCGCGATCTACGGAATTGCCCACGGCGGTTTTTACACTGCCATTTCACCCATCGTGGCCGAATTCTTCGGGATCGAGGCGCATGGTGTGCTCTTCGGGATCGTGGCCTTCAGCGGCACGGTCGGAAGTGCCGTCGGCCCGACCCTGGCAGGATATATCTTCGATGCCACGGCAGGATACGGCCTGGCCCTGTGGCTCTGCACCTTTCTCGCCGTCCTTGGACTGGTGCTGACCTTTTCATTGAAGGCAGGGAGAAGAAGAATTCAATAGACCGGGTGATTTCAGATACAGGGAGGACGAAAGGAGGTCGGAAATGAGTAGGGCGCTCTTGGACGAAGTCTTCTTGAATACTTACGCAGGCCAGTGCCCTTTCAAAGGATGCTTCCTACCGGATGAGACGTGCACGGGGCAGGGCCATATAGATGAGGATCATGGTCAGCGCACCCACTGAACTCATCGAGGCCACAGCCCAACGGGCTCCTATAAGTGAGGATAGCGCGCCAACGAGTATGCTTCCCACCATCAGGACCGTATGACTCATGTTAAATATGGCCATCGTGCGGCCTCGTATTTCGGACGGAGAGTAAGATTGGATAACGGTCTGCACAAGGGCGTGGGAGTGCACGTGGCAGAGGCCAGCGATCCCCATCAGCACCATCGATAACTGGAACCAGGGCGATGCCGCAAAGATCACGAGGATAAAGCCGTACAGCGTCACGGATCCCAGCATGAGCATGCCCCGCGGCAGTCTTTCGCCGGCGGATGCGATCAGAACAGCGCTGCACAGCGCGCCGATGCCCATAGCGGTGACAAGCAAACCCTGGCCGGTGGCCCCAACTTGCAAGAGGTCGCGCGCAAATACGGGCAGCAGAGTCCTGAAGGGAACGATAAACAGAGAGACAAACATGACGGCAAGGAGGCCGGTGCGAACCGCCTCGTTCCTCCAACTGAACTTCCATCCCTCAAGGATACTTTGGCTGAAGGACTCCGCGGGAGCCGGGTGACCTTGAGCATTCGCCGAAGAGTGCCGCACCGGGTGAAGCTGCACGGTCCAGAGGGTCGCCAGAAACATGAAGGCCGTTTGAACGGAATACGCACCCCCGGTGCCAAACTTGGCGATGAGCAGGCCTGCTAAGGCAGGTCCGGTGATTCGCGACACGTTGCCGATCATCGCATTGAGGCCGATGGCGTTGGTCAGGTAAGCTGGCGGCACGGCATCAGCGATCATCGAAGCGCGTGCGGGCTGCTGAAAAGTTTGTGAGACTGCCATCAAAAAGGCGGTGACGTAGACATGCCACGGCTCGATCCGGCCCGTAAAAATCAGAAGTGCTGTCACGCCATAAACCAAACCGTTCAAGACTTGAGCCGCGACCAGCTGCATCTTGCGGGAATAGCGGTCGGCGAAGCTGCCCGCCACCGGGGACAAGAAAAGAAACGGTATGGCCTGGATTCCACGGACCAGGCCAAGCTGAACCGCGGAGTTCGTCAGCTCATAGATCAGCCAGCCCCGGGTAACTTCATCCATCCACATCCCCATGGAGACAAAGATCTGACCATACAAAATCAAGCCGCATTCCCGGTAGCGGAACGCTTCAAAGGCACGAAGACGAAGGAGCTTATCGAGAATACGGCCAGAATGAGGCTTCCCCGGTTGCTCTCCGATGCTCCTTTCCACTTTGCTCTCTTCTTTGTCGATCATCGGTCGATGCAGGTTAAACTCCAGATCTGGCAGAAGGAGGCGATTCCTCTTGACGTCCTTAAGCCAAGGGGTCCGATGGATTTTCGGGTGATGACCTGTTTTTTTTTCGGCATAGGAAGTTTAAAGAAAAGGGGGCCGTGTGTCAAGAGAACGGAGCGAAAAGAGCTGTTGATTGAATTTGAAGAAGATGATATATATCCCTTGAGAAATTTTGGGTTGAAGAACCGTTTCATATATTGTTTTACACCCGGGAGATGTGGAAGGGGAAAGGAGGTGAAGTAAATCAGGAGCGCGTGAGAGGGAAAGCAATATCATCCTTAGTTCCGAATACTGAATAGGAGGGGAATCCATATGAAAAATAAGGGAATCTTCATCTGTTTGGTCTTAATCGCTGCCTTGGTGCCTTCGATCGTTTGGGGAGCCATAGAATTGAAATTCTGTAATTACTTTCCCATTCCATCCCGGCAATCCAAGATCGGTGAGGAATTCATTAAGGATTTTGCGGCTCGCTCGAAGGGGCAATTGAAGATTACTTATTTCCCTGCAGGGACCCTGCTGACTGCTCCGAAAATCTATGACGGAGTATTTGAAGGAATCGCAGACATAGGCTTTTCTCACATCGGCTATAATTTCGGCCGTTTTCGGATGACAGAGGCTTTTAACATCCCTCTCGGCTTTCCCAATGCATGGGTCGCAAATCATGTGGCCAACGACTTCTATCGGCAATTCAAGCCCAAGGAATGGGATCAGGTCCACGTGCTCTCCATGCATGCGGCTCCTGCTCAGGTTGTCCTTTCAGCCACAAAATCCGTTAACAAGATGGAAGACCTAAAGGGGATGACGCTGAGAGGTCTCGGGTTTGTGGGTGAGACGGTGAGCGCATTGGGTGCAACACCGCGCCCCATTCCTATGCCAGAAGCCTACGAGGCCGTACAAAAGAGAGTGATTGACGGATTGATGATCCCCATGGAAACCTTAAGGGCCTTTCGGTTAGCTGAAGTTGTAAAGTATGCGACCGAATGCTGGGCCATCGGCCAAGTCGATGCTTTTTATCTGGTGATGAACAAGAACGCCTGGAATAAGCTTCCACCCGATATCCAGAAGATTTTTAACGAATATCCCTTTGAAGAAAAATTTGCCGCCATGTGGAATGAAATCGATATTGACGGCAAAAATTACGGCAAGGAGAAAGGGGTTCAGTTTATCGAACTGCCGAGCGCGGAGATTGCCAAGTGGAAGAAAGCGGTAGATCCCGTGGTCGATACCTATGTAAAAAAGATGGTCGCTTCAGGATACAGCGAAAAGGAGACTCGAGAATTGATTAACTATATACGCACGCGAATTGAGTATTGGACGAAGAAACAGATCGAGACTGGAGTCAAGTCATCGACGGGTCCTGCAGAGGTTCGGCTGAAGTAATCCTTGTTACTTCGGAGCATTCCTCCCCCGCAAGAGGCTGTGTCGTAATTGCACTTGGAGGAGAGAGGCCGTCAGTCCAAATCGGGGTTTTTGATATTGCGACACAGCCTCCGAGGGGGAAGGCGGCTCGTGACGGAAAAAGGGGGATGAGATTGGAAAAGTGGCTCAATCCGCTGGATCAATTTACGAGGGGATTCAGCCGGGCCCTTGAATGGGTTGGGGTGATTGGAATACTCCTGATGTTTCTGGTCAACTTTATCGATGTGGTGGGGGCCAAGCTCTTTCTATGGCCCGTCCCGGGGGTCACCGAAGTCATCAGCTTCTCCCAAATAATAGCCACGGCCCCTGCCATAGCCATCGCCCTCATTCTGGGCCGGCATATCCGTGTCGAATTCATCCTTGAGAGATTTCCCAAACGACTCCAGGCGGCAATCAGCAGCATCAGTTCGTTCTTATCGTTGATTCTCTTCGTTCTGCTTCTCTGGCAGAGTTATGTTTACGGGAACTCTTTGCAGAAAGCAGGGGAAATCGGCTCGACGTCGCATTTGCCTTTTTACCCCTTCGCTTACCTGATCGCCTTTTGTTGTATTCCGGTTTGCTTGGCCTTTTTGCTCGAAGTTCTCAGATCCCTAAACGAGGTATTCAGCGATGAATCCCGTTAATACAGGTATCATTGGAATCTTCTTGCTCATCTTCCTGTTTCTCCTAAGGATGCCCGTTGCCTTTTCCATGGCCTTTGTCGGATGGCTTGGTTTTTCCTACTTGAGTTCGTTTCACGCAGGCCTCAAGATTCTGGCCCGCGACTTTTTCGAGCAGTTCTCCAATTTCCCGATCAGTGCGATCCCGATGTTCATCCTGATGGGCTCCTTTGCCTTTGCCTCGGGGATTGGGAAGAGGCTTTATGATGCCGCTTATACGATTTTGGGTAACCTCCGTGGGGGATTGACCATGGCCACGGTGGTTGCCTGTGGTTTTTTTGCGGCCATTTGTGGGTCGACAGCGGCCACAGCAGCGACCATCGGGAAGATCGCCCTCCCGGAGATGAAGAGATATGATTACGATGAGACCTTTGCCACAGGATGTGTGGCCAGTGCCGGTACGCTTGGTATTCTCATCCCTCCGAGCACGATCTTTCTTGTCTATGGGATCATGACCGAGCAGTCCATCGGCAAGCTCTTCATCGCGGGTATTATCCCCGGAATCATCCTTGCGTTCTTATTCCTGATGGTGGTGGGGCTGATGTGCTGGCGTAATCCGAGGTGTGCGCCGGCAGGGACCTCTACGGATTTCAAAACAAAGGCAAAGGCCCTGGTAGGGATTGTTGAAGCCTTGATTCTATTCGGTCTGGTGATTGGGGGGCTATTCTTCGGCTGGTTTACCCCGACCCAGGCAGGAGGAATTGGGGCAGCGGGGGCTTTGGTGATCGGTTTGGTCAGGCGGGAGCTCAATTGGCGAGTATTTATTGAGTCCACCCGGGATGGGTTAAGGACCTCTTGTATGGTTCTCTGCATCATTACCGGTGCGACCGTATTTGGTCATTTCATGGCTGTTTCAACGATCCCTTTTATTCTGGCGGACTGGGTTGAGAAACTGCCTCTGCCACCCATGGCGATTATGGGAGTGATTGTCTTCATCTATCTGATCGGGGGCTGCTTCATGGATTCCATGGCTTTGGTGGTCCTGACTGTCCCCGTAATCTATCCCGTGGTGGTTCGTCTTGGATTCGATCCCATATGGTTCGGGGTGATGATCGTTCTGGTCGCTGAGATGGGAGTGATCACTCCGCCGGTAGGCGTAAACGTCTATGTGATCAAGGGGATCGCCCCGGAAGTTCCTCTGGAGAAGATCTTTAAGGGGATCTTTCCTTTCTTAGTCGCTATCATCCTTAATGCTTTGATCTTGATGGCTTTCCCCGAACTCGCTCTCATATTGCCCGGGCTTATAAAATGATTTCCCAAGTCATCTTTGCGATATGGAGTCTTTATGGAGCTGTTGAAAGGATTCACCCCGTACAGAAAAGAGGATGCCGATAAGTATAACCGGCTGAGGTGGTGGCCTGGGCTGACCCTCGGAGACCTGCTGGATAAGGCTGCGGACCTTTATCCTAAGAAAGAGGCCCTGGTAGATGACAAGAGCCGGCTTACCTACTCCCAGGTGAGGAAGATGGCCAATCGGTTCGCCATCAGCCTCATGGATCTCGGGATCAAGACAATGGATCGGGTATTGGTCCAGTTGCCGAACTGGAATGAGTTCGTTTATTCCTATTTCGCTCTTCAGAAGATCGGGGCCATTCCGGTTCTCTTAATCGACAGGTATCGGCCCTATGAAATCGACCATCTCTTCCGGCTCACAGGAGCGAGATCTTGGATCGTCCCGGAGAAATACAGAAAGACTGATTATCTGCCCATCATACAAGATGTATTGAAAAATAGCCCCAAGGTCAAAAACGTTATCCTCGCAAGAGGAGAGAAACAGAGGCACCTGCTCAACCTTGAGAGGATGATTGAACAAACTGAGCTTAAGGAAAGAGACCTTGGCAAGCTGGCCAGGAGGAGGCCTGACCCGATGCAGGTCGCCCATATGGGGCCTACGGGTGGGACGACCGGCCTACCTAAAGTCGTTCCCCGCACCCACAATAGCTTGGTCTGCGGTATCGAATGCGCAGCCCGGGCCTGGGAGATGGATATTCATGACACCTGCCTGCTTGCAGGCCCCATAGGGCACGACCTGATGTTCACCAAGGGTCTCTGCGGGAGCCTTTTCACTTTTGGGAAGACGGTCTTTCTGGATTCCATGGATCCGAAGGATATATGCCAAACGATTCAGCAGGAGAAGGTGACTGCGGTCGTATGGGTGCCCACCCTGGCCAAGAGGTTGATCGATTTCGAGGATCTAAGAAATTATGACCTGAGCTCATTGAAAAAGATGCATTGCGGAGGCGGTGTGAGTCAACCCGAGTTGATCAGGGGGGTGTGGGAAAAACTCGGCTCCACCTTTTTCAACGGCTATGGAGGCACCGAAGGCCAGACGACGATCACCCGATCCGATGATGATCCCGAGATCACCCTCCACACCGTGGGAAGGCCCACCTGTCCTTACGACATCTATAAGGTCGTCGACGGAAACGGGAAAGAACTTCCTCCGAATACTCCCGGAGAGCTGATCATCAAAGGACCGGGTGTCTTCACAGGCTACTATAAGGCATCCGAAGAGAATAAAACGGCATTAAATAAAGAGGGGTTTTTCAGGACCGGGGATGTGGTCAAGATTGATGAGGGAGGAAACGTTACGATCACAGGCCGTATCAAGGAGATGATCAACCGGGGGGGAGAAAGCATCAGCGCCACGGAAATCGAGAACTTGATCACGGGTCACCCCGGCGTGGCGATCGTTGCGGTTATTCCCATGCCCGATGCGGTGATGGGTGAGCGGGTCTGCGCCTACGTTCAGCCCAAGCCTGGGGGCGAGCTGGACTTCGACAAAATCATTGCCTACCTGAAAGAGAGAAAGGCTTCTGTCCTCCAATTTCCAGAAAGGATCGAATTCATACTCGAGATGCCCCTCACAAAAGCGGCAAAGGTGGACAAGAAGGCGTTAATCGAAGATATCCGAGAGAAAATTTCCCGTTCTTCCTCTAAACCCGAGCCTCCGTCATGAAGGCCCCAAGGTGTACCTTTGAATCAGACGAACGGTCGCCATGGAAGACAGGTCGCCATTGAAGACTTGACATAAGTGGCTGTAAATGATAGGATTTGTAATATTCCTGGTTCGTTCATGTTGATGAATCGACATGAAGTGGGGCTGTAGCTCAGCTGGGAGAGCGCCTGAATGGCATTCAGGAGGCCGACGGTTCGATCCCGTTCAGCTCCACCACTTATTTTTCTCACTTCCAATCTTTTCAATTCCTAATGCCTTACTTTGTTTATGTTCTCAAGAGTGAATCAACCGGCTCTTCCTACGTAGGGCATGGTGCGTCGACATCAGCTTTAATCCAACTAATCCCATGAATAAGGTATTGTGTGGGTAAGCTTGACTCAGTGAACTGAGGATTCTTAACCGGGGGGAGAGTAGTGGTACAGCTGAGAGCCATTCCCATAGTCAGAATGAGAATTATCCTTTTTCTGTGGATATACCCCATTCAAACCACCTCCTTTAGGCTTTTGCTGCTTTGCTCCAATCAATTCCGTCTTCTACCTTTGCCCCCACTTTAGCCATACCCTTTATGAGGGGAAGACTCCTCTTGATTTCTTCAATCTGCAATTTCTTTATGTTCCGGTTTAGCAATTCAATCTCAAATTCAATCCGTTGCCTTTCCAATGGGTCAAGGGTCTTCTCCAAATTCTTGGAGCGCCTCTTAACCTTCGCCTTTAAATTTGCTATTTGCCTCTTTATTCTTGCGATTTCATCCACTATCCTTCTGAACTGCTCATCTGAAACCATGCTGTTTCTAACCCCCTTTCCCTATGCTGGCCATTAACCTTTCAACTTACTTCGTTCCACCCCATTCTACCCCTATCCTGGCCCGTTTGAAAAGGGTTTTAAGGGGCCGATAGAGAGAGGGGTTGGTCCTTCCCCCTTATCCATCAAAGGGGGAACAAATTTACTTATCCTATCGACGAGCCATGTAATGAGTCACTTCACTTATCGCATCACGTGTATGATAGGGCTTCAAATTTTTGCGGGAGACCGGTCGGATCGACAGGCCGACGGTCGGGATCGGCTCGCACCGAGCTCGATCCCGTTCAGGTCTATTTTTTCACTATTCACTCAGGATAGCAGCAATGGCCCGTTTTCTCTTCTTGAGCCAAGCGAGAATAGAGCTTCCCAGGATGAGAAAGGCCATCAGAAGAAAGATCGGGCAAATTGGGCCTTCCAGAAAGATAGAAAAACTCCCCCGTGAATAGAGCAGCGACTGGCGGAGGGCCTTTTCCATCATGGGCCCCAGGATTAACCCCATCAGAAAAGGTGCCCCTTCAAACCCATGCTTTCGGGTCACATAGCCAAAGAAACTGAAAAAGATCATAATGAAGATCTCGCCGATGCTGTTGTTTAAGACGTATACCCCAATCAGACAGAAGAGAATGATCAAAGGGGCAAGAAGGGTATAGGGGATTTTCACCACCTGTACCCAGAGGCCAATCAAAGGGAGATTCAGAACCATGAGCATGATATTCCCGATATACATGCTCATGATAAACCCCCAGAAAATATCCGGGTGCTCGGAAATAAGGAAGGGGCCCGGGGTAATCCCGTGGATCATCAATGCCGCAAGGAGCATCGCTGTGACCACGCTAATCGGAATGCCCAGAGAAAGCATGGGGATAAAGGCTCCAGACGTCGCCGCATTATTCGCCGACTCCGGGCCTGCCACCCCTTCTATGATCCCCGTCCCAAAGAGCTGAGGGTGACGGGACAGCTTTTTTTCCACGGCGTAGGAGGCAAAAGAGGCAATCGTAGCGCTGGGCCCGGGGAGAATGCCACAAAAGAAACCGATCAACGTGCCACGAATGATGGGCAAGCTGGAATCCTTCCAATCTTTAAGGGTCGGAAAAAGGCCTCTGATCCGCGTCTTGAAGATATCCCGCTGGGCCAGGCTCCCTTCGAGATTTTCAATGACTTCAGCCATACCAAACATCCCGATCGCCACCGGGACAAATCCCAGGCCGTCATACAGGGCAAAACTCCCATAAGTGAACCGATACTCGCCAGAAATCTGATCGATACCGATCGTCCCCGCAAAGAGCCCGGCCACAGCCATGATAAAGCTCTTTAGGACGGAAAACCTGGAGAGGTAGGCGATCAGGCTCAGGCCGAGAACCATGATGGCAAAAAAGTCCGGCGGACCTAATCGGATAGCCAGTTCTCCCAACGGAGGGGCCAGAAACATCAAAATGATGGTGCCGACAGTGCCGGCAATGAAGGAACCGAAGGCCGAAATCCCAAGGGCGGGGCCAGCCCTACCCTGCCGGGCCATTTGATAACCATCCAGGCAGGTGATAACAGATGAAGCCTCCCCCGGAATGTTGACTAGGATAGAGGTGGTGGACCCCCCGTACATGGACCCGTAGAAAATTCCCGCCAGCATGATAATTCCGGTCAGCGGAGGAAGCTTGAAAGTCAGGGGAAGGAGTAAAGCCACGCCAGCCCCAGGGCCGAACCCTGGAAGGACTCCGACTAAGGTGCCGAACAAACAGCCAAGAAAACACAAGATCAAATTTCCCGGTCTGAGAACAAGCTCTAATCCCAGACCGATATTACTGAGAGTGTCCATTCCCCATCTCCTCAGTAGAGACCCAAAAGACCGAGAATGCCCGGAGGTAACTGGGTCTGCAACAGCTTCTGAAAGACAACGTAAGAGGCCACGGTCGTGAGAAGTGAAGTCAACAGGGAGTAAGACCACCTCTGGCCGGCTACGAGTTTAAGAACAACAAACATGAGGAAAAAGGTACAGAGTAAGAAACCAAGGGGTTCCAAGAGGAGACCATAAGCCAGCAATACCCCGAAGGTCAGAGCAACCCTTCTCTTTCCCAGGGAGCTTGTTCCTTTCTTCTCTTCACGGCGAGTGCTTTTGCCCAAGCTACTCAGAAGGAGCATCAGGCACAGGATCCCAAGGGTAGCCCCTAAAATCAAGGGAAAAAATCCGGTGCCGGGTTTGCTTAAAGTCCCAACGGGGACCCCCTCTCTTGATCCAAGGTAGATGATCAGAAAAGCCATGATCAAACCGGCAATGGCACTTCTCTTGTCCCCACTCATTTGGTCTTTCCCGCAACCTTCTTGATCACCCTGGACCACTTCTCATCGTCCTTTTTTAAGAGATCGGCTGACTTTTCCGGCCCCCAGTTTTCTACGGCTGCACCCACGTTTTCCAGGGCCTTGACCACTTCCTCTTCTCTTAACACTTTTTGAAAGGCTTCACCCAGCGTATCCACAACTTGCTTCGGAGTATTTGCCGGTACCATGTACATATGCCAGTTGATGAAACTAAAATCGGGGTATCCTTTTTCTGTCATTGTAGGAGCACCGGGAAGAGTCTTGAGTCTTTCAGGATGCGATATCGCCAAAATCCTCACCTGGCCCGACTTGACATAGCTCATGGTGCTCGATATGTTGGGTATACTAAAATCGATACGGCCTCCTAACATGGCCACCAGAGCCGGTGCTTCGCCGCCGTAGGGAATCTGGGTGATCTCGATGCCCGTCAAATCGGCAAGCCAATCGGCAAGCAATGTGCTCATCGCCCCAGCCCCGGCGTTACCATGATTCAACTTTCCTGGGTTTTTTTTGCCATAATCCACAAGATCCTCAAGCGTCTTCCACTGAGACTTGCTGCTCACGACCACAACATTCGTGAAACTTGTTGGCAAACTAACCGGTTGGAAGTCCCGGTGACTGAAGGCGATATTGGGGACTGTATGTTCAAGAATCATGAGATTGGGGGGAGTCGTGACCAGGGTGTAGCCATCCGGTTTAGAACCCGCGACAAACTGAAGTCCCACGCCTGCACCAGCGCCAGGCTTGTTGACAACTGTCACCGCTTTTCCCAGATGCTCACCCAGTCTGGGAGCCAGGATTCGGGCCACGACGTCTGCTGCACCGCCGGCAGGAAAGGGAACCACAATCTGGAGGGGCCGGGTAGGAAACTCCACGCACTCGGACTTCAAGGGAAAAGACAGACTGAAAACCACCGCCAGCAACAATAAGACCGATCTCTTCATTTTCGCCTCCTGCTATAAAATCATTACACTGTGTGATTTAAGATTAAAGGGTTACTTAATCTTACCCTCTTATGACTTCTTGCAACGCCCTCAGGATTAGGCCTGTCATGAAAGTCCCCTTTTTTAAGCTCCCGTCGCAAAACCTCTCAAGACAGATCAACTTTTTGCAACTCTTCGGTCACTCTCAAGCCCCGGGATTCCAACACCGTTCTATACCTTGCCATTGCTTCAGAACTTGGCGGTATGACGTCTTTCAGCTTATAGGAGCGGTCCAGGAGATCGTATTTATGCACGCCGTAAGCATGATAGGGAAGGAGCTCAACCTCTGTGACAAAAGGAAGTGAAGATAGAAAGTCCGCCATCTCAACGATATTGTTCTCGTCATTGGCTCCAGGGACAACGACCATGCGAATAACGAGGGACTTCTGCCTCGCTGCAAGCCGGGAGGAGGCGAGCCGAAGATTGCGGAGGATCCGGTCATTGCTTTTCCCGGTTAAAAGCAAGTGGTCTTTCCGATTCATGTGCTTGAGATCGATACACAACCAGTCTACTTCTTCGAGAATTACCCTGAACGATTCTTCGTCACCATCCCCGCACGTCTCCATTCCCGTATGGATTCCCCGTTTACGGCATAGCTTCAGGAGTTTCAACGTAAACCCGGATTGATGAAGGGGATCTCCTCCCGTGCAGGTAAGACCGCCTCCAGATCTTCTGTGCACGCCCCTGTCTTTCTCCAGAATCTCCGCTAATTCCTCAATGGAGTACTTTCTACCCCAAATCTCCAAAGCATTTTTCGGACATACCGGCACACAAACTTCGCACAAATCGCACTTGGGCCTGTTGATCCGAAGATTGGTCCTGTCTGTCCCAATGGCGTCTTGTAACTCTATGGCTTGGTGAGGGCACCTTTCCACACAGAGTCCGCAACCGTTGCACCTCGACCCAAAAAGGACCAATTCGGGGACGGATGTTTGGCCTTCGGGATTCTCACACCACTGACACCTTAAGGCGCATCCCTTAAAATAGAAATTGGTTCTGATACCGGGTCCATCATGTTGGGCAAAACGGTCTATCTTCCAGATGATCCCTTGATCAGCCTGCAGGTTTTCCATCACCTATTTGCCTCGGCCCTTCTCTCTTATTGGTTTTTTTGGCCAGGAATTCACTATACCCGCAGGGAGGTTCTTGCGATGATCTCATCCTGCAATTCTTTGGGTAAGTCTACGAAATAAGCCACATACCCGGCAACTCGAACCATGAGCGTGGGGTATTGTTCCGGATGTTGCTGCGCATCCATAAACACCTTCTTATCCTGGCAGTTGATCTGCACATGGTGGCCCCCGCGACCATGAAAGAGGTCGATGAGGTCGATCATCCTGTGCATCTTCTCGTCATTGTCAATATTGACAAGATAAAGATTGTGAATATTGCCCCACTGTTCATCCAGCCCCAGCTTGGTGACCGAGTTGATGTGCGCGGTCGGACCATTAGCGTCTCTCTGGCTGGTGGGACCCACGTGGTTCGAAAGCGTCGCCCCGGCCTCCCTCCCATCCGGCGTCGCCCACGTCAGGGAGCCTGCTGACAGATTCGACATGGGAACACATGTAGCGGGAGCATTCCTGTTGCCGAGGGGCGTGATATGTTTTCTCACCTCGGAATTGGCAAAATGAAAGATCTCCCTCGCGATGTCATCCACATAGTCCACATCATTGCCAAACTTCGGGGCCTCATCGATCAGCATCTTCTTAACGGTTTCATGTCCCCGGAAATTCGCATCGATCGCCTTCAGCAGCTCCTCCATGCTGATTCGCTTCTCTTCGAACACAAGCTTCTTTATGGCTGCAAGGCTGTCTGCGATGGTCCCTACCCCTCCGGTCAACGAGATCCCCGGACCCACATTGATCCTGGCTCCGCCTGCATTGGCAGGCACTCCCCTCTCGATACAACCCTCGGTAAAAAGGCTTTGAAACAGTACGGGAAAATGCTCCATCCGTACCGATTCTGCACAACAGGAAGCCCTGTGGCCGTCACGGATCTGCTTTGCAATCTGGGTCTTTACAGCACCCATAAAATCATCAAACGTTTCAAACCGGCAACAGTCACCCGTCTCTACACCCACCCGCTCTCCTGACCTCAACTGGCCAGGCATGCGCTTCCGCCCGTTGAACAAAACCGCCTCCAGCGCCATCGGCAGGTTGAGAGAAGATCCCCCGCTATGTCCATACTGTTTGCACCCGGGACCATAAGGCTCCGTACAGCCCTGTATCCAACCCAATTTCGCTTCCTCGAGAGAATACCCCACCTCCATCAGTTGGCTCTTGATCGTTTCCGTGCTCATGAATTTCGGCAGGCCCAACCCTAACATCGTAAGCTCTGAAGCCTTCATCTTTAGACGATAGGGCGTCTCCCGGGGATGACAGAGCAGGGCAATATCCGGTTGAATCGTCCGGACCGACTTGGCTGCCTCCAAACAGAGATACGAAAGCTCATTTGAAGCATCTCTCCCGAGGGCATCCACGCCGCCAATCGATACGGTCTGGCTCTGTTTATATCCGGGCGACCTTCTTGCCATTTGGTTGCTATTTAACCAGAGGGTCCCCGTCACCTTTATGAAGAGGCATTCAATCAGCTCCTGGGCTTCCTGGGGCCTCAGCACCCCTTTCTCCAGGTCAGCTTTATAATAGGGATACAGATACTGGTCAAGGCGACCCAGGGTATAGACCGGACCCGTACCTTCGATATGAAGCAGTGCATTCACAAACCAGACCCCTTGCATGGCTTCCCGGAAGGACCGGGCCCCGTGGTAAGGGACACGCTCCACGATCTCGGAGATCTCAATTAACTCCTTTTTCCGGATAGGATCCTTTTCCTTCTCGGACAGGTTGAGAGCAGTTTCTGCATATCTGTGGGCAAACTCCTTGATGGCACTGACAATCATCAGCAGTGCCTGATAAAAATCCCGCTTCGACACCGGGGAAGGATCTCCGGCCTTGACAAGGGCTAAAGCTTCCTTGCACCGGTCTTCATACCATTTCATCCCTTTGCCCAGTATGAGCTCGTAGGGCGGGGTGAAGTGGTATCCGTTCGTAAAAAGCGATGCAGCGCTATTTGCCCAGCCTGTGCCCTGGGCCATACCCGTAAGGTCAAGATCAGGCGGGCAGGCCTTCAGGGCCAGGTCAAGAAGAGTCTTTCCCTTCCAGTAAGAGAGAATTTCCTTAACCTCCTCCACCTGCTCGGAAGAGACTTTAAAAGGGTCCCACTGCCGGTGGGGCAAACTTTCGATGTCGTTTCTCAGCCAGGCCCCCTGGGCCTCCGGGATGACGGGGACGGATCGGAGCCGGCAAGCTGCGGTCCCCACAAGAAGCTCTCCTTCCGCAATCACAGGAGGCAAGTCTTTCAACGTCCTGGCAAAGGCCGTGGCAAAGCGGGCGACTGGCGTGGCCCCCTCCGTTTTCGAGAAGACTTCCGTATAAGCACGGGCGCGATGGAGGCAGATCGTATGGGGGAGAGAATGGAGCATCGCATTCAGCCTTCGAACCCTCTCGGTACTGCCTATATCGAAACGAATCCCTTTGCGATATTCTTCCTTGGTATAGAAGCTTTCATCTTGCACTGTTGCCACGATTCCTTCCTCCTCTCTGAAACACTCTGGCTGGATCTCCAACATTTCCTTTCTTACATTTCACACCTTCTCCTCTGGCGACCATCGTAACTAAAATGAGCAGCTCCCTCCACAGGAGAACATTATTAGAATCCCTATCCGCTATTTCCACTGCGGGATGCTCTTCTCAATCACGGGAACGACGAAATCCATCTTCAATTTCGACAAGGTCTCTCTTGAAGGGATCCCATCGTTGCCCACACCCAGGCTTGCGTACATCTTCTGACGCCACTCCAGGAACTGACTTCGGTCAAGGATTCTCGGCTCTCCGTACTTGGAATAGATCACCTCCGTGAAAAACCGCTCGGGCAGCCAGTCATCCCTCTCCGGCACATAGCCTTCCCTGATGCAGTAACACCTTTCCATCAATGCAGCCCTGAGTGCGATGTCAGCCATGTCTTCTCCGCTCAATTGCCATCCACAAACCATTCGTAGCATCGAAATCGCATAATTCTCCAATGTGCCAAACATCTCCTTCAAATCAGGCCTCAGGAAGCGGCAGCAGGTCAAACTGTCAAGGAGTATCGACTCGACCGAACCCCTGTCCCCGTGCTGTTCGCCAACTGGATTTGTAGCCATACTGATGGCATCGGACATACTGCCCCGAGGTTCCCAAGAGGTCATCGCTATGCCTTTATGGGTCATCGCATATCGATCCGATTGCTTGCCTATCTTCTCCGAAGCAAACTTCAGCCCCTCCGCCAAGGTATCCCCTATGCCTTCCCTGTATGCAATCTTAGTGAGCATCTTGCATATCGCCTGGAGGTTGCCCCAGCTCATATCGACACCGTCCAGATCCTCTCTTGTCAGCAACCCCTTATCGTAACATTCCATAACCCAAGCGATCACTCCCGAGATGTCTTCACTGTCGAGGCCGAGATTGTCGACAAAGGGGGTCAAATAGACCTGAGTCTCATAGCCCGGAATCATCACGTTAGCCCCCCAGCCTCCAGCGTTATCATGTCGTAGCTCACCCACACAGGGACCAAGCGGAGGATGCCTTCTCATATAAGGTACCTTGCAGCCAACAGGACACAAAATGCAACCATCATTCCAGAGTTTGTACTGCTGCTCGTGACGAATCGGATTAAATTGGTCACAAATATCATCCCACCCGAGTTGCTTGTTCTTCACGCCCTCTCGCGTTATGTAGTAGCGCTCGGCCAAAGACGTTGAATAACCCCAACGCCGGCGCGACGCTTTATAACCCCTCGCTTGATGAAACAATTTGGAGATTATCTGAAAAATCCCACCCGGCTCCTGGTAGTCCGGCGCTCTGGTCCCTCTCACCACGATGGCCTTGACGTTCTTGGACCCCATGACCGCCCCCATTCCGAATCTGGCGGCGTGGTGGAGGAAATCATGGCAGATACCCGCATTCCTGACCAAATGCTCACCGGCAGGACCGATGGAGGCTACGCGAAAGTTCTGGTCACCGGGTTCTTTCCGTATCTCATCACGGAGTAATTGTTGGGCTTCCACGTTCGGCTTTCCCCAAAGATGAGCAGCATTTCTGATCTCAATGTCATCATCTTTGATGTAGAGGTAGACCGGTTTATTCGCTTTTCCCGTTAGGAGGAGCCCCGCGTTGAAACCTGCATAGACCAATTCGACACCGAAACAACCATTCACATTGGAGTGGCCGCGACGGAGGGTCAGCGGGGACTTGGCGCTGATGTTGGCGACAGAGCCGGATAGACCCGTGCCGGGCCCGACGCCAATGTAAAGGATATTTTCCGGGCCAAAGGGATCTGCTCCCGCTGGTACCCGATCCCATAGAAGCTTCGCTCCTAATCCCCTTCCTCCCAAGTAGTTACGAACCTCTTCCGTCACCTCAACGATTCGATGCTTCTGAGCCGTTAAGTCCACCTCAAGCAGGTTGAATTTCATCTCAGCCATTCCCGTTCCCCTCTTATTCCATAATCAGACACGACCCGCGTAGATCACGGGAAAGTACTCGACCGCATATTCCGGATGCTTATGGTCAACGTCCTCCTATTCCAGCTCCGCCAGGAGTTTCCTCTTGCGGGAAAAGTTCGAAAAAATCGGTGTGATCAGTAACGCAAAACTGAAGAATATCAGAACCCCGCAAATCGAGCGCTTAAAGAAAATCAGTGGGTCTCCGTAAAGTAACGATTGACGAAAGGTGACCTCCATGATGGGTCCCAGAACGAGTCCCATCAGAAAGGGTGCTCCTTCAAAACCGAATTTTGGCATGAGATAACCAAAGACCCCAAAAATAACCATGATCACGACCTCGAATGGATTGTTGTTCACGCTATAGACACCGAGAAAACAGAAAAGGAGGATCAATGGGAAAAGGATGCTATAGGGAACTTTTAGAATCTTAATCCAGATACTGATCATGGGTAGATTCAAGATCAAGAGCATCGCATTGCCAATGTACATGCTGGCTATCGTTCCCCAAAAAAGGTCCGGGTGTTTGGTGATCAAAAGAGGCCCCGGCTGGATGCCGTGAATGATAAAAGCCCCCAAGAGTACGGCCATAACAATATTTGCGGGAATCCCTAAAGAAAGCAGTGGGACCAAAGAACCACCGGTCGCTGCATTGTTTGCAGCTTCAGGACCGGCGACGCCTTCGATCATTCCAGTGCCGAACTTTTCCGGATAGGGAGACAGGCGTCTTTCAACGGTATAAGAGATAAAGGTCGGAATGACGGTGCCTGCCCCCGGTAAGATTCCCATGAAAAAGCCGATGAAGGACCCGCGGACGATAGACCACCTGCAAACCATCCAGTCTTTAAGCGTCGGAAGAACGCTCCCGATCTTTTCGACAAAAACCTCTTTTTTGATGTCCCCTTCAAGATTTGTGAGAATTTCACCAATCCCAAAATAACCCATGGCTGCCGGAACAAGTCCCACACCGTCCATCAAGGTGATGGAACCCATGGTAAAGCGGGTCATCCCGCTCATCGGATCTTGCCCGATGGTCGCAACGGCAAGGCCCACTGCTGCCATGAGCAACCCCTTAATCACCGAGCCTCTGCAAAGATAGGTGACCATTGTGATGCCGAAAAACATCAGTGCAAAATATTCTGGCGGCCCAAACCTGAGGGCAATTCTCGAGAGCAAGGGAGCCAGAGTCATTAATCCGATGATGCTGGCCGTTCCGCCAATGAAAGATCCGAAAGCCGACATCCCGAGCGCTGGGCCTGCTCGACCCTGGCGGGCCATCTGATAACCGTCCAGGGTCGTGATAATCGAAGCCGCCTCTCCTGGAATACTCACCAGAATGGACGTGGTTGAGCCACCATACATTGCCCCGTAATAAACTCCCGCAAGCATAATAATCGAGGTCGTCGGATTCATCCCGAAGGTGGCGGGCAAAAGAAGGGAAATGGTGGCGACAGGTCCAATTCCAGGCAAGACGCCGATCAGGGTGCCCACCAGACACCCGATAAAACAAAAGAGAAAGTTCATAGGGGAGAGCGCCACGCCAAGGCCGAGGACCAGGTTATTCAGGATCTCCATATCTAAAACCTCAAAATACCGAGGGGGAACGGTTGTTTCAAAAGCAGGACAAACACCATATGAACGCCGAGGGCAGATAGAAAGGCGGTTAATAATACTTTCTTTATACTTCTCCACTCTGTCCACAGCATCAGAAAAACAATCAAAAGAAAAACCGTCAGGAGATAGCCGATCTTCTCGAATGAAAAAGCGGCAAAGAACATGATGAAGATCGTATAGACGACCTGATTCCATTTTCCCGGGACAGAAGAAGAGCTTATCGCTTTCTTTGATCGGTAAGCCTTCAAGCCCCTTACCACCAAGACCAGCGAGAAGACGATTAAAAGAATACCCAAAATGAAGGGTAAGAGCCCCGGTCCCGGCGAAAGGAAACTCCCGACTCTATAAAAGAGTGACCAAATAGAAAACGTCATTCCGAGAGAAAACCAAAAGATGCCACTGACCAGATCCCTGTACTTTGTCATTCTCAATCGCCCAGTCGTCTTCCAGGCCCAGAATTGTGGGTAGGCTCGTCTATCATTTGATTAAACCCATGTCCTTTAACATTCTTTCACAGGCCGCATAGTTATTTGCAACGTAGGCAGTCAAATCTTTGCTGTTACGATAAATAATCGGGAGCCGGAGATCTTCTTTCATTCCCTTGATGAACAGGGGCTCCTTAATTGCCTTTGTAAATGCGTTTTCAAGCTTCTTGACAATCCCTTCGGGCAGCCCTTTGGGACCGGCCACACAGATGAACGACGGAAATGGGAAGTCGTACCCCATATCCTTTAGAATGGGCGTATTCGGGTATTCGTCTGCCCGCTCTTCCCTGAAGAGCATCAGAAGTCTTAAGTCCCTCGATTCGATCAAAGAAGGACTGAAATCCCCTACCATAAAATGAATGTGCCCGCCCAAGAGGCCCGTCTGGGCATCCGCGCTTGATTTGAATGGGATGTGAGTCATTTGCACTCCATTCATTTTGGCAATCTTTTCCATAAAGATGAATTGAAGGCTGGTCGCCCCGGCGGTTCCGTAGGTCAGCTTTTTGGGATTCTGCTGGGCAAAATGGATGAGGTCTTTAAAGTTCTTGAAGGGCGAATCTTCTTTGACGATCACCCCAAAATTAAACCCGCCGAACTGCATGATCATGGTCAAGTCTTTTATCGGATGGTAAGGAAGCTTTTCCAAGTAAGGGACGATGAACATGGGACTGTGTGGAGTGTTTCCTATCGTGTACCCGTCCGGTCTGGACGATGCAATGGCCGCTACGCCAATCGTTCCCACTGCACCCGGTTTATTCAGGACGACGACGGGCTGGCCGAGAAATTTCTCAGCCTCTTTGGAGATCAAGCGAATGGCGAGATCCACCGGTACGCCTGCTGAAAAAGGCTGAATATAAGTGATGGGCCGCCTCGGGTACTTGGCAACATCTTCTTGAGAATACCCCGAGGTTGAAGAAAAAATAAAAGCAGAAATCACGAATAAAAAAACTATCCTTCGATCAAAAAACCGTTTCTTCATCAGATCCTCCTTCAGTAGGGATATTGCTTATAAGACCTTGTTTCATATTCCTATAACTCATTTGTCAAGCTGTTTCTATGTCAAACCCCTAAAGGCCCCTTTCGGTCCAATAGGATATCGGATTGATTTCAGAATCAACGATTCACAGAGGATGAACCACGTTGCCATTCATGGTTCTAATAGAGAGGCCTTTCCAAAATAGGATCGATGAATGGGCGGTGGAAGGAAGAACTTAATGCCGATTTAAAATCCATCCCGGCCCTGGCGGTCAGGATTTCTTTTTAGGGCTGTTCACCTCTCTGAATAGATCTTTCAGCTTCTTGAGGTTCTGTCTGTCGACGGACTCAATCTGCAATCCGTATCGGTGCTCTCCCCATGTCTTTCTGGCGGGCAGATCGGTCCAAACCACCTTTGCTGTGGCCTGGATCGAGTCCAGCTCCAGTCCTTTCGCATAAAAAATCTCGGTTCTCAAGACCGTTCCAAGTTCCATCTTCTCCGGGAGATAGGCCAGGATCCCCATTTCACTCGCATTGGCGACGATCCCCCCATAATTCTCCTTGTCCTCGATTCGATAATAGTCTAAAGGAAGCTCAAGGTTAAATCTGGGATGCTTTCTCCTCTCAATGGCAACGATCCCCTTTTTGTGTAGCAGTTTTTTTCCTTTTGCTTTAATTGCCTTCGTCAGCTTTCCAGGGCTCACAGAAACCTCCTTTGAATACCCTCCGAAATTTTCTTCATAGTCTAGTTGACTTTGATGAAATAGTCAACCAAATTAAAGAGGGCCCGGAGGGGTTGCATCTCTTGTCGATTCATGGTAAGAAAACTAAAACCGAACAAGGAGTGCCGAATGGGTGAAAAGGATATTTTTCCAAAACGACCTTTGGGAAAGACCGGGGAAAAGATATCGGCCCTTGGATTGGGAGGGGAAGGTGTGCTGAGGTCCTATGATCGAGAAAAAGAGGCGGTTCCCTTGATCCAGCGGGCCATCGATTTGGGGATTACCTATTTCGAATCGGCTCGGGCCTATGCCGGAAGCGAATCCTATTACGGAAAGGCCCTTGGGGAAAGACGAAAAGAGATCTTCCTTGCCAGTAAGTCCCATGAACGGACATTGGACGGAGCCTTAAAACATTTAGAGGTCACCCTCAAGAACATGAATACCGATTTTCTCGATCTATGGGTGGTTCATGACGTCAGATCCATTGGCGATCTTGACCTGATCTTTGGTCCGAAGGGGGCGATCAAGGCCTTTGAAACGGCGAAGGGGGATGGACGGGTCAGGTGGATAGGAGTCTCTGGCCATAAGAATCCGGCGGTCCTCTCCAGGGCCCTTGACCTCTTCCCTTTCGATACGGTGCTTCTGCCCGTCAATCCTGCCGAGCACCACTCTCGGCCCTTCCTGGATGAGATCTTGCCGAAAGCAGAGAAAAACGGGGTGGGGATCCTGGGGATGAAGGTCTTCTCCAGAGGAACCTGCCTCAGAATCTTTGGAATGGAACTGATCGAGAAGTGCCTCCGTTTTGCTTTGGCCAAACCGATATCGAGTGTGGTGATCGGTTGTGACACCATTGAGCAGCTTGAGATGAATGCCCGGATTGCACGATCCTTCCAGCCCCTGACGAAGACCGAGCAGGACGATCTCATTGAAAGAGTCAAATATTATGCCCGCGAATTAATCTATTACAGGTTTTAGCCCCGATTCTTACCCGCCAAGTCTCCTTTCGAATTTTTCCTCTTCCTGCCCGACAGTTAGGGCAGGGAGGACTCTTTTTACGATAAGTTTGAAATCCCGGAGAGGATTGTGTTATTCAAAGAAAGGATAGATATTCCGAGGAAAATGATGAGGCCCATCCTCCTGGAAATTGTCAGCAGACTCTTCACCACCTTCGATTCCTGCCGCCATTGTGGAATCGTCTTTGATCAAACCGGTCTGAACCAGGAATCCCGTCAAGATCAGATGGACGACTACCCCTTGGATTTGAAAGAGGAATGTGTAAGGCTTTCCGGCTGGATACGAGAATTAAGACGTCTCTACAAACACCGGCTTCTCATCAAGCTCATCGATATTCAATCGCCCTTGGGAATCTATAAGACCCTTCGCCATCGAATTCGGACCTATCCCACCTTTATCGTAGAGAGGAAGGAGATTTACACCGGTTGGGATAGAAACCGACTCGAAGACCTCCTTGACAAATATATCCGGCTATCTTCGCTTTCAAAACATCGAAGGCTTCAGGCGGAATCGCAACCCTGAGCCAGTCCTTTCGAAACGGCAAACCTTTCATCCCAGCCGCCGTACCTACGGGTTGATCTCTTGGGATCGGGACCGGCCGGGAGATCACAAGCTCTTCAGCATCTCTTCGGCAAAGTCTCTTAAATCGCGGTCCCGGGCGGTCATCGCCAAAATATCGACCTTGGCCTTGAACCCCTGTTTTTCCATGGGAGTCCTGCCTTCATAAAGCTCCTTCATTGCCACAAGAGCCTGCAGGACTTTTTCCGGATCTGAATAATCCAATACAAGGGAAAGTGTGCTCCAGTCATCGGGCAAGCCGTATTGATCCAAATAGCTCTTGACTGTAGCTTCGAATTGATTTGTCCCGTGATAACGATCGATGTCTTCTCTCGCTTTTTGATGTTTCTTCGTACCTTTCTTCCCCATGAAGAGTTTATCAACCTCCTTGCGATAATGTTTCTTCATCCACTGAGACCGGGGAGATTTCTCCCGATCCTGACGCGTCTCTTTGGGGGCATGCGGACTCCGGTCTCTTCTTCGATCAATCTCCCTCCAGGAAAGACTTTCTCTTTCGTCTTCGTCACGATAACGGACCATTCCCCCTCCACCATCCTCCCCTTGGTCCTACAAAAAAGCCTGTGTCTGTCTCTGCGTATCCGAGCATTCTTAAGCATCCTGAATTCGATGACTTTTCCTGCGCCCTCTTAAAGAGGACTTGAACTGGCTTCCTTCTTGAAAGGCGAAGCGCCCTGGACCAGGATATTAAAGGCGGCAACCCTCTTTCCATACTTCTTAAGAATCAGCTGATCCCTTCGTGTGATCGAAAAGACCTTCCCCATCCCGTTGTGTAGACGAGAACCCGACAAAGAAGGATACCAACCCCGGGGATGTTCCGCCTCGACGGAAAGAATCTGAAATCGATCACCCGACGCCAAAAGGATTTCACTCTTGGGATGAACCAGTCTTTCAAGTCCGTTGACCTTCACTCTTAAACCTGAAAAGGCCTCGTTTTTCTTGAGCTCCTCTGCAATGGACGCCAGTGAGATGGAAGGCAAGGTCTCGGCCTCAATGCCAGCCTTTTCAAGCATGGCGTTAACAGCCATCGTCAAATAACTGATCCCCTGAGGAAGAGAACAGTTCTTGGTCGCCTCAATCCCCAAGGCCATCTTATGTTTCCACGTCAGGGCATAGGAGGTCAGTGACCTCCTCTGCTCCTGATGGGGCGACGTTTTGCTGAAGGTCTGAGTATTATTCACATGGAAATGGTATCTCTGATCCGTCACCTTCGCATTGATCCTTTGGGCGACTTCCCGAGCGAAACGCTCCAGGTCCAACCTCTTCCCATCGGGAAGATCGTAGGTGGAAATATCGATGACATTACATTGTCCCCAGCGGACTGGATTTCGCGTCTGATCGACCCACACCGGTGAATAAAAACCATAGCCCTGGTGGAGATTGAGGATGATATCCGCTTGATCCATGAGGGACTTCGCCAAATTGACAATCTTATCGTCCGGATCCTTGTTTTCCTCAGAGGGGTGAAATTTTCGATTCAAATCCCCGCCACTCAGACCCGTCCGCTTTCCTGTCAGAATCGCATAGAGATTCAGCCGGGGGACAATGATCAGATTTCCTTTCACCAGTCTCAAGCCCACATAGCGATCCGCCGTGAGGTATCCTCCCGATTCATCTCCGTGGATGCCGGCAAAAATGAGGACGGTCGGCCCGGCCTCTCTTCCGAAGAGACGATAGACTTCGACTTCCTGATCGGACCCTTTGAAGAAAGCCCTGACCTCAGAAAACGTCCTGGCCTCTTCCTTCCGAATGGGAAGGGAAGAATTCCAAATCCCATCCCCTAAGAGAAAGAGCGCAATCGCGGCTGCAAAAAGGAGGCCCTTGACTCTTAAAGGGTGATTTCGGCAATGATTTCCCATTTTCCCTGTTTTTCTTTCAGATACAGAACCTTCCGGCTGTAACTCTTGAAATTATCTGAGCGGTAATCCTGATTCATTCTCACGACGGCAATATGTCCTTCATCTTTCTGAGAAAGGAGAATCGATTTCTGTTCTATTTGCACTTGGATAAATTTCTTAGATTGATTGACCCGAGACTTATATTCTTTAAATTTTTGATAGCCCTTCCCGTCACTGCTCACAAAGTCCCGGCTGTAGAAACTCAGGTACCTTCCCGTATCGCGGCTTTCCCAGGCCGTCTTCCAATCCTTCAAAAATCGAGAGAAAAGTCCGAAAAGTCTCAGTTGATCCTCTGCTGGTCTGAATTGGGCTCTATCCACAATCACCAGGGGGGTATCGCCTATCTTGATGAACCCGATCAACTCTTTCAGAAACTCGTCTTTCACCACAACGCACCCCTCGGAAAAAGGGGGCCGGTCCAGGCCGCTCGGGTACCCGTGGAGCCAGATGCCGCTGCCCTTTTTCCCCTCCTTCCGATCAAGATAGTTGGGATAGTTGAGCGAAAATGCTCCGGCACCATACTTCTCAGGCAGGTCCTTGCTTTCCATGAAAGAGGTTAAGAAATAGATGCCCTCCGGTGTTGCCAAGTCTCCGGCTTCTTTCTTGTCCACATTGTTGGATCCGACAATGCAAGGATAGCTTTTGGCCAACGAGAACCGATCATCTTCGGATCGATAAAGATAAAGAACCTTTTCCTGTTTATCACAGAGGAGAAAATAATCCTTCTTCTTAATGTGAACAAAAGGAAGAGGAATTATCCTCGAGGGTCCTTTTGTTTCTTGGGAGGTTTTTATTTCCTGAGAGGGTTTGGTTTCTTGGGGGGCTTTAACTTCCTCGATCTTTTTCCTCTCTTCCGCAGGGGGAGAAGTGACGCCTTTCCGTTCTTTCAGATAAAGGGTCACCATAAAAAGATTTCCAGTGAAAGAGAGCAGAAACAGGATGAGAAGGATTCTATAAGACTTGCGATAATTCTTTTCCGCTCGACTCATCTCAGAACCGAATTTGCTCCTCCTTTCTCACAGGTCGAGAAGGGGCTTTCCCCAAAGATGAATTGCCTTTATGTGTACTAAAATAGTCCTCTTTTGTCAAGGCACAAACTTGTAACCCGAATTACTCCGGTTCAGGTTGTTCCAATGGCTCAGGTTGCTCCAATGGTTGAGGTTTTCTCAATGGCTTAGGTTGTTCCAACGGTTTCCTTTCCACCCCCTTGGGAGTGATGACCAGGTTGACCACTTCCCCCGGTTTTCCGAATTTCTCCAAGGTTTTTCCGCTGAGGACGATGTCGAGGCCACCCGCATTTCCAACCAAGAGGGTGGCTCGTTTTTGCGCTTGGTGGGAGGTTGATTCTCCTGGCTTGAGAAGCATTTCTTGATGGGGTTGGCCATTAATCTCAAGGCGAACCCAGGTCTCTGCAACCGCTTTCAGCTGAAAAGAGAAAGGTTGTTCCTCCGGTTCCGAGGTCGTCTTGGCGACTTCGGGAGGAGAAGGAGGGGGCTCCTCAACCCTCGGTTTTACGGCAGGCTCCATGGACGGCTCGCGAGGATGAAGGAAAAGAAAATAAGAAGAGCAAAGGCTGACCGCAATGATTCCCCCAACCACCCACAGATATCTCCTCTTCCCTGAAGCTTTCTTTTTGGATGGGGCTTCAGGCCGGCTGACCGACTTCCCTTTCAAACCGGTTTCGTAACGAAGAAGGACATCGTTTGGATCAAGGCCGAGATATTTTGCATACGATAAGAGAAATCCTTTAAGATAGGTGGGCGAGGGAAGAGAGATGTATTGTCCCTCTTCGATTGCCTTGAGAAGTTGCTCTTTGATCTTCGTATTCTTCGCAACCTCCCTCAAAGAGATGTTCCTGGATTCCCGTTCCCTTTTCAGGTATCTTCCGACAGATTCATTTTCTTCCATCAATGAAAGCCCCCTCAAGACGGCAGTGCCAATCGTCCACTTTGATCAATAACCCAAACGATCCAGGCTACGAGGGTCGTGGGTCCACTCTCTCTCCACGCTCACCCACAACTCCAGGAAGACCCTCTTCTCCAAAAAGGCTTCGATCTCTTTTCGGGCAGCCTCTCCAATCTTTCTCAATCTCTGGCCTCTTTTCCCGATCAGAATTTTTTTCTGCGAGTCCCTTTCCACGTGGATGGTCCCCTCGATGACGACCAGCCTCCTTTCAGGGTGTTCCTTAAATGACTCGATGGTCACTGCAGTGGAATAAGGAATCTCCTGATAGGACTGTTGGATCACCTTCTCCCGAATGATTTCGGAAACCAGGAACCGTTCCGTCTGGTCGGTGATCATCTCTTCGGGGAAATAGGGTTTGGCTTCGGGAAGGACCTTCAAGATCTCGCTTAATAAGATTTCTACACCTTCTCCGGTGATGGCTGAGATGGGGATGATCTGATGGAACGGATGGAGTCTCTGATATTGGTCGATGAGGGGGAGGAGGGTATCTTTCCTCACCAAATCGATCTTATTGATCGCCAGAAAAGGGGTGCCCTTACTTCCCTTGAACGATTCGAATATCTGCCGGTCCTTGTCCACAAGAGGGGAAGAAGCTTCGATGATAAAGATAAGGGCATCCGCATCTTGACTCGAAGCAAGGGCTGTTCGAACCATTCGCTGGTTCAATTCCGACCTGCCTTCATGGAGTCCGGGAGTATCGAGGAAAATGAATTGGCCTCCTTCCACATTTTTGATTCCGAGGATACGGTTTCGTGTGGTTTGCGGTTTCTCGGTAACGATGGCAATCTTATCCCCAAGGATGCGGTTGAAGAGCGTTGATTTTCCGACATTAGGCCTCCCTAAAATGGAGATAAAACCAGCTTTGAAAGGTGCCATTCCTGAAGTTCGAAGAAATTGAGTTCCCTTGCCTGCCCTGCCTACCGCAGGCGGGCGCACCGGGAGTTCGGAGTTTCGAATCTCTTAATCTGAGCTCGCCGAAGTCTCCGAATTCCCGACTCCAAGTAGAAAAACAGAAAACATTATACGAAAATCGTGCCATTTGTCAACACTTATGAAATCCGGGCCTTCCTCTTGACAAGGGTCCTATTGTCATTTATGGTACGGCCATCTGTGTAAACTGGATGGGGAAAGGAAGAATTGAGATGCAATCGAGAGCGATCGCGATGACCGAAGAGATTGCAGCGTTTGTCGTCGGGTCAAGGCCCGAGGATTTCCCCGATGAGGTCAAAGGCCTTGCCAAGCGCTGCATCCAAGATGGAGTAGGGGTGATCCTTGCGGGTTCTGGGGAGCCGTGCACCCGCCTCGTCAGGGAATATGTCCTTTCCATGGAGGGCAAAAGGGAGAGCACGGTCTTGGGAAAAGAAAAAGTCCGAGTCCCCCTCCGGCTGGCCGCCCTGGTCAACGGAGTAGCCGGACACGCCATGGATTGGGATGATACGGCCATTTCCAAAACCCCTGAACGGGGCGTCCTTCTTCACCCTACGGTCCCTCCCCTCGCCGCAGGGCTTGCCGCGGGAGAAAAACTGGGGGTTTCCGGCCGAGATCTCTTGACCGGCTTTCTTGTTGGCGTTGAAGTGGAGTGTAAATTGGCCGAGGCCATCAGCGCAGATCATCGCATCCGGGGTTTTCACACCTCGGGAACCTGCGGAATCTTTGGGGCTGCCGTTGCCGTTTCAAAGCTGATGAAGTTGTCCGTTGACCAAGTCCGATCCGTTCTCGGAATGGCGTCGAGCATGGCCGCCGGGCTCGATGTGAACCTAGGCACCATGGTGAAACCATTTCACGTGGGCCGGGCTGCTGAAAATGGAGTCCTCTGCGGCCAGCTTGCTGCTCTGGGGTTCGAAGCGAACCGAGAAGCCCTTGAGGGACATAAGGGGTTCTTTCAAGCTTTCGGAGGAACCTTTGATCCGGACCGGATCCATGGGAAACTGGGCCATCCCATGGCCATCGTTGAGCCCGGCGTCACGATCAAGCCCTACCCGTGTGGAGTGGTAGGACACTCAACCATGGAGGCGATGCGGATCCTGGCCGTCGAGCACGACCTTAAGCCCGAGGGTATCGATCGAATCAAGGTCACCACAGGTTCCAATATCCTTCCTCCCAAGGGCCCGCTGAAGTATGGAAAGGCGCAGACGGCTCTTCAGGCAAAATTCAGCGTCCCCTTCCAAATGGCCAGCATGATCCTACGCCGAAGGGCGGGCATGATGGAATTCACCGATGAGTTCGTCCAGAATCCCGCTGTCCAGGCAATGATGGACCGGGTAGAGACCTCGGTCAATCCGGAGTACGATGCCTTTGGAAAAAATCGATATGTGAGTGTGATTGAGGTGCACCTGAAAGACGGAAGGGTCCTCCAGGGCAGATCTCCTGAGCATCTTCCGGGCAGTCCCCGAAACCCTCTCAGCCCTCGGGCACTGGCTGAAAAATTTAAGGACTGTACCCAGGCCGTATTTCCCGCGGACCGGGCCGAAAGACTTCTGGAGACCATTGACCGGCTGGATCAACTCGGAGATATCCGCAGCCTGATTGATCTGATCGGTCCTGATTGATCCAGGGAAACTCTTTGCAATATATCGCCGGTCAACTTTTCCCTTGACAAGCCCAATCTATCGATGATAATTTCCCATGCCATACGGCCCGTTCTGCTGTGGATGCTCAACCAACAACCCGGACAGAGATAAACCCGAAGCCCCGGAGTGATCGATCATGCCGAAACGAACAGGGAAGAAACCTCCTCGAAAAGCAGCAATGAAAAGCCCCGATGCGACCGCTCATTTCAAGGAGCTTGTCGCCCGGGCTAGCCGGATTCTTTTTCATGAAAAACTGGCCGACTATCATGGCCATATCAGTGCCCGGATCCCTGGAACTCGAACCTTACTCATTAAACCCATCCTGCTTCCTTTAGACAAGGTTCGGAGCAAGGATATCCTCGCCCTGAATATGGACGAATTTATTGCCTTCCGGCAATCGAAGCAGTCTCCATCCGGACAGGAAAGAAGAGCGTCCTCCGAGAAAGAAAAGGAACCTGCCTCCGGGAAGAAGATTCTTCACCTGGCAATTGGGGACTATGTTGACTTCCTGCAATTGAAGCTGGGCCAATCCCGACAAGAGAAAAAGGGCCCCTTTAAGAAAGAACTGGAGTTTGCTCCCGGGGAGACAATTCTTCACTTAGCCGTCTATGAAGCCCGGCCCGATGTATTCTCCGTGGTCCATACCCATCAACCCTGGGCAACCGCCTTCAGTATTGCAAATGTCCCAATCCTCCCGGTTTTTGCTTCAGCAGCACGTAACGCTCCGGCCACCCCGATCCTCCAGAACCCGCAAACCATCCGTACCCTGGAAATGGCTCGGGAAGCAGCGCAAGCCCTTGGCCAGACCAGTGCCCTTCTGCTGCGGAATCACGGCGTAGTCGTGGTGGGGAGGACTGTCGAAGAAGCCACTTCAGGGGCCGTTTATCTGGAGAGGAATGCCCATATGCAATTTATCGCCACTCTTTTGGGGAACCCGGCACCCATTCCGGAACAGTTCATCACGGAATTGGCCACAAACATGAACAGGCTGGCCCCTGTCTCATTTGGCTATTTCTCCTCCCTCCTTTCGAAATAGCCGTGGCCCTTCGTATGATGATTCGACGAAAATCATTGTCTGCCTGCCCAGTACCATAGTGGGTTCAGGGCCTGCCGGCGAGAATTCTGAAAGGAGTCGGCGGTCAGATCAATCCTCTCTTGAAAAGAGGTCTTAGAAATGGTAAGGTGGCAGTGCGACCGGGAGCAACCCAGGGATAGGATGAATAATCGGTCCGGACGAAGGGACGAACTCTCTATGAAGTCTATCCCGGGATGTGAACCTACGGGGTTCATACCAGGGAGAGGAGGATCTTATGGCCGGAGTGAACAAGGTGATTCTCATTGGGAATTTGGGTGCAGATCCCGAGGTGAAGTATTTAAGCAGTGGCACCACGGTTGCCAATTTTCGTATGGCAACGAGCGAAAATAGGGTGAGCCGCTCTGGTGAGAAGACCACGACAACAGAATGGCACAGGATCGTCGCCTTTGGCCGATTAGCCGAGATATGCGGCGAATATCTGAATAAGGGAAAACAGGTCTATATCGAGGGCCGGCTCCGGACCCGCTCCTGGGAAGACAAGGATGGAAATAAGAGATCGACGACTGAGATTGTAGCGACCCGAATGCAGATGTTAGGTGCACCCGGAGCAGCTGCGGATGTGCCGGATGCGGGGAAAGATTTTGAAATCGACCACGAACCCCCTGCCGGTCCCGGTGACGACGTACCCTTTTAATTTCAAATTGCAGATTGCAAATTGAAGATTTTCAAATCTGAAATCTTAAATTTAAAATCTGAAATCAAAAAAGGTACCGTCTCATGCTGACATTGAGGAGGAGGCCCATTCCGGTCATGGTGGAAAGGAGAAAAGATCCCCCATAACTGAGCAAGGGGAGGGGAATTCCCACAACAGGCATGATGCCTAAGACCATTCCGATGTTGATGAAGATGTGCCAGAAGAACATGGCCACCACCCCGAAGGAAAGAATCGCTCCAAAACGGTCCTTGGATTGGACGGCGACGCGAAGCCCCCACAGAATCAGTATAAAATAGAGCCCCACGATCAAGACAGAACCGATCAAGCCCCATTCCTCTCCCAAAGCAGAAAAGATGAAATCGGTCTGCTGTTCCGGAAGAAAACCCAATCTGCATTGAGTCCCCTTCATGAAACCTTTTCCAATGATCCCCCCTGACCCCACGGCAATCTTCGACTGAATGATGTGATAGCCTGCGCCTAATGGATCCAATTCAGGATTGAAAAAGGTGATGATCCGCCTCTTCTGGTATTCCTTAAGAAAACTCCAGGAGATGGGAAGGATGACTCCTCCGCTCAGTCCAATGGTGAGGAGGGTGGACCATCGGATCTTCACGAAGATTAAGATGGAGAAGAAGATCAAGAAAAGGATGATGGCTGTTCCCAGATCGGGCTGTTTAAGGATCAAACCCATCGGCAGAAGAAGGAGCAAGAAAGGAAAGGTGAGTTCCTTTAGCCCAAAACCCTCCCGGCTCGGACGTCGTTGGAAGAACTTTGCCAGGGCCAAGATCAGGGATATTTTTACAAATTCGGAAGGTTGAAAGGAAATGGACCCGATCTTAATCCATCTCTGGGCACCTGAAGTGATGATCCCGTATCCCATGACAACCAAGAGAAAGAAGAAGGCAATCGTATAAAGAATATAAGCAAAGTCCGAGTAGAAACGATATTCGGTAAAGGCGATGACCACCATCACCGACACTCCGATCAGCAACCAGAAGGTTTGTTTGAGGTAGAGGGGGGTGCCAACATTCTCCCCTCCGAAAGACGTACTATAAAGATTGAGGATGCCTATAGAGGCAATGAGGAGTACAATCCCCACCAAGGTCCAATCGAAGTGTGTGAAAAGTCGCCGGTCAATCATTCAAATATCCTGTCTCACGCCCGCATACGGGCACAACTCGGGAATGGAATGAATTACAATTTGCATTATTCATTCTGCAATTTGCATTTTGCATTGATTTTTTCGGCCTATCTCTCCGCCATCTTGGGAGGGGATTCCGGGCTGAGGTACTTCTCGATCACCTTTTTTGCAATAGGGGCTGCGGCAGCCGCCCCGAAACCTCCATGTTCAACAAGGACAACAACTGCAATCCGGGGGTCTTCAACAGGAGCATAGGCGACGAACCATGCATGATCACGAAATTTCAAAGGCATCCGATCCATATCCCCCTTCTTGAAATTCTGTGGCAAGGTAACCACCTGGGCCGTCCCTGTTTTTCCCGCCACCTTGAAGTCTTTGAGGGCACACACTCCTCCGGTTCCATGGGCCTCATTGACCACTCCCGTGAGGGCTTCTTGGACGACATGCAAACTGTTTTCAGAGACATTGACGACTCCCCTTTCAACCGGCGGATACTCTTTCAAGCCGTTCCCATATATATTTTCCACCCTTTCCACCACTTGGGGGAGGTATAATTTTCCTCCGTTGGCAACCGCTGAAATAAGGGTCAGAAGCTGAAGAGGGGTCACGTTAATATAACCCTGCCCTACTGCAAGGGAAAGGGTCTCTCCGCTATACCACGGGACTCCGGATCGTTTCTTTTTCCATGACGTGGAGGGGACGATCCCCGGTTTTTCATGGGGCAGGGAGATTCCCGTCGTCCTTCCCAGACCAAACTCATTCGCGTATTGGGCGATCAGATCCACCCCGATTTTCAGCCCCGCCTGATAAAAATAGATATCACAGGATTCCACGATAGCCCGGTGAAGGCTTAGGGTCCCATGTCCACCTTCTTTCCAACACCGGAAATCGCGATTCCCGAAAGGGTAAGTTCCCGTACAGGTGATCGGTGTATTGGGCGTGATGATTCCCGATTCCAGCCCTGCAATGGCCGTGATGATCTTGAATACCGAGCCCGGAGGGTATTGACCTTGAATTCCCTTATTTTGGAGAGGGTGACGAGGATCTTCCATAAGAGATTTCCATTCTTCCGGCAAGATATTTCTCGCAAAGAGGTTGGGGTCGAAAGAAGGTTTGCTGACCATTGCCAGGATACGACCATTTTGCGGATCCATCGCAATGAGGGCGCCACTCTTGTCTTGATAGGCTTCCTCCGCCACCTGCTGTAAGTCAAGATCAATGGTCAGGACAACGTTCTTTCCCGGAAAGGGTTCCACACTCCGGAGAGGTTTGATCTCCCTTCCCAAGGCATCGACCTCGATCTGACGTCCTCCGTCCACCCCTTTGAGATCCGTTTCCCAGCGATACTCCACTCCGTATTTCCCGATCAGGTCCCCCATTCGATAGCGGACATCCCTCGACTGTTTCAATTCATTTTCATCCACCTCACCGAGGTAACCGATGAGGTGAGAGGCCAGGGTGCCATAATTATAGGTTCTCCTTGGCATGACATCCACGACCAGGCCGGGGAGATGGACCCGGTTAAATTCAAGAAGGGCAAGTCCATTCCAATCAATATCGGATTTAATCTTTACCGGTTTGAAAGGGGGCCTCCGTTTCAGGCTTTGCAGCCTATTTCCAATCTCATCCTGGCCCATGTCCAGCATCTCCCCGACTTTCGTCAGAACCTCAGGATTGACTTTCAAATCTTCCGGGATGAGGGAGACTTCAAAGGATGGCCGGTTATGGGCTAAGACACGGCCCTTGCGATCCAACAGCATCCCCCGGTCGGCAGGATTTTCAAGAATTCGAATGCGATTATTCTCGGAGAGCCGCTTGAACTCGCTTCCCTTGATCACTTGAAGATACCATAGAGAGATGAAGATCAAAAAGAATGCGACTCCTGCAAAGGCGATAAAATATCTATACCTCCCTTGGAAATCCTCCATCCTCTGGGTGTTCAACTCCATCATAAGCGATCCCCTCTTACAATCATTCCCAGTCCGTGATGACCGGTCAATGAAGAAGATCCCTTCCGGATCAGAAAAAAAAGGGCCGGAGTCATGAGACCCGTGAAAAACGATTGAGGGAGAAGGAAGGTAAACAGCAGGGCATAGAGATGGCCAGCCGGATTAGGGTTAAGGGTCCTTACCAGAATGAGGATCAAGAGACCTTCGACCAGGCCAAAGACGAAGGCAAAAAGAAATTGAGATCTGAGACTTTCCAAAAAGACCCGGCCTTTGAAAAATTGTGCACTATAGAAGACGAGGGGTCTGGAGAGGGTATAGAGACCGAATCCATTTCCGGAGAAGAGATCCATGAGAAGACCCATGAAGAGGGCTAAGGTTCCTCCCGAGACCGGCGGATAATAGAGGCCTAAATAGAGGGTAAGGATCAAGACGAGGTCCGGCCTGATCCTCTGAAAAGGAAAGAGGGTCAAGAGTGTGGTCTGAAAAGTCAGACAAATCACTCCAAACGAGAGTGGAAAGGCCATCCGTCTCATTCTTTTAGAGCTTTACCCCGTAAGAAAGTCTTCGGCTTGCTAACGGAACTTATGGCGTCCCAACTTTTTTTCTACTCGGGCTTGCCGGGGTCTTCTTTCCCTTCTTTTCCTTTTCCTCCTGAGGGGGGAGTGAAGATCCCGTGATCACGAAAACCTCCTCCAACTTGGTCAGATCCACACTGGGGACTAACTCTGCATATTGAAAAACTCCGTGTCCCTTCTTATCGACCTTCCGCACCTCACCCACCATCAATCCTTTCGGAAAGTTTCCGCTCAGGCCTGAGGTGACGACGATGTCTCCGGTGACCACCTCTTCTGTTCGGAGAAGGTATTTCAGTTGGCATCGGTTCTCACCCTTGCCTTCTGCGATGGCCTTGGCGCGCGTTCTCTGAATAATCGAATCGATGGCACTGTTATAGTCCGTGATCAGAAGGACGGTTGAATAATGAGGGGCCGTTTTAAGGATCTGCCCAACCACCCCCTCGGGAGAGATCACCGCCATCCCCTTTCGCACTCCCTCGACCTCTCCTTTGTTTAGGGTGACACTCTTAAACCAGGAAGAAGGATCCTGTCCGATGACCTCGGCGGCAACCATGGTCGTGGAAATCTTCTCCCGAAACTGGAGAAGCTTCTGAAGGCGCTCGTTGGCCAGGGCCGTCTCCTTCATCTGATGGGTCTGATTTTCAAGCTCCGCGATCCTCTGCTTAAGCACGGCATTCTCTTTCCGCAGATGGACCAGAAAAAAATAGTCTTGAAAGACGCCGCGGACGGTCCTGATGAGAAACGTCGAGGCCTTCTGGAAAGGAGCACAGCCCTCCATCAAAAGGGCATCCAGAAAGTCCACTCCCTTTCGCTGCTTTACCCTTAACGACATCGCAACCAGGGTAGACAACAGGAGGAGGATGATGAAAGCAAGAATCGTATATCTGCGAAAGAGGAAAAGGCTTCGTATCCTCATCACTCTCTAATAGGCTGCTGAAAAAAGTCAATTTCCACAGGTTGCTTAAAAATGCCCAGATGCAAGGCTCCCGAAATCCTGAGGGTGGCGTCGCGACGAATAAGGAGCGACTCTTGCCACGCCCGCGAGAAAGTGAGCGGGCCGGATAACGCAGCAGATGGCCGTTTTTGAGCAACCTGCTAATACTGGAACGTCACGCTGTGCAGGAGTACCTCATTGTCCAGAACCATTCCCGCCCCCAGAACGATCGCTGAAAGGGGATCATCCACGATCGTGATGGGAAGACCGGTCACCTCCCGGAGGAGGACATCCAGGTTCTTAAGGAGCGCCCCTCCCCCAACCAGAACGATCCCTTTATCTGCGATGTCCGCAGCCAGTTCCGGAGGGGTCCCTTCGAGTGTGATCCGGACAATATCGATGATCATATTGATCGATTCGGCCAACGCTTCCCGGACTTCTTCACTATTGATCTCAAGGGTCTTCGGGATTCCGGTCACCAGGTCTCTACCCTTGACCTCGATGCCCTGAGGATTCTCCTCGGGATAAGCCGTTCCAATACTGATCTTGATCAATTCCGCCGTCCGTTCGCCGATGAGAAGGTTATATTTCCTCTTCACGTACTGGACGATGGCTTCATCCATCTTATCGCCGGCCACCCGGATCGATTCGCTGGTCACGATCCCGGACAAGGAAATCACGGCGACCTCTGTCGTCCCTCCCCCGATATCGACAATCATATTTCCGGAGGCCTCGGTAATCGGAAGCCCTGCACCGATGGCGCCCGCCATGGGCTCCTCGATCAGGTAGATCTCTCTTGCGCCAGCCGATTGGGCTGATTCCCGTACCGCCCTCTTCTCAACCGGCGTAATGCCCGATGGAACGGAGATGACGACCCGGGGCCGAATCAAGGCCTTGCGGTTATGGACCTTCGTGATGAAATAACGAAGCATTTCACCGGTGATTTCAAAATCGGCGATCACACCGTCTTTCATCGGTCGGATGGCGTAAATGTTCCCGGGAGTTCTTCCAAGCATCTCTTTGGCCTCGCGGCCCACGGCAAGGATGCGCTTCTCTCCTCTCGAATCTCTTTGAACGGCAACCACCGAAGGTTCAGAGGAAACGATCCCCTTGCCTTTGACATAGACAACCGTATTGGCAGTCCCCAGATCGATGGCCAAATCAGTTGAAAATAGGCCCCACAATGAGCTGAAAACCATGCTCTTTCCCTCCGTTTCATTAAGCTGCTCTATATTAACAAATACCCAAACCCGATTCAAGAAAAAACATCCCCTTCGTGTGTTAGCAAAGTAGAAATGTCCCCTTAACTGCTTAAGTTAAAATGTCCCCATGGAA
>JBHGBJ010000024.1:0-46768 GCA_041947025.1 Thermodesulfobacteriota bacterium
TTTTCGGATAGGTGGATAGAATTGGAGAGGTTGCCGAGTGGCTTAAGGCGCCGCTCTCGAAAAGCGGTTCTCCCGAAAGGAGACGTGGGTTCAAATCCCACCCTCTCCGCCAGTAACCACGTAGGGTTCGTGGCAGCCATGCACCCTACGTGGTGCATGGCGCCATGGATTCTGGAACTTGTAGAGCGAATGCAAGCCCTAAACCTTATCCTGAGCTACATACATGGTTTATGGCATGGTTTGGGGCGCCAAATTCGAACCGCGTTGGTCATGAGTTGCGGGGTCGGCAGGGAACGCATATATGCGTTCCCTACGGGGCTATTATTAAGAAACGGAGAGATGCCCGAGCGGCTGAAGGGGCACGATTGGAAATCGTGTGTTCCGACTAAAATCGGGACCGAGGGTTCAAATCCCTCTCTCTCCGCCAAAATTTACCTGCACCTAAGCAAATGTTGGCGAGACCTCGCCAAATCATTTTGACCTCAAAATAATTTGGCCGGTTTGCCATGCACTACATGAGTAATTTGGCAATGAGTTCGGAGTTCGAAGAGTTAGTTTGAAGTCAAAGGAAATCGCTCCGAACACCCTGCCCCTGCCGGCGGGCAGGCGGCAGGCAGGCGAACTGATAGCTCCGAACTTCTTAATAGAATCTTGTTGATAGTCGGGTCCTGCGCAACAAAAGATTACAAACCCCGTCAGGTCCGGAAGGAAGCAGCGGTAGTAATCCCCTTTGTGTGCCGCAGGGGTGCCTGGCTATCAACAAGTTATTTTTCTGGAAAAGTGAACGTAAAGAGCAGGGGTAGGAAGCAGAGAGCGAAATCTTAATTCCGCGATCCGCATTCCGCACCCCGAATTGGAGCAAGATGTCTTATTTAGTTTTAGCCAGAAAGTGGAGACCGCAGGTCTTTGAAGAGGTTGTCGGCCAGCGACACATCACCCAAACCCTGCAAAATGCCATCTCACAGAAAAGGGTGGCTCATGCTTTCTTGTTCGCCGGAGCGAGAGGGGTGGGCAAGACATCGACGGCTCGTATTCTCGCAAAGGCCCTCAACTGCGAAAGAGGCCCCGATGTCAACCCATGCAACCAATGTACGTCGTGCCGCGAGATTTCTTCCGGGACCTCGATGGACGTAATTGAGATCGACGGAGCCTCCAATCGAGGGATCGATGAGATTCGGGAATTGAGAGAGAATGTCCGTTATACGCCTGCCAAGAGTCGATATAAGATCTATATCATCGACGAAGTCCACATGCTGACTCGCGAGGCATTCAATGCCTTGCTGAAGACATTAGAGGAACCTCCTCCTCATATCATTTTTGTTTTTGCGACCACGGAACCCCACAAAATCCCAGCCACGATCCTTTCTCGATGCCAGCGGTACGATTTTAAGAGAATTCCGTTGAAAGAGATCATGGAGAGTCTGAAACGGATCGTTGAAGAGGAAAAAGTGAGGATTGGTCCTCGCGGACTCTTTGCCATCGCCCAACAATCGGAGGGAAGTTTGAGAGATGCTCAGAGTCTTCTCGACCAGGTGATTTCTTACGGGGGAAAGGAGATCCGGGAGGAGGATATTGTTGAAGTCCTCGGGCTCATCGATCGAAAAATTCTCTATGACACGATAGAGGCCATTGGGAACAGGAGTGGCGAGCGATGCATGGAGATCGTTGAGTCCGTTTATCATTACGGATACGATCTTCAACATTTCTGTCGTGAACTTCTTCAATATTTTCGCAATCTGATTCTCATGAAAGTCAGTGCGCAGCCCGAAGGATTCATCGAACTGCCGGAGGAGGAGTGGGCGATACTGAAAAAACAGGCGGAGAAATTTCAATTCGACCACTTAAACCATCTCTTCACCCTTCTTCTGAAGGGGGAAGAAGAGGTCGCCCAATCCACTTTTCCCCGGATCATGCTGGAAATGACCTTACTTCGAATGGCAACGCTGCGGCCTTTTCTTCCCATTGATGATATTTTGAAAAGGCTAGAAGGTTTGGGAAAAGCCGGACCCCACGAGCAAGATCCGTGCCTGCACGACGAGGAGCGTTTCGGCACGCAGGCTTCGTCCCTTCCTCAACCGGCTGTAGGGCGGAAGGGTGAGCTTGTCGAACCACAAAGGCCCACGGCTGAAAGCCGCGGCCCGGGTGGAAGGGCCGAATATCCAATCCCCAAGTCCACTCCCAAAAAGCTGGATGATTTGGAAGGGCGCGAAGGGCCCGCCGAGAAGGTCGAGGAGATGGGGCCGTCTCCTTCGGAGAGCACAGCCGATGCAAACGATTCTGCAGGGGAGAGGGTGAGCGGCGGGAGTTCGGAGCAGGTACGGGAGGAGGCGTGGAGAGGGTTGGTGGATTTTACCCGATCCAAGAATCCCGTCCTCGGATCGTTTATCGCTCTGGGGGATCTCATTGATCTGAATGACGTCAAGATCGAAATCGGTTTTGAGAAAGACTCATTCCATTATGAGCGAATGATCGAGAAAGAGAATCGAAGCCAGTTAGAGTCGATGTGCCAGGAATATTTTCGCAAGAAGATGAAGGTGATCATCTCCCATGTGAATCAGGGAGGAGGACCGAAGGGAAGGATTGCCCCGGAAGCGAGAGAGGCGGTCCAAAATCCAATCATCCAAGAGGCCCTCCGTCTCTTTAATGGAAGGATCATAGAGGACTGAAAGGAAAAAATTATGACCAAAGGGTTAGGAAACATTCTGAAACAGGCTCAACAGATGCATACGAAGATTGCCCAACTTCAAGAGGAGATGGCAGCCAAAACAGTGGAGGGCAGCTCCGGAGGAGGAATGGTGAACGTCGTGATGAACGGAAAGCAAGAAATCCTCTCGATCAGAATCGATCCGGAAGTGGTCAATCGAGAAGACATCGAAATGCTCCAAGACTTAATTAGTGCCGCCGTGAATGAGGCTATTCGGAAGTCTCATGAGATGATGCAGGAAGAGATGAAGAAGATCACAGGCGGGTTGAGCATCCCGGGACTCTTCTGAAGATCAATGTAAATTGAAAGATTAGCAATGAAGAATTAGCAATTCTAAGGGAACACTACAAAATGAACCTCTTCCGAAGACGTTGCATTGTTTACGTTGCAATTTACATTTTGCATTGAGGTTTTCTAACCATGGCTCTTTATGCGAAGCCCATTGATCATCTGATAGAGGCTCTGACGAGGCTTCCAGGGATCGGCCGAAAGACCGCCTCGAGGTTGGCCTTCCATATTTTGCGGAGCAATTCTTCCGAGGCTCAGGATTTGGCGAGAGCGATTCTGGATGTGAAGGAAAAGATTCATCTCTGCTCCATCTGCTTCAACCTCACAGATGAAGATCCTTGCCGGATATGTCGGGACGGAAACCGAAACCAAGAAGTTCTCTGTGTGGTGGAGGGACCCAATGACCTGATCGCCATTGAGAATACAGGGGTATTTGCGGGAAGATACCATGTTCTGCATGGGACCCTGTCTCCCCTGGAGGGCGTTGGCCCGGACGATATCAAGATCAAAGAACTGATGGGGCGACTTGAAAGGAAGGAAGTGGCAGAGGTGATTCTGGCAACCAATCCCACAGTTGAGGGGGGAGCGACGGCCCTCTATCTCACTGAACTGATCAAGCCTCTTGGCCTGAAAGTGACACGTATTGCTTATGGAATCCCAATGGGGGGTGAGATCGAATACTCAGACGGGATGACACTCTCGAAGGCTTTGGAGGGACGAAGGGAAATCTGAAAGTTTTTCTTGACATCGTGGTCCGTAAACGTTAACGTTAACGCAGAAAGCTCGTCATAAAATCAAATAATTCCGTGTGATGGAGAAGAGATTAACTCGTTGAAATAACTTGTGAAATATGGTATATTAAAGATTGTTTGCCTTGGAGATCAGGAGAATCAAAATGATTGAGATTAGATTTCACGGAAGAGGTGGCCAGGGAGCTGTAACTTCAGCGGAGCTCTTGGCCCTTGCAGCGATTGAGGAGGGTAAATATGCCCAGGCCTTTCCGAGCTTTGGCCCGGAACGCAGAGGTGCTCCGGTGCTGGCCTTTTGCCGGATTAGTGAGCAGCCGATCAAGATCAGAGCCAATATCTACGAGCCGGATATTGTCGTAGTCCTTGACTCCTCTCTTTTGAAAATCGTCAACGTGGCTGCCGGCTTAAAACCGGAGGGCATCCTTGTCACTACAAGCGTTGAGTCCCCCGGAAAGGTGAAAGAGGACCTGAAGGGAGTAAACCGAATTGGAGTGGTTGACGCTGTCAAGATTGCCAGGGAGATTCTTGGCCTTCCGATTACCAATACGACGATGCTCGGGTCCTTGGTCAGGGCTTCGGGACTGGTCAAGAAAGAGTCGTTCCTCCCTCCGCTCAAGGAGCGCTTTGGCAGAATTGCCGACAAGAACATTTCTGCCTTCGAAAGAGCTTATCAGGAAACCATCCTTGTGAGTTAAATAGCCTTTGGTCACCGCCTCCAGTCGGTCATCCAAAAGGGAGGTTAAGATAGAGTACTTCAAAGAGAAGGGGTAAAGAAGTATGACAAAGCCTGAATCGGAATGGACATGGAAGGAGTTGCCGGTTGGAAATGTGGTCTTAGAGCCCGGGAATGCCAGCCAATATCGGACAGGGGACTGGAAGACCCTCAAGCCGATTCTGAACAAGGAGCTGTGCATCCATTGTGGACTGTGCTATATCTTCTGTCCGGACATGGCCTATAACTTGAACGAGGAGAACTACTTTATCGCGGACCTTTTTTATTGCAAGGGCTGCGGTATCTGTGCAAAAGAGTGTCCTACCGGAGCCATCACCATGGTGCTGGAAGAGGAGGAGAAATAATGGCGAAAAGGGTTGGAATGGAAGTTTCCATTGCCGCTGCCGAGGCGGTCAAACAGGCCAATGTGGATGTGATCTCGGCTTATCCCATTACGCCTCAAACGCATATTGTGGAGCATCTATCAGAACTGGTGGCGAATGGAGAAATGGACGCAGAATTCTTTTGTGTGGAATCAGAGCACTCCGCCTTGAGCGTCTGCGTGGGCGCAGCGGCAACCGGCGCAAGGGCTTTCACCTGTACAAGCTCCCAGGGGCTGGCTCTGATGAGTGAGATCACGTACATCGCCTCGGGCTTGAGGTTGCCGATGCTCATGATCATTTCGAATCGTACGATCTCAGCGCCCTTGAGCATCTGGAACGATCACAGCGATACGATGTCGATTCGGGACTGTGGGTGGATCCAATTCTTCGTGGAGAATGGTCAGGAGGTTTACGATCACGTCTTTGTCTCCTATCGATTGGCAGAGGATCGAAATGTTCTTTTTCCCGTCATCATCAACATGGATGGATTCATCCTGAGTCACGTGATCGAGCCGATCCAGTTGATCGAACAGGAGAAGATCGGTCAGTTTCTTCCTCCTTATCAGCCCCTTCACAGCCTGCATCCTGATCACCCGGTGACCATGGGGGCTTTTGCACTCCCCAGCATCTTTGCGGAAGCAAAGAAGGCCCAGGAAGAGGCTCTTCGATCTTCCATGCCTAAGGTGACGGAGACCTGGAAGGCCTTCGGAGAGTTGACCGGCAGATATTATCATCCGATCGAGACCTATAAGACCGAAGATGCTGACACCTTGCTTGTCACCATGGGGAGTTTCGGGGAGACGGCCACTGTGGCTGTAGACAAGATGCGGGAAGATGGGAGGTCGGTCGGACTCGTGAAGATCCGGCTCTGGCGGCCTTTTCCTTTTGATGATTTTAAGGCGGCCACGCGTCGTGCAAAACAATTGGTGGTGATTGACCGGGCCCTCTCTGCTGGAGCTTGCGGACCGGTCGCCTCGGAGGTGAAAGCGGCTCTTTATGGGAGCGATCCGAGACCATCGGTCTATGATTTTGTTGCAGGGATTTCAGGAAGGGATGTGACCCCTTCGGACTTCGTCAAAATGGTGAATAAGGCAGAAATCGAAATTGAAGAAGGCAATCGAGAAGGCTTTGAAATTTATGGGGTGAGGGAATGACGGAAAACCTGAATGTTTTTGCGGTTCGGACGTTGACTCAAAAGGAATATTTTGCACCCGGCCACCGGTCCTGCCAGGGATGCGCCGAGGCCTTGGCCGTGAGATTGGTTGCCAAGGCACTGGGAAGAAATGTGATCATCGCGAATGCCACGGGTTGCATGGAGATTGTCTCGTCTCCGCTTCCCTACACATCGTGGAGGGTTCCCTGGTTTCATGTGGCCTTTGAGAATACGGCGGCAGTGGCCTCGGGCATCGAATCGGCATTAAAGGTCCTGATGAGAAAGGGAAGAATTCCCCGCAAGAAGATCGTAACCCTTGCCATGGGCGGGGATGGCGGGACCGCAGATATAGGGCTCCAAGCCCTTTCGGGTGCCCTTGAGAGAGGTCACAACTTTCTCTACATCTGCACGGACAACGAGGCCTATATGAACACGGGCATCCAACGGTCTTCCTCGACACCCTTCGGGGCATCGACAACCACTTCTCCCGCCGGGAAGGTGCAGATGGGCCAGATCACCTGGAAGAAGAACATGCCTGCGATTGCAGCGGCCCATAATATTCCTTATGTGGCTACAGCCTGTCCCAGTTATCCGATCGACCTAGTACAGAAGGTGAAGAAAGCGGCCGACATCGAGGGGCCCGCTTACGTTCATATCCTCTCCGTTTGCCCTACGGGCTGGAGGTCCGCACCCGAGCTCTCCATTAGGCTCGGTCGTCTCGCTGTAGAAACAGGGATCTTTCCTCTCTATGAGGTGGAGAGGGGGCAATATCGCCTGAGCATTGATTTTCCGAAATTGAAGCCCGTCAAGGACTATATCAGGATCCAGGGAAGATTCCGGCATCTCACGGATGACATGATCGGGGAGATTGAAAAACGGGTCCGCAAGGAATACGAAGAATTGAGAAAGAAGGCAGGAAGGGGAGTGTGAGATGGAGGTTTCTAAAATCGATAGCGTCATTAAACGGTATGCAGCAAAAGAATCGGCGCTCCTGGCCATCCTGCAGGATATACAGGCCGAGGACAAATTTCTTCCGAAGGAAGCCTTGGAGTATGTTTCCCAAAAAATGAATATCCCCCTGGCTCATATCTTTCGCATTGCCACATTCTATAATGCGCTGAGCTTGAAGCCGAGGGGGCGGCATAAGATCGATGTCTGCCTGGGGACAGCCTGTCATGTCCGGGGCGGAGGTAAGATCTTGGACAAGGTAGAGAGAGATTTGAAGATTACCGTAGGCGAGACGACCAAGGATAACCGCTTCACACTGGAAGCGGTCCATTGTGTGGGCTGCTGCAGTCTCGGGCCGGTCGCTGTCATCGATGGAGAGGTCTTCGGCCGCCTTGCACAGGATAAAGTCCCTGCCTTACTCAAGGAGTTCAAGTAAGGAGCCATGGGACGGCGGTAGCTAACGGAGATGAAAACCGCCCAGCTGCATAGGTTCAGGGCCTAGGGCAGGCAGGGATACGGGAACGGCGTCTATTAGGATCGAGGTAAAGATGAAGATTGCGACAAAGAACGATTTGGAGAAGATCAGAGAGAAGGGGTTAAAGTCTCTTTATCCGGGGGCCACCAAGATCTCCGTAGGAATGGCGACCTGCGGTCTTTCCACAGGTGCGGCTAAGGTCTACGATGCCATCCAGAAAGAGATCGAGAAAACAAAGGTCCGAATTCGGCTTGAGAAGACAGGCTGCATCGGTTTTTGTCAGAGAGAGCCTGTTGTGGATATCTTGGAGACGGGAAAGCCCAGGGTTTTCTATCAGGGTGTTACGCCCGAACGCTGCGGCGAGATGGTTCAAAAATGGCTGGAGAACAGAGTGGTCGAAGACCTGTTGTTCTTCAAGATGGAAAGAGAAGACCGGATCTTGGAGGGCACAAGCAAGGATTATGCGGTTCAACGCATCCCCGCCGGAATCGACGGGACTCCATCCTATGACCAGGTTACTTTTTACGGCAAGCAGCTGAAGATCGCGCTGAGAAACTGTGGCTTCATCAATCCCGATCATCTTGAGGAATACGTTGCAAGGGGAGGATACTTCTCCCTTTACAAAGCCCTTTTTGAGATGAAACCGGAGGAGATCATCGAAGAGGTGAAGCGATCCGGCCTCCGCGGGAGGGGAGGGGCCGGGTTTCCAACCGGCAACAAATGGGAGACGTGCCGGAAGGCAGAGGGCGATCAGAAATTTATCCTCTGCAACGCTGATGAAGGGGACCCGGGAGCCTATATGGACCGGAGCATTCTGGAAGGCGATCCTCACAGCGTGATCGAAGGAATGATCATCGGGGCCTATGCCATTGGAGCCCGGGAGGGATTTATTTACGTGAGGGATGAGTATCCCTTGGCAATTGAAAAGCTTCGAACGGCTATTGACGAGGCCGAGAAAGCGGGGCTTCTGGGAGATCATATTTTGGGTTCTGATTTCTCGCTCAAGATCAACCTCTTTCGAGGAGGTGGGGCTTTTGTCTGCGGGGAGTCTACGGCGCTCATGGCCTCCATCGAGGGAAAAGTTGGGGAGCCCAGGGCCAAACATATCCACACCACGGAAAGCGGTCTCTGGGACAAGCCCAGTAACCTTAACAACGTGGAGACCTGGAATAATGTGCCCATCATCATTTCAAGAGGTGCGGATTGGTATTCGAAGATTGGCACCGCTGGAAGCAAGGGGACAAAGGTCTTCTCCATCGTCGGCAAGGTTAAGAATACGGGCCTGATTGAGGTTCCCATGGGGATCACCCTCCGTGAGATTGTTTATGATGTCGGCGGTGGGATCCCGGAGGAAAAGAAATTCAAAGCTGTCCAGACCGGAGGGCCCTCGGGTGGATGTATTCCCGAGCAGTTTCTCGACCTTCCCGTCGATTTCGACCGGTTGACAGAGGTCGGATCCATGATGGGCTCCGGCGGGATGATCGTCATGGACGAGTCGACCTGCATGGTGGATGTGGCCAAGTATTTTATGAATTTTCTCAAGGACGAATCCTGTGGAAAGTGCACCTCCTGCAGGGAAGGAACGAAGCGGATGCACGAAATCCTGACGGAGATTACGGAAGGCCGCGGGACCACGGATCACATTGAACTGCTGAAAGAGTTGGGATGGGTGACCGCGGAGGCTTCTCTGTGTCAGTTGGGAGGGACAGCTCCCAATCCTGTTCTCTCCACCATCCGGTACTTTCAGGATGAATACGAAGAGCATATCTTCAATAAGCGATGTCCGGCCAAGGTTTGCCGCGCTCTGCTCCGATATCGAATTCTCTCCGATGTCTGTCAGAGGTGTGGCAGATGTATCAAGGCCTGTCCTTCAGAGGCGATCACAGGGAAGCCGAAGACGAAAAAAGAAAAAGGGAAACCTTTCAAGATCGATGCTGAAAAATGTATCAAGTGCGGGATGTGTTTTGAGGCCTGTAAATTCAAGGCGATCGAAGTCCAATAGAGAATGAATAACGTTTGGAACGTTTAATTCGTTTCTTCCGTTAATTTCGTTGAACGTCAAAAAGCCTGCCTGCGATTGGCAGGGTCTAAACGATCCTGACGTTCTGAGTTAGGGAGGAAGATAGATGATTCCTTTTACGATTGATGGGCAACCTGTTGAAGGGAAGGAAGGTGCAAACATCCTAGAAGTTGCACTGGATGCGGGCATTGACGTTCCCCACCTTTGTTTTCATGAGTCGGTCAAGCCTTATGGGGCCTGCCGGCTCTGCCTTGTGGAGGTCTCCAGGAGAGGAAAGTCGAGGATGACCACTTCCTGCACTTATCCCGTATTGGAGGGAATAGAGGTTTTCACCCGTACGGAAAAAGTACTGCGAGCCCGTCGGATGATTATCGAGCTTATCTTGGCCATGTGTCCTGGAGACAAATTGATACAGGATATGGCCGGAGAGATGGGAGTGAGCAAGGTCCGGTTCAAGCAGGGTGACAGGGATTGTATCCTCTGTGGCCTCTGCGGCAGGGTCTGTGAAGAAGTCGTGGGCGCCAATGCCATTCAGTTTGCCTTTCGTGGAGATCGAAGGGAGATGATCCCTCCCTTCCAAGGGGAGGCAATGAGTTGCATCGCCTGTGGGGCCTGTGTCGTGGCCTGCCCTGTGGATGTGATCCGGATGAACGAGGAGGGGGACGAACGGACGATCATCCGATGGAAAAGAACACTCAAAATGAAAAAGTGTAAGATCTGCGGGAACTATTTTGCCCCTTGGTTCCAACTGGAGAAATTCAGGGAGAAGGCTAAACTTCCAAAGAACTTCTTCGATACCTGCTATACCTGTCGGAGTTGACCCTATGATGGAACGGCTAGCGTTGGGGAATCTTACGCTTCTTTGCACGAATTTCGAGCCCATCATTCCCGCGAAAACGCCTGCCGATCGGCCAGGGGAATCCAGTTGAACGAACCGGATTCCCGACGCGGGTCTTTGCGAAGGGTAGCTCCGACCGGACCAAGTCCGGAATGAAAAAATGGGTAAGGCTGTTTCTGAATCGGCACACGGTTTTCTTCGATGGGATTGACATCGCTGAGGAATTGGAGTATAATTCAAGTAGGTTTTTCGGGAGGCGAGGACAATGGTTTACGTAAAATGGGAACCCTTTCGTGACCTGATGGCGATGCAAGACCGCATGAGCCGCCTCTTTGATGAGACGCTCTCCCACCTTTGGAAAGAGGAGGTCCCTCGGAGAGCTTGGTCGCCTCCTGTTGACATCTTGGAGACAGAGAATGAGGTCATTCTGAAAGTGGATCTGCCTGAGATGAATCAAAGTGACATTGAGATTAAGGTTGAAGAGAACACCCTGATCATTCAAGGAGAGAGAAAATTTATTAAGGAAGATCCCCACGGGAATTACTTAAAAATCGAGAGGCCTTACGGAACCTTTCAGCGAACTTTTGCGATCCCAAGAATGATTGACCTGGAGAAGATCAAGGCAGCCTACAAAGACGGCGTCCTTCGAATCGTCCTGCCCAAGAGGGGGGAGATCCGCCTCAAACAGATCCTGGTGGAAGAAAACGGATGAGGTACCGTGAAAGGCCCCTAAGGGGCCTTTTTTATTTCACAGGAACTTTCTTCCAGTCTGCCAAAAACCGCTCCATGCCTATATCCGTCAGCGGATGTTTAACCAGCTGTTCGATCACCTTGTAGGGAATGGTGGCCACGTCGGCGCCAATGAGAGCCGCTTCAAGAACATGAACCGGATGACGGATGCTGGCGACGATTACTTCTGTTTCAAAATTGTAGTTTCCAAAGATCGTCACAATCTGTTCGACGAGTTCCATTCCCGTCTGTGAAATGTCATCCAGCCTTCCGATGAAAGGGCTGACATAGGTTGTTCCAGCCTTGGCAGCCAAGAGTGCTTGAGTGGGGGAGAAGACGAGGGTCGTGTTAGTCTTGATTCTCTCCGGGACCAGGGCCTTGATTGCCTTCAGCCCTTCCACGGTCATAGGAATTTTGGCCACGATATTCTGCCCCATTTTCGACAATTTTTGGGCTTCCTCAATCATTCCTTCCGAATTGAGACTTAAGACCTCAAGGCTGATTGGTAATCCCTGAATGATGTCACAAATCTCCTTAATCAGGGATTCGAAATCCCTATTTTCCTTGGAGATCAATGTGGGATTTGTGGTGACACCATCGATCACCCCCATCTCATAAGCCTTCTTGATTTCGCCAGGATTTGCAGTATCGATAAAGAACTTCATGATCTCTCCCTTCGGCAGACAGAAAAATAGGTGGTAGGAATCTCTTCCTACCACCTTGAAAGAGTGATTTTCGAAAAAGAGGGTCTTACGGGATCACCCTGAACTCAACCCTTCTGTTTTTGGAACGACCCTCTTTGGTTCGATTGTCGGCAATGGGTTTGGTCGCTCCATAACTCTTAATAGTCATTCGGTTGTCCGGAATATTAAATTTGTCCTGGAGATATTTCTTGACGCTTAGAGCCCTCTTTTCAGAGATCTTCTGATTGGCCTTTTCAGATCCACTCAAATCCGTGTGGCCACCGATTTCCACTTTAATCTGGGGATTCTCCTTAAGAATCGCTCCATTTCGATCCAGTGCCTTGGCTGCCGTAGGATTAATGTTTGTCTTATTGGGATCGAAATAAATCGTATCGAACACCGGAGGCGCAACCGGTTTCGGCGGTGCCGGAGGTGGAACCGGTTTCGGCGGTGCCGGAGGCGGCGGAGGAGGCGGTGGCGGCGGCGGTGACGGTTCAGGCTTCGGTGCCGGAGGTGGGACCGGTTTCGGCGCAGGAGGAGATGGTGGTGGTGGTGCCGGAGGTGCCGGGGGTTTCTCGCAGGGCGTCAATTTCAATGCCGCAAGAGATTTTTCCTGGACCATTTTTGAGTGGTCCTCCAGATCCTGAAGCTCTCTCCAATAGTATTTCATTTCATGATCGGCCAAGCCAAGATAAGCCTCCGCCGTTGCGTATTCACAAGGTGCACATTTTTTTGCATCAGCAATCGTAGCCTTCTGGAAAGCTTCTTTTGCCTCGTTATAGGTCATGACTGTAGTTTTGGGCACACATCCTGAAGCAATCACTGTTCCCAGGATGAGTAGGAATAAGATCGTCCATTTCCTGTTCATATTCATTATTCACCCCCTCTCCCATTTTCGAGCTATTTTTTCTTGATTTCAGCTAATCCGGCTTCAGCAGCGGATTTGGACCGTTCTGCAAATGCTTTGGCGGGACCAAAATCATTCTGGCTGAATTCGATCTTGGAAGCCTCCAAAAATTTCTCACTGCTGCAGTATTCATAAGGAACCTTCGTCTGTCCTCCTGTCGCCTTGAGCTCGGAGAACAATTTCTCAGCATTTGAGATCTCTTTTTTCGCGGAAAAGTAGTAACAGCCGGTGGAAAAAGTGGAGAAAAAAGAGAGCAGAAAAAGAACAGCCAAAAACTTCCAAATCTTCTTACTCATAGACTCACCCCCTTCACCATTGTTTGAAGAAAAAAGCTTTACGTATCAACATATCGAACCCCTCGTGATTTGTCAAGTTTTTTCGGATTCAGATGAAAGATTTCCTTCAGGACGACTTCCTCTTGAGATACCCTTTTAGGCACCCCCGGTTACAGAAATAATAGTTCTTCCCTTCCACTCTTTTCTTTAAAGCAGAACGCATGGGGATGTAAGTTTGGCAATAAGGATCCTGAACGAGTTCTTCTGGCTCAGACTTTCGAACCGTCCTTCTCCGAATCGGATGCATATTCCTGATCAGGAAGCGAAGCACATTGTAAAGAAGGATGAAGAGAAATGTGAAGAAGATGAATCGGAGCATCGAAGCCTTTCTCTGATTGATGATTGCAGATCAAGGGACCCTAAAATCTGAAATCTGAAATTTTTTCCACCCCCTGGTCCTCTCTTAGATTTTTTAGGAGTTCCCAGACGGTCTTTTTCAAAACGGGGTGGACGAAATCTCGGTCGATTTCAGCAAGGGGGATGAGGACAAACTGACGTTCGTGAAGGAGAGGATGGGGAATCTGGAGATCCTCTGTGCTTATTTTCCTATCGTCGAAGGCGAGGATATCCAGATCGATCGTCCGAGGGCCCCATCGAAAAGTTTCTGCTCGACCCATCCGAGACTCAATGGTCTTTAAAAGAGAAAGAAGGTTGTGAGGTTCCAGGTCGGTCTCGATTTTTATCACACCGTTGACAAACCAATCCTGTGAAATGCAACCGACAGGTTTTGTTCTATAGAAGGAGGACCTTCCTAAGAGTTTGTGATGATTGAATTTTAGGATCTCAGAGATTCCTTCTTCACATTGGTGCAGTTTGTTCCCGACGTTTGAACCGATTCCAATATAGACAATGTGTCCCATGCCGATTGGAGAAGAAAGACCCTGGGCTTTTCACCCCACGCACGTTTGATCGGCGTCTTTCCTAAGATGTGAATCGTGTGGAATTTGTTGAGGGTACTTCTTTTAGAGTCCTGTCATTCAAGATGGTGCAGGAGTCACTTCTTCTCAGGAATCTCTTCTTTTTTCTTAGGAGTGACGTCGATCTCTTCTTGGTCCTTGGTCGCCTTTTTAAAATTTCGGATCCCTTTCCCGATACCTTCGCCGATTTGGGGCAGCTTTCCAGCACCAAAAATGATCAGAACGATGACTAGAATGACAATCAACTCTGGCATTCCTATCCCGAACATCTCTTCCTCCTTTTGAACCGCTGAGGGTAAAGAACACACACACCGGGAAGTCGCTTCGTGGTCTTGTAGTCTTAGTCTCCGGATAATCGACGGTGTGACTACTGTTAGACTCTTAAGTCCCAAACACGATGCCTTATGTATGTCTCGTGCGCCACTTTTTCTCAACTGGCGGAAGTGCATGGGAATCGAACCCACCACGGACATCTTCTGCCCGCCACTGGATTTGAAGTCCAGGAGGCCCACCAGGACCTGACCACTTCCATATTATTATACCCTAATGGATTCTCTTTTTAAAGTCAAGGTAGCTGCAATTATTGTCATTCATCCATCAAAAGCGATTAATATCTTCCTATCGCTCAACCAAAATGGATTTGGAAACCTCGCCATCCGACACGAATAATTACAAAGGGTTCCAATCATATTCAGGTTCAGCCCAAAATTTGGCTGAAATTTGGCATGTTTCTTGAATTCTCAACTATAATGAAAACTCTTTTTGACGCTCTACAGCTACTTCACAATCCACCACGCAGAAAGAAGGCGTTTTCCATGAGAGGAAGAAGGAGATAACTTATGAAAAGATTGATTGGCATCCTGCTTTCTTTTTCTTTTGTAATGGCCATGGGTTGTGCTTATCACGAGATCCCCGTCTATTCATCCAATCAGAATTGTAAGCCCGTCACTTTTAGTCCCGGCTTAGAACCCCAGGGATTTAACGGGGTCAAATGGGAGACGGAGCTCTCAAGTCTCGACCGGATGAAATTTTGTAGAAAAGAGTCGAGCCACGGGGGCATAGATTTTTATTTGAGAGCGGGCGATGGATTCAAATTGAAGAACGGGAAAGTGCTACCCATTCAATATGGTTTTTGGAGAGGAAGATTCTATGTGGGATTGGTGACGACAGAACAAGCCTCCGATTGGAATGCCTTAAAGGAAGCGGTCTTTGAAAAATTTGGGGTCGGAGCAAAACCGTTCACCAATCAAGAAGAGTACTTATGGATCGGTAAAAATGCCACGATGGCATTACGGTACGACGGGCTCTTGAAAATGGGGACTTATTATATCCGATCCCATTCAATGGAGAAGCAGATGAGCTGAGAAAGTTGCTGTTTCAGATCAATAGATAAGGAAGATGACCGTTCCCAACCAGAGGAGGATGTTAACGAGAGAGGAAATATCTCGCAGAATCAAATCGGTGGGTTCCTCAATCCTCCTCTTATGATAAATCAAGTAGAGATAACGGAAAATCCCAAAGAGAACAAAAGGGATGGTGAAGACGAGGTTTCTCGTCCCGAATCGCGCGACGGTTTCGCTCGATACGGTATAAAGAATATAGGACATGACTGTACACGCAGTCACCATTGCGATCATCTGATCGAGAAAGGGAATGCTGTAATCCGTAAGGACCTTCCGATAATCCTCCGCGTCGTAAACTTTTAAGGCCAACTCATTTCGTCTCTTGCTAAATCCCAAGAATAGGGAAACCGTCATGGTGCATACGATCAACCAATCGGACGGAATGATTTCTGCCAGGGCGGTTCCGGCAAGGATCCTCAGAACAAAACCGAAAGCGATACACATAATATCTAAAATCACTACCTGTTTGAGTTTCAGGGAATAGACCAGGTTTAACAGGACGTAGGCCACCAGGACACCAAAGAAGGTGAGGCTCAGCAGGGGAGCAAGAGCCAGGGCAATAATCCCCAGGAGGAGAGAGATAAAATAGGCTTCCGTCACCTGGAGGTTTCCGAGAGCGAGAGGCCTTCGACATTTCTCCGGGTGTTTACGGTCAAGTTCCCTATCCCGGATATCATTGAAAATGTAGATACTGCTGGCCGCCAGGCAGAATAGAACGAATCCCCCGCTGACCTTCAGGAAGAGGTCCCCTTGAAAAAGATTCTTTGAAAAGACAAGGCCTGAAAAGAGAAAGGTGTTTTTTATCCATTGTCTGGGCCGCATGGAAATCCATATGAATTTGACGCGGGCAAGGACTCCCATTTTTCTCCTCCCTTTTTGTTCGGGGGTACTTTCAGACGAAGACCCTCTCATTTATCCGGATCGTGATGATCACCCCCGGGGACCTTTCTGAGATTATTTCGCGCGTTCACGTGATGAGGGTTAATTCTTAAGGCAGACTGAAACTCCCTGATCGCTTCATCCCATCGGCTTTGTTTCGCAAAAAGAATTCCGAGATTATTGTGGGCATCGGCATCGTCAGGATTGAGTTGAAGAACCGTCTGAAATTCTCTGATCGCCTCGGCCGATCTGTCCGATCTTAAAAAGACCAAACCGAGGTTATAGCGGGCATTCGTGTCGTTGGGATTGAGTTGAAGGACCGCCCGAAATTCTCTCATGGCATCGTCCAACCGACCCTGCCGATGGTAAATGATGCCAAGGTTGTTACGGGCTTTGTTGTGATGGGGATTGAGCTTCAGGGTTGTCTCAAATTCCTTCAAGGCGTCTTCCCATCGGCCCTTCTTTCCATAAGCGAGGCCGAGGTTGTAGTGCCCCCTCGGATTTTCAAAACTTTTCTTTGTCACATCCTCCCACATACGGACATCATCCTGCCATACGACGTTCCTGGCATAAGTCAAGATCGAAAGGAGAATGATGATAAGAGCAAGGAAGATCCCTCCTATCTTCTTTAACTGCGGGGATCGAGCATCAAGTTTCCCAATCATCATGAAGAAGGAGGTCGTCGCCGCCACGAAGACGCCGACAGAGGGGAGGTAAACCCGATATTCACAAATGATCATCTGTAAGGGGATGATGCTCGACTCCACCGAGAGGGTAACGAAAAACCAAACGATTCCAAAGGAGATGACCCGCAATTCAGGAAGAGACTGTCTTGATCGGAAAAAAAGATAAGCGGCAAGGCCCAATAGACCGAGATAAAAAAGAAAAGGCAGGAAGATCGGCCCTGCAAAAAAAGAAGAATAGAGCGGATAATGATAATCGAGGTTCTGATGGATTGGAAAGAAGAGCAGCCGGATATAGGTTAGGATGACTCGAAGCTGTGTAAAGAGATAGATCTCCTTTGGTACTTCCTTGACGAGTAATGACGAGGGATCGGAAATTTGACTCATGATTTGACCGATGGGCTTATCGATACCAATCAGGGTGAAGGGGATCACTGCCGAGGCCAGCAGAAGGGGTATCAGATAGAGCATCCTGATCCTGATCGACCCCGTAAAGAAGAAAAATTCAAAGATCATGATGCTGAATGGGAGTGTGAAGGCATTCTCTTTGGTTTTCATGGCCGAAAGAGCGGAGATAAGCGATAAACCGTAGAATAGGGCTGAATGAAGATGAGAAGACCCTTCTTCCCCTTTCAACCTCCCTTGAATATAGAAGACCATCGAGAGAAGATAAAAAGAGGTTACAAAGGATGCGTGCCTCTGAAAGACATAAGTGACAGCCTCTGTCTGAATCGGGTGGGAAACAAAAAGCAGAGCGGCAAATAGGGCGATATGTCTCGCATGATTCTTGAGCGAGGATTCCCTCAAAAAAGGGGTTTTGAAAGCAAGAAACGTGAAGAGATAGACCAGGATGGCGTTCAAGAGATGAATTGCCAGATTGACGAGATGGTAGCCAAGAACATCGAACCCATGGATCCAGTAGTTCAGTGCAAATGTGAGATAACTGATGTATCTCGTCTTAAAGAAGAGATAAAAATCTGGATCGACTCCTTTTGCCTTTGAAAGACTCAGAAAATAGTTGATGTTCTTGACGATCGGGTTTTGAACAAGGAAGTCATTTTCATCCCACTGGAAAGGGCCGTGGAAGGTGTTCGAATAGATCATAAGGCCGATTCCGATGATCGAAAGATAGTGAAAGACGGGTCGATTGAGTCGGCTTTTCTCCGGGGCAGGGGATGATTCCCCCCTGGCGCCCTCATTCTTGAATCCCAATCCTGGAGAAGATCTTTTCCTCCCCCTCGAGGTCTTTCCCATTCTTGGACCTATTGTTAGCCTTTGTCTCAAAAGAGAAAGAGAGCGTATTGCAGTTTTTCACGGCTCTCTTAACAAATCGGGATAAAGTAATCAATAAGAATTTTCTCCAGGACTCTTACTCGGCTTTAATTTCTTTATCCCAGGGCCTGAAATTCCCGAAACCCGCACGGTCTTCTCCCGGGAGTGATGGCCCTTGAGGATTTCAATCCAAGAGGGTGGGATCTCCAGCTCGCCGGCCAGGAATCGAATCAAGGCTTCGTTTGCCTTTCCTTCAACCGGTGGAGCCGTAATCTTGATCTTGATCCCTTCTCGGTAAGGACCGACAATCTCATTCTTGGAGGATCTGGGCTGAAGATAAACCTTCAAAATAATCCCTTTGACATTACTATCCGATTCTCTCATAGAAGCCTGCTTTTGATTTGCAACAAGTTCTAAACACCAAATCCCCTGTCTACCGGCAGGCAGGGAAGCACCAAATCCCAAATAAATCTCAATTTTCCAAAAAAAATAAAATTCCAAACAAAATCGTTTTGGTCATTCGGAATTGGTGCTTGGAGCTTATTTGAAATTTAGGATTTGGGATTTGTTTCATAATATTCCAATAAAGGAGAGTTGCCTTCCCGTTTGACCTTCTCCCCGGTAGGAAAAAAATAAATCGCCATGGCAACGAGTACAAATATTCATCCAAAAAATATGCTCTTCTTTGATTCCCTCTTCTTTCGCCTGGGCGATATTGATTCGAGCGAGATCCACCATCCATCTTCCTCCTCCTTTTGAAGTGGAGAAAGACGTCCACTCACGGGAAAAGACTTTTTCGTCAATTTCATAACAGCACGATCCTATGGAGGGGCCCAGTGCAACAATCAAATCTTCCAATGAGGAGCCGAATGTATCCACCATTTTCGCCAAGACTTTTCGGGTAATGCGGAGCGCGGTTCCCTGCCGACCGGCATGAATCGTCCCAATCACTCTCTTCTTTTGATCGACCACAAGGATAGGAATACAGTCAGCGGTTTGAATCCCAAGGAATGTATTCGGAACATTTGTGATCGTCGCATCGTACTTTAGAAAAGGGTGCGTGGTCTCGATTGGTTCTTTTAGAATAAGGATATCGTCCTCTTGCATCTGTTTAAGCAATATCAATCGGTTTTGCTTAATACCGAAGGCCGTAATAATCCGATCTCTATTCTGGTAAACATCCTTTTTCCGGTCCCCATTATGTTCTCCGACATTAAGCGTATCATAAGGAGGGAGGCTCACCCCTCCTTTGCGGGTGAGAAAGGCATGACGGATCCATCCGAGTTTTGCTAACTCGGCTATTTCGAAATAAAAAAGACCATTACATGTTTTCAGAGTCGATCGGTTGAGAATATCCATCTTTTCCCCTGTTTCAGAAATAGCCCCACAAGAAAGTTTCCCCTCTCCTGGCGGGAGGGGAGGGGGATCTGACACATTTTTGTCACCCTCACCCTGCCTACCGCAGGCAGGCACACCCGTTCCCTTGACGGGAGAGGGTGGAGTTTGTTCTTGCCCTCAACCACTCCAATACCTCTTTCATATCCTGAGGAATCGGCGAGACAAATTGGACCCTTTCTCCCGTTCGAGGATGAGCGAATTCCAATCGATGAGCATGGAGGGCTTGGCGATCCAATTTCTGCACACATTCTTTTAACACAGGGTCGCGAATCGATCCAGGTTTACTTTTTCTCCCGTACACGGGGTCGCCTAAGAGGGGATGTCCCATGGAGGAGAGGTGAACCCGGATCTGATGGGTTCGGCCTGTCTGGGGAGAGATCTCAAGAAGAGCGAACCCATCGAGCCTTTCAATGACCCTCCAATGCGTGATTGCGGGCCTTCCTGTTTTTGTTCGGGTGGACATTCGTTTTCTCTGGGTTGGATGCCTTCCGATGGAAGCATCGATGAACCCTTCGTCTTTTGTGAAACTTCCGTGAGCAATAGCCAGATAGACCTTTCTTACCGTACGATTCTTGAACTGTTTGATTAAATGATGGTAGGCCCCATCCTCCTTGGCAACGACCATGACGCCGGAGGTATCCTTATCCAAACGGTGAACAATCCCTGGCCTCAAAAACCCGTTAATTCCACCCAGGTCCTTACAGTGATAGAGAAGGGCGTTGACCAACGTCCCCGAGGGGTTTCCGTAAGCAGGATGGACCACCATTCCCGGAGGTTTATCGATGACAATGATCGAGGGGTCCTCGTAAAGAATGGTAAGGGGAAGGGGTTCTGGTATCAGATCGAGGGATTTGGGCTGAGGAAGAGTCCCTGAAACGACATCACCGACTTTCAGACGGGCACTGGGTTTGGTCGGTTTCTGGCCGAGAAGGATATTCCCTGCCTCGACCAGTTTTTTGACTTGAGACCGGGAGAGTTTCAAATTGGCTTCCGGGAGAAATTGGTCGAGCCGTCGGCCTTCGTCCCGTTTTGTCACGGTGATGGAGAAATGTCTGTCTTGCAGTCCCATGGTCCTTTAGTCTCATAGTCTTGTAGTCCCTGCCTTGATGAGCCTGCCTGCGGTTGGCAGAGAGAGCAGTTTTTGGCCGGGACGTGCCCCGCAAGCCCCGCCTTGTAGGCGGGGTAAAGGGGCACAATAAAAATGAGATTTCGTTTCCGGGAAGCCCCGCCCTTTGGGCGGGGAGCTTCACTATATGACTAAGCGACTACCCCACTATCCGACGTCTTCCCTCCCCTCGATTCGAATGAGGGCCTTTTCAATCCCGGCGGCCAGCAAAGGGATCTCTTCATCGAAGACGGTTCTCATATCCAGGAGCAATTCGTCTTTGCTTATTCGAGAGATAATAGGAGGATCGACCTCTCTCAATTTTTCTTCAAGAAGGTTCAGGGAGAAGTCGATGGGTTTGAGTGCAAGAACGATCGTTGGGAGTTCTTGAAGGGGAAGGGATCCACCGCCCACCTGAGACATATCCTCTTTCAAAGCCAGTTCAGCTCTTTTATTGATCGTCTCCCGTAATTTCCGCAAGAGACGCCTCCCCCGCTTCCTTAATAGGCTCGGATCCATTTTCAGCATCCGGAGGGTAGGGATTTCTTCCAAGGCCTTCTCCTGATCGAGGTAGAGGAGCAAGGTCGCTTCAAGAGCGGCCAAGGTGAGCTTGTCGATACGAAGGGCCCGGGTCAGGGGATTCTTCTTGATTTGATCCAAAAGGGCTTTTTTCCCCAAAATGATCCCTGCCTGAGGACCTCCCAATAGTTTATCCCCGCTAAAGGTGACGACGTCCACGCCCGTGTGCATCGTCTCTTGAACGGTTGGTTCTTTCTGCAATCCGTATTGGGTGAGGTCCACGAGACAGCCACTTCCTAAATCATCCATGACAGGAATGTGATGTTCTCCACCCAGTTGGACCAGATCCTGGAGAGACGCGGAGGAAGCAAACCCCAGCACCCTGAAGTTACTGGTATGGACTTTCAAGAGCAGGGCCGTTTGGGGATTGATCGCCTCTTGATAGTCGCCGATGTAAGTCCGGTTGGTGGTTCCGACCTCCCTCAGCAGGGTTCCGCTGCGCTTCATCACATCGGGGATCCGAAAGGCCCCTCCGATCTCGACCAGCTCCCCTCTCGAGACCACCACCTCTTTTCCCTCAGCAAGGGTATTGAGGACCAACAGAACTGCCCCCGCATTGTTGTTCACCGCGATGGCAGATTCTGCTCCCGAGAGTTGACATAGGATCCCCTCCACATGGGAATAGCGGGTTCCCCGCTCACCGAGATCGAGGTCGTATTCCAAGTTGGAATAGTTTTTTGCTACATCGACCATGTGCTGGAGGGCAGAAGAATGAAGGGGAGATCTTCCCAGATTGGTGTGGATGACCACCCCGGTTGCATTGATCACCCGACGGAGTCGGGGGCGAACTTGAAGCTCGATCTCCTTCTGGAAGAGGGGATGGAGGCGTTCAAAGGAAAAGAATTCCTCCTCTAAATGGAAGAGGGGTTCCTTACGGAGAATTTGAGAGCGGAGTTTTGCCAATCCCTTTCGAATCGCTTCGACCACGACCGTCCGAGGGTAGGTCCTTAAGAGATCGGCGATTTCTGACCTTGCAAGGATTTCATCGACACTCGGTATCTTACGGAGAGCCTGTTCGCGAAGGGATGGTGACATTGGGCTTCCTCCTTGTCAGGAGTGTTTTGATAATTTTGAAGAAGTTCATCCGAATGAATCGAGTGGGCCACTCCAGTTCCTTTTTCTCGCAGACTGTGGACATGCTGTATGTGCGAAGGGAAAGACTCCCGTTCACGTTGGAATCGAGTGCAGATTCTCTCTCTTTGGGATCGGGGAGGGCCATGATCCGGTCAACCTCTTCCATCACTTGAACCGCCCCTTCGATCCTTTGTTCAACAGATGCTGCGGTTTTTCGATCGATCAGACCAAATTCCGCCTTCAATCGATTTAATCTCCTCCCGGCCTCATAGGTGCTCGAAACGATTTCATCCCGGGTCATCCACTCGGTCTCATAGTTCAGGATGTATTTCCAACTCGGCGACATCAAGGCCTGACGGTGTTCCTCAAGGGTCCGGTAGAGCAGGCGATATCCATATTTTTCTGGCGCCTCGAAGGCTGCACTGCCAGGGTCCAAGAAGGGGGCAAGGGGGGAGATGAAAGGCATGAGCTTATGATAATCCTGAAATCGTTCCAGGAGCGAACGGCAATAGTCAACGGTCCCCAAAACCGACGAATAGGTCTGTTTGGGCAGGCCGATCATGAAGAAGAGATCGATCCGTTTGCAGCCTAGGTCGACGGCGTCAGCAATCATCTTCTCCAAGGCCGCGTTGTTGTAAGGTCTTCCGAAAGCCTTTCGGACCTCTTCCTCATGAGACTCCGGGGAGATCTCGATATTGAAATTTGTGATCGATTCAGCAATCTTTTCCAGTTGAGATCTGGGAGGGGGAAGAAAAAATTCGAAGGCGACGTGGTTATCGATCGGCTTCTTCTTCATCTCCTTAAGGAAGGCAAAACCATATTCTTCTCCGGGCTGGAAGATATCGCCGATGATCATGACGGGCGCATGAAGATGGTCCGAGATGTTGAAGATATCCTGCGCCAATAGCCTCGGATCCCTGTAGGCCGGTTTCTTACGGTTGGCCATGAGCCGAAAGGTCTGGGAGGAACCTCCACAGGTTTTACAGTGATAGATGCACCCCCGGCAGGTGAAGACCGCTGTCACCGGATAGCTATACCAGTCGACAAAGGGCTGATAACCCGTCGGATCGGCATACCGGACCACCTTTTTCATGATATGGCGGTAGTCGATTGCAATATCGTCGAGGTTCTCCGGGACATGAGTGAGAGGATTGACATGAATTCCCTTTCCTTCATCCCGATACGTGAGGTTGGGGATATTCTCGAAGGATCCTCCTTCCTTAATGGCCTGGAGGAGTTGAAGCAGAGGGGGTTCCGTCGAATCTCCTCTGAGCACAAAATCGACAAAAGGGTATTGGCGAAGAATCTCTTCATGATAATAGGTGGCCGAGAGACCCCCCAGGAGAACCGGGATATCCGGGTGGTGACGCTTGATGATTTCTGCCAAGGCCAATGCACCCTGGGCATGGGCCATCCAGTGAAGGTCAATGCCATAGGCCGCTGGCCTATTTTTTCGAAGGAGTCGCTCGACATCGAACCTTTCATCCTTCAGCATCTTCAGGGCGACATTGATGATCCTCACCCTGAGGCCGTGCCGTTCCAGATACTCCGAGAGACTGGCGAATCCAATGGGATACATTTCAAAGATGGGGGTAGAAGGGACCACATCGCTGATCGGGCCATGGATTCCAGGAAGCTTCCTGAAGTCATAGAGGGTTGGGGGATGGAGAAGGATTAAGTCAACGGACGCCATTTTCGCTATTTCGATGATGTGGATATTCCCGGCTCTGGAAATCTTGACCGAAAAGCCTCGATCATCTTCTTGATATCAGGATGGTCTTTAATCTCTTCGCTGAGAGGTAAGAGTGAGTTGATGAATTCATTCTTGCCATGGAATTGTCCGAGAGCCCGTTCAATCTCCTCCTTTAACTTTCGCCATTGAATCTTATCACCCTCTGGAGCCTTCGCCTCGCTCAACCGGGCATTGAGGGCTTTGAGGTTTTGTTCCATGGTCTGTCTGCTCATCCGGTTGAAAAAGGTGGGCTCATGGTTGTAAAGAGTGAGATCGAGTCTTCCCGCATACATGCCTTTCGGAACAGTCTGCAGGATGATCGTCTTATTATTGACGCCGGGAGGAAAGGGGAGATTGATTCCCGTATGACTGCCAACGATGAAATGAATTCCTGAAACCGTTTGGGCTAACTCCATATCCTTTTGATAACCCAGATGGCTCAACAGGAGGATCAAATCGGTCTTGGGTTGAAGTTCTTTGACCATGCTCTGGGCGGTTTCGACCGGAGATCGAAAGGCCAATCCCTTTCTTCTTGGATCGCCTTGGCCCAAAAAAGAATCCGGGGAGAGGAGGCTGAAGATGCCCACCCGGAGGCCATTGACCCTTTTGATGATATACGGATGGAAAAGGATCTTTCCGGGCCCCTCGTCGATTACATTTGAAGAAAGGAATGCAAAGTTGGCTTTCTTTGAAATTCCCACCAGGAACTCTTTCCCAAGGTTCAAATCGTCATCTCCGATCCCCAGGCCCTCGTAACCCAAGAAATTAAAGCACTCGATCATGAGGTGCGCTTTCTCGGCAGCCATCTTCAGTTCCTTCTCCGGGATGGGGCTCGAAAATTTCCTAAAGAGAAGATCCCCGGCATCCAGCATGAGGACGTCCCCTTTTTCTGTTTCTCGAACCTCCTTGATCCATGTTCCCCTCCTGGCAAGACCGCCAAAGCTATTCTTCTGGTCTCAGGTCGGACAGGGGTCAATTTCACCATTGATATTGTTGCTGTACAGAAGGGTGAGGGTATGGAGTGGTTTCTGAGCATAGCTAGTATGGACATGGCTAACCCCCAGAAGCCCGAGAAGCAAAAAGAAAACAAGGGCCGGTTTAATCCGTTTCATTCTTCACCTCTGGGCTGACGTTTGCCCCCCCGCATCCGCAATCAAATTCATTTATATCCCATCCACCCTCTGAAAACAAGGGGCAACAGCCTACCGTTCAATTCTTCCCGTGAAAAGGGAAAAAAGTCCTCTGGGGAATTTTGGAGAGACAGGAGAGGGCTTGTCTTACAGACTCCCCGGTGTGCTCGGCTGGTTACGGAGGGACACTTCCTTATTTTTATTGATGCGATTCCACCGTTGGCTTGCCCGCGAGCAGAGAAGGCCGAAAATAGGGAAGTGTCCCTAAGAACTTCTATTTCGATAAGACGATGAAGTGGGCTCTTCGATTCTTGGCCCAGGCCTCTTCATTGTGACCCGGATCCAAGGGTTTCTCTTTCCCGTAGCTGATGGTGGAAATCCGATCTGCTGACACGCCAAGGGAGATCAGGTATTTCTTCGCACTGTTCGCCCTTCTCTCTCCCAGGGCCAGGTTGTACTCGATCGTTCCCCTCTCATCACAATGGCCCTCGATCTGTATCTTGACTTTCGGGTTCTTCATTAAGAGGTCCGCGTTCCCTTTGAGGATGTCCCCATCCCCCGGACGAATGTCATATTTGTCGAAATCGAAGTGAATATCTTTGAAAAGTTTGCTCTCCAGAACCACTCCCTCGATTCCAGGTTCCTTCTTGGCGACCAGGCTCTTTTCAAACTCTTTTGCTTTGGTCTTGCTCGCCTCTTCCTCCTTGATCCTCGCCGCTTCCTTTTCCTTGGTGGCCCTTTCGCTTTCAAGCTTTGTTGCTTTCTCCTTTTGAGCTGCCAATTCTTCTGCCTTTTTTGTCGCAGGCTCCTCTTTCACAACGGTCTTTTTTGGGCACCCTGTCAGGATGAGCCCAAAACAAAGGATAAAAATAATAATACTGAGATTCTTTCTAACCATGTTGATCCTCCTCTTCCCTAAAATTTGAATTGAGATATTTGGCTATGGACTCTCTTGTCCTTTCCCTACCGCGATAGGACCTCTTGCCAGGGGAAGCCTTTCCTATTTTTCATGATCAAAAAGGAAAGTGACCTCCACGCCATGGGCCTCCATGATCTCCACCAATTTTTCAACGGACTGATAGATTGACAAAAGTTCATTTTTTCTCAACTTCTTTAAGCCATAAATCATCTTCCCCTGAATAGGATTGGGTGCTCTTTTCGCTAACCGGTCCCCTTTGGAAGTCAGCTGGACCTTTACGATTCTTCGGTCCTTTTCGCTCCGGACCCTCAGGGCGTACCTTTTTTTTTCCAGCCGATCGACCACCCCTGTAATCGTGCTGGGATTGGTGAACATCCTCCTGCTCAAGTCGCCGAGAGAAAGACTCCCGTTTTGATAGATGGTTTTTAGCACCCAGAGTTGCGGTCCCGTGATTCCAAAATGGGTGTACACCGTTTGGGAATAATCCTGGAGGGACTTGATGATGCGGCGTAGAGACTGCATGGTCTCTGAAATAGCTCTGTCCCGAGTAGGGGGTATCATAATATTTTATGTCCGAATATTTTCTATGTGAAATATTTCTATCAGAAGTGTTTAGATTTGTCAAGAAGAATATGAAAAACCTCTTCCAAAGGGAGAAGCATTTCTTCGGGGAGGTGATTTAAGTGGCGAAAAGACGGGCGATGGGCCTTCGATAACCTTTCTGGGAGGCCAAGACATCGAGGTGGAGGGTGGCCAAATCTTCCAAGGTGGGATCATCGGAATCGATCTTTCTCAAATCGATCGTCTTGATATACTCGCGGCACTTGTCGCAGAAGTCGATGCGAAGGGCCTCTTCCCCCTCGCCGTAAAAATAGTGGAGGGATTCCTGTCCCTTATTCTGGCAGAAAGGGCAAGTCATCCTATCCACACGCCACGCATACCCGCAAAAAGAGCAGAGGAGATAACGTTTCCCAACCTCTTCCTTCAAGAGACTTAAATAAGGCAGGGACCCGCAAATCGGGCAATAGCCTTTCAGCCAATTCCTGGTATCGAATTCGTGATGAAGCTTTTCGACCCCTGCCTCGATCGAGGGCCTGAGACTCTCTTGAACCAGATAGGTCAATACTTGTTTGTCCAATCCAAATTCTCTTCCGATCTCCTTGATCTTTCCTTCTTTGGTCCCTTCGATCAATAGCCTCTTGAGATCTACTTTCTTCTGATCAAGAATCGCCTCAATCTTTTCAGCCTCGCGAGCCATATGGGAATTCGCATCTTTGCCAATCTGGCAGAGGGAGTGAAACAGGGTCATGGATGCTTCAATATCTACTGGGAAATCCCCTTTCTCAAGGATGGGAAAACCTTCCTTGGTCAATAAGGCCTTCCATTCTTTTCTGAGATGGATGGGCTCCAGTTTTAAGGAGGCCTTTGTCTTTTCCTGTTCATCCCTGATCTTCTGATAAAAGTCGAGAATCTCTTTATAGCCAGGTCGCTTCTTTTTGAGCTGCTGAATTCTTTTTTTCAGTTTTTCCAAAGAGATCCTCCCCCCCTCTATTCCCGCCTTAACCCCGCCTCGCCTGCCCTTCATCTGAGGGGAGGTAGGGAGGGGTACGGTGAGGATTGAAGGGGATGATGAAAAAAACGGGCTTGTTCGGGGACGAAAATTCCGAGACAAGCCCACGGATCATTCCCCTCATCCCTTCCTGCCGGCAGGAAGGGATGAGGTTCTTATCCAATCGTCAAACTCCGCATGGGAAGGAAGATACGTTTGAGCGCCATCTTCCTGGTGATTCCAATGGTGTTTCCCGCCACAGCCTTCTGATGATATTTCAGGGGATCGTCGACAAGAAGATAGATCACCCGGATATCATCAGGATTGGCCAGGATGGCATCCTTATAAGTTGATTTCACTTCTTCCAGCCTCTTATTGGCCTTCTCAAGAATCTCCTTCCGGTCGCCGAAACTCATGGCGCCGGTTGGGCAGGTCTTTACGCAGGCAGGAAGCATCCCCCCGTTGACACGGTCAAAACACATCGTGCATTTTGCCATGATTCCTGTCGCGGAATTGATCCTCGGAATATCATAAGGGCAGGCCTCTCGAATCTCGTTAAAATCAGCAGTCTTCATCTTCACTTTTGGGTTAAAGACGACCGCCCCTGTCTTCTCATCCTGTAAAACGGCACCCTTCACCTTCCCATCCGCCACTTCCTTGCAGGGAGGGACAAGGCAGTGACGACATTGATCCGGGAAGAAGTACCATCTGGGTTCTCCGCCCGGCACCTCCACTTCATTGAATCTCACCAATTTAAATGTGGCAATGGAGAGATCCGGCGGATTCTGATGGTTGCCCCGCTGGTACGTCTTGGTTCCGGGGTTTTTATGCCACTGCTTGCAGGCGATCTGACAGCCTCTGCAGGCAGTACATTTTGTTGTATCGATGAAAAAGGATTTGTCGGCCATGGATGTCACCTCCTTTAACTCTTCGTCGAAGTCTTCTTGGCTGGCTGGGCCGGTTTGGGTTTGACCTTCGTCACATTGGCCATAAAGGCCTTCGATTCCGGGATCATGGTATTGGGGTCCCCGACGGTCGGGGTCAGCAGGTTTGCACTCTCCCCGCCATCTTTGGGATGGAGCCATCCGAAATGCCAGGGGATCCCTATCTGATGAACGGTCTGGCCAGCGACTTTGAAGGGCTTCAAGCGGGATGTGACAATGGCTACGGCCTCCACCTTACCTCGAGGGGTTTCCACGGCCACTCGATCGCCATTCTTGATCCCTCTCAATTTGCCCAATTCTAAACTCATTTCGCAAAACATTTGCGGCTCAGCTTCGATCAGCCAAGGCAACCATCGGGTCAAGACTCCGGTCTGCCAGTGTTCGGTCACCCGATAGGTGCTGCAAACAAAGGGGTACCGCGGATCACAAGTCGTAAATTTATCCGGACCTCCTTCAAAGATCTTAATGACCGGGCTGATCCTCTGATTGGACATCACGTTTTTCTCGATCGGACATTCGAGGGGCTCATAATGTTCAGGAAAGGGCCCGTCTTTCAGTCCGGGTCCGAAGAGTGAAGCCACTCCGTCAGGTTTCATAATAAACGGATAAGCGCCGTCAGTCCCCATGGGTGGGACGGCATTATCCGCTACGTCCCCGATCCATTTCTTTCCCGCAGCATCCCATTTGAGAAGAGGACGTTTGGGATCGCGCGGATTTCCTTCCAGGTCAACCGATGCGCGATTATAAATGATCCTCCGATTGAGGGGCCAGCACCATGACCACTCCGGAAAGAGTCCCAATCCTGTTGGATCGGTTTTGTTCCGGCGGGCAGCCATATTGCCAGCTTCGGTATAACTGCCTGAATAGATCCAGCTACCGCAAGAGGTGGTCCCGTCGTCGTTCAGACCAACAAAATTAGCCATCAATTTGCCGGTCTTCAGATCATAGCCGTTAATCTCTTTGGCTACCTTGTGAATGTCGAAATGGTGATTGGTCTCGTAGTCCCACTTCAAATTCAAAATCGGTTCTGGGAATGCCCCCTTGTCCTTCTCATAGAGGGCTCGAACCTTCTTGAACAATTCATACATGATATCCCCGTCCGGTTTAGCCTCTCCAGGAGGATCGGACGCCTTGTATCGCCACTGCATCCAGCGGCCGCTGTTGCTGATACTTCCTTCCTTTTCCATTGATGCGGCGCATGGCAGCTGGAAGACCTCTGTCTTAATCTTCTTCGGATCCATTCCAGGCCCCTTCCAGAAGGAGCCGGTTTCACTATCGAAGACATTGACATTGACCATCCAGTCGAGCTTGGCAAGGGCCTGGCGAACCTTCCCAGAATGGGCACCGGAGCAGGCCGGGTTCATGCCCCAGGCAAAGAAACCGGTGAACGTTCCCTTATACATCTCATCGAAGAGGTTCAGCCAGGATGCATCCTGGCCGGTATCGAGCTTGGGCATCCATCCGTATCCAAAATCGTTTTCTTTGGTTGCCTTCTCGCCAAACAGCGATTTGAGATAGCTTGCAACATATTTGGGACGATTCTTCCACCAATTGACACTTCGAGGGTCACTCGAAGCAGGGGTAGTCTTGTTGTAATCGGCAAGAGTGGCCAGATGAGCTTGTGGTGTAGGAAGATAAGCCGGCCAAATGTGGAATAGAAGACCCGCATCCGTGGACCCCTGGACGTTCGACTCGCCTCGGAGGGCATTGATTCCTCCGCCCGCAATCCCCATATTTCCAAGAAGAGACTGGATGATGGACATGGCGCGGATATTTTGAACTCCCACCGTATGCTGACACCAGCCCATCGCATATAATTCGGTGCCGGCCTTATCCGGGGCTCCGGTAGAGCCGTAAGCTTTATAGACCTTCTCTAAATCGGCCGAAGGGGTTCCGGTGATCTCCGTCACTTTCTCCAACGTGTAACGGGAGTAATGTTTCTTGAGAAGCTGGAAGACACACCGAGGGTCTTGGAGGGTCACGTCACTTTTCGGAATTCCCTTTCCATCTTTTTCCAGAGCCCAGGTTGAGGCGTCATAAGCCCTCTTATTAGGATCGTAGCCGGAAAAGAGGCCGTCATCGAAATTGTACTTCGGGTTCACGATAAAGGAGGCATTGGTGTAGTTCTTGACGTAAAACTCATCATACAAATTGTGGTCAAGGATATACTTGATCATCCCGCCAAGGAAAGCGATGTCCGTTCCGGAACGGAGGCGGACGAAGATATCGGCCTTTGCCGAGGTCCGGGTGAAGCGTGGGTCAACATGGATTAATATCCCTCCCCGATCACGGGCTGCCTGGACCCACTTAAAAGAAACCGGGTGGTTTTCAGCGACGTTCCCCCCCATATTCAAAATCACATCGGCATTTCTGAAATCGATATAATGATTGGTCATTGCACCACGTCCGAACGACTCTCCCAGAGCCGATACAGAGGGGCTGTGTCAGATACGGGCCTGGTGCTCGATATAAATGATGCCGAGGGATCTGAGGAATTTCGCATAAAGCCAGCATTCCTCATTGTCGAGGGCGGCGCTTCCAACGGAGGCAATGCCATTGGTTCGATTGACGACCTGCCCCTTGGCATTCTTCTCCATGAAGCTTGTATCCCTGCTCTTCTTGATATTGGCTGCAATCTTATCCAGTGCCCATTCCCAAGTCACTTCTTTCCATGCATTACTGTATGGACCCCGATAGCGGACCTTCTTCAATCGGTTCTCATTGACCGCAATCTGGTACAGAGAAGCGCCCTTTGCACAGAGTGCTCCTTCATTAATGGGGTGATCGGGATCTCCCTCAGAATTGATTACCTTTCCTTTGCCATCGGTGTGAACAATAATTCCGCAGCCGACTGAACAGTAACAGCAGACCGTTGTGGTTTCCTTGGCCCCCTTAATTCGGAGCTCCTGGGCATAGACCTCCGCTGGAGAAAGATCGAATCCCAAACCGCCCATCACTGTTCCTGCGGCAGTGGCGCCCGAGATTTTTAAAAATGTTCTTCGGGTAATTTTCATAGCGATTCTTCACCTTCCTTTCTTAGAGTTTAAATACGAGAGTCAAATTCACCCCCTTTCGGTTCGTTTTCAGGGGAGACTTCCCCCCATTCCCCCCCCGTGTATTCTTTCCTTGCTTCATCAAAAATTTCTGGGTTAGAACAAACTGAGGCATGGCAAAACAAGCGTTGTGAAAGATAACACAATGCATATTTTTGTCAAGAGAAAATGTCAGCTGATAAAATGAAATAGACTATTATTACTATTTATTACTAATTATTACCACCAAAAACCCGGTAATATCCCATGGTAATCGAAACTGCCTTTTCCTTGACATTGAAGTCTATTTCTCTTATGTACAGTGCTCACTAAACCAAGTTTTTCCCCTAAGGAACTGTGGTTCAGGAAATAGCAACGCGGATGGATTTTGACGAGGACGAAGGAGGATAGTATGCCGGTCATTCTCAACAAAAGGGCTGTGTTTATTTCAAATGAAGAAGTGATCAGCGCTTCCGATATGGAGAGTTACATCGAAGTTGTTGAAGAAGCTTACAAGAATTACGGCCAGAAAAGGACGGTGGATTTCCAAAGACAGAGCCTCTGGGTTGAGATGGGGAATCAATCGAAGAAGTCTTTGAAACTGCTGGCAGGAGCGACTCCTGCTGAAAATGTTCTCGGTGGATACATCTACAGTGGAGGATATCGGCACCAGAAGGGGTGGCAGAAATGTTTGATTCTGTTTGACTTTACTCAAGGAGATGTAAGGGCCATTATTGAATCCGATCATATGAGCTGGCTTAAGACAGGCGCTGTGAGTGCCGTTGCCGCAAAGTATCTTTCTCGAGAAAATGCTAAGAGGGTCGGCCTTTTTGGTGCGGGGAAACAGGCGGTCACCCAGTTGGAAGGTCTCAAGAAGGTGCGACAGATTGAGACCGTAAAGGTCTATTCCCGAACGGAGAGTTCCCGGAAGGAGTTCTGCAACAAGATGACCGGGAAATTGGGGATCGACGTTATTCCCGCAAATAGCCCGCAGGAGGCGATCCAGGATGCGGATATCGTCGTCACCGCTACAACTTCGAAGACTCCGGTTTTTGACGGAAGGTTGCTTGGAGAAGGAGTACATGTCACGGCCATCGGAGCACACTATCCCGAGGTAAGAGAGCTTGATGAAGTAGCTCTTCGCGGCCACAAGGTGGTTGTTGATTTGATGGATTCTGTCGAAGAATCGGGTGAATTCTGCCTCGGCGGCATTGGAGAAAAGGATATCTTTGCGGAACTGCCGGATGTCGTTTCGGGAAAAAAAACGGGCCGCGAATCCCCTGCGGAAATCACGGTATTTAAATCGGGTGGCAAGGGATTCGAGTGCGTGGCTTTGGGAAGTTACGTTTATCAGAAAATCATGGGGAAACCGTGGTGAACCGACAGGACAGTCTGTCTCTTCCCCTTCGTTTCCAATCTAAGCTCAATCCAGTATCGCCCTTTTGACAAGGGATTTAGCAATCTCAACCTTGTATGCGTTCATGTCGAGGGGCGTCGCATCTGCCACTGCCTGCTCAGCTGCCTCCGCAGCAGCATTTTGATCGATCGGTTTGCCCTTGATCATCTCCTCGGCTTTCGATGCTCTCACAGGGGTTGGAGCAACAGCCCCAAGGACAATCCGTGCATCCGTGCAGGTACCGCTTTCAACGGTAATGACCGATGCCACGCTCACAATGGCAAAATCGATGGGATCTCTTAAGGTAAATTTGAGGTAGCTCTGTCTGGCCTTCGCCGGAGGCCTCGGTATCTGGATTTCGGCGAGAAGTTCATCCGGATCCAGAATCGTTGGTGCGGTCGCACTGGCAGCAAAGAAATCCTGAGCGTCGACCCTCCTCTTCGTCGTCTTTGTCTTTGCGTTTAATGCGACCAATGCCGGAGCCGTATCACTCGGATTGACTGCCAGACACCTGTTCGCTGCGCCAAAAATGGAATGATAGCGGTGATCTCCGGTCAGGGCATTGCAGAGTTTGCCACCCTTGCGCAGGCACTCGATACGACCGCCGATCTGGAACGGATAACGATAGTACCAGCAGCGCACGTCCTGGCAGAGGTTCCCGCCAAGGGTTGCCATATTCCGAATCTGAGGTGTGGCCACAGAATGGGCAGCTTCCACGAGGGCTTTGCAACGACTCTTCAGAAGGGGGGATTTCACAATGTCGGAGAGCTTTGTCAGAGCGCCTATCTTCAACATCCCTCCCTCCTCCTTGATATAATCGAGATCCGACAGGGTCTTGATATTGATCACGGCTTCAGGATAGCTCGAAAGGCATTCTCCTTTAAGAATGGAAAGGACCTCTGTTCCGCCTGCATTGAGGATGGATTTACCCTTATACTTCCTGAGGAGTGAGCAAGCTTCATCGACCGTCCGGGCATCGATATGTTTGAAGGACCTCATACCAGACCTTCTTTCCGGGCCTTCCGGGCTCCGGGCGCCACCTTGCCCAGGGTCTTGAGCACCCTCTCCGGTGTCACCGGATACTCGTGAAGCCACGTGCCTATAGCATTCGAAACAGCCATGAGCACAGCGGAAGGACCCGGTGATGTCGCGATTTCACCCACGCCCACGGCATGAAAGCGGTGGCTGGCAACGTGTGTTTCCAGGGCCACATTGTCGATGACAGGAAGCTGAGAGAAGGTCCGCCACTTGTAGTCGATCAGGTTGGCGTTCAGCATATGGCCCGTGGAACGGTCAAGGATCGTCTCCTCAAAGAGGGCGCTGTCAATGCCAGCGGATCCAAGACAGCCGTTGAGCTGGCCTTCGAGACCCTGAGGGTCGATGATCTGTCCCACGTCAGTCGCGTTGACCACCCGCACTAAGGTGACATTTCCGGTCTCCGTGTCCACCTCCACCTCTACGAAGGTCATCATGCAGTTGCTGAGTGAATAATCGGGCTCGAAACGTCCGTAGCCAAGGCATGTACGGTCGACTCCCATGGCTCTCCAGGGTACTTTTTTTTCCGGGTTGCCCTTGACGAAAACGAATCCATCCGCGGTATCCAGATCAGAAGGTTTTATCTCAAGACGGGGAGCGATAATTTCAAACAGCTTCTTCTTCGCATCTTCAGCCGCAGCGATCACCGCACTTCCGATGGCATAGGTTCCCCTTGAGCCTACGGTGCCAAACTCATAGGGATTGATCATCGAATCAGGGGGTGTTACGGATATCCTTTCCGTGGGGATTTGCAATACCTCAGCGGCCATCTTAACCAGGTTACTCCTCTGTCCTGTCCCGTGTTCCGTTACACAGGAATAGAGCATGGCTGTCCCGTCCGGATGAAGCCGCACATAGGCTTCGGAGGCATCCTCACCGATATCGGCATTTCCATGTACCCCTACACCCACGCCTCTTCGTTTTGCACCTTTCGCTGCGGAGGGTTTGAGCCATCCCTTCCATTTTTCTTTCCAGCCGAATCGCTCCGCGCCTTTCTCCATGGCGTTCGAATAGTCCACACCCCTGTAGGTATACCAGATACCGTCCCGCCAGAAGTACCCGTCGCCCGGTTTGACATAGTTTTTCTTGAGAAACTGAAAGGGGTCGATACCCAATTTTTCCATGGCCAAACTCAAAAGCGGTATCAGGGTACACTTCAGCTCCTGGCCGCCGAAACCCCTTACGATGCCTGAGGCGTTCCGGTTGGTACAGACAATCACAGGCTTGAGATTCCAGTTGGCACAGCGAACCATGATCTGGACCTCGCCACACCCCACGGCGACCTGTGCTTGTGTGGTCAAGGAGTAATAACCCGTATCGATCAGCCACGTGCCGGATATCGCCGTTACGGTTCCATCCTTTTTCATTCCGACCCGGGCCTTCATTCGCGATGCGGGCCGTAATGTAAATGCCGCCAGGTGCTCTTCTTTGGAGAAGACAAGCTTTACAGGTTTGCCCGTTGCCCTGCTCAAGAGGGCTGCGTAGGACTGGACCTGCCAAGACATAAGTTTTGATCCGAAACTGCCTCCACAGGGGCCGCCGATGGTTCTCACCTCGACTTTCCTCTCCATCACGTGGAAGAGGGTGACCTTATCCATGTAGGAAGCCTGGTTGGATACGTAGAGTGTTACCTTGTTTGGCTCCTCCCATAGGGCTATTGCTCCGGGAGGCTCAGGGGATAGGGGGTTCGGTATATTCTCGTAACCAAATGTTCCCTCTGTGATCACGTCAGCCTCGGTAAAGCCCTTCTCCACATCCCCCAGGGCGACTTCTTGCAGGCTCTTGGGCCCGAAAAAGGGAACCCCGAGGGTAACCACGTTCCCGGGAAACTGGTCATACAACTGGGGAGCGCCAGGCTTGAGTGCTTCTTCCATGTCGAAGACGGCAGGTAGAATCTCATATTCCACATCGATCAGGTGAAGCGCCTCCGTCGCTATCTTTTCGCTTACGGCGGCAACAAGTGCTACAGCATCACCCACATAGCGGACCTTATGGTCGAGAACGCGGGTAGATCGAGGTGTCCCTCCCCTCCAATCGGGGATGTCTTCCCAGGTAAGTATGGCTTCAACTCCACGAAGCTTCTCTGCGTTACTCTTATGAATCCTCTTGATCAGCGCGTGTGGATGGGGGCTTCTCAGCACCTTTCCGTAGAGCATGTTCGGGAGCTTGATATCGTTAAGAAATTTCCCTCCTCCCGTAACAATCTCGATTGCGTCTCTTCGGGGACTCGCCTTGCCTATATATCGGTATGTGTCTGCCATCTCGTTCACACCACCTCTTTGGATGCTGCCAGAACAGCCCTTACTACCTGGTAGTGGCTGATACACCGACAGAAATTGCCTGAAAGCCCCTCTTTCACCTCTTCTTCTGCAGGAGAGGGGTTTTCATGGAGGAGAGCTTTTGCGCTCATGAGAATGCCCGGGGTACAGAAGCCGCATTGAAAGGCTGTATGATCGATGAATGCCTGTTGAAGGGGATCGAGCCTGCCTGTCTTGGGGTCGATTAAGCCTTCGATCGTTATGATCTTCTTTCCGTCGCACTCAATCGTCAGAAGCATGCAGGAAAGCACTGCCTTCTCATCCATCAGCACCGTACACGCTCCGCATGCCCCATTGTCACATGACACCTTGGTACCGGTAAGGCCGAGTGTTTCTCTGAGTGTATAGGCCAGCGTGTGTGTCGGGTCAACCCGGCCAGGCTCGCTTCCCTCTTCCAATTCGCAGAGCTGCCCGTTGACCGTGAGGCTGATACGACGGGTATCGGGAGCCTTCCTTTTCCCAGCCATACGTCTTCCTCCGTCCTTTCATCAGTCGATGCATGAGCAAGCCTGTGATCATGAGCCGCCATCACAGCGCTTTGAACCATGTAGATACGCCGTATGTTACCACATCCGGGGGATATGGACAAGGACGGGAAGATCTTCCTCTGACAAAAGGTTTTGTGCCTTGAGTGATCATTAAAAGAAATATGATGTGAGAAAGAACTGACTTGACAAATAATCTCTCGAATGATAATCTGCCGCCCTGATAACTACCAAAGTGAAGCTCCTCGGTCCTGCCTATCCTGCTTTGGCGGGAGGGGCAGGACCAGCAGTCTGCCGGTACAACCGTTTTTGCAAACAGGGTTCAACAGTGTTAAAATAGCACCAAGTTTCTCTACTCTGAGAGAGGTAAAATGAAGCCTTTTAAACATAAAGACGCCAAGACGATCAAAGAAGCGATAGCGTTACAAATAAAAGGGAAGGCCAAGCTGATTGCGGGCGGGACCGACCTCCTCGGGATATTGAAAGACAAAATACTCCCTGAGTATCCCGACACCGTGATCAACATCAAGACCATCCCGAATCTGGACTATATTAAAGAGGACGCGAGAGGGCTCAAGATAGGTGCGCTGGCGAAGCTGGAGGATATCGCCAACTCTCCCATTGTCAGGGAAAAGTATAAGATGCTCGCTGAGGCGGCTGCATCGGTGGCAACTCCCCACCTCCGCAGAATGGGTACTCTCGGTGGCAACTTGTGCCAGGATGTGCGTTGCTGGTACTACCGGTACCCAAACCGGATAGGCGGACGCATTGAATGCTATCTGAAAGGTGGTAAAGAGTGCTATGCCCTGACCAGGGAGAACCAGTACCACTCGATATTCGGAGGGCTGAGGTTCGCTGAAGGCGCCTGCCAGTCAGCATGCCCCGGCCACGTAACCATATCTGCCTACCTAAGTGAAATCAGAGAAGGCAACCTCCTTGAAGCGGCCAGGGTCCTTCTCCAGAATAACCCGATCCCAGCCATAACCGGCCGGGTTTGCCCCCATTTCTGCGAGCAGTCATGCAACCGCGGCAGTTACGATGAGCCTTTATCCATCAGGGATATTGAGAGATTCGTTGGCGACTATATCTTGGATCGAGCGGATGAAGTCATCGAAAAACCTGGGAAGGATACGCGCAAGAAGGTCGCAATCGTGGGTTCCGGTCCGGCTGGCCTTGCCGCAGCCTACTACCTCCGGTTAGCCGGGCACCGCGTTACCGTTTTCGACCGTATGGAAGAAGCCGGAGGACTGCTCAGGTATGTGATTCCATCGTACAGGCTACCGAAGGATATCGTAAGACGCACGGTAAAAATGCTTGAGAATATTGGGATTGAATTCAAGCTCAAAGCTGATATCGGCAAGAAGATCACCCTCAGGAACTTCAAGAAACAATACGACGCCGTATTTATTGGCACCGGAGCCTGGAATCCGGTATCGATCGGCTTGGACGGCGAAGAATCGACCGTATTCGGACTGCAATTTCTGACCGATATTCAAAAAGGGCTCAGAAAAGCACTCGGCAAGAAGGTGCTGGTCATAGGAGGAGGGAATGCAGCGATCGATGTAGCCATCAGCTCGCTGCGGCTGGGTGCGGAAGAGGTTACGATGGCATGTCTCGAAAAAAGAGAAGAGATGCCGGCACTCCCCTGGGAGATTGAGCAAGCTGAAGAGGAAAATGTAAAGATCATGCCTTCCTGGGGGCCGCACAAAATACTCAAATCCAACGGAAAAGTAGTTGGAATGGAACTCAAGCGCTGCACCTCAGTCTTTGACGATTCAGGGCGCTTTGCTCCAATCTGCGACGAGACCGTTAAGACCCGCGTTGAAGCGGACGTCATCGTCATGGCAGTCGGATATTCGGCCGACCTTACATGGGCCGAAGGGGTTGTCCACACCAGCCGCGGTTTGATTTTGACTAACGATCAGACCCAGGCAACCAATGCACCAGGCGTCTTCGCCGGTGGTTCGGTTTCACGCGGCGCGGCAACAGTGATCGAAGCAGTTGCTGATGGGAAGAGAGCTGCGGCCGCTATTGACGCGTATCTGAAGAAAGCCGGAAGCGACGGGATAAAGACAGCCGAGCCTTTGTTGAAATTCAGCCCCGAATATTACAAGAAGACGGAGAAATTAAAAGCATCGAAAATTCCGGTAAACAAGCGCACCCTAGAGATTGAGGATACTCCCGGTTTTGGCTTGAACCAGATCAAGACAGAGGCAAACAGGTGTCTTAACTGCAGCTGCGTGTCCGTTAATGCCTCCGATACCGGAGTAGCACTTGAGGCTCTGGATGCCAGGGTGAAGATTGTCGGCGCAAGAGGGAGCAGGACGATACCCGTTTCGGAATTTTTCGACTCCGTACCCAATGCACTCGAAGAAGGGGATATTGTCACAGAAATCCAGGTGCCACCGGTGCATGATCATGCCAGGCAGAGCTTCGTTAAATTCCGGTTGCGCGAGGCGATCGATTTTGCTCTGGTCAGTGTTGCCTCCGTCGTTTCTATAGAGAACGGCATTTGTAAGGATGCGCGTATCGTGTTGGGTGCGGTTGCCCCGCGTCCGGTACGGGCTGCTGCAGCGGAAAAAGTCTTGGTCGGTCGGGCGCTCGATGGTAAACAGGCCGCTCTCGCGGCAGAGGCTGCTCTTGAGGATGCTTTGCCCCTTGAGAAAAACGGCTATAAAATTCCTATTGCCAAAGAAGTGGTCCAGCGTGCCATCGTAAATTTCGGAACAACCGGGAAGTGAGGTAACCATGCCGGATAAAACAAAAATAGTTCTGGAAGTCAACGGTAAACCCTATGAACTGATGATCGGAAAGGACATCCTTTCATCGGATACGTTAGCAGAGACGCTTCGAAACAATCTGGGACTTCACGGCACAAAGATTTCTTGCGACCGGGGAGCTTGCGGCGCCTGTACCGTAATCCTGAATGGTAAGGCTGTCCTCTCATGCACCATGCTTACGGTGGAGTGTGACGGTATGAGCATCACCACGATCGAAGGGCTCGAAGACCCTAAGACAGGCGAACTTCACCCTCTGCAGCAGTCCTTTATTGATCACACAGCCTTCCAGTGCGGATTTTGTACTCCAGGCATCCTCATGACCGTTAAAGGCCTGTTAAACGAAAATCCCAAACCGAGAGAGGATGAAATCAAACAAGCTCTTTCCGGAAACTTCTGCCGCTGTATTTCACATTACGAAGTTTTGAAAGCTGTCACTGCTGTCATCGAGGGTGGAAAGTATGGCAAATAATTACCGTTATATTGGAAAAGATACGCCACGTAAAGACGCAAGAAATATCGTCACCGGAAGAGCACAATTCCTGGATGATGTAAGCTTGCCAAATATGCTGATTGGCAGGGTGCTCAGGAGTCCCCTCCCCCACGCCAACATTAAAAGTATCGATGTCGGCAAGGCGGCGGCCCTGCCCGGTGTCCACGTGGTGCTGACCTATAAAGATGTAACAGATGCGAGTTGGGGTATCCCCAATCACATGAAGCTTCTGGATAAGAAGGTGCGCTTTGTCGGTGATGCTGTTGCGCTGGTGGCCGCGGATACCGTCCAGATAGCTGACGAAGCCCTTGAGCTTATCGAGGTGGAATACGAGCCGCTGCAGGCGTGCTACAACGTCGAAGAGGCCCTTCAACCGGGGCAGCCGCGGCTGTATGACCAGTATCCGAACAACGTCATTCCCCAGATTACCAAACTTTTGCAGAATGTGGTTAAGGGTGATGTTGAGAAGGGCTTTGCCGAGGCTGACGAAATCATTGAGGGCACGGGATTTTATGAGTGTTTTCCCAATCCCTTGCCCCCGGAACCGCCCGGCGTGATCGCATACTGGGAAAATCCGGACAAACTGGTCGCTTACGTGGCATGTCAATCGCTTGGTCTGAACAAATATCTGGCACAACCTTTCTTCCGTATGGCAGATATGCGCTTTATCGCCACGCAGTGCGGCGGCAGCTACGGCACCAAGAATGCCAACCTGACGCCAATCGGCTTTGCGGCCGAACTATCGAGGGCAACCAGACGACCGGTCAAGATCTACTACACAAAAGAGGAACACTTCGCCGCCTTCTCCATACGACTTTCATGCCGCATCAATGCCCGTGTTGGTATCAAAAAGGACGGCACGGTCACGGCTGTTACCGGAGACTGGCTTGTCAATACAGGCTCGGGCTCGGAAGCGGCACCCCATGAGATTGCTGTAGGATCCGGTGAGCTTCAACTGGCCTTGCGTTGTCCTAACTGGGACCTCCGCACCAAGGTGGTCCTGACGAACCGTGCGCCCACCGGCATCGTCCGGGGCTACGGCGGCCAGGAACTGAAGAGCTCGATTCTGCCCATCATGGGCATGGCCATGGAAAAGGTTGGTGTTGACCCGGTTGACTTCTTCAAGAAGAACTTCGTCAGGACAGGCGATGAATACTTCTGGCGGAACGGTAAAAAGTACGTGTACCGGGGGATCGATTTCTCTCCGGCCATTGACAATGGCGCAGCCAAATTTGGCTGGAAAGAAAAATGGAAAGGGTGGGGCAGACCAACGTCTGTCGATGGGAAGAAGCGGCGCGGGGTGGGTGTGGGGATCCACAGCAACGCGGATGTCGGCGAAGACGACTCCGAGGCGTGGGTAAAACTGACCCCGGACGGCCGTGTTCTCGTTTGCGTTGCGATTGCGGAGTCAGGGCAAGGCCAGCGCAGCAGCTTGTGTAAGATGGCTGCAGAGATACTGCAGCTCCCCCTGGACTATGTCAATATGAGTTTTCCAGATACAGATGGAAATCCGCACGAGTTTGCCCTGGTGGGTTCACGGGGCACGTTTACGATCGGTTCAGCCGTCATACAGGCAGCCGAAGATGCCCGGCGGCAGCTTCTGGAACATGGGGCTCGGGTAATGAAACGGACACCCGAGGAGCTGGATACCGTAGACGGATGGGTATTCGAGATCAAGGATCCCAGCAACAGGTTACCCTGGCGTAAAGCAACTGGCTTGACGACCACCATCCTGGGCAAGGGCCGTTTCGACGAGGATTTCACGTTGTGCAACTTTCTTATCCAATTTGTCGAGGTCGAAGTCGACACTGCGACAGGCGTGGTTAAACTCCTAAACGTACTCAACAGTGCCGGATGCGGTACGGTCATCTCTCCCGCCTACCTGGAAGGCCAGTTACACGGCGCCCTGGGAGCGGCAGGCCTGGACACCGCGATATTCGAAGGGGGTGTGCTCGATCCCAGCACCGGGCGAATGGTCAATTGCAACATGATTGATTATAAATGGCGGCCTTTCAACGACCTGCCTCATTTTGATAACCTGTATATGGATACACCGATACCCAGCCACCGTTTTCATGCGGTTGGTGTTGGCGAAATATCCACTTCGCCCGGCCCCGGTGCCGTACTGATGGCTGTTTACAACGCGATCGGCACCAGGATCATGGACTATCCGTTCACTCCAGACAAAGTCCTGAAAGCCCTGGGCAAGATGAAGTAGTCTGCATCGAACAAAGCATTCTGATTTATGAGCCTGTTTATTAGACTGAAACAAGGAGAAACAAGGCTCATCCTCATGAATACACCCAAATTGTGAAGTCTTAATTTCGAATTTATCTTCCCCAAAAATCAACTGATGAAGATTGGAGTTGAGGACGACCTTACAATCGAGTAGAATACCGCTGGGAACCATGGGGAGAGTTCATGAGAATCTCCGATTTTATTCAGGCAGTCTTGATCGATCAATTCAAAGAGATTCAACAGAAAGAGGAAAATAACTACATTTCATTTAACCTGATCTGCCAGGGGATCGAATTTCTCGGAGCTTGTCTCGATTCAGAACCTTTTTCAGCCAAGGGGTTGGGCGCTTCGCGCTTCAGAAGGGCGGTTCACGATCTTTTCCCGAAAACCTATCAACCCTTCAACCAAGGAAGCGGGAAGCCCTTCGACCTGTACGAAGACCTTCGATGCAGCCTGTTGCATGTGATACTGCCCGGGACACCGTTAGCACTGATTCGACGATCAGAAAAAGAGCAGTTCCATGCCACTCATCTCGAGGTGAAGGAGATTCAGGGTGTGAACCGACTTGTCTTGGTCCTGGAGGATCTGTTTGACGATTATGAAAAGGCATGCAGAGAGATCATTTCAAGAATGAATCAATGACGATTCGGTCTAACTCAGCTACTCGGAGAGCGGCACGATCAAGTCAGTCGTTATCCGCTTGTCTGAGGACCGTGATCCGGAGAGGAGTGAATGATCCTCAATCCCTCTTGCCAACCTTGATGAAGGTTCCGCTCTGGTACTCCTCAAAAGCGACCCTCAGCTCCTCCTGGCTGTTCATCACGATGGGCCCATACCAGGCGATGGACTCTCCGATGGGCCTTCCGGAAACAAGAAGGAAGCGAATTCCGTTCTTCTCGGAGGTGACGGACACCTCGTCTCCTTCGCCGTAAAGGATGATCGTTTCATTTTCGCAGATGCAACTTCGCTTGAGGTCGAAGTAGTTGACCCCGACGGCCTCATGGCTGTATGCATCACGACTTTGGTCGAGATAGCCTTCCCCTTCAATCACGTAAGCAAAGCACTTTTGTCCTCGTTTCACCGGATGAGTGAAAGTCACCCCAGCCGGAACGGTTACGTCCAAATACTCAGGCTCCGTGACGATATCCTGCACCGGCCCCTCCACGCCCTCGACCTTTCCGCAGATGATCTTCACCCGGACGCCATCTTTCAGAGAGATCTCAGGAATCTGCTGCTTCTTTACATCCCGGTAACGAGGGTCCATCATCTTATGGGAGGCGGGAAGATTCGCCCAAAGTTGAAATCCTCCCATCGCCCCCTTCTTGTCACCCTTTGGCATCTCCTGATGGATGATACCGCTTCCGGCGGTCATCCACTGAACGTCACCAGGATGAATGATCCCCTGGTTCCCAAGACTGTCGCCATGTTCCACTTTGCCGGAAAGGACATAGGTGATCGTCTCAATGCCCCGGTGCGGATGCCAGGGGAAGCCCTTCAGATAGTGGTCAGGGTTGTCCGAGCGGAAATCGTCGAGAAGAAGAAACGGGTCGAGCTGAGGCACCTGGTTGTAACCGAAGGCGCGCTTAAGGTGAACTCCAGCGCCCTCTATGGTTGGCCTACTTTTCCAGACCTTTTTGATTCTCCTTATCGTTTTCATAGGGTCCTCCGGATTCTTGTCGGTACTCATGGAGTTGTCCGCCACATCAACATATCCTTATCATCAACCCCTCGCCAATAAAATCAGGGAACCCTGGTATTTTACAAGAAAAAAGGCAGTATCTTATGATCCTCATTTATTGACAAACGGTTCTCTTTTTCCTATATTCATATTCAATCGGGCCACAAGCCAGTTCTTATCAATTCATGTTGAGGTGATCATGAATCCCACGACAAGAGACCTCCGGGTCATGACTTCAGGCGCCTTTACCGCAGCATATCTTGAACTCATTCCGCGACTCGAATTCCTGACGAAGAAAAAACTTGTGACCGTCGCGACGTCCATTGGGACGGGGGAGATGTCCATCCCGAATCGGCTGCGGCGGGGTGAAGTCGTTGACGTCGTCATCGTTGCGGACGGCGTGCTTCTCGGATTCATCAAGGAAGGCCTGATCATTGCGGAGACTTATACTCCCGTCGCCCGCTCGGCCATCGGCATGGCGGTGCGAGCAGGAGCCCCCAAGCCGGACATCGCCACCGTTGACGGCCTGAAGCGTACTCTTTTGCAGGCGAAGTCCATCGGCTACTCCGCCAGCGTCAGTGGCCAATATCTCACCACGGAGCTCTATCAGCGCCTGGGAATCGCCGACCAGGTGATGGGCAAAAGCCGACTCATCGGTGGCGGTGAGCGAGTCGGGGCCGTGATCGCAAGGGGGGAAGTGGAAATCGGTTTCCAGCAGTTGAGCGAGTTGCTTCCCATACCCGGGATCGCTCATGTGACGCCGCTTCCGCCCGAAGTCCAGAAAGTCTCCGCCTTCTCGGCGGGAGTCGCATCAGCCACGAGGGATGCGGATGCGGCCCGCGCGCTCACAAAATTCCTTGCCTCGCCGGAGGCGGCCGAAGCCATCACCAAAAGCGGGTTGGAGCCGATAGAAAATCGCTGAATCCGTCCGCAAGGGTCATTGGCTGGGGGAAAGCTTCAAAATTCGGTCAGCCCTTTTCGCTTCTTTTATCCCGCTTTCCCTTGTCACACTTATTTCTCCGACCACCGTCGAGTATCCGCGCGGAGCCCCAAGGCGCATGGAGCGTCGTGTCAGTTCTTTATCGCAAACCCAATGTCGACGGGCACCACCCGCTGAGTGGGAAACAACGAAACCTGGCGTGCGTGATAGCGTTGGAGATGGGGAATTTGGATTCGAGGAATATTTCTGCTCCCCCCATGTGACTGAATTCATTTGCCCTCTAGGATACGAAAGATGGGGCTTAGTTGGTTTTGTCTGAATCCGACGGGCAGCCCATAAGCACTCTCTTCCCATTCGAGTTGCGCAGACTTTTCGAGAGGCTCCATACAAACAATAAAGGTCCCAAACTTTGGGTGAAGAAACCTCTGGTAGAGGTTTTTCTTCTGAAGGAGCTTTTCGAGCGGATCTTCCCGCCCCATAGATACCAGGACCAAATCCGGCCTGCAGAATGTCTCTGCGTCCGCAATGAGCACCAGGTCTTCCATCCGCTCATGGAGGTTCATGATGAGATCCGATCGGAGGCCGAAGGCGCCATATTTTTCCCAGAAAGGCTTGAATACCTTAAGACAGTACCATTCCCTTTCGGCGCTTCTCTCAGAAGCTTTCCACATGGATTCGGCCGTTGAATCGAGATCTCCTATTTCCGTCCTGAAGGCAACAAATCTCATGATCCGAGGTGAATAAATGATAAAATCCGGGGCAATGAAGCCAGGGGTTGTGTCATGAAGAAAGGTGAGGTGCCTTGACTCTTGAGGGTGCGGGACGGGTTGAGGGTCCACGACGATCTTGGGACCTCGGGGCGTCATCTCCAACGAGGGAACAGCGACAGAGAAAAGTTTGTTCGCTTTGAAGAGCTTCACCAGTGCAAGAACCACCCACTTTTGATACACCCGTTGATATAATTCTCCGTAGGAACTTCTCAGAGTTCTTGTCCCCTCCTTCTCGAAAGCCTCAACCTCGATCTGCTGTTTCAACAAATTGAATAAAGGGTTGAAGAGCTCCCGTGTGAGTCGACCATTGGGATCCTTCAGAAATTCACGGAGGTCGGTAGCGATGGAAATCTCTTCCAGCCCGAGTAATCTCTTCACATCCTGCTCTGCCTTGACATAGTTCTTTCCGAGCGGATTGGTTTCTTTTGGAAGATTGGGCAAATGCTCTTGGACAAAGAGAATCCTGGTACGATTAAATAAGTGGTAGAATTCGGGCCGAAGGTTTTCAGGGATGGCGACCACACGATCCGTGACCTTGATCTCCGGGTGTTCTGCAACGAGGTTTCTTAGTTCGATATATGCCTGATACCATCTCCTCTCCATCACCCAACCTTTAGCAACGCTTGCTTGATCAACCCTCTTGCAATGGGAACCATGTATTTATTGTCTTTCAGGGGTTTTGAATCTTCGAGGGCCTTTTGGCTTGCTTCCTCCGCCACGGATTCATCGATCGATCGATTCTTCAGATATTCCTCGGCCTTTGTGGGTCGATACGGAAGATTGTGTACTGCGTTCAAACAGATCCTTGATTCTCGGATCACTCCTTTTTCTCGGGTGAGTACGATCGCACAATTGACAATCGCGAAATCGATCACTTTTCTGAAGGCATATTTGAGAAAGGCGCTCTTCGTTTCCGGTTTCGTCAAGGGCACCTGGATCTCCGTCAATATCTCATCCGCTTCGAGTACGGTCGTTCTTTCAGGAGCCACGTCAAAGAAATCCCCGGCCTCAACAGTCCTCTTCGTCGTCTTCATCTTTGCGTTTAATGCAACCAAGGCCGGAGCCGTATCGCTCGGATTGACTGCCAGACACCTGTTC
>JBHGBJ010000025.1:0-46387 GCA_041947025.1 Thermodesulfobacteriota bacterium
TACTCTTCCTGGGGATCAATTCTCTCGAATAGCCGGGTTGATCAAGAAATTCTCCTCCCGTCATCCAGAAGGATTGTCTCCCTAGTGAAGTCTACCGTTGGTACTTAAGGCTTTTATCGCAATGTCAATCATGACGAAGGACTCCTTTTCAGTCTTCCCAGAAAAAGCCTGCCATGTAAGAACCAACAGCTAACCTTCCTCCTTCATCAACATCGGCCCAGAATAAACCATCATCCTCTTCTTGCTTTTGATGGATTTGCCTGGCTGCGTTGTCCCTCCCCTGTTCTGTCCGGTGGGGTCCATGGACGGTCGGTTCTACGCCACCTTCTACTTCAATCAAATAGTGATACTTCTTCATCTTTGGGTGCCTCTCCTAACATCTTTCCTCACCATAGACCAAAAGTCTACAGACTATAGTGTTCATGGGTTATAGCAACGGTTGTACCGTCGCTTTGAGGAACGAGGAGGGGCTCATGAAACTTAGGGAAATGAGGGACGTAGGGGGGTGGAAATTCGTCGAAGATCATTAATAAGGACAAGTGGGAATCAGAAAGAGATACGGAGGAAGAGGCTTTTGACAGGCTTTCTAAAATATATATAATGAAGCTATACATATCAGAGGCGACCTACGAAAGCATCCGTTGTGGTCGTCCTGCTGAATGGTTGAGGGAAGGTCCAATGTCAGGGGGTTATCCGCATGAAATCCAAGGTGATATGCCTAAGGCCAAGACATGATTTTGATCGGGCGGGAATAGAAATTTCCGAGACCTTTGACATCCAATTTTTCCCGCATTTTGACGAAGAAACGGTGAGTCGGGCTTTAGTCGATGCGGATTTTATCTTGGCCTCCTCCCATCATCCTCCTATTACCGCCCGTCTCATATCAAGCGCAAGATCCCTGAAAATGATCCAGCTCTGCGGGGCCGGATATGACAATGTGGATTTGGAGGCGGCAAACAAGGCAAGAATCCCTGTGGCCCGGAGCCCGGGCCAGAATTCAAGGGCTGTTGCGGAATACTCCTATAATCTGATGAGTCTTCTAAACAGAGGAATATGGGAAGGGGATTATGAGACAAAGAGAGGCAGGTATCAATGGGTGAGGGAGAAGTTGCGAAAGGAGGGGGTGTATGAGCTGGACGGGATGAATTTGGGGATTTTAGGCCTCGGCGCCGTAGGAAAAGAGATGGCAAAGATCGGGGGGTTCTTCGGAGCCCATCTGTTTTACTTCGATATCATCCGTTTGCCGTCAGAGGAAGAAAGGGACTTGAGAGTGATCTACGTCGATTTTCCGGAGCTTCTAAAAACCTCTGATATCCTGAGCCTCCATATCCCCTTGAGTGAAACGACCAGAAATCTGATCGGTCGGAGAGAGCTCGCATTGATGAAGCCTTCGGCTATTCTAATCAATACCGCGAGAGGGGGAATCGTTGATCATGGAGCACTGCTCGAAGCCTTGAGAACCAATCAGCTGAAAGGAGCGGCCCTCGACGTTTTTGATCCGGAGCCTATTCCCGAAGGTCACCCCTTCTTGTCCCTCGATGCCGAACTACAAAAGAGACTGATCCTCACCCCCCATTTGGCCGGATCAGGCCGGCAATCCCAAAACCGAATGTTTAAGGAGGCGATCAATAACATCTTGAGAGTGATGAGGGGCGAGGCTCCAAGATATGTTGTCAACTTAAGGCAAGCTCAGTGAAGCTCTGTTTTTGCCTCCCCTAACCCTTTTCTTCGAAGAGCCCTTTACCCTTCGGAGGTCACTCCTTTGCCATTCTGTCAACGGAAAATTTCCCTGCTCTTCTGCCCTGTTTCGCCTTTTTTCTTGACGGAGGTGGGAAAATGGGTTAATTTAAAAACTCTTAAATTCTGATAAGATAAATGTTCGATTTTACATTTATTTCTGGAGTCATAGCAGATGGATGAGACAACTGAACTCCTCCAGCAGAGGATCCGAAAGCTGGAGGCATTAAGAAATGAAGGGATCGATCCCTACCCCAACGATTTCAAGGTCACCCATACCTCCAAGGATCTTCATGAGGCCTTTGGCTCTCTATCGGATGAGGAACTCAAGTCGACCAACGAGAGCTTCCGCCTGGCTGGAAGAATCTTGGCGATTCGCGATTTTGGCAAGACGAGCTTCGTTCAGATTCAGGATCGCAAAGGGAGGATCCAGGCATACTTTCAGAAGAATACGGTCGGCGATCAGGCCTTTCAACTCCTTAAGTTATTGGATATCGGCGACTTCATCGGGGTCGAGGGAAAGATCTTTCGGACCAAGACCGGGGAACTCACCCTCCAGGTTCTGAGCTTTAAGCTCCTCGTCAAGTCCCTTCGTCCTCTTCCGGAAAAGTGGCATGGCCTCACCGATGTGGAAATCCGTTACCGCCACCGCTCCTTAGACCTGATTGCGAATCCAAGGGCGAGGGAGATCTTCCTCACAAGAATTCAAGCCATTCAGATGATGCGGGAATTTTTTACCCGCCGGGATTTCATCGAGGTGGAGACCCCGATGCTCCATCCGATTCCCGGAGGGGCGACAGCCAAACCTTTCAAGACCCATCACAACGCCCTCGACATGGAGCTCTACATGAGGGTCGCTCCTGAACTCTATCTCAAACGGCTGGTGATCGGAGGACTTGAAAGAATTTTTGAGATCAATCGCTGTTTCCGAAACGAAGGGATTTCGACTCAACACAATCCCGAATTCACCATGCTCGAATTCTACCAGAGCTATGCCACCTTCGAAGAGTTGATGACGATGACGGAGGAGCTTTTCTCCTCCATGGTCCGGAAGATCCACGGAGAGCTTCACCTGACCTATGGAGGTAAGGAGATCGACTTCACTCCTCCCTGGCGGAGGTTACCCTTTAAGGAATCGCTCCTGGAGAGTGGTAGGGTTGACCCGGCTGTCGTCAACGAGCCTTCAAAAGCGATCGAGGCAGCCCAGGAACTCGGTCTCGAACTCAAAAAGGGAACATCTCACGGAAGGATTTTGGCCGATCTCTTTAAAGAGGTGGTCGAACCCTATCTCACTCAGCCCACTTTCATCACCCTCTACCCGACGGACGTCTCTCCTCTCTCCCGTCGAAATGGCGATGATCCGGAGGTGGTTGACCGGTTCGAACTCTTTATTGCCGGCCGGGAGATCGCGAATGGTTTCTCTGAACTAAACGACCCCGTTGACCAGCGGCAGCGCTTTCTCCAACAGTTGAAAGAAAAGGGGGACGAGGGGGAAGGCCTTCTTCGCCTCGACGAGGATTTTCTTCGTGCCCTCGAATTCGGGATGCCTCCGACTGCCGGGGAAGGAATCGGTATTGATCGATTGGTCATGATCCTCACCGATGCGCCCTCCATCCGGGATGTCATCTTCTTCCCCCTGCTTCGAATGGAGAAGTAGTGTCTTATGAGATACGAGTGGTTTATCGGACTGAGATATCTCAAGGCCAAACGGAAACAGACCTTCATTTCCATCATCACGATCATCTCCATCGCCGGGGTCACCCTGGGGGTGACGGCCCTGATCATCGTATTGGCTGTGATGGGTGGTTTTGAAAAGACCCTCAAAGAAAAAATCCTGGGGACCCAACCTCACATCGTTCTTCTCAAGGCCGGTCAGGAAGGAATGGACCATTATGACGAAGTGTTGAAGAAGGTCGAGGGCGTGAAGGGGGTAGTCTCGGCGGCCCCGTTCATTTACAACCAGGTGATGCTCTCATCTGAGTCCAATGTCTCCGGCGTGGTCCTCAAAGGCATCGACCCGGACCGCGTGGGAAGAGTGACTGAATTGGGCCATGACTTGAAGACCGGCCGGCTGGAAGATCTGAAGCGCACTCAGAAAGGAGAGCCTCCCGGCATCATCCTCGGGGTCGAGCTGGCCAAGAATCTCGCTGCTTCCGTCAAGGATATCGTCCGGGTTATCTCTCCACTCGGCACGATGACGCCGATGGGAATGATGCCCAAAATGAAACAGTTTCGTGTCGTGGGAACTTTTTACTCCGGCATGTATGAGTACGACAGCTCCATGGCGTATATCTCCCTCGAAAGCGCTCAGGGATTCTTCGGCATGGGAAGCCACGTCACAGGGATTGAGATCAAAACAAACGACATCTATAAAGTGAAAGATACCGGAGAGGAGATCCGGCAGAAGCTGGGATTTCCCTTCTGGACGAAGGACTGGATGGAGATGAACAGAAATCTCTTCTCTGCCCTGAAGCTGGAGAAGATCGCCATGTTTATCCTCCTTGTTCTTATCGTCTTGGTCGCCGCTTTCAACATCATCTCAACTCTGATCATGGTGGTCATGGAGAAGAATAAGGACATCGCCATCCTGAAATCGATGGGCGCTCCTTCCAAAGGGATTTTGAAGATCTTCGTGATCGAAGGAGGAGTGATCGGTGTGGTGGGAACGAGCCTGGGAACGGTTCTGGGTCTCGCAGGTGCTTTCAATCTGGAGAAGATCACGGGGTGGGTCGAAAATCTCTTCGGCTTCAAGATCCTGAGACCCGATGTCTACTATATCGACAAACTCCCATCCTATGTGGATCCCTTTACCATCGGTCTGATCATCGCCATATCGACTCTGATCACGCTCTTCGCCACCCTCTACCCCTCTTGGAGGGCATCGAAGCTCGACCCGGCTGAGGCATTGCGGTATGAATAGCCATTGGATGAGACCCGGCCAGGGGAAACTGTCATTTAAGGAGCTCGCCCAGCGAGCGCTCGCCCAAGGGAATTGGAGCAAGGCCCTTGACAATTTTCAAAAACACTGTTTTCAAGAGCCGGAGGACCTTCGCTGCCGATTGAAAGTTGCCGAGCTTCTCTCAAGGCTGGGCCGGAAGAAAGAAGCGGTTCAAGTTTATCAGAAGGTAGCGGAGGCCTATGCCAAGGATGGTTTCTTGCTTCAGGCGATCTCCGTCAATAAGATGATCTTAAGGATCGATCCATCCTTCAAAGATGTGAACGATCAATTAGCAAAACTTTATATCGAGAGAAGCTTGGCGGCAAGGACCTTTCGGCCCTTCCCTCACATTCCGCTCTTTTCCGAGCTCAATGAGGAAGAGCTGAAACTCATCCTCAGACATATCCAAGTCAAGACCTTTTCAAGGGAGGCCCCCATCTGTTTGGAGGGAGACCCCGGGGATTCCCTCTTCATCATCAGCCACGGCGAAGTGGCAGTGAGCAGGCGGATGCCGGGTGGGAAAGAGGGATGGGTCCGAAATCTGAAGGGAGGGGATATTTTTGGAGAGTTTGGTTTTTTCACCGACCGGAAGAGGCATGGTACGGTCAAAGCCTTAACCGAAAGCGAGATCCTGGAGATCTCCCGCGAGGTGGCCAATGAGATGATCCGAATCCATCCCCGCATCAAAGAGGTTCTTCAAAACCTCTTCAACGAGCGGGTATTGGATCACTTCCTGGGCCTTTCCCCGCTCTTCTCCTCTTTCACTCCAACCGAGAGAGACGAGATCCTCAAGCGATTCCACCTTCAGCAAGTCCCTGAAGACACCATCCTCTTTAAAGGAGGAGATTCTGCAAACTGCCTTTACATGGTCAAAAGCGGGGAGGTGGAAATATTTACACAGACCCCCCGGGGGAGGAAGACCGTACTGGCTACCCTAAGGAGTGGAAACATCTTTGGCGAGATCGGGCCTCTCTTCAACAAACCCCGGATGGCCACTGCCAAAACGATCCAGCCCTCCGAATTGCTCGAGCTGGCCAAAGAAGACCTGGAGGTTTGCCTGCAAAAATTTCCCATGCTCCGATCGACCCTGAAGGAGACCTCTTCCAAGCGCCTCGCCCAGATGGTCGAGATCCTGTCTCTCGAAAAGGTTGAGAAGATGAAGGAGGGCATGGTGTGAGCGTTTTGATCGAAGTCCATCATCTCTCCAAGTCCTTTGGAAACGGAGCCAAGCGTGTGGATGTCCTCAAGGAGATCGATCTCACCTTCGGCCAGGGTGAAAGGGCGGCGATTGTGGGCGCATCCGGTGTGGGAAAAACTACCCTCCTTCATATCTTGGGCACTCTTGACCGCCCCACCGCCGGCAAAGTGTACTATGAAGGGAAAGATGTCTTCACCCTGAACGAAAAGGATTTGGCACGTTTCCGCAACCGTGAGATCGGCTTCGTCTTTCAGTTTCATCATCTTCTCCCTGAGTTTAATGCGTTGGAAAATACGATGATGCCTTGCCTCATTCAGGGGATTCGAAAGAAAGAGGCAGCCCTTCGCGCGGAAAGCATTCTCTCTTTGGTCGGGCTAAGCGAGCGCCTGTCCCATCGGCCCGGGGAACTTTCGGGTGGCGAACAGCAACGGGTGGCTGTCGCCCGGGCTTTGGTATTGGAACCGAAAATTCTGCTGGCCGATGAACCGACTGGAAACCTGGATACCAAGACAGGAGAGTCTGTCTTCCATCTTCTTCAGGAGCTCAACTCGATAAGGCGTGTGACCCTGATCATTGTGACGCATAATCTGAATCTTGCTAACCAATTACCCCGGCAGATCCATATGGCTGACGGGAGAGCACTGGAATAGAAAAGAAGAGACGGGGTTTACAAAAAGACACGGATTTGTTATGTAAAACAAAATTTTAATGCAACCATTGAGTGCGTTTCGAGATTTAGAGATTCCCCTTCATATTGCGCTGGCAGTTGCGTAGGGTTCGATTTCAGACTAAAATGGGGCCGGATGTTTCGTGATCATTTTTCCAAAGGGATCGACGGAAGGAGAAGCACGACCTTGAGGCGAATAGGGCTTATCCTTCCTATTCTTTGCCTTCTGATCGGGATACGTGCTGGAGCGGAGGACCGGATTTACAAGATCACCGTCCTCGGAAACGCGAAGGTGGAAGAAGGGGTCATTCGGGGAGCCATCAGGAGCCGAGAGGGAGGACCCTTCTCTACCGAACAGGTCCGCGAGGATCTCCGCTCCGTCTTTGGCCTGGGTTATTTTTCCGATATTCAGGTCGATATCAAATCGACGCCTCAGGGGAAAGAGGTGATCTTCATTGTCGTAGAAAAGCCTTCGATCAAAGAAATCCTGATTACCGGCAATCAAAAGATAAAGTTGGATGCGATCAAAGAGAGGGTGACGCTCACCCCGCGCTCCATTCTCAATCTTGAAAAGGTGAAGGAGAATTCGGAAAATATCCGCAAACTTTACTTCTCCAAAGGCTATTATGGCGTCCATGTGGAAACCAAGGTGGATTACCTGGAGACCAACGAGGCCGTGGTCAACTATACGGTCACGGAAGGCCCCAAAGGATCTGTCAAGAAGATCACCTTCAAAGGAAATAAGCACATCCAGTCTTCCCAATTGAGGAAGGTGATGACCACTCGACGCAAGACGATCTTCTCTTTAATTACCCGAACGGGCATTCTCGACGAAGACGTCCTGAAAAACGACATCCAACTTCTGGCCGCTTACTACGTGGATCACGGCTATCTTGATGTGAAGGTGTCTGAACCCAAGATCGACCTTCAGGACCCAAAGAGGATTCAAATTGAGATTGAGATCGTTGAGGGACCTCAATATCACCTGGGGGATATTGATTTCAAGGGCGACCTGCTGACCACGAAAGAGGACCTTTTCAAACTTCTCACCATCAGGAGAAACGACGTTTATCGGAATTCGGTCGTCCGAAAGGAAATCAATACGCTTACCGAGAAATTCGCCGACAAGGGCTACGCTTATGTCGAGATTACGCCCGATACCTCTGTGGATTCCAAGAATCTCTCGGTCGATCTCACCTTCGAGATTGAAAAGAAGAAACGCGTCTCTTTTGAAAAGATTGAGATCTTCGGAAATACGAAGACCCGTGACAAAGTGATCCGCCGGGAGCTCCGTGTGGCGGAAGGAGAGCTTTACAGTGCCACAGGACTGAGTAAGAGCCGAGACAGGCTGCGGAGGACAGGGTTCTTCAAGGAGGTTGACTTCACCACGGCCCGGGGAAGCACCGATGAAAAGATCAATCTCGATATCAAAGTGGAGGAGGCCCCAACAGGTGCCTTGAGCTTCGGAATGGGTTATAGTTCCATAGAAAAAATAGTGGGCTCGGTTTCTATCTCGGATCGCAACCTCTTTGGCTTGGGTTACCATGGACTGCTAAGATTTCAGCTCGGAACGTTGACCCGGGACATCCGCCTCAGTTTTACGGATCCCTACTTCTTGGGCTATCCCTATTCTGCCGGGTTCGATCTCTATAACGAAAACCGGGAATTCGATACTTATTCCTATAAGATCACCGGTGGCGACATCCGATTTGGAAAAGAACTGACCGATGATATCCGGGCCGACGCCATGTATAAGCTGGAAAACGTGAATGTCTTCGACGTCACGGACTTTGCATCTCAGCTGATCAGGGACCAGGAGGGGAAAAAGACAACCAGCGCTTTATCCCTGACCTTTTCCATGGATACCCGAGACAACTTCTATGCCCCCTCCAAGGGCGGAAAGCATTCTCTTTTTCTGCAGAACGCAGGAGGCCCCTTCGGGGGAGATAATTACTTTTTCAAGGCGGTGGGGGAGGGAAGTTGGTTCTTTCCTTTACCGCTCAGTACAGTCCTTAACCTTCGCGGAAAGTTGGGGTTCATCGAACCCTATAGCGGCCGAAAGGCCCCCATCTATGAGAAATTTTTTGTCGGGGGATTGTTTACGCTCCGAGGTTTCGATTATGGCGAGGCAGGTCCTCTCGATGAAAACGGAGAACCGCTGGGAGCAGAAAAGATGGCCATCTTCACCTCGGAGTTGACCTTTCCGCTTGCCCGTGAGCTTGGGATCAGGGGGGCCGTGTTTTGGGATATTGGAAAGGGTTTTGATCGGTTCAGTGACATTATGCCCTTGAAAACCGGCGCGGGCGTTGGAATCCGCTGGTTTTCTCCCTTCGGTCCCATCGTGATTGATATGGGTTTCAATCTCAATCCGAAAGAAGGGGAGAAATCAAGGGTGATCGATTTTTCGGCAGGGACCGTGTTTTAGAAACGGTCATTGGGTCAACAGTTATTAAGTTATTAAATAGCCTAATTACTCTCAGTAACGGAACGTGTATTGATTGGTTCAATTTGCATGGAGGAGAAACAGCAATGAAAGCAAAAAGGCTTGTGATGATCGTTGGGATCATTCTTTTCGTGGGGGGATGGTTCGGACCGGTCTTGGCTGCAGAATTAAAAATCGGTTTTGTCGATATTCAGAGAGCGGTCAATGAGTGCAATGCAGGAAAGGAGGCCAAAAAAGCCCTGACAAAGGAGATGGAGAAATTTCAGCGTCTCATCGCTGAGAAGCAGAAAGAGCTCCAAACGATGAAGGACACCCTGGATAAACAGGACAAGATGTTGACCCCAGAATCCAGAGCCGCTAAGGAAAAAGAATTCCAGACAAAACTGAGGGATTTTCAGAGATGGGGACAGGACAGCCAGAATGATTTGACCCAGAAACAGAAGGACTTGGAGAAGAATATCGGAACCGGGGTGCAGAAAGTGGTTCAAAAAATAGCAGTGGACGAGGGCTATACCCTCATTCTGGACAAGAATGAACCGATGGTACTCTTCTCAGCCCGGTCCGCTGATCTCACCGATCAGGTGATCAAGATCCTGGATGCCCAGAAAAAATGATAGGCACCAAATGACAAGCGCCAAATCCCAGACAAATTCCAATGATCAAAATTCAAAATCCCAAACAAAATCGTTTTGGTCATTTGAAATTGGTGCTTGGAGCTCATTTGGAATTTGGGATTTGGAATTTTGAGCGCGATGCTCTTGGCGATACAGGATAGGGTAAATGCATGAAAAAACGCCTTAAAGAGTTGGCCGAATATGTCGGGGGTACGGTCATCGGGGAGGATCAAGTGGAGATCTCCGGAGTGGCAGCCATCGAAGCGGCTCAGGCTGGGGAGATCACCTTTATTGCGACTCCCAGATACCTCTCGAAGCTCGCCGAAACGAAGGCTTCTGCAATCATCGTCCAAAAAGAGATTCCCTCGTCCGAGAAGCCTCTTCTCTGCGTCAATAATCCTTATCTGGCCTTCGCAAAAATCCTGACCCTTTTTTCAGAAAGACCTTACCGGTCCAAAGGAATCGATCCGGACGCCTGGATCAGCCCAACCGCCCAGTTGGGCCAAGAGATCACCATCCACCCTTTTGTTTCGATCGGAGAGCGCTGCCGGATCGGAAACCGAGTGACCCTCTATCCGGGGGTCTTCGTCGGTGAGGGCTCCTCCATTGGCGAAGAATCGATCCTTTATCCCAACGTCTCCATCTATCCCGGGACAGTGATCGGTAAAAGGGTCATCCTCCACAGTGGCGTGGTGATCGGGGCAGATGGATTCGCGTACGTGAAGGAGGGAAGGAAGAATGTGAAGATTCCCCAGGTCGGAACGGTGGAGATTGAGGACGATGTTGAGATCGGGGCCAATACGACTGTCGACCGGGCCGCACTGGGCAAGACGGTCATCCGAAGGGGTGTGAAGATTGACAATCTCGTGATGGTTGCCCATAATGTCGTCGTGGGCGAAGACTCGATCCTTGTGGCTCAGGTTGGGATCGCCGGCTCAACCAAGATCGGTAGCAATGTCACCCTCGGCGGGCAGGTGGGGGTGGCGGGCCATATCGAAATCGGAGACAACGTGATGGTGGGGGCTCAATCCGGAGTCCCTTCGGATCTGGCTGCGAACCAGGCTTACGCCGGAAGTCCGGTGCTACCCCATCGGGAATGGCTGCGGGTCGCCAACGTCTCTTCGAAGTTGCCGGAGATGAGGAAGACCCTGATGGAAATCGAGAAGCGTCTGAAGAAGATCGAAGAGGCGCTTCCCTCGGAAAAGAAGGAGAATTAGATGATCGACATCAAAGAGATTATGAACCTTCTGCCACACGCCTATCCCTTCTTATTAGTGGATCGCATCTTGGAGCTGGACCCCGGGAAACGGATCGTCGGGATCAAGAACGTCACCTATAACGAACCCTTCTTTCCAGGCCATTTCCCCAAGCGACCCATCATGCCGGGTGTGCTCATCGTGGAGGCAATGGCCCAGACCGCTGGGATCCTCGCTTTCAAATCGCTGCCAGAGGAGAATCAGACAAAACCGGTCTACTTTTTAGGGATGGATAACGTCCGGTTCCGAAAGCCGGTCATCCCCGGAGATCAACTCCGCCTCGAACTCGAGATCACCCGTCATCGCCAATCCATATGGGGATTTAGAGGAAAAGCCTTCGTCGATGGAAAATTGGCTGCCGAGGCAGACCTTCTGGCCATGTTAGGAGAAGAAGAATGATCCATCCCACTGCCATCATTGATTTCAAGGCTGAAATCGAAGAAGGAGTCGAAATCGGCCCTTACTCTGTGATCGAAAAAGGAGTCTTTATCGGAAGGGGAACCAAGATCGGGCCTCATGTCGTGATCAGGAAAGGCACTCACATCGGAAAAGGATGTCAGATCTTCCAATTTGCCTCCATTGGAGAAGCCCCACAGGCCTTTGCCTATAAGGGAGAAGAGACTTCTCTTCTGATCGGGGATCAGAATATTGTCCGGGAGTATGTGACCCTTCATCGAGGCACCCCCCATGGAGGCGGAAAGACCGTCATCGGAAGTCGTAATTACTTCATGGCCTACTCCCATGTAGCCCATGACTGCCAAATTGGAGATCAGGTCGTTCTGGCCAATGGAGCCACCTTGGCCGGGCATATTCTGATTGAAGATTATGCCACCATTGGGGGCCTCTCCGCGATCCATCAGTTTTGCCAGGTCGGCGCTCATGCCTTCATCAGTGGCCTCACGGGTGTAACCTTGGATATTCCTCCCTACATGTTGGCATCGGGAAGTCGGGCCAAGCTTTTCGGGCTTAACATGGTGGGCCTCAAACGGCATCACTTCTCAGAGGAAACCCTGAAGGCTCTGAAGAAGGCCTACCGCATTGTCTTCCGTTCCGCTCTGACACTGGAGAAAGCCATCAAGAAGATCGCCGAGGATGAGATTTCCAAGACGCCTGAGGTCCAACATCTTCTCCATTTCATCCAACGTTCGAAGAGGGGGATCAGCCGTTAAGTGGGCAAGATCAGGGTGGGTGTGGTCGGTGTCGGTTATCTGGGCCAATTCCATGCAGAAAAGTATTGCCACATGGAAGAAGCAGAACTGGCCGGTGTGGTCGACGTGGATCCTTCCCGGGCTAAGGAAATTGCGAAACAGTGCCGGACCCAGCCTTTCTTCCACCACTCCGCCCTTTTCGACAAGGTTCAGGCCGTAAGCATCGCCGTACCCACCGTGGCACACTTTCCCATTGCCAAAGACTTTTTCCTTGAAGGGATCGACGTCCTCCTTGAAAAACCGATGACCCAAACTCTCGAGGAGGCGGAAGAACTGATCGGGATGGCAGAATCCAAAGGTCTGATCTTCCAGGTGGGTCATTTGGAACGATTCAATGGCGCCCTTTCCTCCTTGGGAGGAATCCTTCTATCCCCCTTGTATATCGAATCCCATCGATTAGGCCCTTTTCCAGGGAGGGGAACCGATGTGAATGTCGTTCTCGATCTCATGATTCACGATATCGATATCCTTTTAAACCTCATCCACTCGGAGGTGAGGGGGGTCCATGCCGTGGGGATCCCGATCCTCACTCCCCACTCCGATATTGCCAATGCCACAATCGAGTTCGAAAACGGATGCAAGGCCAATTTGACGGTAAGCCGGGTTTCCAGTGAGAAGATCCGGCGGGCCCGAATCTTTCTGCCCAATGGCACCCTCTCCCTTGATTACCTCACCCAAAAGGTTTCTTTCGCAAAAAGGGCCGCTCCTCCAGGAAAGGATCGGCCTCTCGAAATCGTGACCGAAGAGATTCCTGTCACCCGGGTCGACTCTTTGGACGCTGAGATTCGTTCTTTCCTCCAGAGCGTGCGAAATCGAAAGCCTGCCCGGGTTTCCGGGTGGGACGGAAAACGGGCCCTGGAAGTGGCCCTCCGGATCGTCCAGAAAATTGACGAGGGCAGGACAGGAGAAGAAAAAGGGCGATCAAACGGATGAGACCGATGAAGATCTTGATGGTCGCCGGAGAAGCCTCGGGAGACCTCCACGGTGCCCATCTCATGGAAGCCATCCACCACATCGATCCCGACATCCGCTTTTCCGGGATTGGGGGAGAACGCCTACAGAGAATGGGAATGCAACTCCTCTATCCCTCTTCCTCCCTTTCTGTGGTAGGGATAACCGAAGTCTTTCTCAAACTGGGATCGATCCTGAAGGTCTTCCGGGGCGTGAAGAAGTTCCTCGATCGGGAGAGACCCGACCTTGTGATCCTGATTGATCTTCCGGATTTCAATCTCCGTTTGGCCAGGATTGTCCACCGACGGGATATCCCGGTTCTCTATTATATCAGCCCTCAGATCTGGGCCTGGAGGCCCAAACGGATTAAAGGGATCGCCCAGCGGGTGAAGAAGATGGTCGTATTCTTCCCCTTTGAGGTTCCCCTCTATGAAGCGGCAGGCGTCGATGTCGAGTGGGTCGGCCATCCACTGCTCGATATCGTAAAACCCGGCCTTCCCAAAGAGGCGGCCTTTGAACGATTCGGTCTTGATCCCAAACGGAGGACCATTGCATTGCTTCCGGGGAGCCGGCCGGATGAGGTGAAGAGGCTTCTCCCCCCGCTTCTTGGAGCAGCCGATCTCCTCCAAAAAGAGATGCCCGATCTTCAGTTTATCATCCCTCTGGCCCCCGGAATTCTCCAAGAGACCCTCTCTCCCTGGATGAGAAATATTTCCGTGCCGGTGAAGATGGTCGAGGGCTGGACTTACGATGCGATGAACATCTCTGAACTCCTGATCACCGCCTCGGGAACGGCGACCTTGGAGGCAGCGATCCTCGCAAAGCCCATGGTCATCGTTTACAAGGTCTCCTTCCTTTCCTATTGGATTGGAAGGGCATTGATCCAGGTGGACCATATCGGCCTGGTCAATCTGGTGGCGGGAAGAGAGATCGTGCCCGAACTGATTCAGCATGAGGTCCAGCCACAAAAGGTCGCCGAGGAAGCCCTTCGTATTCTGAGAGATCCGATTCTGCGGCGAAGGATGATCGAAGCGATGACCGGGGAACGCCAGAGTTTGGGAGAACCCGGAGCAGCCGAACGGGCCGCCCACATCGTTATGTCATTGCTACATGCCTCTCAATATGATACTCTAAGGAGGGCCGATTGTAAGTGATTATGAAATTCCAAATCCCAAGCACCAATGCCCCTGCCCGCTGGCAGGTAGGCAAATAAATTTCAATCTCCAATAATCAAGATTTAAGGTTGGTCATTGGATCATTGGTGCTTATTTGGAGCTTGGGATTTGGTCATTGGGATTTGGTTCCACTATGTTTCTCTATCGTCGCCTCCTTGAACTGGTTAAGCCCTACTGGATCAAATTGGGCCTCGCCATGATCTGTATGGTCCTTTACTCTTTCTCGACCTCTTTTCAGGCACTCCTTGTGAAACCCGTTATCGATGGCGTCTTCCTCAACAAGGAGAAGATTCCACCCCTCCTCACAAAGATCATTGTGCGACTCCATCTCGAAAGCCTCTTTCTCATCCAGGGCACGGAGATGCTCCGTATTCTCCCTGTCGCCATTATCCTCCTCTTCCTGTTCAGGGGGATCTTCAGTTATGGGCAGGCCTATCTGATGAACTTTGTCGGTCTCAAGGTGATCGCCGATCTCAGGGAGAAACTGTATAATCATCTCCAGGCCCTTTCCCTCTCCTTTTTTACGAAGACCTCCACCGGAACCCTCATCTCGCGGATCACGAACGATGTCAATCTGATTCAGGGTGCCGTTTCCAATACCATTGCGGGAGTTCTTAAGGATGCCTTTACCATATTCAGCCTGGTCGGGGTCATCTTCTACCAAAGCTGGAAGCTGGCGATCATCGCCTTCATCATTTTCCCGGTTGGAATCATCCCGATCAAAGAGCTGGGAAAGAGGATGCGCAAGTACGCCCGGAAAGGGCAACAGCGGTATGGCTTCATCACATCCTTTCTTCACGAGACCATTACCGGCAACCGGATCGTCAAGGCCTTCAACATGGAAGAGTATGAGAAACGGCGCTTCGCCGAAGAAAACGACCGGTTATTCAGGACCTTCCTTAAGCGGGTGAGGATCCGGTCCCTTTCCCACCCCTTGATGGAATTGCTGGGAGGGATTGCAGCCGCCATCATCATCTGGGTAGGGGGCTACCTGATCATACGAGGAGAATTGACCCCCGGAGCCTTTCTATCCTTCCTCGCCGCCTTCTTCATGCTCTATGCCCCCGTGCGCGAACTGAGCAAGGTTAATCTCGAGATCCAGGAGGGTTTGGCAGGGGCCATGCGGGTCTTTGAAATTCTCGACACGGCAACAGACATCAAGGATGAAGAAGGGGCCCATCCTCTGCCCCCTGTCTCCAAAGGAATCGACTTTCAGAAGATCTCCTTCAAGTATGATGAGGAGGTCGTTCTCAAAGATATCAGCCTTCATGTGAACGTGGGAGAGGTAATCGCCCTCGTGGGAATGAGTGGGGCAGGAAAGACCTCTTTGGTCAATCTCCTTCCCCGTTTCTATGATGTGGAGCAAGGCCAGATTCTCATCGACGGGGGTGACATTCGAAAAGTCACCCTCAAATCTTTACGGGATCAGATCGGCCTCGTTACCCAACAGACGATTCTCTTTAATGACACAGTCCGGAACAATATCGCTTATGGCAATATGAAATGCTCGGATGAAGAGATCATCAGGGCGGCAAAAGCAGCCAACGCCCATAACTTCATCCAAAGATTGCCTCAAGGTTACGAGACGACGATCGGTGAGCAGGGGGTTAAGCTCTCGGGCGGAGAACGCCAGCGGCTCTCCATTGCCAGAGCCCTTTTAAAGAATGCCCCCATTCTGATATTGGACGAAGCCACTTCCTCCCTGGATTCCGATTCTGAAACAGAGGTTCAACATGCCCTGGAATATTTGATGAAAGGTCGAACGGTCTTCGTCATTGCTCATCGGCTTTCGACCATCCGAAATGCGCACCGGATCATTGTTCTCTCTCATGGTCAAATTGTGGAAGAAGGAACTCATGAGGCCTTAATGAATCTCCAGGGTGAATATCGGCGGCTCTACGAACTTCAATTCAAAGACGATGGGACAAGAGCCCGGAGAGAAACCAAAGCCAAGAAGATCTACTAATTTAGTCTATCTGGTCCCTCTGGTCTATCTGGTTTCTCTTGTTCGTTCAAACCAGACAAACCAAACAGACCAAATCAACCAGATGAACCAGATAGACGAGAAAAACAAGAGAAACAAGAGAAACGAATACGGTGTTGAAATCTCTGAAAAAAAAAGTCGTGGCGTGGTGGGGTCCGTGGCTGGCCTACTGGACGATCAAGTTCTTGGGCCGAACCATGCGATTTGAAGAGATCAATCCGGATTCCTGGAACAGAAAGAAACCCGCCATTGGCGTTTTCTGGCATGGAAGGCTTTTGATGATGCCCCTCATTTACAAAGGCAAAAACCTCAGTTTCCTCGTCTCTTCCCATCGAGACGGACAGGTGGTGGGGAAAGCACTCACACGGTTTGGATTTCATGCGATCTTGGGTTCAACTACCCGGAAAGGTTTCTCCGGCTTTAAGCAGATGCTGAAGGCCCTTCGGAATGGGTCCGATCTCGCCATCACTCCGGACGGACCAAGGGGGCCTCGCTGCCGTGTCCAAATGGGTGTCATTGAACTGGCCAAACTGACAGGAAGAGCCGTTATCCCGTTGAGTTTCAGTTCCTCAAGGAGGAAAATCTTAAAGACCTGGGATCATTTCCTCCTCCCATATCCTTTTTCAAGGGGCGTCTTCGTCTGGGGGGAACCCGTTTCGGTTGATCCCAATGGGGACCGGACCCATCTCGAGGAAAGGAGAGCCCTCTTGGAGAAGCGCCTCAACGAGCTGACCGAAGAAGCAGATCACTATTTTGATTTAAGATAATCTTCCTGAAGGTTGGTTCACAGGGGACTCCCGCCTGCGCGGGAATGACAATATATAACGCTTATGTCAACTTATTCTATACGTTTGTATTAATTCCTCCTTTTCCCATCAAGCGGTCCTATCTCTTTCCGAATTGCCTCCAGTTCATCTTGAAATCCCCATCGCTTCATTAACCAAATGATCTGCTCCTCGGATCCCATTTTCTTAAAAAAACTGGTTTCAGAGTCAGTGAGCGTCTGAAGGATCTGACTGATGCCTCTGCTTTCGGAAGAAAACATGCGGGCCACTTCATGAGCAAGCAGCCCCATATTGGCTTTTCGATTATTCGGAAAAGTTCTTTGGATCAAAATGATGTGGAAGGAAAACCCTTTGGGGAGAATCTCTCGGCGAGAGGTCTTGGGTTGATCCGCAGGATATTCCCCTTCCATCCCCCCTTCCTGAAGCAGAGCAAGAGTGGAAGGGGAGATGGGGATGCTCAGCGAAACGGAAAAGGTGTCTCTTGGAACTTCATAAAACAATAGAAAGTTTCTGAAAAGGATCGTTCCCAGGGCGGAGCTGTAGATTCTGTTCAGAAACTCTAATAAGCATAATCCAATTTCATTTGAAAAAACCTGGGAGAGGTCTATGATTCGGGCGATGATATCTTGCTTTTTCGGCTCATCCCCTTCGTCTTTCTCCTCCAGGGGCTGTTTGCTGTGAAGTAAACAATCCCGAAATTCCTGACAATCGCGACACGCGGGTTTTGTCTGAATTTTTGTGAGGCCGTCTTCAAGGACGACTTCATTCATTGAACCAAAGCATTCTTTTCTATTCATCTGCCTCCCCCCACCCGGTAAGATCCCTCCAACTCCTGATTTGAGGTTCCGAGAAGTTTGAAACGAGGTCTTTCTCAATGCCATCCATCCCCTGCATCCCGGTCGGAGGCAGGGGCTGCTTTCTTGATTCAAAGTAAGCTCGACTTCACTCATTCTCCGTCTCTTGTCCGGACAAATACTCGTCAATGGCTCGCTGAATATGTTCCGAAACCGGAAGGCCTGTCTTCCTCGATAACTTCTTCAGCTTCCTTATCTGCGCCTCCGAAAGATGCTCGTCGACCCTCATGGCCATTTGGCCGTCCCTCTTAAGGGTTTTTTTCGATGTCAAACCCTTCTTTTCCTCGCGTTTCTGGATAGTGGCGGCCACTGCAGGAATGGCTGGAGGCTCTTTCTCCATGATTCGTTCTTCCATTGGCTTTGCCAACAAACTCCGGGTGAAATCCGCAGTCTCTTCAAAAGAGAGACAAGTCTCCGGACAGACCGGCCACGCATACTGCCTGGGAGCGGAATCGCCTTTGGGAGAAGTCTTAACATTGTCCGCTTCCTCACGACTCGCACACCCCTTGATACAGCGCGGGTAATAGGCATTGAGATACCCCTTTTCAAGCCTCAGTTTCGAACATCTCTTCACACTCCCTTTTTTCACGAGGCCCTGGAGGTAGCTCACGACTTCTTGCTCAGACCATATATCGACGTGTTGCCCTTTCATAATTTCCCTTCGGATCCATATCGAGTTTTATCCCCTGTAAGTATAGACTATTCTCAAATTAAATCAACTCCTTCGGCTCCGCGCTCTGAAGAGCGGGACAAGTCGATACCAAACAGATCCCTTTTCGCCATAGGGGATAAACTTTCATTGAATAAAAGAACCTGTTATGATAGCCTTCACCAAGGATGAAAATATATACTCCCCCCTCCCCCCCTTGGAGGTTGAGGGTGGGGCAGAGAATGGGTTCATGACTCATCTATTCTACAATATCCTTCTCACATCCTTCCTGATCTTCGCTTCGCCCTATTTTCTAATCAGGGCTCTAATCAGCGGAAGGTTTCGGAGGGAGATGATCGAGCGGATGGGATTTTTCCCTACCCTCTCTGACGGAAAGCCTGTCTGGGTCCATGCCGCATCCGTTGGCGAGGTCTTCTGCACGATACCTCTCCTCAAGGCCCTGAAGAAAGAGTTTCCACAACGTCCCATTGCGCTCACGACGATGACCCGGACGGGAAACGAGCGGGCCAAGATGATCCCGGAAGCGGATCGCGTTTTCTTCCTTCCCATCGATTATCCCCTGGCGATCCGAAGGATTCTTCGAAATATGAATCCCGGTCTCGTCCTTCTCGCGGAGACAGAGCTCTGGCCCAATCTTCTTATGTCCTGTGGGAAGAATGGGATACCGGTCATCCTCTTCAATGGAAGAGTTTCGGAAAAGTCATTTCGCCGTTACCTCTTCTTCAGGTCCTTTTTTAGAGACTGTTTGAAAGGGATTTCCCTCTTCCTGATGCAAACAGAGGAAGATCGAAAGAGAATCGTTGAGATCGGTGCGGCGCTTGATAGAACGCGAGTGGTTGGAAATCTAAAATTCGATCAGCCTGCTCCCCCGCTTGCCCAAGAGGCATTGGCCGAAATGGCTAAGTCCCTCAATCTTCAGGGGAAGGAAACCCTTCTCATCGCAGGGTCAACCCACTCCGGAGAGGAAGAGATTTTGCTCGGTCTCTTCAAAGACCTGAAAAAGTTTGATCCCCATCTCGTCCTTGTCTTGGCCCCACGGCATCTCGATCGTCTGGAGGAGGTGGAGCGGGTCTTGAAAAAGGAATCGATTCTTTGGAGTAGGAAGACGTCCCTTTCATCGGATCAGGGACGACCGGCCAGAGAACAGAACGAGGTGCCCGAGGTCATTCTCCTTGATACCATGGGTGAATTGATGAATCTTTACAGCCTCGGGACCTTAGTCTTCATCGGCGGAACGCTCGTCCCCGTAGGGGGCCATAATCCCCTTGAGCCTCTCTTCTTCAAGAAGCCCGTTCTCTTCGGTCCTCACATGTTCCACTTCTCAGAGATCTCCCGCCATCTGATTCAAGCAGGAGGAGCGATTCAGGCGGGAGGGAAGGAGGAACTCGCCTTTCACTTGAAGCGCCTCCTTTCTGACGAAGGAGGGCGGAAGGAAATGGGAGAAAAAGGCTATCAGTTTCTCCAGAGGCACCAAGGGGCAACCGGAAGGATGATGGGGGAGATCAGGCCCTTTCTAAGAGATATTGCAGATCGCAGATTTTAGATTTCAAATTGAAAACCTGAATGGAGCTCAAATTCAATCTGAAATCTGCAATTTGAAATTTGAAATAGATTATGACTCGTCGCATTGACCGAATCCTTTATCAAAAAGAGAAGTCCTTCTGGATGAAGATCCTTCTCTTCCCGCTTCACCTTCTCTCCTTTCCTTACGGAGGATGGGTTCGGACAAGGGGGCTTTTCTACACCCTTGGTCTCAAGAGGCCCAAGCGTCTCTCCTCTTCAGTCATCAGTGTGGGCAACATCACCGTTGGAGGAACCGGGAAAACCCCTCTTGTGATGGCACTGGCAAAGGGATTGGCGGAACGGGGAATTCCAGTGGCCATTCTGAGTAGAGGATATAAGGGAACGAAGAGTTTTGGGTCACTCGTGAACAAGGACCAGGTTTTTTCTCTCTCACCGGAGGAGTCAGGGGACGAGCCTTTCCTGATGGCCAAATCCCTTCAGAACATTCCTGTCTTTGTCGGGAAAGACCGTTTCGTCACGGGCCAGATGGCTCTTCAACGATTTGGCGTCCGCGGGCTGATCCTGGATGATGGCTACCAGCATCTTCAGCTTTATCGAGATTTGAATATCGTGTTGATTGATTCACATTTCGGGTTTGGAGACCGCCATCTTCTTCCGAGAGGTATTCTGAGGGAGCCCCTCTCTCATCTTCGGAGGGCTCACCTCTTCCTTCTCACCAAAGTGGAGGATCCCGAAGAATGCCGGCCTCTGGAAACAAAACTCCGTGAGATTCAGCCTTCGTCACCTATCTTTCATAGTCATTATGAACCCTTAGGCTTGATCGGCGCTCAAAAGGAGTGGGAGGACCTTCCCTCTCTTAAAGGAAGAAAGGCTCTCGCCTTTTCCGGAATCGCTAACCCTCACTACTTTTCAACCCTATTGGAGAGATGCGGGATGGAGATTATGAGAGAAGTCTTCTTCCCGGATCACCATCCGTACACGGCCAGAGATATGGTTCTTCTCGAAAAACAAGGAAAAGGGGCGGACTGGTTTGTGACAACGGAGAAGGATATGGTAAAATTAGAAAGATTGGATCTTGTGCGCCTTCCGATTCGGGCCCTTCGCATCGAGGCAAGGATATGGGAAGAGAAAGAATTTTATCAACGGGTGTTGGAATTGTTTTGAGTTATGAGTTATGAAATATAGATAAACGGATGCGCCTGCCTGTGCCCGTCTGCCGGGCAGGCAGGGATACGGTCACGTTACGGAATACTTGAAGGAGAAGTAAGAGGATGAAGGAGCTGGTTAAAATCTTTGACACGACCCTACGGGACGGGGAGCAATCTCCCGGGGCGACGATGAATGTAGCCGAGAAGGTGCGGGTCGCCCAGCAATTAGAGAAACTGAACGTCGATATCATCGAAGCCGGCTTTCCCATCTCTTCAGAAGGAGATTTTGAAGCGGTCACGGCAATTTCCCGGACGATCAAGCGTTCGGAGGTGGCTGCCCTGGCCAGGGCAAATCCTCAAGATATTGACCGGGCTTGGGAAGCGGTCAAAGAAGCAGCCTTTCCGAGAATCCATACTTTTATTTCCACCTCCGATATCCATCTCAAATACCAATTGAAGAAATCGAAGGAGGAGGTCGTCAAGATTGCGGCCCAGTCCGTAGAGAGGGCAAGGCGTTATACATCCAACGTCGAATTTTCAGCCATGGATGCCACCCGAAGTGATGTCCGATTTCTTTCTGCGGTGATCGAATCAGCCATCCGAGCTGGGGCAAACACCATCAACATTCCTGATACGGTGGGCTACGCCATCCCTTCAGAATTCGGAAAGCTGATCCAGACCCTTCGACGGGAAGTGAAGGGGATTGAAAAAGTGACCGTGAGCGTCCACTGTCATAATGATTTAGGATTGGCCGTCGCAAACTCCCTTTCAGCCGTTGAAAACGGTGCCAGACAGGTGGAGTGCACCGTCAATGGAATCGGGGAGAGGGCCGGCAATGCTTCGCTCGAAGAAGTGGTCATGGCGATTCGAACACGAAAGGATCTGTTTAGGTTTCAAACCCGTCTCAACCCGAAGCACATCTTTTCCACCAGTCGCTTGGTTTCTAAAATCACCGGGATGCTGGTTCAGCCCAATAAAGCGATCGTGGGGGCCAATGCCTTTGCCCATGAATCCGGGATTCACCAGGATGGTATCCTGAAGGAAAAATTGACCTATGAGATCATGACCCCTCAATCCGTGGGAATCCCGAAGACTTCTCTCGTTTTGGGAAAGCTCTCTGGCCGCCATGCCTTTCGAGATCGGTTGAAAGATTTGGGGTATTTGCTTTCGGATGAGGATCTGGAAAAGGCCTTTAGTCGATTCAAGCAACTGGCGGACAAAAAGCGCGAGATTTATGACGAGGATATCGAGTCGATCGTGGTGGAGGAAATCCTTCGGATGCCTAAACGCTTTCGACTCGACTACCTCAATGTGATTGCCGGTAATATGACCGTGCCGACCGCGACCGTCAAGATGGAAGTGGACGGGAAATTGATTCAGGAGGCAGGGTTTGGCGATGGCCCTGTCGATGCGATCTTTAAGACGATCAAGAAGATTACCCGCACGAGGTCAAAATTGTTGCAGTTCGCCATTAACGCGATCACCGGCGGAACAGAGGCGCAAGGGGAGGTCACGGTCAGACTGGAGGAGAAGGGTTACACCGTTATCGGTCAAGGGGCAGACACGGATGTGATCGTCGCCAGTGCCAAGGCTTATATCAATGCCCTCAATAAGATGGAGTTCAAGAAACAGAAGTTCACGGGAATGTAAATTTCGGATAGCCTTTAGTCGCATAGTCCTTCGCTGTGTAGCGAAGAATTAAGACTATTTGACTAAGTGACAATAAGACTATTCGACTGCGGATCGAGAATATGAAAATGAATAGACCGATGACCATTACGGAAAAGATCCTGGCCTCTCATGCCAGGAAGAAGGAGGTTTCTCCGGGTGACCTCATTGACGCCCGGGTCGATTTGGCCCTCGGAAATGATGTGACCGCGCCTCTTGCCATCCAGGCTTTTGAGGAGATGGGCGCAAAAAAGGTGTTCCACCGGGATCGTATCGTCTTAGTCCCCGATCACTTCACGCCTGCCAAGGACATCCTCTCTGCCGAACAATGTAAGATTCTCAGGAATTTTGCGAAGGCCCATCGCATCACCCATTATTTCGAAATCGGGGCCTGTGGGATCGAGCATGCCCTTCTCCCTGAAAAAGGCCTGGTTCTGCCAGGAGACGTGGTGATCGGCGCCGACAGTCACACCTGCACGTATGGTGCCCTGGGAGCCTTTTCCACCGGCGTGGGCAGCACCGACCTGGCCGCAACCATGGCTACAGGAAGGCTCTGGTTTAAAGTGCCGGAGAGCATCCAGTTCATCTTTTACGGAAAGCTCAAGCCCTGGGTCTCCGGAAAAGATCTTATCCTCTTCACGATCGGGCAGATCGGAGTGGACGGAGCTCTTTATCAAGCCATGGAATTCTCTGGAGAGGCGATCCGGAGCCTTCCCATGGAAGGCCGATTTACGATGGCCAATATGGCGATCGAAGCCGGAGGAAAGAGCGGCATTTTTGAGCCCGATCAAATCACCCTTCACTACGTCAGAAAGAGGGCCAAGAGACCCTATAAGCTCTACGCCAGCGATCCGGATGCCCGGTATGCAGCCGTGCACGAATATGATGCCTCCGAGATCTATCCCCAAGTCTCTCTCCCTCATATCCCTTCAAACACCAAAGATGTGAGGGAGCTGGGAAAGATTGAGATCGATCAGGTCGTCATCGGCTCCTGTACCAACGGTCGTCTCGAAGACCTTCGCGTAGCGGCAAAGATATTGAAAGGGAAAAAGGTTGCTCCTTCATTGCGGCTGATCATCATCCCGGCCACCCAGGAGATTTACCACCAGGCTTTGAAGGAAGGGCTCTTTGAAATATTTCTCTCAACCGGGGCGGTCATCAGCCCCCCTACCTGCGGGCCTTGTCTTGGAGGGCATATGGGCGTCTTGGCAGAAGGGGAGAGGTCCTTGGCCACGACGAACCGCAATTTTCGTGGCAGGATGGGGCATGCGGGAAGTGAGGTCTATCTCTCCAGTCCTGCCGTGGCTGCGGCGAGCGCGATCAAGGGAAGAATTTGTCATCCCGATGAAGTCGTAAAGAAAATAGGTCATTGAGTCATTGGTTCTTGAGTTATTAGGAGACGAATACGGAACGGTAAGAGATATGATACTCGAAGGAAGAATCTGGAAATTTGGATCAGACATCGATACGGATGCGATCATTCCTGCTCGTTACCTCAACACGTCCGACCCTAAGGAGTTGGCAAAGCATGCGATGGAGGATGAAAAACCCCGGTTTCCCAAAGAGGTGAAAAAAGGAGATCTCCTGATCGCAGACAAGAATTTCGGCTGCGGCTCCTCCCGGGAACATGCACCCCTTGCCCTCAAGGCGGCGGGAATCTCCTGCATCATTGCCAAGAGTTTTGCCCGAATCTTCTATCGAAATGGGCTCAACCTCGGCCTCCCTCTTCTGGAATCCTCCGAGGCCTCGGAGGCGATCCAGGAAGGGGATCGCGTCCGGGTGAACCTCACAACGGGTGAGATCTTCGACATCACCCAAAAGAAAAAGTTCATTTCAAAACCCATTCCGCCTTTCATGCAGGAATTGATTCAGGACGGGGGGTTGGTTCGCCATCTGCGAAAGAAGACGTCGAAGGAGAAGAGATAAAAATAAATTTTTGAATCCCTCTTGACAATATACCGTCATTTCTCATAATTATAAATTGATACAAGGAAGTATCCAAGGGACAGGGGTGTTCAGGTCGACATCCCTGTTTTTATTCACCAGGAGGATTCGATGAAAAAAGCTAAATACAATGTCGTCGTGGCAGGGGCAACCGGTGCAGTCGGAAACGAGATGGTCGCCATTCTGGAGCAGAGGAACTTTCCCGTAGACAACCTGAAGCTCTGTGCCTCCACAAGGGGGGCAGGGACGAAGATCCAGTTCAAGGGAAAGTCCTATGCCGTTCAAGTCTTGGACGAGAACTCCTTCTCCGGAATGGATGTGGGCCTCTTTTCTCCGGGGGGTTCGGTGAGCGAAAAGTTCGCCCCGATCGCCGGCAAGGCGGGCTGTGTGGTCATTGACAATACCAGCGCTTTTCGAATGGACCCTGAGGTCCCTTTGGTCGTGCCCGAGGTAAACGCCCATGCGATCGCCCAATATTCAAAAAAGAATATCATTGCAAACCCCAACTGCTCGACGATCCAGATGGTCGTCGCTCTAAAACCCATCCATGATGCGGCCCGGATTAAACGGGTTGTGGTCTCGACTTACCAGGCTGTTTCGGGAACGGGAAAGAGGGCGATCCAGGAATTGGAGTCCCAGGTCCTCGCCATCTATAATCAAAAGGAGATCAAGAAGGAGGTCTATCCTCATCAGATTGCTTTCAACTGCCTTCCCCATATCGATGTCTTCTTTGAAAATGGCTACACGAAAGAAGAGATGAAGATGGTCAATGAGACCAAGAAGATCATGGAAGATCCTTCAATCGGTGTCACGGCCACAACGGTCAGGGTCCCGGTCTTCTACGGCCATTCGGAATCGGTCAATATCGAGACCGAGAAGAAATTGACCGTCCAGGACGTGAAGGACATCCTTTCGAAGGCGCCGGGTGTGGTTGTCGTGGATAATCCTAAGAAGGCTGAATATCCACTGGCCATTCACGCAGCAGGCAAGGATGAGACCTTTGTCGGAAGGATTCGGGAGGACGAATCGATCCCGAATGGAATCAATCTGTGGATCGTGTCGGACAATATCCGTAAGGGCGCTGCCCTCAACGCCGTTCAGATCGCCGAGATCCTGATTCAGAAATATTTATAAGAAAGAGCAACCTGCTTTTGGGGTATCCGAAAGGGCCGATCTCTTCGTCGGCCCTTTCCGTTTATCACCCGAATTCTAATGGCATCATCCCTACCCGCTTTCCATAAAGTCTGGTATAATGGCTCCAATGAAGGAATGTGAACGGCCATTCAAAGGTAGCATTTCGGCACTCTTCGGATTTTTCCAAACTCAAAAGGAGGGATCCATGGGGATGATCTTTGTCTTAGCCTTTGGCCTGCTCTTTCTCATCGCTCCGGAAACGGTCCGCTCCGAAAAAAAGATCTCCATCGGGTTAGTAGAGGATATCCTCCTCTTGCCATGGGGTGTGAAGCTCCCTGCGCGCATCGACACGGGCGCGGCCACGTCTTCCCTTGACGCGCGAGGTTTAAAGGTTCAAGACAAGATCGCTGAGTTCAGGTTACCGGACGAGTACGGTGGCTTAAAGTTGCGTTTGCCTATCGTGGATTGGCGATATGTTCGATCTGCTGAGATCCGGGAAAGACGGCCTGTCGTGGAGATGGAGATCTGCATTGGTCCCAAGCGGATCCGTACCAGAGTCAATCTCAACGACCGCTCAATGGTCAAGCACCCATTCATTGTGGGGCGTAATGTCCTCAGAGGGAACTTTGTCGTTGACTGCATGAAGTCGAACTGCCTTCCACCCAGCTGTCCGGAGGTTTTCTCAAAATGAAGCGCCCCGCAGTTGTGCTGGCGGTAGGACTCCTTCTCCTTTCCTTTGCTTTCATCAGCTACCGCGTTCTCTGGCTTGGTTATCCGGTCTTTCCAACCGCCCCGGGAAAGGTCTGGCAACTCGATATGAAGGCCCACATCCAGGGTGACCAGGAGGGAATCCGTGTCATGATCGGGCTCCCCTATACCGATCCGCGAGGAATCGTGCTCGAGGAACGAATCACCTCGGGTAAACTGAATTTCAACCTCCTTCGTGAGGGACCGAATCAGGTCGGTATCTGGTCAGGCGATGTGGGCCCGGAAGGAGAAGTGATTGAGTATCGGGCAACGATCCAGAAGGCTCCCCAACGCTCTTCCAAAACCAAAGCACCCAAACTTGAGCCATACCGAGTGAGCCTCGGGAAAACAGACCAGGCCTTGGCAGAACGTCTGGTGAAAAAGTGGAGTTCCCTTGCGCCGCCGGCACGACTTCGTGCCGTGGCAGCAACCGTAAGGGGCAATTGGGGGGCCCCTGACCCGGATGAGCAAGACCTTCAGGCATGGTCAGCGTTTGAGGAGAAACATGGCAGGCTGGAAGCGCTTCTGGCTCTGCTTCGGGCTGCTGGCCTCCCTGCCCGACCCTTTGAAGGGCTCTACCTCACCGAAAACGTGACCACTTCACTTCTCGTCTGGATCGAGGTATGGACCGGCCAAGATTGGGAGAACCTGCAGCCCGAGACAGGAGAAGTTTTTTGGAAATCCATCGCTCTTCTTCCATTAACGACGGACGGGTTGCCTGTGGTACGCATCTCCGACGGGCAGCTATCGTGGGTCCGTTGGACCTTGAGCGAGCAGATCATCAGCCGCTGGCGTTTTCACTTTGAACGCATCATTCGTTCCGAAAGGTTTCTCGATCAATGGTCCCTGTTTCGCCTGCCTCCTGAGTTTCAAAGAATCTTTCGTATTCTTCTCCTCGTCCCGATCGGGGCCCTGATGATCTGCATCCTGCGCAACCTCATCGGGTTTCCAACATTTGGGATCTTCATGCCGGTCCTCATGGCCCTTGCTTTCCGAAATACGGGACTGGTCTATGGACTGGGAATCTTTGGAGGGGTTGTCTTCATCGGTTACATCGTGCGCCGCTCGATGGACAGACTCCACCTCCTCTTAGTTCCACGTCTCTCGGTCCTCCTGACACTCGTCATTGCTTCTTTTACGGTCTTCGCCCTGACCGGCAATAAGCTGCAACTGCGTGCATTGATGGCCATCGGGCTGCTTCCCTTTGTCATTTTGACGATGACCATCGAGCGTTTCTTTGTCGTCGTGGAGGAGGCAGGAGCCCGTGAAGGATTTCGAACCGCCGCCGGGAGCGCCGCGGTGGCCATCATCACTCACGAAATCCTCCATTTCGAGCCCCTGCAGCTCACCTTCTTTGTCTATCCAGAACTCCTCTTTGCGGTGGCTGCCTTTCAAGTGCTTTTAGGCCGTTATACCGGCTACCGACTTTCAGAGATCATCCGTTTCCGGAAGCTAAGAGGCTCAGCATGATCTACCAAGCGATTTCCCGGCTTCGAGACACCGGAGTCCTCGGCATGAATCGCCGAAATGCCGAGTATATCATGCGGTGCAACCCGCGCTCGTCCTTTCCACTTGTGGACGATAAGCTGCTGACAAAAGACCTCGCTGAGAGACACCAGATTCAGACTCCCCCTCTCTATCACGTGATTCAATATCACGGGGATATTTCCGGTCTGAAAAAGGCCATGGGGGGGCTGCATGAATTCGTTGTGAAGCCTTCCCGTGGTGCGGGAGGAAGCGGTATTCTGCTGATCACAGATCATCAGGGAGAAGGTTTTATAAAGCAGAGCGGTGAGGTTCTCACATGGATGGACCTCACCTATCACATCTCGGATATCCTGTCTGGAGTTTACTCCCTCGAGGCCCTCGAGGATCGTGCCCTCATCGAAACCCTGATTCATCCTGATCCGACCTTCGCATCCGTGACCTATCAGGGTGTCCCGGACATTCGGATCATTGTTTATCGTGGCATTCCACTCATGGGGATGGTTCGCTTACCCACCCGAGTCTCCGACGGAAAAGCCAATCTCCATCGAGGTGCCATCGGCGCTGGGATCGCAATCAGGGAAGGGATCACCCTGACAGGAGTTCATCATTCGGGGATCGTCACCCATCACCCTGACACGGGCAATCGGATCAGCGGCATACAGGTGCCTCATTGGGAACAAATTCTTTTGATGGCAGCAAAGGCCTTCGACATGACCGGGCTCGGTTACCTTGGAGTCGATGTGGTGATCGATTGGCAGCGGGGTCCACTCCTTCTTGAGCTGAACGCTCGTCCGGGCCTCCAGATCCAGATCGCAAACCGAAGAGGTCTCCGGCGCCAACTCGAATCGATTGACAGGGCACCCTCTGATATCTTCATGACGCCGGAAAGCCGGGTGGCCTGGGCATTGGAAACATTTGCATCCGGAGGCTTATGACGAAGGAAACAGAAGGATTTGATGAAGATCATTCAAGGGTCTCCGTAAGAGATGAATCATGTACGAAGAAAGGGTCTACCGGAATTTAGTTAAGACAGACGATCTCGTCAAATTTGAGGTCATGGTCAAGGAGACAGACCTCCTCGTTCGGGCGGAGAGGGACCTTGCCAATGAAACCAGGGAAGCGGTATTGAAATATCGTTATCAACTCGAAACCTATATCGAAAAAAGACCCGAATTCCAAACAAGCCTCATTCCCGTGGAGGATGATCCTTATGCCCCGGAGATCGTTCGAGAGATGATCCGAACCGCTCAGTTGGCTCAGGTCGGGCCAATGGCATCGGTAGCCGGAGCCCTGGCGGAATTCGTTGCAAGAGATTTGTCCTCTTTCTCGAAAGAGATCATGATTGAGAACGGCGGGGATATTTATCTCGCTACTTCAAGAGAGCGGACCATCGGAGTTTTTGCCGGCGGTTCTCCTCTCAGCCTGAAATTAGGGATTGTGATTGGTCCTGAAGATTCTCCTCTTGGCATCTGCACCTCTTCGGGAACGGTGGGCCCTTCCCTCAGTTTTGGAAAGGCAGATGCTGTCTCTATCCTCTCCAAATCTGCAGCCCTTGCCGATGCTGCCGCAACGTCGGTTGGAAACGTCGTCAAGGAAAAGAAGGATGTCGAATCGGGCCTGGAAAGAGGAAAAGAGATCGACGGGGTCTTGGGGACACTCATCATTTTCGGGGACAAGATGGGTGTCTGGGGAAATGTGAAACTTATTCGGCTTGGGATGCCTTGAACTGATAAGTTACTCAGTCATTGGGCTATTAAGTCATTCGTCATTGAATGACCCAATTACTCAGTAACTTAATAACCAAGTAACCTCTGAGATTTTGTAATTTGTAATAAGGATATGACGACCGTTTCTATTGCCACCCTCGGTTGTAAGGTCAACCAGTTTGAATCGGAGGCGCTGATGAGCGCCTTGGAACAGAAGGGGTACCGTCTTGTCCCCTTTGGAGAAGGGGCAGATATTACGATCATCAACACCTGTACGGTCACTCATCGGGCCGACTTTCAATCCAGGCAGATGATCCGAAGGGCTATCCGGTCCAATCCCAATTCTCTGGTCGTCGTCACCGGATGCTATTCACAGGTGGAACCTGAAGCCATGGCAGGCATCGAGGGGGTCCGCTACCTTTTCGGCAATAGAGAGAAGGATCAAATCCCTGACCTTCTCCCCCTGATGCAAGAAGGCAAACTGCCGAAGATTCAAGTTTCGAATATTGAGGAAGAGACCGCCCTTCGGGATATCCCTCTCCACTCGTTCCATCGCCACACGCGGGCCTTCTTGAAGATTCAGGATGGATGCAATAGCCGTTGTTCTTATTGCATCGTCCCTCATGCCAGAGGTCCATCGAGAAGCCTCCCGCTGGAGAAGATCATCCCGCATCTGGGGGCCTTGAAGGAGAAGGGATTCAAGGAGGTTGTGCTGACGGGAATCCATATCGGCTCCTATGGCCGGGACTTACCTTCTCCCGTCTCTCTGGAGATCCTGCTCAGACGAATCGAAGAGGAGGAGACCCCTGACCGCATCCGGCTCAGCTCCATCGAGCCTCTCGATTTTTCAGAAGGCCTGATCTCGTTCCTCTCCCAATCGGTCAAGGTCTGCCCTCATCTTCACATTCCCATTCAGAGCGGGGATGACCAGATATTAAAAAGGATGAATCGGGATTATGATCGCTCTTTTCTCTTCCGTCTCATCCAGGAACTCCACCGGAAAATTCCAGAAGTCGCAATCGGTGGGGATGTCATTGTGGGATTCCCAGGGGAGACACAGGAAGAGTTCGAAAGGACCTTTGATCTGATCGAATCCCTCCCTTTTTCGTATCTCCATGTCTTTCCCTTTTCAAAGAGAAAGGGAACGCCTGCCTCCCGATTTCCCCAGAGAGTGGATGAGGCCGCAATTCGAAAGAGGGCTGAGAAGATGAGGGAGTTAGGAAAACGGAAACGCCAGGTTTTTTATCGCCAGTTTCTCCATCAGGAGTTGAGGGTTCTGGTGGAGGATCGTAAAGAGAAAGGGACAGGAAGATGGAAAGGGTTCTCACGTAACTACATCCCCGTATCCCTCTCCCTTGAAAGTGTCTCTGAAGGAAATCCAAATTGGATCAACCAGGAATGTCCGGTCGTGGTCACTGATTTGGCTGAAAAGGGCGTGGTCGGACATTTGGTGGAGAGGTCGCATGGATGAGATGAGATTGGCTTCGTTAAAGGAGTTGGAGGAGCGGCTGGGTTACTCATTTCATGAGATCGGATTGCTGGACAAGTCCCTCACCCACAGGTCTTTTATCAATGAGACCGATTCCTCGGCGACACAATCCAATGAAGTTCTGGAATTCCTTGGCGATGCGGTCCTTGGCCTTACAGTGAGCCGGATGCTTCTCCAGAAATTTCCAGAGGCAAGAGAAGGAACCCTTTCGATGTGGAGGTCCCACCTCGTCAAACAGAGCTCTCTTGCCTTCATCGCCACCGAGATCGGCCTGGAAAAGTATCTTCTCCTTGGAAAGGGAGAACTCCTAAACGGAGGAAAGAGCAAGTCTTCCATCCTGGCCAATGCTTATGAGGCTTTAATTGGAGCCATCTTCATGGATTCAGGCTTCCATCAGGCCTTCGAGGTCATCCAGGGCCATTTCGAGCCCTATCTCCAAACTCAAACCCCATCGGTCCTGTTCAACGATTACAAGAGTCTTCTGCAAATTCATTCCCAACAGTTTCACGGATCATCTCCTCAGTATAAGGTTTTGAAGGAGTCCGGGCCGGATCATGACAAACGATTTCAGGCCTCGGTCGTCATCGACGGCGAAGTGAAGGGAATCGGATGGGGCAAGACCAAGAAGGAGGCCCAACAGGAGGCCGCCCAAAAAGCTCTCGAGGAATTGCAGATCGCAGATCGCAAATTGCAGATTGAAAAATCTGAGATCTAACATCTGAAATTTGAAATGAGAAAAAGCTATGGCTCCACTAATTATTCCCATCTTTCTTCCCTACATCGGTTGTTCGGAACGCTGTCTCTTCTGCAATCAGAAGGCAGCCTCCCAGAAACTCCTTTTTCCTTCTGCTGTTCGAAATTTGATTGAGGATTCTCTCCAGACAATACCGTCGAGCAAGGATCACAGGAAGAAACAGGTTGCCTTCTACGGTGGGAGCTTCACGGCCATCCCTCAAGAGGACCAAATTCAATATCTGAAAGAGGTTCAGCCCTTCCTCCGTTCAGGTTTGATCGATTCGATTCGCGTCTCCACCCGGCCGGATGCCCTTGATGAAGAGACGTTATGCCTGCTCAAGGGAGCCGGGGTAACGACCGTTGAGATCGGGGCTCAATCGATGATCGATCAGGTTCTCTCCCTTGCCAGGAGGGGCCACTGTGCAGAGGATACTGTTTCTGCCGCCGTGCGACTCAAGCGATGGAATTTCGAGCTCGGAATCCAATTGATGATCGGCCTTCCCGGCGATACGATCGGTCGCTTCCTCCAGACCCTCGATCGGGTGATCGACCTCAAACCCGATTTCGTCAGGATCCATCCGACCCTGGTGCTCAAAGGATCTCCCCTTGAAGATCTCTGGAGGGCTGGAAAATATTCTCCACTCTCTTTGGATGAAGCGATTCAATGGCTGAAAAAGGGGATCCTGAAGTTGGAGGCAGCTTCCATCCCGTCAGCCCGAATCGGACTCCAGCCAACCGAGGAATTAGAGCGAGATCTTCTCGCAGGGCCTTATCATCCGGCTCTTCGTCAACTGATCGATTCGGCCCTCTTCTTTGATATGGCAGGACATCTTCTTCGAATCTCTCCGAATGGAGGTCACGTTCTCTTTCATTGTCATCCCAAAGATGTCTCAAATCTCAGGGGACAGAGAAACGAGAACTTTTTGAGGCTCAAGGAGCAATTCAAACTAAACGAGATCTTGATCAGCGAAAAGAAAGAATTGCCACGAGGGTCTCTTGTGATTCGGACTCAAAAAGGAGAGGTTTCCATGCACAAAACCTCTCTTCTTAGCGGCTAATGATGTGCTGACACCATGGCCCGCCCTAAGCGGCTTACGATCTTTTGCGAGTTACTGATATCGCGATATTATCAAGTTTCCAAGACTTTTTCGACAGGTTCAACGATAGAGATAAGGCGCTGGGGTACAGACCTCCGCCAAAAAGCGATGGGGCTATTCCCCGTCGCCTTGATTGATCGGTTAGCAGGCTAATTCTTTGCCTCTATCAGTTTGCCGTTAATATATTTATGGATGATGCTGGAAACAAATGTCTGATAGGGCAATCCCTCGCTCACTGCCTTTTTTTGCAGTTCATTCAAGTCTCTTTCAGAAATCCGTATGTTCAGTCTCTTATCCTTTTTCAAAGTGTTTCGGGCGTATCGGATTAGCTCCCTTTTCCGTTTTGAAAGATCTTTTACTGGTACCCATTCGCCTCTTTCAAAACTGTCTAATATTTCCTGCTCTTCTTCAGTCAATCTATCTTTCATTTGCTTTTTCTCCCGAAATAAATCTCAGTAGCCTTCCTACTGGGAATAATGGTTTTCAAGAATATTTCTTCTTCGTCTTCAACGTAAGGGACAAGGTAAGCATAGTTATCGACTCCGACCACCATGATGCGTTGTCCTGCATATCGTTTTTGATTTGGATGGGCATAATCATGAAGAACGTCGCCTTTCTCAATATAATAAACCACATCCTCAAAACAAATTCCCCTTAGTTCTTTGAGCCTTAAGCTCTTTTCCGTATTCCAATTTATATGCTTCATCTATCCACAAGATAACACATTGTGTGCATTTTGGCAACAAATGCGGCGAATCTTTATGCAATTTTTCTGCTAACGATTTGCATAACCTGCGCGGGTAACCACAAATACCCAAAACCTGACGTGGCTACTCCGCGTCAGGTTGATGCAGTTGTTAGCGAAAGTCTCTATGCAATTCGTTTATCATTTTGGGATACTTCATGGCGGCCTAATTTCGACAAGCTTGCCGTTCTGGTCGAAGACGAAAACCACCTGGCCGACCCACAAGGTGTTCTTTTCTTCAACTATAAATGCCTTAGGATTCTGTTGTCGAAGAATTGTAAGGACGTCTTTCTGGGACATGCCACGATGGAGTTCGGGAATTAACTTCCTAAGGACATCGAAATCAGATTTTAAAGACTTATAACCTTCCTGCATGTAATCAATCGTCACTGCCTGGTCAATTGTTTCATACACAGCGAGAATTATCGCAACCACAAATAGGCCTGCCAAGCAGAAAAAAGCTGTCCGCCAATGCCGATTGATTAACTTCTTATCTGGACCATTTGTCATATTCAAATTATTGTATCGCTAACATTATATTTTATGTTAATGCGAGGTCTGTCCAAAAATCTTATATCAAAAAGCGGAATTTCCGTCAAATAAGCCAAAAAAGATTGACAAAGGGGCAGGTCTTGCAATATAAGATCCATAGAATAATTATTATACTGCATCAATATAATAATCGACCTAATTATGTTTGAAGAATTTCGTACTTACCTCACTCATAAAGCTCGCATCAAAGAGAAATATATTCCATTTTATATCAAATGGGTATCCGATTGTTATGCTTTTCTTGATCTCGCCTCTCTGCACCCTCTCAGCACTGACCAAAAAGAGGGATTCCTAAAACACATATCGAAGAAACAGGAGGAATGGCAGGTGAACCAGGCAGATTATGCCCTTCGTCTTTACAGCTTTTTCCTTAATCGAGAATTGGAATCTCTGTCTGATACCTCAAAAGACTTGGAAGAAGAATGGAAAGAAGTCGAAGTAGAAACCAGAAAAGCTCTTCGTCTCCGGCACAGGTCGTTATGTACTGATATTCTTCAGAAAATCTCCCCTCGCCCCTCTTTGCCAAAGAGGGGTAACTCCTCTCTTTCTAAAGCCTGCCTGCCGATTATAATGATTTTCTCTCTTTTTTTCCTGGCGGCATGCGGGCCGAAGCAGAGGATCGTCTACAAGAGAGAGATACCTCCTCCGGAGAAGAAAGAGGTGTTAAAGGAGGAGAGCAAAGAAGAAAAGCCGGCTCCTCCAGAGAAGATTGAGAGGAGGGAGAGCAAGGGGATCCAGTATGGAATTGCCTCCTGGTACGGAGACGAGTTTCACGGGAGACCTACCTCAAGCGGCGAGATCTACGACATGTACCAGCTCACCTGCGCCCATAATACCCTTCCTCTGGGTTCCTCGGTGATGGTCACCAATCTGGAGAACGGGAAATCCCTCGAGTTGAAGGTGAACGACCGGGGGCCTTTTGTGAAGGACAGGATTATCGACCTCTCCTATGCCGCTGCCAAGATCCTCGACATGTGGGAGAAAGGAACGGCTTATGTCAAAGTCGAGGTCATCGGTCCGTTGATCGAACAGATTCAGCGATTCACCCTTCAGGTGGGCTCTTTCGCCGACGAGACCAATGCCCAGAACTTAGCGGATCAGTTGCGGAAAAGCTTCGAGAATGTCTACGTAACTACTGTGGAGACCCTCACCCAGAAATATCATCGGGTCAGGGTCGGGCAATTCGATACGAAGGAATCGGCCTTAAGCATGGCCGAAAAACTCTCCCAGATGGGCTTTAAAGTTCTGGTCACCAGCCGGTAGGGACACCTCCCTATTTTTGTACCTCGTGCAAAGCTCGTATCGATAAAAATAGGGAAGTGTCCCTAATTTATTCCCGGGTTGTCCCGGAATCATTTTTCCTCTATAATGGTTTTTAGAGTATTTCAAGAAAGGAAATCTCCCTGAAGGTTAAAACTATCCTTTTCATCTCCCCTGCTCTCTTCCTTATCCTTCTGGTGATCAATATTGTCTTTGTCGGGTCGCGACCTCCTCAGAAGGCCAACCAATTGATCATCAGCTCGATCGGCGATGCCTCCTTTCTCAACCCCATCCTCGCCCAGGACTCTGCCTCCAGTGATATCAATGGTTTCGTTTTCAACGGTCTGATCAAATATAACAGGGACCTCGATGGGTTTGTGGGCGAATTGGCCGAATCCTGGAAGATCGAGACAGCCGCGGAGCCCGTGATCACATTCTTTCTACGAAAGGGGGTCCTTTGGCACGACGGAAGGGAATTTACCGCCCAAGACGTGAAGTTTACCTACGATAAGATCATGGACGAGAAAACCAATACGGTTCGCCGGAGCGACTACGAATTGGTGAAGAAGGCAGAGGTCCTGGACCCCTATACGTTCCGGGTCACTTACAAGCAGCCTTTTTCTCCCGGACTGCAAACCTGGGGAATGGGCATCATTCCCAAGCACCTCCTGGAAAAAGAAGACATCAATACCGCTGCCTTTAACCGGAAGCCTGTTGGAACAGGGCCTTTCCGCTTTGTTGAATGGACCACCGATGAAAAGATCGTCGTGGAGGCCAATCCCCGGTATTTTGAGGGAAGGCCCTACCTGGACCGGATTATCTACCGCATCATTCCGGAGACTTCCCTGAGCGAGATGGAGCTCCTCACGAAGGGAGTGGATTATTACGGCGTCTCTCCCCATCAATTTCAACGAATGAGCGAGATCCCCTTTCTCAGGGTCTATTCCCAGCCTGCCCTGGCCTATACCTACATCGGGTATAATTTCAAGAACCCCCTCTTTCAGGACAAACGGGTCCGCCAGGCCTTCACTTACGCAATCAACCGGGAGGAGATCGTCCAGTATGTTCTCTACGGATTGGGAACGGTGATCAGCGGCCCCTTTCCCAGCCATCTCTGGTATTACAACCCCAATGTGAAACCCTTTCCCTACGATCTTGAAAAAGCCCGAAAGCTTCTCGCCGAAGCCGGATGGGAAGACACCAATAGAGACGGCGTGTTGGACAAGGGCGGCCAACCCTTTCGTTTTAAGCTCATCACCAACAGCGGAAACGACGTGCGGCGGGATGTGGGAGTGCTGGTCCAGCGGCAGCTTCGGGAGTTGGGGGTGGATGTCACTTTTGAAACGTATGAGTGGAGCGTCTTTTTGAAGAATTTTATCAATTCCAAACATTTCGATGCCTGTATTTTAGGCTGGGCGCTCTCTCCCGATCCCGATGACTATCAGATCTGGCATTCGAGCCAGATTGAAAAGGGATTTAATTTCGTCTCCTATCGAAATCCCGAGGCAGACCGCCTCTGGGAGGAAGGCAGGAGGCAATACGGTGTGGAGAAGAGAAAAAAAATCTACTGGCGCCTCCATGAAGTAATGGCCGAAGACCAACCCTACACCTTCCTGTTTTCGCCCCTGAGTGTTTCCGCTCTCCAGAAGAAATTTGTGCTGGTGGAAGAAGGGCCGGAAGGACGGAAGGCTTACCGGCCGATCAAAATGGAAAAGGCAGGCCTCCTCTATGATTTGATCAAGTGGTACGTTCCCGAAGAGACGGTTTTGGAGAGATAGAAGATGGTTAAATTCTTCCTGCGGAAACTCTTTCAACTCTTCATCACTCTGGTGGGAATCAGTATTCTCTCCTGGGTGGTGATCACACAGGCGCCGGGAAGCCCGATCGCTCTCACCATGGACCCCAAAGTCTCCCCGCAGATCATCGAGCAGATGATGAAGAATTACGATCTGGATAAACCGATTCATCAGCAGTATTACTTGTGGCTCAAAAAACTTTTTACGGGAAAGCTCTACTCTTTCAAAGACGGAAGGCCGGTCCTGGAAAAGATCAACGAAAGGATCTGGAATACCCTCCTCTTGAACCTGGTGGCAACCGTCATCGTTTTCTCGCTCGCGATCCCCCTTGGCGTCTTTTCTGCCAAGCGCCAGTACAGCTTTCTGGACAATCTGGGCACCTTCGGGGCCTATCTCGGGATTTCTGCACCTGGTTTTTGGCTGGCTTATCTCCTCATCCTCGGGACGGTCGAGCTTTTCGGCTACCCTGTCCTCGGGATGAGGTCCTTTGTAACAGAAGGTTTCACGACGGCAGAGATCGTGATGGACCGAATCTGGCATCTCATGCTCCCTTCGATCATCCTGGCGATCGGCGGCCTTGCCGGCCTTTCCCGATACACCCGGTCCAGCATGCTTGAGGTGGTGCGGCAAGATTATGTCCGCACGGCGAAAGCGAAAGGGCTCCCGGAAGAAAGCGTCTATTATAAGCACGCCTTACGGAATGCGCTTCTGCCGATCATCACCATATTCGGGTTTCTCATCCCGGACCTGATCGGCGGGTCCATTATTATGGAATCCGTCTTTGCCTGGCCCGGCATAGGAAGGCTGTCTTATCAGGCTGTTCTGGCAAGAGACTATCCGGTGGTGATGACGATTCTTTCGATATCAGCGGTGCTTACGCTGATCGGAAATTTTATTGCGGATCTCCTATACGGAATCGCAGATCCCAGAATTCGCTATCAATAGACAATGGTTTCAAGGCAAAAAACATTCTGGCATTATTTCAGGAAAAGGCGGATGGCGGTTGGAGGCCTGGCGTTGATCATCGTCATCTTTCTGGTTGCAGGCTTGGCCTCTTTTCTGGCTCCTTACGATCCGGGGAAAACGGAGGTCTCTGTGAAACTGAAACCTCCTTCGTCGCTCTATTATCTCGGAACCGATCAGCTCGGGAGGGATGTCTTTAGCCGCATGCTTTACGGCTCGAGGATCTCCCTGTCCGTCGGGTTTGTGGCGGTCGGGATCTCCATCTTCCTCGGCATCCTCGTGGGAGCGATTGCAGGATACTATGGCGGATGGACCGACTCCCTCTTAATGCGTTTTGTGGACACCATGCTCTGCTTTCCATCCTTCTTTCTCATTTTGACGGTTGTGGCCCTTCTGGGTCCGAGTATCTTCAACATCATGGTTGTCATCGGGATCACCTCCTGGATGGGAACGGCGCGGTTTGTGAGAGCAGAATTTCTCTCCCTGAGGCAGAGGGACTTTACCCAGGCAGCCCGAGCCCTTGGGGTGAAGGATTTAAGGATCATCTTTCGCCACATCCTTCCCAATGCCTTGGCTCCGGTCTTTGTCTCAGCGACCCTGAAAGTGGCTTCGGCCATACTGATCGAGGCTGGTCTGAGCTTTCTGGGGTTTGGCGTTCAGCCCCCGCAGCCAAGCTGGGGAAACATTCTGACCGAAGGAAGAACCTATATCTTCGATGCCTGGTGGCTGACCCTCTTTCCCGGGTTGGCGATTCTCATCACCGTTCTCTCCTTCAACCTCTTAGGGGAAGGATTGAGGGATGTGACCGATCCGAGGCTTCGAGGGAGACGATGAAAACCGCAAATCCCAAGCACCAAAATTCAAGACAAAATCTTTTGGGTCATTTGAAATTGGAATTTTGAAATTGTTTGGGATTTGAAATTTGGGATTTCGCAATGCAGTAGATGATTAAGGATTCGAGATGGATCTGATGAAACAGTCACTACAAAAAAAACCATTGCTGGAAATCCGTTCTCTTTCCACCCATTTCTTTACCGAAGAGGGGGTGGTCCGGGCTGTTGAGGATGTGAGCCTCGAAATCCATCCCGGAGAGATCCTCAGCCTCGTGGGTGAATCCGGGTGCGGCAAGAGCGTGACCGGCCTCTCCATCTTGAGGCTCATCCCCAGTCCGCCGGGTCGGATCGTGAGCGGTGAGATTCTCTTCGACGGGAGAAACCTGTTGCGGTTAGAAGAAAAGGAAATGGAAAAGGTGAGAGGAAACGAGATCTCGATGATCTTTCAGGAACCGATGACCTCCCTCAACCCGGTCTTCACAATCGGGGATCAGATCATGGAGGCGATCCTCCTCCACCAGGGACTGAATAAGGATGAGGCGAGAAAGAGGGCGATCGAAATGCTCGATCAGGTGAAAATCCCCGATCCTGAAGTGAAGATCGATGCCTATCCCCACCAGCTGAGCGGAGGGATGAGACAGAGGGCGATGATCGCCATGGCCCTCTCCTGTCAACCCAAACTTCTGATTGCGGATGAACCCACAACCGCACTGGATGTCACCATTCAAGCCCAGGTCCTTGGCCTCTTGAAAGAGATTCAAAGGGAAATGGGGATGTCGGTGATGCTGATTACACACGACCTGGGTGTGGTCTCGGAGATCGCCGATCGGGTCGCTGTCATGTACGCAGGACGAATCTTTGAATACGGACCCATCGAAGCGATCTTCAACCAAGTTCGGAACCCCTATACCCAAGGCCTGATGAGCTCCATTCCCCTGTTGGAGGAGAAGAAGAAGAGGCTCAATGCGATCCCGGGACAGGTCCCGGACCCCATGGATCTGCCCGTGGGGTGTAAGTTCCATCCGAGATGTTATCTGAGGATCGAGGAGTGCAGGAAAGGGGAGGTCCCTCTCTTTCAGGTAAACGGGGATCATTACAGCCGATGCATCCGGTGGCGTGAGTGTTGCTGAGAAACTGTTCGAAGCTCCTGCCTTCGCCGAAGCGGCTTCGCGCAGGCAGGCAAAGTTCACCGCTCCGCTAAGCGGCCCCCTGGGGAAGCGGCCCCTTAGGGGAGGTTCAAAGGAAAAGCAGCTGCTTTGAGCTTTCAGCTTTGAGCCATGCATACTCCGAACTGAAAAAATTGAGACGGAAATGATTCAAGACAATTATCTGATTCAGGTCCGAGACTTAAAAAAATACTACTACCGTGAACGTCTCTTCTCTTCGGATGAGAAACCGATCCGCGCGGTCGATGGAGTCTCCTTCTCCATCCGAAAAGGAGAGACCCTTGGACTCGTGGGAGAGAGTGGTTGTGGAAAGACCACCGTGGGAAAATCGATCTTGAGGTTGATCGAACCGACCTCCGGCCAGATTCTCTTTAAGGGCCAGGATATCCTCTCTCTCGATCGGAAAGCCATGAGAGGATTGAGGCCTCTCATGCAGTTTATCTTTCAGGACCCCTACGAATCTCTCAACCCCCGGATGAAGGTGGGAGAGATCGTGGGTGAAGGCCTGGAGGTCCACCGAATCGCACGGGGGAGGGAAAAGGCTCAGCGGGTCTCAGACCTTTTGGGAAAGGTCGGCCTCCATCCCCAGGATGCTTTTCGCTACCCTCACGAGTTCAGCGGCGGCCAGCGCCAGAGGATCGGCATCGCCAGGGCCATCTCTCTTCGTCCGGAGCTGATCGTTGCGGATGAACCCGTTTCGGCCCTGGATGTCTCCATCCAGGCTCAGATTCTGAACCTTTTGATGGACTTGAGAGATCAACTGGGCCTCACCTATCTTTTCATCTCCCATGATCTTCGTATCGTCAAGCATATCAGTGATCGAATTGCCGTGATGTATATGGGGAAGATGGTGGAGATGGCTGATGGAGAAGATCTCTTCCGTCGGCCGTTGCATCCCTATACTCAGATCTTGCTCGCAGCGATCCCGAAGCTCGGCCCTCAGAAAAAAGAAGGACCCTTCGTCAAAGAGGAATACCGGCCTACCCTGCCGGAAGGAGGATGTGTCTTCCAGCCCAGATGCCCCCATCCGAAAGAACGGTGCCGGCAGGAAGAACCTCTGCTCCTGGACGAAGGAAATGATCACTTTGTCGCCTGCCATTTCATGCCCTGAAAGCCTCTTTGCGATTTGACTTTATTTGAAGAAATATATTAACCTTAAGAGGTTAAAGGGGGTAACGCTTTCGGAGGATTTGAATGGATCAAGAAAAGCTTCTCTTCTTTAAAGGATTGCTCGAGGAAAGGCTTCATGTCCTCTTGGAGGAAGCAGGCAGGATAGCGAGCGACATGCGTCAGGACACGAACGGAGATTTTCCTGACCCGACGGATCGGGCCTCTCTGGAATCGGACCGAAATTTCCTTCTCAGGATTAAGGATCGCGAGAGGAAGTTGATCATGAAAGTGAAGGAGGCCCTGGACCGGATCGACAACGGAACATTTGGAATCTGTGAATCCTGTGGAAGACCCATCTCTGAAAAGAGGCTGGAGGCCAGACCCGTGACGACCCAGTGTATCGACTGCAAGACAGAGGATGAGAAGAAGGAGCGATCTGAAAAAATGAGGGGGACGAAGGCCAAAGGTAGTTTCCCTTCTTAGACTCCTGTCTCCCGCCGAAGGAAATCCGCCATGCCCGAACTCAGAAGAGATCCCGTCCACGGAAGGTGGGTGATCATTTCAACAGAAAGGGGGAGAAGGCCCTCCGATTTCATCACCGAAGAACAGAGGCCGATCGGTGGGTTTTGCCCTCTCTGCGAAGGAAACGAAGATAAGACCCCGCCGGAGATCATCGCATTTCGAAATGATGGAACTCCTCCGAATGGTCCCGGCTGGAGCCTCCGGGTGGTTTCCAATAAATTCCCCGCCCTCAGGATAGAAGGAGAGCTGAATCGGGAGGGAGAAGGCATTTACGATAAAATGAATGGGCTGGGAGCCCATGAAGTGGTGATCGAGACCCCTCTGCATCATGAGACCTTGTCGACGCTTCCGTTGCATGCGGTCAAGGATGTCCTTTGGGCCTACCGTGAGCGGATGACCGACCTGAGACGTGACGAGCGGCTTCGATATGTTCTTGTCTTCAAGAACCATGGGATGGCTGCCGGAGCTTCTCTGGAACATTCCCACTCCCAGATCATCGCCCTTCCCATCGTACCGACATGGGTGAATGAGGAAATGGAGGGCGGGAGAAATTATTTTCAATATAAGGACCGCTGTGTCTTCTGTGATATCATCCGGCAGGAGCTTCATCAGAAGAACCGTCTGATCCTTGAAAATCAAGACTTCATCTCGATTGCCCCTTTTGCCTCCCGGTTTCCTTTTGAGACGTGGATTCTCCCAAAGACCCATTATTCCAGCTTCGAACATATGAAACCCCTTCTCTATGAACGGGCCGCTCAAATCCTCTCGGAGACCCTCCGCCGGCTGCATCAGGTGCTCAACGATCCTCCGTATAACTACATCATTCACACCTCCTCCTTTTCAGAGCTCGAGAAAGATTATTACCACTGGCATTTTGAGATCATGCCTAAGCTGACCAAAGTGGCCGGGTTTGAGTGGGGGACCGGATTCTATATTAACCCCACACCTCCTGAAGAGGCAGCCCACTATTTGAGGGAGGCAAAATAATTCTTTATGGTCGCTCATCCCGATCCCCCCGATTCCTATGATCTTTTGAAATCGCTCATCGTTCTTTCCGCCTCACCCAACCCAATCGAAGCCAAGCTGAGCGGAATGCTTCAAATCGCCTCCGAGGGCTTTGGGGCAACCCGTTGTCTTCTTCTGAAACCTGGGGAGATCAATAAGAACGGATTTCTATCCCGTATCATCTCAGAAAAAGGCCCCCTCTGGGTGGAACAGGGATCCTCTTTTGACAAGAAGGACGTTCTTTCAGAGGAGGAAGACCTTCTCTCTCCTTCCTTTGTTTGCATCCCTTTGTTTATTGAGACCTCTTTCCAGGGAATTCTCTATATGGGTTTTTCAAGGGAAAGGAAATTCTCCGGAAAGGAGACCGATCTTATCCTCCTGGTGGCAAAGGAGATGGAAGAGGTCATCCGGAAGGCTGAGACTTCAAGGGTCGCCCAGAAGCATGAAAAGAGGGTCGAACAACTCTCCACCCTCTGGGAACTCAACAAGGCCCTCCTGACCTCAGTCAATTTTGAGCGTATTGTCAATACGACGCTATCCGCCATCACCCTCGGTGACGGATTGGGCTTCAACCGTGCCATGCTCTTTATGGTCAATGAAAAGGACCATGTCTTGGAAGGAACCCTGGCCGTAGGACCCGCTAGTGCTGAAGAAGCGGGGAAAATATGGCCTTCCTTCACCCACAAGAAAGGGCCCCTTTCCGATTTCATTTCTCAACTCCCCTCTCAGGGCGACTCTCTCTTGAATTCGATTGTCAAGGGGCTCCGGATCCCTCTCGAACAGGAGCAGTGTATTCTCTCCAGAACCGTTCTCGAAGCAAGATCCTTTAACACCCAACTTCCCCAGTCGGAAGAGGGTTGGCTTCAGACCCGATGCGAGAGGGGTTGCCACCTTGGCTCAGAGGTAGGATGTTATGTGAGCGAGCATCTCAGCCGTGATCCCAGGATCTACTCGTTTGCAACCATGCCCCTCTGGGGAAAAGGAAAGGTCATTGGGGTGATTCTGGTGGATAATCTTTACAACCGAGATCCGATTACGGAGGAAGATATCCAATATCTCAGCATGTTTACCCACCAGGCAGGGCTGGCCATTGAAAATGTCCTTCTTTATCGAAATCTCGGAGAGGTTCATCAGGAACTCAAGGAGACTCAGAATCTTCTGGTCCATCGAGAAAAGATGGCTGCCCTGGGAGAACTGTGCAACTCCGTTGCTCACGAGATCAAGAATCCCCTCGTCGCGATCGGAGGATTTGCACGACGGCTGCATCGGGCCATCCAGAACGATTCCTCCGAAAAGCGATATGCCCAAAGCATCATGGTCGAGGTGGAACGGCTCGAGAAAATTCTCAGCGACCTTTACAATTACACGCGGAATGGGGCCAGGGTTTATCAAGAATGTGACCTCAAAAATATCTTGGAGGATTCCCTCTCGATGGTTTCGGAGAAATTTGACCATGGGGGAATTGTTATTTCCAAAGAGTTTAGCGAAGCCCTTCCTAAAATAAATGGAGATTCTCCTCAATTGAAGCAGGCCTTTTTTCACCTGATCAGCAATGCCTGCCAGGCCATGAATCATGAGGGGATGCTCTCCCTTCGCATCCATCCCGTATCGAAGAACGGCTCCTCTTTTATCAGAGTGGAGGTGGAGGACACGGGAAAAGGGATCGATCCTGAAAATCTTCACAACATCTTTAACCCTTTCTATTCAACAAAGGACGGCCGTTTGGGGTTGGGATTGCCCATCGTCCACAAAACGATCATCTCCCATCAAGGCCTAATCGAGGTGGATAACCGCCCCGGGGAAGGGGTTACGTTCATCGTCACCCTTCCGGCCCGAGCGCTTGCCTCCCTTTCTGGGGAGAGGGGATAAAGGGGAGAGGTTTTTTTGAGAGGTAAACCCATGAAGAGGATCTTGATCGTCGATGATGAAGAGAACATTCGGTTCCTCTATAAAGAGGAACTGGAAGAAGAAGGATTTACGGTAGAGCTGGCAAAGAATGGGGAAGAGGCCCTTCAGAAACTCCCGGTCTTTAAACCCGATCTCATCACCCTTGATATCAAGATGCCGGGGATGAACGGGATCGAAACATTGAAACGGATCCGGGAGACGGAAAGGGATCTTCCCATCGTCATGTGCTCTGCCTATGGCGAATATAAACAGGACTTCGCCACCTGGGCATCGGATGCTTACGTGGTCAAGTGCGCTGATTTGACCGAGTTAAAGACGACGATCCGAAAACTCCTGGGACTTTGATGAATCTGAACCAATCCATCAAGAGGCTTTGGAGTCCCCTCCCTTTTCTAAAGGGAGGCAGGGAGGGATTAGTCGAATCACGGACACGGACACGTCATTCCAAAAAAATGGGGCAGTAGCTCAGCTGGGAGAGCGCCAGAATCGCACTCTGGAGGCCGCCGGTTCGATCCCGGTCTGCTCCACCAAAAACTCGAGGGGCTGGCCATTAAGGCCGCCCCTTTTTTCACTCCCCTTTCACCATAGATTCTTCATATTTACTGGTTAATCATTTTCCCCTCTAACCCTATAAAAGAACCCCATTCCTTAAAAAGAACCGTAGCGTCAATCAGAATTGGAGCCGCGATTAAGTGCTTCTCAAAAAAAATTTCCAAAAGGTATTGACAAATCAGCGATTATGTCTTACAAAGAGAGTTTTTTTGGAAAAGAATACCCTTATAGGAGTGTCAAATGAAGTGTCATCGTTGTGGTAGTATGATGGTTTACGAGAGTTTCTATGGTCTCTCCGGAAGCTTTTTGGGCTGGAGATGCGTCCTGTGCGGAGAAATTATTGATAAGGTGATCTTAGAGAATCGCCAAGGAGAGTCAGGCCAGCAAATCGCGGAAAGAAATATACAATAAGGAATAGCGCCGAATCAGCTCAAAGAGACTGAAATCAATTTTCCCTTGAATTTATAATCACTTATGGAACCAGAACGGGCAGAGCCCATGTTACCATTATATCCCTCCTTCGCCAAAAGACGGCTACGGCGAGGTATCCGCCAAGGGGTCACGGGTTTCATCTCGCCGAAGCCCTTTTGCGCCTTCCCCCCCGGTAAAACCCGTGGTACCCGGCGTAGGCGGATGGAAAACCTACGGCTATTCGGAATATCCCTCCGAAAGTTGATTCGCACTAACAGGTTGCTGAAAAAAGCAATTTTCGTAGGCTGCTCAAAAATGCCCAGATGCAAGGCTCCCGAAATCCTAAGGAGTGAGGCGTACTTGGAGGTACGCCGCAACGACGAAGGATGAGGGGAACGCCGCAG
>JBHGBJ010000026.1:0-46328 GCA_041947025.1 Thermodesulfobacteriota bacterium
GAACCTCCGACCCACGGATTAGAAGTCCGTAGCTCTATCCATCTGAGCTACAGGCGCATAATTTTTAACTATACGACTTTATTGATCTTTGGTCAAGGCCATTTTTTCTTCTTTTTTTGACCATTCCAAGAGGTATCCTCTGCCGAAAAAAAGGCCCTGTTCTCTCATTCCATCCAAAAAGGAGGGCCATCTTATTCTTTACGGGAACGCTTCTCGATGAGCGAAAAAACCGCCCTCTTTTACGACTTTGCCCATCCACACGCAATTTGTCTCCGCTTCGCTCTCTCACAAGCTTTGTCATGCCTATTCCCTGAATGGGTCCGTATCGATCCATTCCTTTTTAAGAACGGACCAGAAATCTTCGGCCAGTCCTTTGAGAAGGTATTCATACGGGAGCCATCCGTAGCCCTCTTCTCCCCATCCTTTTCCCCATGAATTTCTGATGAGAAGCGCCCCCTTCGTCTCAACCTTCCCGTATTGATTCTTGATTCCGATCTGATCGTCATATCCGACAGCAACCACGGCATGCCCGCCCTCGATCTTCTCTTTCGGCGAAGGAAAGGGGATCCTTCCCGTCTTTTCGGCCTGCTCAATCGAATTATATACCGTAAATCCGAACATGGCAGGATGCCCCTTGGAGAGGTAGACCTTGACCCTCCTCAGAAACTCCTCGGTCTTCGTCCCCGGCGGGTCGTGTCTGAAATACTTGATGGTTTGATAGTTTTGCGCAAAGGCATAGCAGAAGGCAGGGGGTTCCTGATCGAACTCTTTTTCCTCTTCCCGATAGGGCCAATACTCCTCGGGCGGGACCCCGAAGAGCACCATCGCTCCCATCGTGTTCCGAAGGTATGCGCCCGTATCTCCCTTCATCTTCATCAGATTGCGGGTGACCTTGTAGAGAAAGAGCCGTGAGGCATCCAGGTGCCTTCCGAAAGACTTTCTCTCATAATATTCGATCACCCCCACGCCTGCGTGGGCCGTGCAGGATCCGAGGGCCCCCTGGTCTTCAATGGGGGAGCACCATTTCCGAAGGTCCACCGATACGGGCAGGCTCTTTGCCCTGAGCACGCCGGTAGACTGGAGAACGGATTTGATCTCCCCGGTCCTCTCCGTATAATCCCTGAAATCGGGATAATCCGGAATCCAGCCCATCCCTCGCTTTCCGGTCGCTTTCATCATCAGTCTTTCCCTCCTTTCTGAAAAACAGATCGCTTTCGGGCCGGCACAACCCCCTGCTGCCTCGCCTCCCAGTTCTCTACCCTTAGATGGGGCACCCGACCAAATGCCTTGGTATTTTCTGTCACAAGAACGGCATCAAGCCATAAGGCATGAGACGCAATGAGCAGGTCCATGGCACCTATGGGCGCTCCCTTTTTCTGAGCAATTGCACGAATCCGCCCATAGATAGGGGATGCCTCGAAAGGCCAATTCAGGATCCCCACGTAATCCAGGAAATCTCTCAAGGCAGCTTCGTTTTGCCTCTTCTTCTCTGAAAGGGCGGCCCCGTGCCAGAGTTCGGCGGCAACAATGCTCGATATCCCCACTTCCTCTATCGAAAGACCCGAAAATCTGATGCGCATTCTTTCGGGCCGGGACTTGATGAGGGCAATACAGACGTTCGTATCCAGCATATAGCGGATCACCATGAGCGCCCCTCCTCCGGCAATATATCCTCGATGTGATCCGGAAAATCATCGGTGAATCGCCTGCAACGGTCGAAGTAATCCTTCCACGTTTTTCTCATGGGCCTTAGTATGAGATCACCGTCTTTCTGAAATAGTTCTACTTCATTTACATCAAGCTGAAACTCCCTGGGAAGTCGGACTGCTTGTGAATTTCCCGATTTAAAGACTCTCGCTGTTTTCATGATCTGTGCGCCTCATGTAGGATTGTATACACGTATAGTATATACAATGATGCCTCTCACGTCAACCGTGGCTCCCCCCCCCGCTAAAAAAGGTATCTGTCCCTATTTTCCCGTTCTTGATGATTCGCAGATCTCACAAAGAGGTTTGAAGAAGGGGGAACGGGCATCGATCTCATAATAAACCCTGTCTTTGGTTTCTCTTCTTTTGACGATCTTGAGATCGATCAGATTCTCCAGTTCTCTCTGGGTCGGATGAAGCGATAGACCTGTCTCGAGCATAATCTCTCGTTGGTAAAAGGCCCTCCCCGCTTGAGAGACGAGAAGCTCAATAATTCTCGCCCGGGAAACGGAGCCAAAAAGCTTGATCAGTATTTCTTCTGCTTGGGAATTGGCCTTCATGGGTCTGAAAGTTGACTCAAAAAAGGAGTCAGGGAGAAAGCTCAGTTACTTTCCGGTCTTTCCTATTGGAAGAGGGAAAATTAGATGTTGCCGCTACGGTGACTCAAAAATGGAGTCCGTGGGGCCGGTTGTTGGAATCTATCTGTCATGCTCAGCTGTACGGGTCTTCTGACTCAAAAATGGAGTCAACGAGAATGCCCGGCCGGTGGAGGGCAGATCCATTCTGAAGAGGAGTTCAAAGGAGTGCTTTAGAAAATCCTATGAATGGAGGGGTTGTTTCCATCCAATTGAAGACGAAAAACCGAAAGGTTGGGAACACCGATGGTCCTGAATATCTCTTGTTTCTCGCTTTCGCGCGAAAGCGCCTCCCCACTAAAAAAATGGTATGTGTCCCCATTTTTCTCAAAGATTGCGTGACCAATCCACCGTCGCTCGCGCAATACTCAACGCTCTTTGCGCATCCAGCTCGGTCGGCTCACCTGCCGGCAGGAGTCCCAAATCAGGGGGATATCGCCAGCGATAAATCGCATTGAGGAAAAGTGCCTCTTCATCAGTTAGACTCGTTACAAAACCTAATTTCTTAACAGAGTTATTCAAGTCAATTAGGTTATGAATTCGCGGAACCTCTGCTTCTTTCTCTGCCAGCAAAGCTTTCAAGACTTTTTCAACGGACTGTTGAGCATGGTAACACACCATTCTGAACAATTGCTTTTCAAACAGATACTCCGCGGACTGAAGGTCCTCATTCGCGAGCCTTATCCACTCTTCACTCAGTCTTCTCATACACTGTTTCCCCGGACTTAAGGATGGATAGCAGAAAAGAAGACCTCTCTTTCAAAAGGAGATCATATTCTTCTGGCGTATAAATAAAAAGATCGATTCCGACCTTAGGTTGTACCAACCGTCCTACCTCGGACGTCCTTTCTATAATACGTTTCGAAGTCTTCTTGATAATAAGTAAATCAATGTCACTCCATTCATGTATTTTCTTTGCAGCTATGGAGCCAAAAAGAATAATCTTCTCCGGATCATACTCCCTCTTTATCACCTCCACAATACGCTTCAATTCATCGCTTAATAACTTTTCTCTTTCTTCGAGAGTAGATAGTTTCATCGTTTCGCGCAATGACCAGACTTTATGGAATCCCTTTATCTCTAAGAGAGTTTTGCTTATTATATGGTAGCGCTAATCTAAATGCAACAGGGCGACAACTGCGAGTTGACTCAAAAATTGAGTCGGCGGGATTGAAACGTACCGGGTTCGGAATCTATGTCTTGAAGGCGGATGAATCGAATGATTGCCCGCTCGGGAGTTGACTCAAAAAGTGAGTCAACGGGGATGGAGGACTTTCATCAAAATTATTGCGGCTGCAGGAGGCCACAATGTCAAGCCTCTTGTATCACAGCGGCATGAAGTTTTCCTTTCACACTTCTTGAAATTGTCTTCTTGACAATACATCCTTTTATTCTTAAAATGTATGTATAATTTCTCTAAATGCGGAGGTATCATGAAGACAACTTTAAACATACCAGAAGCCCTCCTCAAGACAGCCATGACATTGTCGAAGAATAAGACAAAAACAGGCACGGTTATTGTTGCCCTTGAGGACTATGTGCGTAAGAAGAGGATTGAGAAAATCCTCGAACATCAAGGTAAACTGCAATTTGAAGAAATATGGGAGAAAAGCCGCCATGCCCGATAATGTTCTTGTCGACACCTCAGCCTGGATTGAATTCTTCAGGAAAAAAGAATCCTCTCTTTCTAAAAGGCTCAAGGACTATTTGGAGTTAAATCAGGTCTGCTATACAGGTCCGATTGCTGTCGAACTCTATCAGGGAGCCAAAACCAACAAGGAAATCTGCGTAATTGATCAACTTCTACAGGACATTCACTATGTTGAGATCACCCGCACCCATTACCATCACGCAGGCCATATCAGCCATCAGGCGGCACGGAGTGGAAAAATCTTCAGTACTGTAGATCTCATCCTGGCCGTGGTAGCCCATGACGAAGACCTCAAGTTACTTTCTCTGGATGCCCACTTCAAAGAGATCTCCCGCTTTTGCTCCTTGCAACTTGAAACTCTTTGAGAGTGTTTTGATCGAAGCCCTTCTGAAATCCCCAAGATAACTAAAGGATTGAGTCAACGAGAATGCCGGGTTGTTGATCTGCTTGCCTGTTTGAGGAGGAAAAACCGAACCTTGTAAGCGAACTGACTAAAAAATGTAGTCAGAAAGATATCTCGCGGAATCAGTTGGAGCCGGCCTAAGATGATAACCCGTTGACTCAAAAATTGAGTCAGCAGGTTCGGAGGTCTTAGAATCAAGGCTATTGAAAAGATCTTCTGGAAGGACCGTCCCCTTCAGAATGAAGTCTGGCTCAAGAACCGAGTCAAACTGCCCCTTTTTGCTCAGCCTACTTGCGGTAATGTTTGGTGATCGCGATCACTTCCACTTTGTCGCCCGGGAGGTAAATGAATAGGACACGATACCTTTTGTCTATCCTAAAGGAGTAGATCGACCGATGCTTCGGTTCGAGGAGTTCCGTACTGAGGGAGGGGTGTGAGGCAAGGCCATGACCCCGAACATACCGCTTGATATCGTCTCTGGATGTCCATATCGTTGTCGAAAAGACAGAAATCGGTGAGATTGTTGAGCCGTTTTCAAAGGGAAGGACCTCTTTCCTCAAAGGGTCGCCTGCTCCAATCGAAGAAATTGACTCGAAAAAGAAAGTTTTTGAAATACGGAAGACCACGCCGGAGCCGACTTGGTTGGGCCGAGTTTCTTCCTGAGGATGAGTCAGGGCATCGATCAGGCGTTTCGCCCCATCAGCAATCTTAGAGATCTACTTCGGGGAGATCTACTTTGGGGAGATCTACTTCGATCCGGGTGATATCTCTTCGAGGGTGGTCTGAACCCAAAAATCGTATGTGTTCCGATTCTTGGGAATTATAGGCATGATACTTGCTTGAGTTATCTTCAGGGCAGCGGAGAGGCGGATTAACGATGGTCTACAGAAGTAAAAGCACAATTCTTGTTCTTTTTTGCAAAAATACTGGTCTATCTTGTGCCAAATACGTAATTCACCCAGTTTATTCTTTCGGCGATCCATGGTTCAATAGAAGAAAGAGGTGACGAAAATGGCCACGCAAGAAGCCCAGAATCTTTATCCTTATTCCGATACGCTCCGAGCGCTCCGGGTCTTCCAGGCTCATCGCTTGAGCGAAAGGGCCAGCCGGGGAGAAATTGAAGAGGGTCTATTCGACGACAGTCGGGCCGGACAGGGATTGGGTCTCATTGCAGTATTAGGGACAATCTTCTGGACGATAATCCTCTGGCTGGTCAGTTAGCGTTAGGCCCTTTTCTGTCATCGTGGAATAGCTTTGAGAAAGGCTCTATCTCCGGGAAAACCACCAGCTTTATATTGAGATCTTCGCAAACCTTCTGGAAGCGATGCCGTTTTATTTCACCCGGCCGAAAAGTCATCCAGATTTCATCGACATCATAGACCGCATGGATCGTGGGGACATCGCTTTCCCGGCCGAGAACCTTGTATCCGGAAACGACCCTGCCTGCAAGATCGGGATCATCATCGAGAAAGCCGACGCAACTCAAACCATTCGATGTCGTCTTGATCCAGTTGGCAAGGGCAGCCCCACCTCTGCCGGCTCCATAAACCAGCACCTTATGGGACTTTCCGCTGCGCTCTCCATTTCTATCGATCCTCTCCCACTGGATCCGCCTCACAATCCGCGGAGCAGCGAGCAAGGGCACTATGAGCAGGCACATTTGCGGAACGAGATAAAAAGATAGCCCCCTGTTTACGAATCCAAGAAGCAAGAGAAATGCCACCAGACAGGCTGTGGGAACAACCTTAAGCAATCGAATCGCATCATCGAAAGAGAAATAGCTGACGGGGTGACGATAACAACCGCCAAGAAGCATGCCGCTTATAAGCGCCAGGGGAATCAACCAAAAGCCGTTGAGCATGCCCTGAAAATTCGGGCCTTCCCGCGGTATGCCGGAGAACCGGATGATATTGGCCAAAAACCAGCCGAGGCAGATAAGAAGGATGTCGGTAAACAAGATTCTCGAATGGAGATAAAGAAAGCGCTCCCAATCGATCACTCCAACGATGCTGGTCCAGAAGCCTCTCGCGATCCAAATGAAATCCGAGAAGAGATTGGCCTGAGGAAAATAGTCCAGATCCTTTTCAGCCTTCTTCGGAAACAACTCGCGGCGGTAATAGGCCTCGGGCGGCTCATCGGCGGGATATAGATTGGCTTCATTTCTAAAAAGAACCTGGTTTGGCCCGAAAATCCCGGGGATGAATTCGAGGACCTTCCTGTACTTGCCTTCGAATAAATCTGAAAAAACCAGACTTTCCGGACGAGGACCGACAAAGGACATCTCGCCTTTCAGTATGTTCCATAGCTGGGGCAACTCGTCCAGCTTCGTCTTCTGTAGGAAAGCTCCGAGCCTCGTCATTCTCGCATCATCCGAGGCTGTCAAGCCGGGGCCTTTATCCTTCCAATGGGCGGGGAATTTCCGAAACTTATGGAGGCGGAAAACCCTGCCTCTGTAACCCAGTCGATCCTGAGAAAAGATGATCTTGCCGGGGGATTCGATCCAGAGCAAAAAGGCAATTCCTGCAATGATCGGAGACCCGATCACCATCCATATCAGCGCAAGTATTATGTCGAAGGAGCGCTTAAATATCCGATTGATCAAGACCACTTCGAAGCCCTTGTGTTCTCACTCATCAATGAACTTAGCGAGTGAGGAAGCAACCCTTTCAACATCTCTCTCTGTTAGGGACGGATGAAGCGGAAGGGTCAACTCTCTCGCGCAAAAATGCTCCGTATTGGGAAGGCTCAATTTTGGAAAGCGTCGCCGAAAGTAGGAGAACGTATGAATCGGCGGATAATGGACACTGCTTTGAATCTTCTCTTTCCGGAGATTTGTCATCACACGATTTCTGTCAGCGCCCTCAGGCAGAAGCACAGGCAGAAGATGGGCCGCTGTTTCATGGTCCTTTCCGAAAGGGATGGAGACACGTGGGCAATGCTCTTCCAGGGTTCGCCGATAAAAAACTGTAAGCTTTCGCCTCCTCTTATTCCACTCATCCACGTGCGCGATCTGGACTAACCCGATTGCTGCCCTGAGCTCATCCATCCTGTAATTAAAGCCGAGAGCTGTCACATCGTAAGAATAGGCATGGCCACGATACCGGTCCAGTGTTCCCGTTGTCATGCCGTGAGACCGCAATCGCCGTACCTGCTCAAGCAGAGCCCCATCCCGGGCAACGACCATTCCTCCTTCTCCGGTCGTCATATTCTTATTCGAGAAAAAGCTGAATGCCGCCGCATCGCTCAGACGGCCCACTCCTTTCATTGCAGGCGCATGGGCGGCATCCTCGACCAGCTTCAAGGCGTGTGTCTTGGCAAATGCCTGCCAGGCAGGAAGGTCAACGAGGTATCCGCCATAATGCATCACGATCGCCGCTTTGGTCTTCGGCGTGAGTTTGGCCTCTGCATCCTTGATGGAAATGTGAGGCCTCTCTTTTTCTATATCGACGAAGACAGGGGTGCCCCCCACATAAAGCACCGCGTTTGCTGTCGCCACGAACGTAAGCGACGGAACAAGGACTTCGTCTCCGGGTCCGATCCCCAAAGCTTCCAGACAGAGGTGCAGTCCTGCCGTACAGGAGCTGACTGCCGCAGCGCCGTCCGCCTCTTGAAGCCTGGCAAATGACTTTTCAAAGGCCGCCACACGATCCCCCATGGTGAGCCATCCGCTGTCAATCACCGAAGCGAGCGCCCTCTTCTCCTCCTCGCCCAGCACGGGGTCAGACAATGAAATCAAATTCATACACAATTCTCCGAATCTTACTCACCGAGAACCTCCTGAGCCGAGGCAAAGTCTTCCTGCCGCCCCAGATCCATCCAGAGGCCTTCATGCCGGTAAGTATATACGGGCACATTCTGAGCGATCATGGCGTACATCAAATCATCGAATCCGAAAGGCACACCTTTGGGAATAAAGCTGAGAATGCCAGGCTCCACACAATACAATCCCATACTCGCATAAAATTTCATTACCGGCTTCTCTCGGAATGTCTTTACACGGCTTCCCTCCGTCTCTAAGACCCCAAGATCCACTTTCACGTTCTTTTCCGTTACCGCCACCGTCATGAGCCCTCCATGCTCTTTATGAAATGAGGTAAAGGCACGAATATCGAGATCGGTAACAAGATCCCCATTGACGACAAGAAAGGTCTCTTTCAGCTGATCCCGGATCAGGAGAAGAGGCCCCATTGTGCCAAGGGGCTCCGGCTCTTCACTGTATGAAACCTCCATTTCCCATTGACTGCCGTCTCCGCAAAGAGACCGGATGAGGTGGCCTAAGTAGCCGATCGTGATACAGACGTTTGTTATTCCATTTCTTCGAAGCCATTTCAGGAGAAGCTCTATGACCGGGGAGTTTCCCACCGGGATGAGCGGCTTAGGGAGAACAAACGTGTAGGGACGCAATCGTCTGCCTTTCCCGCCCGCCAGGATGATAGCTTTCATGAAATCTCCTTAAAGAAATGGGTTAGTTAAATGTTGTAGATCCAGGGCTTGTAGAGATGTAATCTCGGCCTGATCCATGCCACAGTCTCTTCAAGCCCTTGTTGAAGGGAATAGCGATGTTTCCAGCCCAGAAGCTCACGGGCCAGGCTGCAATCGCAAACCAACTCGCGAACTTCACTCTTTTCCGGACGGACCCGCTCTTTTTCGGTAACGATCTCCGAACGGGAACCGCAGATCTGGAGAATCGTCTTAGCCAATTCTCCGATGCTTATCCCTTCTCCCCGGCCAATATTGATGGCCCGACCAACGGAGTGACCGGATGAGGCAACGGCCGCGAACGCCGCCACTGTGTCCATGACATAGTTGAGGTCGCGCACGGGCTCGATGGAGCCTAACCTAATCTCTTTAGTGCCCGCAAGAGCCTGGGCGATGATGGCTGGTATGACGGCCCGTGCGGACTGCCGAGGGCCGAATGTGTTAAAAGGCCGGATGATTGACACCGGCAGATCAAAAGATCGATAAAAGCTCTCAGCCAGATGATCCGCGCCGATCTTTGAAGCGGAATAAGGCGATTGCCCCGCCAAAGGATGTTTCTCGTCGATCGGAACATATTGGGCGGTGCCGTAAACCTCTGATGTGGATGTGTGGACCAGCCGGGTTACTTGATGCTTGCGGCAGGCCTCCAGGACGTTCAAGGTCCCGTTCACATTGGTCGAAACGTAAGAGACCGGTGCGACATACGAGTAAGGGATAGCGATCAAGGCTGCCAAATGGAAGACCGTCTTACAGCCATCTACTGCCTTATCCACAAAAAAGGGATCCTGAATATCACCGGTGATGACTTCCAAGGAGCCGCCGCCCGGAAAATCCGAATAAAGGACTCCCAGAGGCGTTGTTTTTGCCGGTTGATTCATCCGATCCCCGAGGATATCCTCCAGCCATCCCCAGTTGTTCCGGAAGTTATAGTGAACCATTGCCCGGACACGATTGCCCTGACTAAGCAACACCTCCGTCAAATGACTCCCGATGAACCCCGCCGCCCCCGTTACTAATATCAAATCATCAAATTTCATCTGTCCCTAAAAACTCTCCCTTTTTAATCTTCACGCTAATCAGTCTGCTTTGGGTTAATTTCTTAAGAACGGCGGTTCACTATGTCTGAGTAGATAAAACGCATGAGTGCGCAAAAAGGGAAACAAGAATTCAAATAAGTGTGCGAGGAGCAATGAAACAGGCGCAACAGGCCTCAAGAGGGGAGGTGCAAGGATCAACGAATGGCTCTGAATTCCAAACCCTGGAAACAATCTCCTGATTTCTCCTTTTCTGATGCCGGTAGTATCCGGGTTTCTCGGGTCACTGATGCGATAGTCAAAAATAAGAACTCTTCCATTGGGTTTCACAACGCGACTCATCTCCTTAGCAAGTGCCAATCTGGTCGTTCTATCCAAAATAGATGAAAAGACAGTATTTGCAGAGACGAGATCCATGCTGGAGTTTCCAAAAGGGATGGCACAGCCGCTTGCCACCTGAAAATCGATGTCAGAGGCAAGATTTCTTGCTGATTCGATACGACCATCAAGTAAATCAATGCCGTGCAGGCACTTTGGAGATGCACCCCAATCCATAAGAGTCCTGAGCCAACCGCCGCTACCGCATCCTACGTCGAGGATTTCGATCTTTGACAGATCCCTCAAGCCGTCTCCGGCAAGCATGCATGCAGCAACTGCCCGGGACCTATATTGACTGAAAATTACATCTTGCCGATGCCACTCGTATAGAGCTGGTTTGCCCGCGCTATCGCGGCGCGCATAGACGGCTCGAATCCTCTGCTCCTCTTTCTCAATTTGGACCATGCCCCTCCATAGCTTTCTTCATGATGAGGCAACATGCTCGAATATCGATGTTTGTTTCAAACCATGCCCTCCCCGAAGAACCCATTTTCAATCTCAGTGACTTATCTCCCCAAAGTTTTCTAATGGTTTCTGCCAATGCAAGGTCATCCTCCGGTTCAACGGAGATTCCTCCACCGGAGGCCCTTAGCAACTCCACAGTGTCGCCGTGTCCACAAAAGACAGTGGGCTTTCCCAGGCCATGATAGTCAAATGTTTTGCTCGTAAGAGTGTGGGAGAAATGTTTATCTTTAGGCAGTGGCTGTACACAGACATCAATTTGTTTCAGAAACTGGCGCGCTTCCGATCTGGGGAGAGAATTCAGAAAATAGACATTGTCGAGGTTATGGATGAAACAGTACTCTTCGTAAACCTTTCTTCTCTCTCCACTCCCAATGATGACGATTCCTAACTCTCCGATGTCCTTCATATGGCTGGCTGCTCGAAGCAAGGTGGGGATATCGTTCGCACGGCCCAGCCCGCCGGCGTACCCCACCAGGAAATGTTTGCCGACCTCTTCTCTCAGTGACCTCTGAAACTTACTGTCCTTTAGATCCTCATCCAAATAGACATCGGCATTGTAAAGGAGTTGAACTTTTCCTTCGGGCGACCCGTAAGCGACCAATCGACTTTTAATTCCGGGGGTTGCGGTGAGAATAAAACATGCTTTGTGCCGAAAAAACTGCTGCATGTGGAAAAGAAAGCGGGATATCAATCCTTCACGGATTACACCGAGGGCTACAGCCGTTTCAGGAAATAGATCCCGTTCGTCAAGCACCATTGGTGCGCCCTTGATGAGTGCAACTAAAAAGACGATTGGCATCAGGAAGATGGGATCCGTGCCCACGAAAACATTGTGGACTTTTCCGACTTTGAAAAGAGATGCTATTCCGGCAAGGATTGCGTAACTCGAATAGTTAAGGGCCCTCTTCACAAGAAAACGGCGATGATCCGTTGGCGCCCAAGTCCGCAGAATTCGAATACCTCTTTGTATCTCTTCTGTGCACCATCCATGTCCCTTTCGAATATCTTTTCCGGTCATGTATTGTACACCGCAGGTAACAACAGTCACTTCAAAACCAGCCTCCAAGAGCAGGCGCGCTTCCATCCAGGGGCGAAATGCTCCAGGCTCATCGTTCATTGGCAGATGATAAGTTAGAAAAAGGACGTGTCGTTTCACTTATCGGTGAGCAGCCTGTACCGCTTTCACAATGCGGTCAACATGTTCACGGGTTAACCCGTGGTGCACTGGCAGTGCCAAGATTCGCTCGGAAATATACTCAGTATTCGGAAGGCTAGTTTTGCCGTAGAGTTGCTCAAATATGGGCTGCTGATGGAGCCCGCGAGGGTAATGGACTCCCGTGGAAACTCCTTGTTCCTTAAGTCGCTCCGAAAGGATATCCCGATTGCAACCAAAAGTTTCAGGATCTATGATGACACAATACTGGTGCCAGGCATGGTCGGAATTTGGGGTCACTTGCTGCGGATGAATTCCCTTAAGAACAGCAACGCCTTGGTTCAGAAGGAGAGCATTGCGGCGGCGGATTGCCAGCATGCTATCCAAGCGCTTGAGTTGCTCTCGTCCGATTGCTGCCTCCACATCCGTCATACGATAATTCAATCCCAGCATTGTGTGATAATACTTTCCTGTCTGGCCGTGAGTCCGCATAAATCTTATTTTGTATTCATACTCAGGGTTATCCGTGCAGGTCATGCCTCCTTCTCCCACAAACATATTTTTTGAGGGATAAAAGGAATAACAGACAATGCTTCCAAATGCCCCCACATCCTGACCTTTGAAGGAGCCGCCGTGCGCCTGCGCAGCATCCCAGACGATGATCAGACCATGCTTTTTAGCGAAGGCAGTGATAGCATCGATATCACAAACATTCCCGAAAAGATGAACGGGGGCGACGGCACGCGTTCTCGGGGTAATTCGTCTCTCGGCATCTTCCAAGTCAATAAGGAAAGTTTCTGGATCGATGTCACAGAAGATCGGTTTTCCGCCTGCCATGACAACCATGCTGCCGGTTGCAATAAACGTGAATGAGGGGACGAGGACTTCATCTCCCTTCTCAAGGAAGGACATGAAGGCGAGATGAAGAGCAGCTGAACCACTGGCATTGGTTACTGCAAACTTAGCACCTACCTTCGCTGCAAACTCCCTTTCAAAGGCGTCGCACTCTTTGCCCTGGCGCAGGGCCCCTGACCGCAAGACGTTCAGAGCTACGTCGATCTCACTCTCCGACAATTTGATTTCGGCTATTCCTATGGTATTGTTCATCTTTTCTCCGTTTGCCTGCTCACTTCCTCCAAGATCCGCATAAGTTGCAACGATTCGTCGATTGTATTCCGATCCGGCGTCTTCTTCGCCAGAACGGATTGAACAAAGGCCATCATCTGGATATCGAAAAGGTTCCGCTGTCCAAACCGGAGCTCGGTTTTTCCAGCATCATATCCCCAACGACCTTCCTTAAGAAAGATATAGCTTGGCATATCCTCTTGAATGGACCCTAAGAACGTTCCGTTCTCAGATTGAATCTCGACATACTGGCAAAAGGCAGGAGTAATTAAATCAGCCTGACAGAAAATTTCAACTCCATTTCCCCCGATGCTCCTAACCAAAATAAAATCTTCAGCATCTGCTTTAACCTTTTGACCGTTAATAGTGCGTTCCGGGCAACGAAGTCTGTTAGAAATAACATCGATGTCCTGGATTGGTCCAAAATACCAGTTGGCGAGATCGAACATGTGAACGAGCATTTCATTGATGGCCCCACCGCCGGTAGCCTTTTGGTGCTTCCACACTTGGTGGTCTCCACGACCCCCCAGGCGGAAGAAAGCGGTCAGAGGCTTCCCCATGACAAGGCTTTGACCGTTTATTTGGCGCTCCCGAAAAAGTTTGAACCCCTCCTCAAAAATGGGGACATACCGATAAATATAGCCCACGGTGAAAATGCAGTTGGATCCGGTGACTACCCTATGTAATTCGGTTGCCTCTTCTACCGTCTCACAGAGGGGTTTCTCACAAAAAACATCCTTCCCCTCTTCGATCGCCCTTTTTATTAAACTTGCATGCGTCTGAGTCGGAGTGCAAACAACGACTGCTTTGACACTCTTGTCCATTAGAATGTCATCCGGATGCTCAGCCCATTGAGTGTCATTCTTATGAGCGAGCCCCTTAGCAAACTCCTTCTGGATGTCACCTAGGACCAGTTCAACCCCTGGTAAGCTTTTCAGGCTTGAAATATGCTTGGAGGCCTGTTTCCCGCAGCCTATGAAGCCTATTTTGATATTACTCATTGAGATATTTCCTCCAATTCTTGGCCATATTCAACTCCCGTAGTTTTTCCGGCAATGGGAATACCCTTCCTGGCACCCCCTTTACAAGGCTCATGGGAGGGATATCTTTCGTAACAACCGTCCCTGCCGCTACGAAGGAACCTCTACCGATCCGTACGCCAGGGACAACGACAACACCTCCGCCGAGGGTAACTCCGTCTTCAATAACCGGGCCTTCGGGCTTGTACTGATCCCGCATCTTTTGAGGGTACCTGTCATTTGTTAGAATCGTACCAGGGCCAATAAATACGCGCGACCCTATTGCCACATGGGTAGGTATGTAGCAGTTAGACTCAATCTTAACGAAATCTCCAATGGTTACATAACCGTCTATGACCGTGTTCGTTCCCACAACGATATGATTTCCAAAAATAGTATGTTCACGAATTACAGCGTTATGCCCTGTTTGGAAATCGTCCCCTGCCACCACATCACCATAGATAGTACTCCCCGAGCGGATAAAACCATTCCTTCCAATTTTGAATGGCATACTATCGGGTTTGTAACGGAGCCCAATTACAGTTCCAGATTGAAACTCAAAGTTTTCCCCAGCTTGGACAAAGGGTTCTTCTGCCAGCCGGCCCAGAGCTGAGTTAATCCTCTGGCGAGTCAAGATCTATCTACTCCTCTGATGAATTAGAAATCTTCTCATATTTCTCCCATTTGTCTGGATTGCTGAAATCAATTCCGATGCCGCCGAAGTTCAATAATCAGCTTGACTATGTTATTTCTGGCTTCCATAAAACTCTCAGGAGGAGGCGAGTTACTTCGGCCAAATTCCCGGCCGTAATACCTAAATGGCCGGAGAATATCTTTCACTTGGGCCTGGCATCTTTCAGCAATCTCCCTCTTCCCTTCTCGCCTCGCCTTGTCTATTAAATCATCCAACAGTGTTAAATATCTAACATCATCAATCCCTTCACGAAGCGCCTCCCACTGTAATGTTGAAATCGGACAATCTTGAGAAGGGTACGTTGTATTAAAAACCTTTAAGTTTCTGGGCGGCCGAACATCAGTCTGGTATGGAGATTCCGAAGCAAAGGCTTGATAAACATACGGAAATATACCATCATAGCCCGAATTCCACAGAAAAAAACCACCGTAGAGTCGATGCAAGAGGGGGGTCTCAGCCCAGGTTTGCCAATAATATGTCTGTATTTGATTATCTCGCTCCTTCCGAGGAACGAGATCCGCACACAGATCAAAGTTTACCCAGTCAAGCGGTTCTTGGGTGTTTAACTGAGAATTCCAATCCTTCGTAATTGCGGTTACGACCTTGCCTCTAGCCGAACGAATTGCTTTAGACTTCAAGATATGAATCTTCATTTTCTCTGGCCTGTTCGGTTCATCCTGCCCATAGAAAAAAGGTCGATGCCCAAACTTATCTGACAGGTTCACGAACGGGGCAAGATCAATTATTTCTTTTGTCATGAAAGCTGTCATCTGAATTACCGGCCCACTTAATCCGATCTGTTGAATCCTGCGAAGTGCCTCTTCAGCATTTTTCAAATCCTTCTCATAGATCGTAACGCCGTTAAAGCCGTGCTCTCTAATGTCTCGCAGTTGATTTAGATATATTGATTCCGGCAGATACTCGGCCCCCCCTGTACGTGCAACTCGGCCACGAAAGTAGATTAGATAAATCTTATTTGGCTTTGGAAGGACAAATGGAAGCACTTCCAGGCTCAAGGATAGCCGCTTAATGAGAACTCCATTATTCAGGAGATCCACTGAGCCGTGATATAAACCCTGAGTAGTCGACTCAGGCACCTTTATAGTCAACCAGATTTGTTTGGAAGTGCCCGCTTGGATTTCCGTGTTTAACTTAGCTGGGAATGAGGGAGGGATATACATTTTTTCTATCCATGCATCACTAATCGGAGCAGTATCATCCTTCAACAGTAGCTCTGGTACCATTACCTCTGCCTGTCCAGGTTTAATGACACTAACAGGAGGATACTGTTTCCAGACTTTCACAACACTTATATCTATATCTTCCTTCCGAAAAACCCCACCCCCATCTGATTTCAGGTCATCAGGGCACACAACTGTGACATTCTGAAGTGTTTCTTTAGAGTACACAACGAATGTTGCCGGCTCGTATTCCCCGCGAGCTGCCACTATTTTAATTTCTTCGGCGGGCTTTTTGTCTTCTATATTATCGTTAGGAAGAACAAAAGCAAAAACCGGCTTATTATAGACTGTCAAATTCTGTGCGAACAGTTCCTGGACACAAAATGTTCCTCGAAACACAAGCAGGGTGACGATAACAAACCTTTTCAAACTCTCTCTCCTCGCATCTCCTCCATACTCAACTTCGGACTACCTCCATTTAGACCTTCCGTTACCTCAATATCCAACGAAATGAACCACTACCTTACCGGGGTATGAGCTATGCTCATGGCTATGAAGCAAACCTCATTTCTCCAGGCTAAATAGAAATCGGAGCAGCCTACTTATGGAGCCGCTGAAAGAACCCGCATTTGCTCGCCCGCTATTCACTCCATTGAAAGTTTCAACTTCGGCGGCACTCTTCCTCTTCTACTGTTGAACCTAATTAACCCGCACAGTTTCACCCAGTCCTAAGCAGTCCTATTTTCTAACTCATCTATCGCGCTTTCAAAGTTAACAAATGAGTAGTTTCTGAGTCTAATATATTCTACGAACCTGATGTACCACTCCTTCCAGCTTTTATAGCCCTCATAAAAATAAAAATCATGGAATAATATCGTTGAATAGCGGATACCCCGCCCTTCCAAATCCTCGAGTATTCTCTGAGACCTCTTCATCGCTTCTTCTATCCCGAACACCTGCCACCTCGCTCTTCCACAAAACACATCTGTATCCATTATGTGAACCGGGAATTCCCACAAGTTTCCTATCTTAAAAGGATCCTCTAAGAGGTGTATACTACTGTCATATTTAAAACCGACATCATTCAGGAAACAAGCCGTCTGCTTATTCATCCGCAAGCAATGCATCCTTATTCCAGCCGGCTCCATAGCAAATATTCTTTTGAACGTGTGATACTCGCAATTTATCGAATCAAAATCCTCAAAAGCTATACCATGGATTCCTACATTAAACCCAGCCGAACTAATTTGATCAAGCAACGCTTTCGTAGTCCTCAGATTGTATGACAATCCAAGGCCTTTGTTTGCCGCAACAAAAAAAGTGGATGGAATTTCGTGCTCTTTATCAAAGCTAATAATTTTCTGAACGTTATTCCATTGGTTCTTTATCAACGTTTCCCACCTCGAGAAGTACTCTCTGATGGAAACGCGCCTCAAGATTAATTCCAAGGAGTTTCGTATCAAGCTTTTTGGAACAATTAAATCTCCGACATGCTCTAAAGCTGTATAGTGATCTACATCATGGGAGATGATTATTTTCATCAGAAATATTCTCTTTTAAAAAGTTTAAGGATTACCTCCAAAGGGAAGGGGGCCTTGTTGACGCAGTAATATGGTTTTAGGTCCCCTCCAAACCCTCTAAAATATTTTTCGATAGAAGGAATCATCGACCCTTCAAAGTCAAAGCTATTCAGGCCAATAGAGATTGAGTTTTGGATACATTGCCATAGCGCCAACGTGCCCGCACCATGGTGTTTGTAATTGACATCAAAACCTCCAAAAAGGTAATATGCTACACGTGAATCGTGGATACAGTATGCACATGCTATAGCGGTTCTGTCTGAATAAGAAATGTAACCAAAACTGTTGTCCTTGTTACAAAACTCGTAAAGAATTCGCTCAAGATAACCGATGTTAACCTTGGTGTTTTGTCTCGCAAAGGTCTTTTTTATGAGAGACTTCACAATGCCAAGGTCCTCTGCCTTCCGGATATCGATTCCATCCTTGAGCGCTTTCCGTATATTCTTTCGCCGGACACCTGACATTCGTTTCCAGATGGTGTCAATAGATGAAGTTAGGTCCAATACATACGTGTAAACGGGAACGACCTTGTATTTCCGCCATATAAATGGCTGCAGATCAACAATGTCGCGGTTAAAACGAATGGAGAATACAGAGTGAGGCAAGGTTGCGAATGTTTGACATATTAGTGACAATATTTCTTTATTAAGATTCATTAAAGATACGGGATTCTGGGCACTAAGTGTAAAAAAAGGACCTATTGTGGGGGTAAAGGGAGGATTGGTGTAGAAGTGTAACCCAAACTTTTCTCGGCAATAGGTTGTAAATCCGCCTATCAATTCGATGCCGTCATTGTAGATGCCATAGTGCTGAATCTTCTCACCGAACAACTTTGTCCATCCAGTGGTATTGAAGATCGTTCCGCAGGACATAGCGATTTCATCATACTTCCTCTCTTCTTCAGGTTTTATTTTGCGGATTATCACAATCTGAGCTAAATTACGCGCCCGGATATGGTGCCTTGAATCTTATGAAATGCCAAGTTTTTCATAGATATCAAACAATCTATGCTCCATCCTGTCCCAGTTCCACATATCTCTCACTGCCTTCTTCCCAGCTTCAGACATGCGTTGCCATTCACGTTCATCTTGAAGCATAGTTAAAACACCCTCAGCTAAAGCTTGGGGATTGGTAGAATCAAAGACCATTCCGCAGCCTGCAGCTCGCACAAATGAGGCAATCGGCGGCAGATCAGCCCCGAGGACAGGGACACCGCAAGCCATGTATTCGAACTGCTTGATCGGGATATTCTTACGGAACTTCGGTGTTGGTTGGTTGGCTATCAAACCGACCTTGGCGATACTGATGTAATTGACGACGTCCTGATGAGGGATAAACCCTATGACATCGACACAATCGTGAAGGTTTCCTGCTTCAATCGCATCGAGCATCCGTTGGCGTACCCCTCGCTCAACAGGGCCGACGAGAAGGAGCAATATGTCAGGTCTTTGGTCTCTTATTATTCCCATGGCCCTGATCATATGGAACAATCCGCCTTTGGTTTCAGTCATACTGCCTACGTAAATTATAGGGGTGCGTTGCCGATAGAGGTTCTTAATCGCAAGAACTTTGTTTTCGTCCGGCACAAAGATAGACAACCTGGGATAGTTAAAAATCGTTGTCACTCTCCCTCGCATCATCGGAAATCGCTCACTGATAGTGTCGTCGGTTGTTATGATTTGATGGGCAAGTCTGCCGATTATCCGCTCGCAGACATCGACCAGTTTTGTAACAACGCGCCGCAGCGCCCTAGGGACCCTCTCTGAGTCCAAGATCATTTCCGGATAAGCTTCATGGACATCATAGACGATCCTGCAATCCGAAAACAGGCGAAGAAAAGGGAGGATAAATACCAGTTCGAAATCGTGGAAGTGGCAGACGCGGGGATGCAGTTTCAGCACGGTCCATAACGCCCGCGGCAGGACGAAGAGTCTCGAATGCAGAGAATCAGAACTGGGGAGCCTCACAAAATTTACGCCTCCGCCACACACGTACCTACCCGGATTGCCCGGCGTTACTACTGCTATCGGTCCATGTCGTTTGAGAAGGCTAAGTGTTTCCTTATAAAATATCCTGTCATCCAGCGGCCCGTGGCGTGTGCTTAACATGCAAATCTTTGTCATTGTTTATCTAGCGATGAACCTCTTGAGCAGCCTGACGGCAGGGTTGTAACGTACATACACGGGAAGTTCAGTTTTCTCGAACCCGTATTTTTTTTTGAAATCGTTCAGTGAAGAGACGGCCTCTGACCAGTCCCCAAAGATCACGCCTTTGCAGTCAGTACGGTCCCGGCAGTAATCGATGAATGTAAAAAGCAGGGCATCATTTGGACAATACGTCAGATAATTGCTGTGGCTCTTGGCGGCACTAATGAACATGGTGTCTTCGATCTGATAGGCATAGTAATAAGCACCTAGAACACCATGATTGAAGGCCCCCCACCACTCTCTTCCGGGCAAGGAAAACTCCCTTGTCATGAAGGCGCGCCATTTAGTGTAATGCTTGTTATAGTAGTCAGGTGATTTCCCGTGTCCCGTCCTTACCGCCTGGGAAATGCAGATTGTCTTGATGTCACCGATGACCGCATCGATGCATTCTATTCTCTTAATTTCATTTTGCTTCAGTCCCTTTCGAACCCGTGCCCTTTTTGCCGAAGACAGACTAGTTAGCGAGAAGTTCCTCAATTTCTCATTATCAAGCAACATTATGCACCAATACTTGCTTGCCGACTGCTCCTGACTGATGATATGGCTATAACCGAGCAATAGGTTCGAGTTCTTTGGCTTGGCGACACCTGGCACAATTTCCTGGAGAGGAAGAACAGGCTTGTAGAAAAATGGGGCTATCTTCTGCCACCAGACGTTATCGTGAGAATGTATGCTATATCCCGCCGAGATTTGCTGTTTTATGAATTCTTCAGACTTCATTTCTTCGCAGAACCTCTTCGTAAACTCTGAGATGTTCCCGGGCATTCTTTTCCCATGAAAACTCTTCTTTCACCTTGTTCCGTCCTCTTTGCCCCATTTCCTTGGAGCGCCCAGGGTCCTTGAGCAACTCGATGATGCACGCTTCAAGATCACGCGAATCTTGAGGGCGAGACAGCAAACCCTCTTTCCCATGAGAAATGACTTCGGGCATACCTCCGACATTCGTCGTAATTATAGGCAACCCGCATGCCATTGCCTCATAAACAGCATTAGCCATCCCCTCGGCATAGCTGGGTAGGACAAAAATGTCACTCGCATTCAAGTAGTCAGGAATAGATTTTTGTGAAATCGCGCCAACGAAGAAGACTCGGTCTATTAGTTTGCTTTTCTCAATTTCGTTCCGAAAGGATGGATAATCCTTCCCTTCCCCGATCATAATAAGGTAAGTATCTCTAAAGTATTTACATGAATTCATAAAGGCATGCAGCAACTCAAAAACCCCTTTTTCCTTCTCGCATCGTCCCACAAAACATAACACTTCCCCGTCGGGAGGAATCCCAAGACCCGCCCTGATTCTGAACCTATAAGATGTTTCATAGCGATAGAACACATTCGAATCAACACCATTGTAAATTACAAGCGGATGTTTAATTTCGTTTCCGTCACTGTGCACAAACTGTCTAACTTTTCTTGCCAGATCGTTGCTTACGGTAATAACTGCATCGGCCCTTTCTAGAATGTGTCGAGTTATCTTGTACATTCTCTTTGAAGAGAAAGGATATTGGTTGAGATCACTACCTCTTACGGTACATACGATGGGAACTCTGAACACCTGCTTTAATAGCACTGCCGCATGCCCATCTGGAGTTATGGTATGGGCATGAAGGATGTTAAATTTAAATGACTTCCTGAGTTTCAGAACGTAAGGCAAAAGCCCACAGAATATCGAAACACCCGAAAAAGGACGATAACTTCGGATTGGCAATTCGATGTACTGAATTTTTCGTACTTCAATATCCTCTACCCACTCTTTCTTTGGAACTTCACCATAATGACGCCATTTCTCTTTCAAGCTCCACAACATTTTGGGAGACCAGGGTAAAGGCCTTAGTAGCTTAAAATCCACACCTGCTGATCGCAAAGCTTTAAGGTGGTGGTGTATAAATAAGCCTCGAAGCTCATCCACCGATGACGGATACATATGAGATATGACAAGAACCTTTGGTGTATTAAGAACATTTAACATAAAAATGAATAACGATGTCTTATGTTGTTAACCGAGATACAATAAGTCTATGTTTGCCTCGGTCCGTTGCTCTAATAGAGGCCCGCTCCTCGAAATCAACATAAACAGCGTCTCCCATAACCTCTTTGATCGTTTTCGCTATCAGTTCTAGTTCGTTTTCTGAAAAAAGCTCATTCTTCACAAAGATCAACTGAACCCTTTCCCTATCAATCTGAACTATTTGGTACTCCGAGAGCCCTATAATATTCCTCAACAGTGCCAAAAATGCTACAGGCGATATCAAGCTCCCGTCAATTCCTTTTAAGAAATCAGCCATTCTCCCCTCGAGATGCTTCAAAATATTTAATTTCCGCCCACAACCGCACACTTCTTCCGTAATAATGCCTATATCTCCAATCTTATACCTAACAAATGGCATAGCATAATTGTCAAGATCGGTTATGGTAATCTCTCCCATTTCATCAACCAAAGGATTCCCTCTGGAATCGGTAACCTCCAGTATTACGTGTTCATCAGTAATGTGCTTATTGTGGTGTTCCTTGCATTCGTAGGCTAAGGAGCCTATCTCGTTAGATCCATAATAGTCAAAAACCTGGCTCCCAAACTGCTTTTCTATCAATTCCTTTTGGTAGGGAAGCAATACCTCTCCAGTTGAGAAAATGACAGGTAAAGATATATCTTCTATTTTTCTGTCGTGACAAATTCGAGCAATCCTATATAAATTAGAAGCATAGCTTTCTAAAAAACAAATTTTGCGCCTTCGAATTTTCTCTAAGCCCTTGATTACATCATCCTCTGTTGAAAAGGCTGAATAAGCATGGATGGAAATAAGTCGTTCCCTTGCTTTGCCCAAAAAGGTAGGCTTCCCCACAGTCATAAGAGAGGCTGTCGGAACTCCCAGTCTGTATCCAGCCCATGACTTCCCGCGAAGAAGGGCGGCCTCTGCAGCAATAATGGTTTTAACATCATGTACGAACCGAAGAGGTTCTCCGGTAGTTCCGCCTGTGCGCCCCTCTCTACCTCGGCGGTCATCCCTCACAGCCGAAAACATATTCGTACCTTCCTTCCGGATGATGCTTTTATTCAGAATTGGAAGGTATTTAATATCGGTAAGTTTTTTGATGTGGGCAGGCTTCAGGGCCATTTCCCGCATAATCCTCCTGTAATACGGGACGTGAGCATATACATGCTTCATAAGTCTGGACAGCTTCTCATATTGGTAGGCTTCTAATTCGCTTCTTGTATACCATTCCGATCTATTAAGTTGGTCCAATGATTGCTTAATTGCAACTCCATACCTGCACTTGTATATTAGGTAGGGTATATCATGATAGAACATGTGTTCTATTTCTCCGAATTGCTTTATCTGTCTCGGTTTGGTTCTTAAGGCTCCGTATATGGTTCGGCTGAGATCCTTACTCAGATCGCTGTAGTATGCTGTTTTGACAATCGAGAAGATGTAAAATATCTTTTTTGAAAAAGTACCGAGGTAAGATTTGCAACATCCGAGCCTGACGGAAAAGTTAAAGTACTAATCAAGACACAAACTTCTTTTTTATACAGATCAGAGCTATCGCAGCTATCAATATGAAAACCAAATATTCAAGAGAAAGAAACTGATACTTAGCCCAGAGATAGGTGGATAGCAACGCACCGTGAAATGCTACATAGTAGACCTTCCACCATGGGAGCGAGCGCCTCTTATTAATACCTACCCCGCATAGGATGAACCCCGCGGGCATGACACAGAGCAAATACCGGGGCAGGAAATAGGTGTTTCCAACAATGATCAGCATTGTTAGAAATGTTGCACAAAGTACAAAGCTTTTGTGCCCCCTTTCCGTAACAGCAAAAACTAGTCCTAATATGGCGAATGGCACGAGACATTGCCAGAACAGTCCAGAAAGAAACGGAAAAACTCTTAGAGGGTCGTCACCTGAAAGACTGTGCCATGGGGGGTAGGGGGAGACTAACATTAAGAGGGAGAACACAAGCTGTCTGAGAGGAGATTGCATCTTTGCAAAAAAGGAAAGTGCAAGAGATGCGGAGTCTCCGCCGCTGCCAATAAATTGCCAAAACGAATGGATATTAGTTCCTTCGATCTTCTCGGCAGTTCCAAGAGGGAATCTCTCCGTGGACAAACTAAATATTCCTGTAAAAAATAACGTTGTAACTATCAAAAGGACTACGAGAAAAAGAACAGACAAATTACCCAGCAAGCTCGTACTTTTCAAGCCAATTTTCCGACCATAATTTATGCAAAAGCCCAAGAGGATTCCTAAACTAACAATCAGTGACAACACCAAAGCATATGGATAACGAAAGAAGTAAACTCCCCAAATCAATAGTGCCGTCCACAAAATCTTCATGAAACGCATTTTACTTCCGCTTTGGTGGTATTGAACAACTTGCCAAATCACCGCCGTGAATAGAAAAGCTATCATTATGTCCTTCAGTTGTAAGGATGAGTAGAGGATCAAATCGGGATATAGAAAACTGGCGTATGTGGAAAACCCCGATACGTCATTTCCGAACACTCTTGTGGTAATTTTATGGACATAAACTGGAATTAACGCTCCTATAAGAACATTAAGAAACCTCATTGCCAGAATATGATAACCACCAAGGATATTGAATAAGTATTGGAAAAATCCGTTTACGACATAATATCCAAGGGAATACCCGGGGAGGTACAGTTTGCTCGGGAGGCCAAAGTAGCCGCTAAGCCAAAAAGAACTTATCTCTCTTCCGACCGTCTCGTACTCAAGATCATCAGACCCGGTGAATGGCATTCCATTAGCATTCACAAGGGTGTAGTAGATAACAACTGCAAAAAGAATTCTGAATATATACGCACGCGTAAACAGCTTCGTGAGAGAATATGTTTCGTCATGATTGTTCGCCTTCTGAAAATGCAAGAATATAGTTCCGGAGAAATAGAAAAATATGCTTGATACGAAGATGATAAAATTCTCTTCTATCCATGCCACGACCGCGGACACTAACAATAGAACAGTTAAAGCCGTTACCTTTCGATAAAACGATGGCAAAGTCGTTGTCTTCTCCGAAACAATGAGTCCAAGAACCTGGGGCCGAAAGGATTAAAGCCCCCTCTAACTCAAGGATTCAGGCAGTGATCTTACGGACGGATTTCAGCTCCCTTCGACATACAGAGTCTTCCTTGATTGCACGTTTTCTCCACTTCGCAGGTCTAGACAAAAATCTACGTACAAGAAGACTATCCCATTTCATAGGCGTCTTACCGGTTTGGCTCAACCTAGGATCAGGAGAATGGGAGTGCGGACAAGGATTTCAACCCTTACTCAAGCTTTTTGCTGCTCTGGCTTTGCCGGATTCTACTGTTTACAGGGGATTAAGGCCAATTTGTTTCATATAAATGGATGCGATCTTCGATTTTTCGAAATCCTTTGCCCTACTTACCAAGGTTTCCCGCTTTGGCCTCTTTTCAAGGAAATATTCGATATTTTCGACTAATCGATCAATATTGCCTACAGGGTACAGCTTGCCATACTCCCCGAAATTCAAAATGCATTGGGGGCCGTCGGGAATATCTGTAGCAACCACAGGGACCCCCAGAGCCAAAGCCTCCACAATAACCATTCCAAACCCTTCGAATTTGCTTGCCAGCACAAAAACATCCGCCGCTTTGAGAATAGGATAGGGGTTATCAAGTTTGCCAGTCAATTTCACTACGTCATTCAGTCCATTTTCCTCGACTAATCGCTCAAGCCCAAGCCGTTCTGATCCTTCCCCTAAAATGAATAAGAATACGTTCCTACCGTGGAGCCTGAGCACCTTTACTGCAAGGATTATATCCTGCATTCTCTTTTGTGGAGATAGTCTACCGATACTCACAATGGTTCTTCCAAGCCCCTTTGGTAAATCGAAGGGCGGTTTTCCCAATGATTGACGCTGAACCATACCAATATCCACAGGATTGTTGATAACCACGATTGCCTTATTTCGTCCAACAAGCCGATTTTTCTTGAGAGAGCGGAAAGTTCCCTCCGAGTTCGCGATGAGTAAATCAGCTCGTCGGTAGGCAAATGTGAACAAAGTTCTAATCAACATCTGCTTGATCTTGTTCATCCTTTGTAAGATTTGCGCAAAGTTAGTTGCCGATTCTCTTATAACCAGCTGCGCATCACTGCGTGTTATACAGTGTGCCAGACTCAATATGCTGGAGATCCAGCGTTGCGTGGCGAATACCGCGTGATATCTGTTGTGCTTCAGGTGACCACTGATATTCACAAAGCTTCTTAGGATACCAGCTCTGCTGCATATTCCGCCTCCGCTGTATATTATTTTTACCCGCGAATCCAGTCTGCTGACTAGGGGAGTCTCCCTATTCGTAATCAAGGTGACGTGTACCCCATTTTCAACGAATTCATTACAGAGGTTCAAGATTACCCATTCAGCGCCCCCGATCTCAAGGTCGAACGCTACGAATAGTATTTTTTTTACGTTGGTCATATTTTCAGAATCGGGTCCGTGCATCTGCGATTGGTGTCAAGGGACACATTAATGCAGATGCCTGGGGAGTATCTTAATTTTCTCCTTTAGAGAGAATGGAGGGGCTGATGTCCAAAGGAACAATTGGATACGTTGCCCATCTTAGACAACTGCAGGAAACTATCCTCGACACGTCGCAGTCGTGTCGTTTGAATATCGGATTGCGTTCCGTTCCCACCTGCAGTCACCGCCCCCTAGGCTTCCTTTGCTTGTACCAACGGCTTACGCTCTGCGAGCTCACTCCGATTATCGGGTTGTCCTCGTTAGGATCAACTTGTCAGCTCAAAACAATCCAGCCCATAACCTCCGCCGACGTCTCATGGCTTTGGATCGAATATGCATCGTCATCTCAGGCTCAGTGGCTCGAGATTAATCACTTCTTGGCTTTGTTTCGTCATTACTTTTTCCACCCATGAGGATCTCCTATCCGCGCTTTTCCCAACACTGGTTGAAGATCCCATTTCTTTCTTAATTTGCAGTTCGTTCTACTCTTTTCAAAAACACAAGCCCCCATACTGCCCAAATTCAATGTGTGGATGAATTCCCGACGGGAAACTAGTTCGTTCCATGCATCGCGCATATCATATGACCACGAAATATCATCAAAAATAACTACTGACACATTGTTTAAGTATGGAATTATACGTTCATAATAATGAATTGTTGCAATCTTCTCGTGATGACCGTCGATAAAGGCGTAATCGATCTTTGTATTCATTTTAGGAAGCTCTTGATCGATGGCCTCGTCGAAGGTTGAATTTACGATTCTGGCATTAGGTGATATGTTGTGTATATTCACCTCTGCAATCCGGGATAAGGGTGTACTCCCCTCTACGGTAATAAAGGTTTCGACGCAATCAGGCGCCGATAAATAACAACCAGAAATACCAGCGCAGGATCCAAGTTCAAGGACTGTTTTTGCTCGGAAAGCCTTCGCCACTAAATAAAGGAAAATACCGATTCGCCTGTCTTTACCAGTCTCGGCGATCTGTTTCATAGTAAATTCTAACGTCTTCCCCGGCTTCGGCCTAATATTGGAAGTGACTAAATCCCCACTACTTCCTGGCTTAGGAGAATACCAAATCGGTACTTTTTTGTCTCCCTGAGCATAAATGGATCCACGAATCTGTTCAATTCTATCTGCCAATTTGAGTGTTTCTTCATCTATTAAACCAGAAACCAAGAAATTAATTCCCTCATGAAACTCGATCGGTAACCCAGCAGAGTAAAGAGCTCTAAGCCTTCTTTTTCGAAAATAATAGACTAATGAATTATTCCAGAGAACAATTTGAATAGTTCGATTAAACTTACCGAATAGTTTTCTACCTTTTTCAATCAATACATTCACGACATTAAGTTTCGTTCCTTAATCGTTCCTAATCGTCCGTCAATTCATGGCAGAGGGGCCCAGAATCTCCACACAGCTCCGTTCATGGAGCGCTACTTACACAGTTTCTACTTCGAGTGATTGGCATCGGCCCGTTCCTTCGGGTCCTTGTATAAGATCGGACAAGCGATGAGACTGTTCCTTACGCTCAGTAGAGAGATATAAGCAATCTACCAAACCTCACTTCAGCGCAACCCATCCCACCCCAGACGCTAAGGAAGCCTCGGTCTGTTATCTGCCTATACTGTCGATGATATCCTTCACTAATTTGCCACCGCTTAAGACTGATTCTCTTATGCCTGGTATTCTGGCGTTAAGTTCTTCCTTTATCTTTTCCCTTTCATGCCAAAGAGCTTCTACCTTTTCCCTAACTTCCTCAAAGGTAATGCCGACAAAATTGAACACATACTCGTCTTGTCCAACCAATTCCATAGGTTCAGTGTACTTAAAGCCCCAGCCTACTACGAGGCACGGGGTTCCCGTTGAAAGGGCCGCAATGGCCGAGTGATAACGCGATGAGATCACCAGATCACACTCCTTAAGAAGGCCCTTCAACTCTTGAGCATTGTACTCCTTAGTTAGCAGTCTAACCATGCCCTTATTGTTCACGATTTCGCAAACCTTCCTTGCCACGAATAAATCATCATACCCTGCTGCCTCCGGCAGTGCGATTTCGTTTGGTATGAACACGACGAGCGCATCCTTTTCTTCTATGAGATAATCGGCAAGTCTCGCCATTATGATGGAGTAACTGTTTTGGGATACTTTGTCCAACTTCTCCACTAAGGACGCCCTTCTGTCGATTTGGCGGGAGACTACGATTCCGACAAGAGGCCTCCTATCCAATTTCTCGACGAGCATAATTGCCGCAATTTGTTCACGAGGAGCCGGGTCGAGAACGAACGATGTATCAGGATGAACAAAAACGGGCCGCGTTACACCCAATTCTTCCACGTAGCGCTTTGTTACCTGGCTCCTCGCAAGTATGAAGTCAAGCCTGTTCAAAACATATCGGGCCAGATATTTGTTGATCCTATTGTTGAATGGTCCCATATCCTGGGTGAATTTTGCCACAGGCTTGTCCAGGAGTATGCCTATAAGGAGTCGAGCACTTTGCCAAATATATCCACGCACGCTCGGGAAATAATCCGTAAAGGATATCCCAGTAATATCTATAACAACCGTCGCATGACTAAATTTCTCGGCAATTCTGTTTTTCAGCAAGAAACGGGCTTCTATTCCGATCTTCCTGAGCAGTGACCATACCACACATAAAAGAAACGACATGTAGACTTCCCTGAGCCTGTAACCAATTATCTCAACGCCGTATGCCCGGGCGATCATCGAATCTTCGTCTGGACACGGCGAAAGCAACGCAAATTCCGCATCAGGAATATATGTTCTCAAGACTTTGCAAGTGCTGACAAGCAACGAAGGGCCGCCGAGATTTCTATAAAGTTGAGTACCTACAAATACTATCTTCATTTCAAAAATCCTTTCTGGAGCGGTTTCACGACTCTTTGCACCTTTTTGAATTTTGTGCTGAAGCCTGCATGAAACATCCTGAGGAGAAATCTTCCGACATCGAGGGGAAACAGCGTGGGCCAGAGGAACTTCTTCGAAGAATAATACGAGGTTACATACATCAGCATTTTCAACGGGTTTCCGCGGCCGGCAGGCTTCGCCGAACGATATGACGGGACGGACTTACCCAGCAACGCCCGCGCCCGAAGACGGGATCCAAATCCCTTCTTGAACGAAAGATTCTGCGAATCATAAAACTTCTGTGCACTAATTGTTCCGGTCAATTCAATAGCTCCTCTGCTCTGTGCTCTTACTAGTAAGTTCTCAGCGAATGTGCTGCGGGAGATAATGACAGATTTCCCAGGTTTATCCCTTCTGACTAGTTCCGGCAAACGAGGGTCGCCGAAGGAAATGTCCGCAAGTTCCGCAGTATGATCGCAACACATCAGGCAGCGAGGGATGACAAAATCGTAATGATAAACGGAATTGTGCAGAAGGCTACTCCACAGCGACGCATGAGGGTTTCCTGCCCGTGGCAGGATCCGCGTGCGGCCGTCTTTCATGACGACACGCATATTGTAATTACTAACCCAGCCTCTATCCCGAAAATATATCCGGTCCACGTGCCGCTTGTCGATCGCCCACTTTAGTAGAAAGTACTCTGTACCCAAGAATGTCGTATTGTTTGAGCACATTAGGCCCAGCCGTAGCACTATCCTATCTCTCAACTTACTGCTCACCTGCTCAAATTTTCTGACGCCATGAATGTGACACGGCAAACCGACCACCGCGTATCTTGCGTCCTTCAGGAGTACCTCTTTAAGTGCTATGTTCGAAGGCACTGGGCAATACTTGGAGCCAGACGAAATAATGACTTCTTCGCGGGTGCTCGCAATACAGACTTCCGGTTCGAGCGGGCTGCTTCTATTCATACGAGTAACAACGGCATAATCGACAATTCCTGTTTCCAGCGCAAATATCAATAAAGCGGTGACAACCCCTCCAGAAGAGGAATTGAACCGAACGTCATTGTCGGAGGCGTGACCAATGTAAATCCCCTTTTGATTCCCTATCCATACGTCCTCAGGCTCCGTGCCAAATATCTTATTATTGAGATCCATGAAGTCCATGGAGTGGCCGGGACATATTTGGTAACAGAGACCACACTCGTCGCACGATGCGTTGTCTACCGTCGGCATATATAAACCTTTGCGAACGGTGAGCCGTATTGATGAAGACGGACAGGCGCCGACACATGTCCCACACCCCATGCAGAGCCCTTGCCGGAAGATGCCCCCAATGTTCCTAGTCATGTTTTGAAAAGAGTTTCACGGAAAAAGTGGATTTCTTCCCTGCTAAAGATCTTTAACTTGAAAACAACCGCCGCAAAAATCATGACCGCCGATGTAGTGGAAAAGAGTATGCCCAAAATACCGTTAAGGCCGTGCTGCACATAAAAAGTCAACCATATTGCCGTTACAATAGTCGCCGTGACAAGTTTCAGCAGAAAACGTAGATCAATGATCGTGTACTGGAGAAGACTCCTACCCCAGCAAGCCATGATGATACACAGTACAAGGTACGCAATAAAGGTGGCAACGGCAGCGCCTGTTATGCCGATACTGGGGATCAAGATGATGTTGAGTAAGACATTTATCCCAGCGCCTAGAATAAAGACGAGGAGCATCAGACGGGCCTTTTTTGTAAGATAGACTATATAAACGTTTATCTGAAATACACCTGCCATAACAGTACTGGCTGCGATCAGGAAAATCAGATCAGCCCGTATTGTGGCGTCCGAATGCACAAGCATATCAAGAAGTGGCTTTGATTCGAAGTAGAGTAGCAGAGAGACCGGGACGGCGAAAAGCAGAAAAGCGGAAGTAGAATAACTGAAATAGTTCCGGACCTTCTCATGATTCCCAAGATCCCATTCCCTGCTGATCGTGGGAAACAGAACGAAGAAAATCGGGAATGAGAACATCGATATGACCCCTCCGACTGCGTAAGACAGAGAATAAATTCCTGTTTGTGACAGGTTGAGGAAATGCGTGACGAAAAAACGGTCGCTCGAGTCCACCACCCATCGTACAAGTCCGAGCGGAATGAGCGGCAGGCTGAAAAGGAGGTATCGTCTAATGTCAAAAAACCCAGGGCGCGGGAAACCATGATCGCGCACAATGATCCCTAGGACCACGGCACAGAAAAAAAATTCCGACGCGATGAGTGAGGTGACGAGCGACTGGAGTGTCAATTTCAACGATGAGAATAGCACTATCAGTACCACAGCCACTGTTGCTACAAGGAGCTGAATCACCGTGAGAGTCTTGATTCTGCCGTCAGAACGAAGATAGGAGGTCAACAGATCCAGAAGATTGATTGACAGAATCCAGAGAAAAGTTAGCCAAACCAGCACAAAATACTGCCTCGGGCCAAATATGGCTTCAGAGAGGAACTCACCTTCATATAATGATGCCGCTAGGGCAAGCATGTTGAGCAAGACCATGGTCGTCATCATGCCCCCGAAGGCCCTCTGCCTCCTCTGTGGTTCATCATCCCTGGTCGACATAAACCTGACACACGCTGCAGGAAGCCTCAACCCTAAAATGTGTGATAGGAGTCCAGTTGTCGCCGCTATCTGGGCAAGAACCCCGTACCCCTCCGAGCCATATGTACCAATCAAAAAGGGGGCTGTGATTAACCCCCGCATCCGTAGGATGAGTTGAGACACTCCGACCCAAATCGTGTCTGTTGTAAACTTTCGGGCTTCTGAGGTTCCTTCGAAGATCAAAGGATTCTTCTCTTTTTTTATCTGCTTAAACAATTGCATTTGCGGAAGACCTAGGTTCCCTTGCGATTCATATTTGCTTTCTCTCTTCTGTTCGTTGGTAGGTGATACCCGTACCATTTACATTTATAGGGATCTTGGGATATCGCCCCCTTTCTGAACCATTTAGAATGGGCTTGTCCACGTAGGCTTACCCTCAATTACACCACTCACGCTGTCTCATGCAATGAAAGATGATTTCCTCCTTGTTCCATCCCAACGGATATCCGGGATTAACGCTTCCCTCCTGGCTTCGATACGAGAACGGTACTTGATCAGGTCCTTCAACATGATCTCCAACTCTTTCTCCACATCGTGCGTTGGTTTGTAGCCCAGATCAAGAAGGTGCTGATGGTCCGGGTTGTAGTAGTGTTCCTCCAACTCTTTGCGGGGATTCTCCAGGTTCTTTATTTCCACATTCAGACCCAGGTCCTTTCCGACTTTTTTCACTTTCTGGGCTAATTCCGTGATATCATAGATCTCTTCAAACTGATTAAAAACCCTGTATTCTCCTTCCTTCGGAGGATTATCGATAGCCAGGGTGAGACATTGCATCGAATCCCGCAGGGGCAGGAATCCTCTCTTCTGCGATCCTTTCCCAAAAGGAGTTAAAGGGTGTCCGATGACAGCCTCTGCACAAAATCGGTTTACAGCAGTTCCAAAGCTTTGGTCGAAATCGAATCGAGTAACAAGCCTTTCGTCTTCGCCCATTTCATCGATTCTCGTCCCAAAAACAACGCCCTGCATGATGTCGGTTGAGCGGAGCCCCCAGATCTTACAGGCAAATGAAATGTTATGAGTATCGTGGACTTTGGTCTGGTGATACCAGCTTCCCGCCTGCCGCGGAAAAGGAAGTGTATCTTTCCTACCCCGATATTCAATGGTAAAAGACCCTTCGGGGATATCCACATTTGGAGTCCCATATTCTCCCATCGTTCCAAGCTTGACTAAATGGGCCTTAGGGCAGGCTTCCTTCATGGCGTACAAAATATTCAGCGTACCCATCAGGTTATTCGTCTGCGTAAACACGGCATGCTGCACATCGACCATGCTATAAGGCGCAGATGGCATTTCCCCCAGGTGGACAATTGCCTCCGGCTGAAAAGACCGAAAACAATTCAAAACAAAATTATAGTCCTGTAAATCTCCTCTTCGAAACTGGAGGTTCGTCTTAAAATTATCCCTGAATGCCTCAAGTCTTTCAGTCATCCGTCTTATAGGAGTGGCCGACTGGGAACCCATCTCGGCAACCCAATCCCTTCTCAAAAAAAGATCGCACCCGCTCACTTCATGGCCCCGGGCAGCGAGATAAATTGATAAACTCCAACCAAGATACCCATCCACACCGGCAATAAATACGCGCATGATAATTCCCCTTCATTGTATGTTTCTCTCTCGAATAATTCGATCTAAGATGCCCTCCTACTCACCCAATCCATTCCCCGCAGTTGTATATCTTCCATTCTGCTGGAAAGTAGATTTTCCCTTTGCCCAAAGTGTTATCGACAACATCCCTAGACCAATTAACCTCTATTGGCTGGCTAATCATTGCAATCTCATGCAGATCTTCTCCATCGCCACCTATCTTGATCTCTAACTGATAGATTCCCGGAACCAAGTTAAAAGAGGGCACTTGACATTTCAAACCGAGCTCACCCTTCACCTCGGTTCGCTCGCAGAATGCACGAGGAGTTTGAATATTCGCCATCAATTCTTCGGTCTGGGAATTAATGATCCGGATCGCAATCCTCGGTAGTCTTTCATTCTTGCCATCTTTACTTCGAATCCTGAAAGCGCATTGCAATGGCGTTCCGCTCTTAATCCTGTGTACCGCTTGGTCCTCACCATTGAGAATATCGAAGCCTGTGAGATAGACACCCATGCTCCCAATTTGCCTATGGATGATCTTGCCCGACCCGTCAAAAAAGTTATCGGCTTGTGCATCCCATTTGGACATAATCTGATAATATTCTGCGACGGCTTCTATGGAGTCCCCCGCGAAGAGTACCTTTCCTTGCTCTAAGAGCATGGCGGAGGGACACAGTCGCTGTATTGCTGCCATGCTGTGCGAAACCAATATGATAGTTGCTCCGTTTTGAGCGACAGAATCGAGTCGATCAAAGCACTTCTTTTGAAATGCAATGTCTCCGACGGCCAGCACTTCATCCATAAGCAAGATGTCAGGCTCAGAGTGTACAGCTACAGAAAACCCCAGACGAACATGCATTCCACTGGAATAGAACTTTACTGGCGAATCAAGAAAATCCCCGATATCAGCAAAAGCGATGATATCGTCCAATTTTCTTCTGATTTCCGAGGTCTTCATACCCATAATGGATCCGTTGATGAATATATTCTCCCTCCCCGTGAGCAGAGGATGGAACCCTGCGCCAAGCTCAATGAGGGCACCAACTCGTCCTTTGATTTGGATCGCACCTTTGTCAGGCAAGAGGATGCCGTTAAGCATTTTTAACAATGTCGATTTACCAGATCCATTACGCCCGATAAGGCCGATCCTCATACCCTCATCCAGGGAAAAGCTCACGTCATCAACCGCCCAGAATTCTCCCTTTCTTAGTTCCCCGGTGCGGCGGTTTAATCCCAAGATGCTCCTTCCGAGGTCCAATGGGGCATTCCGCATCATATGACGCAAGGACCGGCTGAACTTCTTGCTGACCCCATCAGCTTGAACAACCCTATTAGTCATCATGTTTTGAAACGAAAAAGATTTAAATCACTTCTGCCATCTTAAATTCCACCGAATGGAATATCCGCCAGGCGATCAAAAGCAGCAGGAATGATGCTATCGTGGTCCATAGAAAAGTATATGGTTCGGCTACGCAGCCTGCAAATACGATATCTCTTGGAGTCGTTATTAGACTTGTTAAAGGATTAAGAGCCATGATTCTCGCCATAACGCCTGTCTTATGCATAGGGTAGATGACGGGTGTTAAAAACATCAAAAAGGACGTTAATACAGTAACGATGTTAGTGGTATCGCGAAAAACCATATTTCCGAGAGCCAAGATAAATCCCAGACCAAGAGTGAATATAAATAAAGGCAGAATGACAATCGGAAAGAATATCGCCGTCCATTTGGGAATCATTTGAAAGATAATTAGGATAATAATGATGAGAAGTAAGCGAATCAGAAAATCGACAAGCGTTATGCCCATTGCTGATAGTACCAGGGTTTCTTTGGGAAAGTTGATTCTGGTCACCATCGCCCCGCCCAATGTCAGCGAGTTACAGCCTGCCGTGAGGCCGCTTGAAAATGTTTGCCACACAGTCAAACCGAAAAGGGCGAAAACAGGGTAGGGTGTCTCTGTGTGGCCGACTTTCAGTAATCCGGAATAATTCAAAAATACAAAAGTTCCCATGGCGATTAATGGCAATATTAAAGCCCAGAAAAAACCCATGATTGATTGGCGGTAGCGAGTGGAGAAATCTCGTTTGAATAGGCGCCAAATCAATTCCCTACTTTGGATCAGTTCGGTGAACATCTCGCGCCAAATTTTGAACCCCCATCCGGTATGGGCATTCGGAGAATAGACTTTAAGGTCGGGGGCTATATCTTTATGAAGGATATGGTTTTTCATAGTTGCGTGCGGATCGGTGAGGACATTATTGATTCTTTCCACTTTCGCAGTTTCTTTGGTTTCTTTGGTCTTTTTGTTTTTTCTTGTTTATCTTGTCTCTATTGTCGACAGTCATCTCCGGCCGATGCATATGACGTTCCAGTTTTGATCTGTAGGTGCTTTGCCCATTTCTTGGAAATCGAAAAGATCCAGCATTTTGAGGTTTGCCTGTGATAAGAGAAAAGAAAGCTCCTGAGGGAAGAAGTAGCGCATGGCATGTTTCTCTTCGCTCTCGTTTACGACCCGCTCCCCATTAATCTGCCAGACGTGGTAACATAACAAACTCAGGTTGGTTTGTTTAGTTTATTTGGTTTCTTTGGTTTCTCTGGTTTGATTAGTCCACTATCCTATTTGTCTCGTTTTTAATTGACCCAAGAATCACCAACGAAGGATCGGAAGGATCAAGGAATTTGCGAGAACTGTTAGGCCGCCTGGAGTCTTTTTTCCATCTGTTTAATAATATCCTTGAATAGATAAGACGCCTTAAAAACCTCTACTCCGATCAACTTGCCTGATTTGTCGAGTTCAACATTCACACCAGGAGACAGTTCAATTACTTCTTCCTCTTCTCCTTCTTTGCCGAGATATAAAATATCTTCCTTTGCATCATAATGAATCTTAAAATCTTCCATCATATTCTCCTCCATCTCCCACTCTTAACCCTGCTCTCTTTTTGTCGATGCTTGAGTGGATGGATCGTCAAAAGCGTTACGGTTTCCTCCTCAATCGTGTAAGCTACCATGACTTCCCTTTTCTTATTGTACAGTTCAACCTCCATTGTGGCAATCAAATGCCGTGTCTCTTCGTCAAAAAATCTCTCAGCCGATTCACGAAAAATCCTCTCCGGTAAACCATGTTCTATATTGCGCACGGACAACCGATATTTAAGATGGTCAGAGTATGTTAAGCGCACCGGGTCAGAGCCTTAATATGGTCTGTGTGGTTTATCTGGTTCTTCTTGTCTCTATTGTCAACGGTCATCCACGGCCAATGCATAGGACGTTCCAGTCCTGAACTGTAGGCACTCTGCCAATTTCTTGAAAATCAAAAATATCAAGCAGGTTGAGGTTTGACTGTGATAAGAGAAAAGAAAGCTCCTGCGGGAAAAAGTAGCGCATGGTGTGCTTTTCTTCAGTCTCGTTTACCACCGTTTTACCGTTGATCTGCCAAACATGGTAATGGACTTCACAGGTATGTCGGAACGTGTCAAGATCCCCGGACGTGGCTCTGATGATTTTGTCCTCCGCTGTCGGGATAACCTTGACTCGTTCACTCGGGCGAATCGTTAATACCGCCGGACCATACCAGACATCGAAGACAAACAAGCCGCCTGCTTTGAGATGGCGGCGGACGGTGCGGAGTGTCGCCATCAGATCGTCGTTAGTTGTCTGGTATCCCAGGACGGCAAACATCATCAACACTGCATCGAAGTTTTTGCCAAGATCGAGGGAACGAACGTCGCCCTGTATGAAGACAGGACTAATAACAGCCGTCTTTCTGGTTTCTCTGGTCTGTCTAGTCTTTCTCGTTTCTTTAGTCTGTTTCGTTTCTCTGGTTTGTTTTGTTGAAACGCTTCCAAAGAAATTGTCGGATTTTGAACGGGCTATTCTTAGCATATCGGGCGAGATGTCAACACCGGTGACCTCATAGCCACGTTGGGCTAATGGGATGACATGGTTGCCGGTTCCACAGCCAAGATCCAGAATTGTTCTTATTGAACCATTACCGGAACAGCGAAAGACCTCTTCGATTATGTCGCATTCGGCCTCATAATCCTTGTCGGTATAGAGGAGATCGTAAGCGTCGGCGTAATCCTTGCGGAAAACCTCTTCTGGTTTCTCTCGTTTCTTTAGTTTCTCTAGTTTTTCTGGTTTCAATAGGATATTAATCCTCCAGATGGAAGGGATTCGCTTCGTGGACTGTCCATCCTGAGGATGGAAGTGATTCGTTTCACGAATGGAAATAAAGCTTCGCTTTCATTATCTAAAGGGATGTTATCTCAGGATTATTTTTCTGATGGATTGGCAGACTTGGTCGATCTGGGACTCGGTTAAAGTCAATCCAGACGGTAAATAGAAGCCCTGGCGCCCGATACGTTCAGCTAAAGGATAATGTTCACCCATAAACAATCCGCGATTAAGAAACACAGGCTGCTCATGCATCCCCAGAAAGAAGGGACGGGTCTCTATCCCATGCTCCTTGAGCCACTTGGAAAACTCCACAGCATCCATCCCGATGTTTTCATCCAGAACGATCCCATACATCCAATAAACGTGTTTTGCCCAAGGTTCTTCTACGGGTAATTGCAATCCTGGAATATCCTGGAGGCGTTCGGTATAAGCCTTCCCCATCCAGCGCTTTTTGGCAATAATCTCTTCCACCCTTTCAAGTTGAGCAAGTCCAAGGGCAGCCTGAATATTGGTCAGCCGGAAGTTGTGACCCAATTCGGTATGCAAAAAACGTTTCTCGGGGCGGAAGCAGAGATTTCTCAGGCTCCTGGCCTTCTCCGCGACGATCTGGTCATTCGTCACCACCATGCCGCCTTCGCCGGTGGTGATCAGCTTATTGGCATAGAAGCTGAAGCAACTAATATCGCCAATCCCTCCACATTTCCGTCCCTTGTACTCAGCTCCATGCGCCTCAGCAGCATCCTCAATCACTGTCAATTTGTATTTGCGAGCCAGATCAAGCAATGGGTCCATATCCACAGGGTGCCCGTAGATGTGGACTGGCATGACGGCTTTGGTCTTAGGTGTAATTTTGGCCTCGATCCGGGACACATCCATGCACCAGGTGCGCGGTTCGCAATCCACGAGTACAGGCATTCCACCGTTATATATCACTGCTTGAGCACAGGAGATGATGGTAAAAGTGGGCATGATGACTTCATCACCCGGTTTGAGACCAATACAGCCCACAGCTACTTGGAGAGCAGCGGTGCCATTGCTTACTGCGGCACCATATTTCATCCCGCAATATGCAGCCCATTTCTCTTCAAATTCTTCGATAAAACGGCCCGCGGAGGAGATCCAACCAGTACGGAGGCACTCGGTCACATATTCAATTTCGCGCTGTCCGATAAAAGGTTCGTTGACGGGAATCATATCATACAAGATCGCGTGACCAGGCCCGTGTCTGCGTGTCCGAAACACTTGATAGATTCAAGCTCCAGGATGAAAATTATCAGGGATTAAAACGGGTCTTGTCGCCTTCACCGGCGTAAGGGCCCTGCTTTATTTCGACCATGGAGGATTCTTCGAGCATTTCAAATGAATGGCCGCCGCCACAGAGAAGAATTAAATCCCCCTTTTCCAGGATCCTTGACCCAATCGGTTCCTTATTCGATGAAAAAAGGTCAATCTTTACTTTTCCGCTGCGAACTAATAAAACTTCTTGAGTGTATAATACCTGACGGGTCACAAGATTGTGGACGTGGGCTCCTATCTTGTGACCTTGAGGATGTTTCATGCACGCCACTTGTTGTGAAAAATTGGCAGGTGTAAAAAAATGAATGCCTGGCTCGTCATATTGTGCACGTATAATTAAAGCGATCGGCTCAAGACCATGGATGATATTTTCAACATGAGGATTCTTCATTGAACGGTTACCTCGTTCTAGTTTCTCTGGTCTTTCTCGTTTCTCTCGTTAGGATCGTTAGATCATTATGCGTCAAATGCGTTCAAGCGTGAATGGGAACATGTGTTAGGGCGTAAAGGCGGAAATGAGAAAATGCGTAAAAGCGCCGATGCGTCAACGCGGTGATTGAGGTTCGGTTTCCCTTAAAGTTTTGCGCTCCGTTTCGGGGGCAATCCCGAATTCGATTTCCTGGATATGCTCACGGGGAATAGAAATCTCCGCATCGCTCCGAAGGTTCATCTTCAGGTAGATATCCGGAATGATCCCTGAGAGCTTGTCACCATATTTTGAAATGAGAACATCCTTTTCGGCCTCTTTTTGAACTTTCGCGCCTTTCCCGAAAGAGATCCGGCTGATATCTGCCTTCTTGAAGGACACCGTTCCATAGATCGTCCTGATCGTCAATGAATCGGCTATGAGAATCCCCATAAGGATATCACCATTCCTCAGGGTGATCCGATCGATCTCCCGGGGTTGAAAATCCGGCTGCAACGCCGCTTCCTTCAATCCCCCCTCTTCTTTCTTCTTCTCCTCAGCAGCATCCGTCGACAGGGAAACTTTCTTCACCTTCTCGAAAGGAATGGAGACCTGACCGAAGTCGGACCGGCCCTTGAAAAGGGAGTGCTGTCTGAGCCTCAGGGTATCTTTCTTCCCGGTGGCGAACTGGACCTCGATCCAGTAAGTCGCCCCCGCCTGTTTGATCTCAAATGAGGAGATATCCTTCCAGTCAACCCTACCAATCCCACCCCCCTGATCAACAGAAAAAGTCCACCGTCCGTCCATAGAAAAGTCATTGATTTGAAAGACCTCCCCCTCGATGGTTTCAAGACGGGCGTTAAAGGCAATAAGGGGTACCGGAATAACGAATATCAATAGGAGTGCGAACAATAGTATTTTTCTCATAATAAGCCTCGGTTTGGTTTTTCTGGTCTGTTTGGAAGGCGCAAAATGGATAATCGCCAAAAGTCTGCAAATGGCGCAACATCAGGGTTCATTGGTTTTTAGATAATCCTGATAGGTTAGACGAAGTCCTTCTTTCAGGTCCGTCTTATGCTTCCAACCCAAGCTGTGAAGCCGTGACACGTCCAGCAGCTTCTCCGGCGTGCCGTCTGGTTTGGTTCTGTCCCATCGGATTTCGCCTTGATAACCTGTCACTTCTGCAATCATTGCAGTCAGTTCTCGAATGGTAATGTCATGACCCGTGCCGATATTAATGATCTCATTATCGTCATAATTCTTCATTAAAAAAACACTCGCTTCTCCGAGGTCATCACTGTATAAGAACTCTCTTCTGGGGCTTCCCGTCCCCCAGACTTCCACAGAAGGCAGTCCATGCTCGCGGGCCTCGTGAAACCGCCTGATTAAGGCAGGGAGGACATGAGAGTTCATGGGGTCGTAGTTGTCATTGGGGCCGTAAAGGTTCGTGGGCATTACCGAGATGAAATTGGTGCCGTATTGCCTGTTATAAGACTGGCAAAGTTTGATCCCTGCAATCTTTGCTATCGCATAAGGCTCGTTCGTGGGTTCCAGCTCGCCTGTAAGGAGGTATTCCTCTTTCATGGGCTGGGGGGCGAATTTGGGGTAAATGCATGAGCTACCCAAAAACAGAAGCTTTTTGACTCCGTATTTATAAGCGGCATGGATAACGTTAGCCTCGATGATGAGGTTGTTGTAAATAAAATCCGCGGGGTACGTGCTGTTGGCATAAATTCCCCCCACTCTTGCCGCGGCAAGAAAAACATATTCGGGACGCTCTTGTTTGAAGAAGTCGTTCACATCCCTTTGGATTTCCAGATCTAGTTCCTTATGAGTCCGTACCACGAGGTTCTTGTAACCCTGCGACTGCAAACAACGGACGCTTGCAGAACCAGCGAGGCCGGTATGGCCTGCTACCCAAATTTTAGAGGTCTTATCCATTGGGCTCAAGTTTGAGGTTAGAAGATAGAGGCAATTCAGGTATTGTGAAAAATTGCAGGGTCGTCTTTTCTACTGGGAATAATGCCCACCCGGTTTCAGCTCTCAGCGGCCGGAGTGTCTAATAGGGCTCCTTTAGACTGTGGACTGTAACTCAATTCTCTCAATTCTTGACAAAGTTTTCGGCCGAACCTCTTTTATCACAATATAGAATACCTTGCCTCCCTCGTTTTCCACATTCTTTCCAAGTTGAACATTGAATTCTTTCAATTCCTGATCAAACTCCGGCAAGAGAACAAGCTCAGCATCCACTGGAATTTTCTCTTCGACCTCCGGATGTTCAAAAAGATAACGGCTGAATTCGGCGCTCAGTTCAATATTCCTTTCTATCATTTCTTTTTCGTTACTCATCCCGGCCTTGACACTGGTATGTTTCGTCTACCGTAGCTCCGCTTGTATCTCCAGGTTCACATCCATTAGCCTCGAAACCGGCGGGGCAATTGTTCCTATATGCACGTACACAACCCGTTGCCCCTTTTCCCGTTGCTTCTCTGATATTTCCATGTTTATGCGGCACAATTCTTTATCATCCTCGGGGAGAAGGACCACCTGAGCATTCAGTGGGATTTTCTCAGCGACCTCCGGATGCTCTAAAATATACCTGTCAAACTCTGTGCTCAGAATGAGGTTCTTTGCAAATACCTCTTGGTCAGTCATTTTTCTTCATCTCCTTCAAAAAATACGCTCTATATTTTTGCCAGTTTTGTCTTAAATCCTTTTCAGCAAACGTTAGAGCAAGGTTAAAATCAGTGATCGGCAACTCTTCTTTTGTCACTTCTCCTTTAGGAGAGAGTTTATCTCTATGGGCAAATCCATGAGATGAATCGTAACGAACAACGGGATACCATTCCTTATTTACTTCAAGCTCATACTGGACAACGAACTCAACTATCCTGGTGCCGACCCGAACATGTCTTGTCCTGCGCCTTCCGTCCGATCCTAAAGGAACAACGTACTCAATAATTCTCAATTATGCCATCGTTTGCCACCCTATGAAGAGCTTGCATATATATATTGCAACGTCGAAGGCGTGATTGCAAACTGATCACATGATAGCACTTTGAAATGTTACTGTAAACCTTGTGTAGGGACATTATTGTGCTTTGTGTTCGGTCTCTAATGCTTACTATTTGCAGGAGATAACCTGCGAATAACATCCTGGCATTGTTTCATTTCTTCTAAATTACTGATATCCGCATCGACCATCATCCGGACGAGCTCTTTGAATTTGACCCTGGGGTCCCAGCCCAGTTTCTTTCTTGCCCTGGAGGCATCGCCGAGGAGTGATTCAACTTCGGTGGGGCGGAAGTATCTTGAATCGATTTCGATCAGAACATCGCCGACTCGAAGGCGGGAGGCGAGAGGCATGAGGCTTGAAGCTAAAGATCGGATAGCACCTTTTTCTTTCAAACCTTTACCAACCCATTCGAGTTCAATGCCGGCGTGGGAGAAGGCAAGGTTTGCAAATTCGCGGACGGAGTGGGATTCGCCGGTAGCAATGACGTAATCATCGGGCTGATCCTGCTGGAGCATCAGCCACATGGCTTCTACAAAATCACCTGCATACCCCCAGTCGCGCTTGGCGTCGAGGTTCCCAAGGTAGAGCTTACGCTCAAGGCCATATAGAATTCGTGCGATTGACCTGGTAATCTTGCGGGTAACAAAGGTTTCACCTCGCCGGGGTGATTCATGGTTAAAGAGGATGCCGTTAACAGCAAAGAGGCCGTAACCATCCCTGTAGTTCCTCGCCATCCAGTAGGAGTAAACTTTTGCGATGCCATATGGGCTCCGGGGTTGAAAGGGGGTCTGCTCATTCTGGGGAGGAGGCGCGGATCCAAACATCTCGCTCGAAGAGGCCTGGTAGAAGCGGGTTTTGATGCCGCTTCTTCGGATGGCCTCAAGGATGCGCGTAGTCCCAAGACCGGTCACGTCACCCGTAAATTCAGGCATATCGAAGCTCACCCGGACATGGCTCTGAGCTGCAAGGTGGTAAATCTCATCTGGTTGAATATTGTAGATCAGGTTGCTCAGCTGGCCACCATCATTAAGGTCTCCGTAATGGAGCAAAAGCCTCGCATCCGGGATATGAGGATCGGCATAGATATGATCGATGCGCTCGGTGTTGAAGGTGCTCGCCCGGCGGATCAGGCCATGGACTTCGTAGCCTTTCGAAAGAAGCAGCTCCGCAAGATAGCTGCCATCTTGACCCGTGATGCCGGTGATGAGTGCACGTTTCATTTGGTTTATCTCGTCTTTCTCGTCTGTATGGTCTATCTCGTTTATCTCGTCTATTTAGTCTTTCTGGTTTATCTGGTTTATTTCGTTAGAACGTTAGGATCGTTAGATCGTTAATGCGTCAATGTGTGGATGAGTAATAAACTCAAGCAGCCTGGAGTCTTTTTTCCATTACTTTAATGACATCTTTGAATAAATGAGATGCTTTAAAGATTTCCACACCCAAAAGTTTGCCTGACATGTCAAGCTCCACATTTACCCCAGGAGAAATTTCGACTATTTCTTCCTCTTGCCCTTCTCTCGCAAGGTAAAGAATATCTTCTTTTTCATCGTAGTGAATTTTAAAATCCTTCATTAGACTTTCCTCCACCTCCCACTCTTTATTCGATTCTCCTTCTGTCCGTCCTTGAGTGGATGAATTGTTAACGCCGTTGCAACATCCCCTTCTATTACGTAGGCTATCATGACTTCTTTGAGTTTATTATAAAGCTGAACCTGCATGGTTGCAATGAGATGCTGAGTTACTTCATCAAGATATCTTTCTTTCGATTGATCAAATATTTTTGTCGGCAATTCGTAATCAATCTTTCTCAAGGACAATCGATGTTCCAGATGTTTCGAGTATTTGATTTTCACAAAATTCTTTGTTTGTTTTAGAACGGTGTCTGAAAACTTAAGAATTTAGCGGCCGTAATGATCATCAAAACGCTCTATATCATCTTCCTCAAGGTATTCGCCGTTTTGGACCTCGATGATTTCAGCGGGGATCTTGCCGGCGTTTTCGAGGCGGTGGAGGGTCGATTTGGGTACGTAGGCAGATTCGTTCTCGTGAATGAATATCTCTTTCCCTCCTATCGTCACCTTTGCAGTCCCCTTCACAACGACCCAGTGCTCGGACCGGTGCGAATGGGTCTGAAGGCTGAGCTTTTCGCCGGGGTTCACCACGACACGCTTGATTTTATACCTCGGGCCTTGTTCGAGAATGGTATAACTCCCCCAGGGACGGTAGGTGGTGACGTTCTCGGTTGCCTCTTTTCTTTTGCTCTCGTTCAGCCGATTCACGATCTCTCTGACCTTGCCGGTCTCGCCCTTCTTAGCAATCAGTACGGCATCGTCCGTTTCAACGATCAGACAGTCTTCAAGTCCGATTGTAGATAGGAGACGCTTGTTGCCAAAGATCAGACAGTTCTTCGTGTCAAGGGTCATCACGTCACCTACGGCGGCATTGCCGTTCCCGTCGTGCGAAAGAACGTCATGGAGCGAATCCCACGACCCTATATCATTCCAATAGAGATCGAGAGGAAGTACGGTAACCTTGTCCGATCTTTCCATGATGGCGTAGTCAAGAGAGATATTAGGCATTTGGCCGAACCGATCGACTATCTCATCGTAGGGCTTAAGGAACATCTCATGAATGCTGGGGGCGTGTTTCAGATATTCCTCTTTGATCGTGCCGATACTGAAAGCAAACATCCCTGAGTTCCAGAAGTAATTACCCTCTTCCAAATAGCGTTTTGCCGTTGCGGCATCGGGCTTTTCCACGAACTTTTCTACCGGAGAATAGCCTAACTGCCTCCCGCCTATGTTAAAGCTTCGGCGAGCAAGCCTGCCTCCCGCTTGCGCTAAAACTTCGTCGGGCAAGTCTGCTTTCTGTATATTGGCTTTTATGTATCCGTAGCCTGTTTCGGGGCGGTCCGGTCTTATCCCGAAGGTGAGGATATGGCCCTGCTTGGCTATTTCTTCCGCCATCCTGAAGTATTCGGCAAAACGGTCAACGGGCCTGATGATATGATCCGAGGGAGAGATGAAGACAACTTCTTCCTCGTTGCATCCGAGCTTTTCAGTGCAGTACTTTAAACCGAGAGCAATCGCAGGGGCCGTATTTCGGCCTTCGGGCTCGAGGATGACATCTTCTATTTCCGGGAGCTCGGATTTCACGTAGAATTTGTACTCTTTGTTCGTCATCACAACGATGTCATCTGCGGACAGCACTTTGAGAAGCCTGTCCACGGTCTGGCGAAGCAGGGTCTTATCTCCGTTGAGCTTCAGGAACTGCTTGGGGTAGTTCTTCCTGCTAAGAGGCCAGAGCCTGGTGCCGGAGCCACCGGCGAGAATTAATGTCTTCATAATGAACGCAAAGGACGTCGAACGGCTACGGGGTCAGACTTGTTTATTGACATTGTCGCAGAGACCCCCACGAGGACTTTGTTTGGTTTATCTGGCCTTTCTGGTCCGCGAAAAAGCGTATCGCGAAAAAGCGTATCAGGATACCAGCAGATCAGTTGGATGCATATCAGATCATCAGTAGATCAGGCACAGTGCGCTGAAGCGTTGATGCGAAGATGCGATAAAACGCCAAAGGCGTGAAGATAGCTTTACTCAATTTCATATCCAGGGCTCAGTTTTATCTCCTTAATGTGCTCAAAATGGCCGAACCTCTTTTATCACAATATACGAGCCACTCAATATCTCCCCGACGGAAAATCTTTGGACACAACATCTTCTCTATCCCTCTCAAGCTCTCGATCTATTGTTTCCCGGTGATCGAGATAGTAGGCAAGCGCATCAAAAATCTGCGTCAGACTGAGGTGAGGAAGCTCTCTCTTTATCTCTTCCGGACTTAAGCCCATAAGGTAATATTCAGCAATGTTGGCAACCGAAACCCTCGTTCCCTTGATGATCGGGCTTCCTCTGCAAATATCTTTACTCATCGTTATATGGAAATGGTTTGTTTCCTTCCGGCTTAAAGCCCCTTTCATAATCGATCCCCTTCTTTATGTAGGTTGAATTTATGATACCATGGATAACCTCCGTTAATCAATTTCCTTTTAAAGGAGTAAAAAGCCTTGGGGTCAAAGCTACACTATACACTTTCGTTTGCCGGGTCTGTCTGGTTTC
>JBHGBJ010000027.1:0-46007 GCA_041947025.1 Thermodesulfobacteriota bacterium
AATTGGGGGGAGTTGGGAAAGGCCAAAGACGAAAACGCAAATTATTCCAAACATTGATAGCGATTCGGAGGAATAAGACATGTCACCGAGACTAAGACGGGGGATGTTGGCGGGTGTGGCGGGTATTGCCTTGATACTTGTATCAATCATCGCCTATGCCGGATCAGTCACTTACACGTACGACAGCCTGGACCGCCTGACAAAAGCAGAGTACGAAGACGGAAGGGTCATACAGTACACCTACGACAGTGCCGGAAACCGCACGGCAACGTATGACAATGCGATTCCTCCGATAACTACAGCGGATCCGCCAGGGGGTACGTATTATTCAACCCAGTCCGTGACCCTGGCCTGCACCGATCTGTCAGGCTTTGGGTGCGATAAGACCTACTACACGACTGACGGTTCAACCCCAACCACCTCATCGCCGCAATATTCATCTCCCATCAACATTTCGGCAACGACCACGCTAAAGTTCTTCTCAACGGACCTGGCAAGCAATACTGAGACGGTCAAAACCCAGATCTATACCATCATTGATAACACGCCCCCAACAACCATTGCCTCACCCGCTGGGGGCGCGTATAATTCAGCCCAGTCTGTAATTCTGACCTGCACCGACATTTCAGGCTCCGGGTGCGACAAGACCTACTACACAACGGATGGCACGATCCCCACGACCTCATCCTCCCAATATTCATCTCCCATCAACATCTCGGCAACGACCATGCTGAAATTCTTCTCGACAGATTTTGCGAGCAACAGCGAAACGGTCAAGACCGAGGTCTATACGATTGATACCACGCCCCCAACTGGCACAATCACCATTAATTCGGGGGCAGCTTCCACCAACAGCATTAATGTCACCCTGACCCTTACCTGTGACGATACCAATGGCTGCTCGCAGATGCAGTTCTCGAACAACAACGTGGACTATTCGACTCCCGAGACCTATTCTTCAACAAAAGTGTGGTTTCTGACTTCGGGAAACGGAACCAAGACCGTGTATGTCAAGTCCAAGGATATGGCGGGAAACTGGTCCACTGCCTACAGCGACACCATTGACTTGGCAATAGCGGACTCGTACACGAAATCGCTTCTCCACATGAACGGGGCGGATGGGTCAACCACGTTTACGGATGATGCCCCGGGTGGTTCTCACACCTGGACGGCTTACGGTGATGCCCAGATAGACACGTCACAAAGCAAGTTTAGCGGGGCAAGCGGCCTATTCGATGGCAGCGGGGATTACCTATCCTCACCTGATTCCGATGATTGGTACTGGGGAACTGGAGATTTCACAATTGATTTCTGGGTCAGATTTGCCGCTTTGCCGGGAAGCAATAATTTCGCTCATATTTGGTCTCAATATGTGGATGATAACAATTTTATCCACCTGGCTTAGGGTTGGAATAACAGCTGGTGGTTCAGATACAGGCTTTCCGGAAACTATCTGATCAGCATCGTTGTGGCAGATACCTTATCTGTTGACACCTGGTATCATATCGCACTTGTCAGGTCAGGGAATACGTTCAAGATTTTCAGGAATGGTGCACAGATTGGATCGGATTATACGGATACGGATGGGCTTGGTAACCTTGCCGCAGGTGTAATGATAGGAAGATTCAGACAGAGTTCTCCAACATACGATCTTAATGGGTGGCTTGATGAGTTTAGAATCTCGAAGGGGATCGCCCGGTGGACTTCAAACTTTACGCCGCCAAACGAAGAATACAGTTATATTGATACCACGCCCCCAACGACCACTGCCTCACCGACAGGAGGCACGTATGATTCAGCCCAGTCGGTAACCCTGACCTGCACTGATGGATCGGGCTCCGGATGCGATAAGATCTACTATACAACCGATGGGACGACCCCAACCACCTCATCGCCGGTCTATGCATCTCCAATTAACATCTTGGTAACCACCGTTCTGAAGTTCATGGCAAAAGACATGGGTGGGACCTTTGAGACCGTGCAATCCCAGACCTATACGATCAGCTACGGGGGATGCGCAAATCCGCCTGTCAAGATCGGGAGTACATTTTATCTCACACTTCAAGCTGCTTATGATGCGGCTGGGAACGGGGACACGATCAGATGCCGAAATGTGCAACTCGATGAGAACCTCACGGTCAACAGGAATATTACTGTCACTTTGGAAGGAGGGTATGATTGCGGATATACGACAAATTATGGAGCTACGACGCCGGTTAAAGGGTCGATTACGACAACATCGGGCGGAGGAACGATAACCATCAAAAACGTCACTCTCGAACAATAGATGAAGGAGGAGAAAGATGGAAAAGAAGATACTGGGGTTGCTTATGGGACTTATGCTTATTGGAATTAATGCATTTGCAGCGGATGGCGACCTCGTTGTAAACGGCAACGTCACCATTGGAACGGCCGGCCTCGCTTTAGGAAACAACGGGACCATTGCTTCAAAACGTGCGGACGGAAACCTTTATGTCAATTACAGCGGAATGGGAGACGGCACTGCGGATACTATTTTTATGGACGGAGGGACTACGAATATCCTGATGCTGCTAACCTCGACCGGCCATCTGGCGATCGGAAATTACCCGGCCTATTATCCTTTAACCATTACTAAAAACGGCCTTGGTTTTGTGGGTAATTATGTTCAACTCGCAGAGTTTCGTGATTCCACGCCCAATAAAGGCATAAGTATGGGGTATGACAGCAGTACCCAGACAGGCATCATCCTGGCTGCTTCGAATGCTGCCAGCAGCAATATTGCATTTTGGAATTTTGATTCTGTAGTTGGCTGGGGAGAGAGGATGCGAATAGCAAACACTGGCAACGTCGGCATTGGAACGGCAAGCCCCGATTACATTTTGACCATTCCGCAATATTCAGCAACCGACCCGAAAGCCGATTCCTGGACTACCTATGATTGTGATCGGACAACCAAGGAGATCATACGAACTCTCCCGGATCAGTCAGGGGTATTAGACCAGCTTCTTGGAGTCGCACTTTACGAATGGAAACGCAAGCCTATTGTCTCGGATTACGAGATTCAGAACCAATTCTGGAAGGATAAGGGAGCGGTTGATCTGGAGAAAAGAACGCAAGACCTTGCTGCTGTGAAATCCACCCTGCCGAAGTTTCAGGCAAAGCGTCTGGGTGTGATGCTCGATGACCCAAATATTCCGGATGAGATCATATCCTTCGATAAAGCGGGCAACAGGGAGGGGCTTGATCTTGTGGGATACATCGGCTGGCTTCATGCCACCATAAAAGAACTGGCCTTAAGAGTGCAGCAATTGGAGAAAAGATAGGACATACGGCTTACGGGGCATATCGTTAGACAATACAAGTTCGAGGTGGGTTATTTTATCTTGAACGATTCTTCCATCCCGATATATTGCTTTCTCAGTTTCGGTTTCTCTATTTTCCCTGTGGGATTTCGCGGGACTTCACCGAAAATCACCCTCCTCGGTCTCTTGTATTTCGGCAATTTCTCGCAATAGGTCAAAACCTCCTCTTCGGTCAGGGTCTTCCCGGGCACGACATCGATGACGACGGTCACCACTTCGCCCAGGCGCTCGTCCGGGAAGCCGATGGCGGCCACATCCTTGACGCTTCCGTGGGTGTGGAGAAAGTCTTCCACTTCCACAGGAAAAACATTCTCGCCGCCACAGATGATCAGGTCTTTCTTCCGGTCGACCAGAAAGATAAAACCATCCTTATCCTGTTTCGCCATATCTCCTGTGAATAACCAATGATCCCGGATCGCCTTGGCTGTGGCTTCCGGGTTCTTGTAATATTCCCTCATCACGCCTTCGCCGCGAACCGCCAGTTCCCCCACCTCTCCCGGTTTCACAGGGATCCCCTCCTCATCCACAATGCGAGTCTCCCAGTTGAAACCGGGAAGTCCGATCGCTCCCACCTTATGCTCATTCTCGATCCCAAGGTGGACACAGCCAGGGCCTGTCGACTCACTCAGACCATACGTGGTATCATAGGCCATTTTGGGGAAGTATTGTTTCCAGTGTTTGACCAACGAGGGCGGCACAGGCTGGGCCCCGATGTGCATGAGCCGCCATTGCTGAAGATCATAATTCCTTAGTTGAATCTCTCCGCTATCCAGTTTCAAAAGAATATCCTGAGCCCAGGGGACAAGGAGCCAAACAATCGTCGCCTTTTCTTCGCTGACCGCTTCAAGGATCCATTCAGGCGAAATTCCTTTCAGGATGACAGCCTTACCGCCGACAATGAAACTCCCGAACCAATGCATCTTCGCGCCGGTATGATAGAGGGGCGGGATCAGGATAAAATTATCTTTTCGGGTCTGATAGTGATGGGCATTCTCCGTGATGCAGGCACAGACCATATTCTTATGGGTCAAGAGGATGGGTTTCGGTGTCCCTGTGGTGCCAGAAGTGAAATAGAGGCCGCAGGGATCATGAAGGGAAATTTCAGTTCTGGGAGGACTTGAAGAAGCTTTTTCAAGCAGCTTTTCAAAGGGTTCTGCATACCGAGGAATCTCTTTCCCGACAAAGATGTAATCCTTTATCGTCGGGAGACCATTCCTTATTTGACTGACCCTGTCGGTAAACTCTTCACCAAAGACAATACATTGAGGCTCTGCCACATCACAACAGTATTGGATATCCTTACCCGTGAAACGGAAATTGAGAGGCACTGTCCATGCCCCTGTGCGGACGATGCCGAAATAGGCCACGAGCCAATCAATCGAATTCATCATCAGATGAATAACCTTATCCCCCTTCTTGATGCCTTTGCCGATCAAAACATTTGCAAAGCGATTCACCCTCTCATCAAACTGCTTCCAGGTGACTTCGGTCCTCTTTTTTTCAGCAGGGATTCGTTCAATTAAAGCCACATCGTTCGGATAGAGCCTCGCATTTCTTGCCAACATCTCTCCAATGTGAATGTCCAGGCTGCCCATGGGAATTCTCCTAAGTTCGTGACGGAAATCGAATGGTGGAGCGAAATAACATAATGATAGAAGCAAAAGGAGCGTCTTGCAAGACAGGACTTGAGGTTGGAGGCCAAAAGAAAGATCGCTTAAACCTGAAGCGGAGCGCTCCCCGATCATGGTTATTTCCAGCTGCGCCGATCCGCGATTATACTGTCCTTTTCCGTGAGCGTCCCTTTCCCAATGAACTCGATTTTATCAGCCTTAACCGTGCAGATCTCTTTAAACACGTTCTCAAATTCAAGCTGCAACCTGGCTTGTTCTTCAGGTCCGGCTTCAATCCTGACCGTCAAATAATCCTTAAAATCTAACCGATCCACAACCGCCTGAATTCTCAGTTCGCCGAATCGGGATGCCACCAGCCTCAATTGACTGGGTGCGATGAACATCCCCCTCACCTTCGCCGCTTCACCTACCCTTCCGGATATCCCTGCAAGACGGAGGGAAGTCCTGCCACAGGGACAACGTTCTTTGATGGTGCGGGAAAGGTCTCCTGTTCCGAATCGGAAAAGAAAGAAAATAGGATTCAGTCGGGTCACAACCACTTCGCCCAATTCTCCCGGACCCAATTGCTTACCCGTTGTGGGATCCACAATCTCTGCAATCACCTCTTCACAGATATGCCATCCGTTTTTCTGGCTGCACTCATAGGCAATGTCTCCCACTTCTGTGGCTCCGTACATCTGATAGGTGTCGATGTTGTATTCTTTCTCAAACTTCTCTCTCAAAGTGGGCTGAAGGGGCTCGGCGACAAAGCTTGCCCGCCTGATCTTGAAATCATCTTTGAAGCGATAACCCATCTCCTCAGCCTTCTTGATAATCGCCATCAAGAAGCTGGGAGTTCCCGTATAGGCAGTCGCACCCAAATCACGAATGAGTTGAACCTGATTTTCCGTGCTCGAAGCGCCTGAGGGGATGACAGTGGCGCCCACTCTTCTCAGGCCGCTATGAAACGTCAGACCCGCGGCAACCATATGGTAAGAAAAGGCATTCAGGACCACATCCTCTTTTCTGAAGCCTGCTGCATAATAACCCCTTCCCCAGATCGGGTCCTTTTCCGTCAGATGGGGTTCGTAAACCGGCCCGGGGGAAGTAAAAATTCTATCGGTCTTCATATCCTCGGCACAGAATCCTCCAAAAGGAGGCTCTTCCTTCTCAAGTTTGACCAACTCCTCCCTGGAGATGACCGGAAGTCTTTCCAGGTCTTTCATCGACTTTATCTCTGAGGGCTCGACGTTCCGCTCATCGAAGATCTTGCGGACCCGAGTCGATTTTTGGTATCCCAGACGAGCCATCCTGGCAAGGCTCTGACCATAGTAACTCTGTCTCTTGGTCAGACCCATATTCTCCTTTTCATCAAAATAACGGGATTCTTTTTTGACTGGCATGTTTACCCCCTATTACGAAGAACCAGCAACAAAGCTCAAAGTTCAAAGCTGAAAGGAGCACCTCCCTTGAGCTTTGAGCCTTGAGCTTTCAGCTATAAGGTTGCATCAGAGCCAGCGTTTACGCCTCTTGTACGATTTGACGTCCTTATAGGATTTGAGGGCGCCCGAAGAAGCCGTACCCAGATAGAATTCTTTGACATCCGGGTTCTCCCTCAGATTGCCAGCAGCCTCCTCCATTACAATCTTTCCATTCTCCATGACATACCCGTAGTGGGCGATCAGAAGAGCCATATTGGCATTCTGCTCCACCAGGACAATGGTTGTTCCCTGTTCCTCATTGATTCTTTTCACAATCTCGAAAATCTCTCTAACCAGAAAGGGGGCCAATCCCAGGGAGGGCTCATCCAACAATAAGAGTTTGGGCTGCGCCATCAATGCCCTACCCATGACGAGCATCTGCAACTCTCCACCGCTGCAATATCCGGCCAGCTTGTTCTTCCGAGCCACCAAGGGTTGAAAGTAATGGTAGACCAGCTCGAGGTCTTTCTTATAGGGCTTACCCCAACGGGTCGCTGTTCCCACCCTGAGGTTCTCTTCAACGGTCAAATATTTAAAAGGTTGACGGCCCTCCAGAACCTGGATGATCCCCAACCGGGTAATCTGTTCCGGGGATGAATTGTGAATATTGTGACCTTCATAAAGAATACCCCCCTCGGTCACCTTCCCATTCTCCGGCTTGAGCAATCCTGAAATCGCCTTGAGCGTTGTCGTCTTCCCTGCTCCATTGCTGCCAAGGAGTGATACGATCTGCCGCTTCCTCACAACGAGAGACACTCCTTTAAGGACCTGGATGACATCCGAATAAACAACGCTGATGTTGTTGAGCTGCAGCAGGATGTTGTCTTCCATAACTCCCCTCAATATGAGAACGGCCAGAGCCTGAAGCTCGACCGGACAATTCGCCACACCTCTGCCAGCCCTTTGGGCTCAAAAATGATGAAGAGCACAATGGCCAATCCAAAAATGAATTCACGAAGCGGTGCGATCTGAAGAGCCACCTTGCTGAGGGAGCCGATATTCATGAAGAATTCCGTGGCATGGCTCAAGAGTTCATTCAGAGCCGTGATGAAAATAGCTCCAAACACGGCACCGGGGATACTTCCAAGGCCTCCGATGATGATCATCGCAATATATTCCACAGAAAGAAGGAGGGTATAGGGTTCGGGTGTGATACTTCCGATATAGTAGGCCGCCAAACCGCCTGCGAACCCTGCATAAAAAGAACTGACGGCAAAAGAAAGCAGTTTATATTTAAAGATCGGAATGCCCATGCCTTCCGCGGCCCGGTCATTATCGCGGATGGCGATAAACGCCCGGCCGTACCGGGTCCGAATCAGGTTGACCGCCATCCAGGTCAGGCCGACGAAACAGATGAAGATCACGTAGAAGAAGGCGCGATCCGTCTTAAGATTGAATCCGAAGAAGGTTGCCTTGGGGAGGAAGATGCCTTGCGCTCCCTTGGTAAGGCTCTCCCAGTTGACCAGGAGATATTGAATGATGAATTGGCCTGCCAGCGTGGCGATCGTGAGATAGAGATGTTTGAGGCGAATCGAGGGAATTCCAAAAATGATACCCACCAGTGCGGTAATCACCCCTGCCCCAGGGATGGAAAGCCAGAAAGGCAGCCCCACAGCCGTTGCCAGAATCCCAGCGGCATAAGCCCCTACCCCAAAGAAGGCTCCATGGCCAAGGGAAATCTGACCGGTGTATCCGATGAGAAGATTGAGGCCGATGGCAGCAATCGCGGCGATGCCAATGTGATTGATGATATAGAGAAGATAATGGCTGCTCACGGAAGGGATCACGGCAAAAAGGAGAAAAAGCCCGATCCCCATCCATAGCCTGCCAAAATCTGTCCCGAAGATGGCCAGCTCTTCTTCATATCGTTCATTAAATTTTCCGCAAGGATGTAATTTCAGCTTCCCCATTCTTCCCCCTCGTAACTTTGAACAATGAACCATGGACTATGAACCTTTCGTTTATCGTTCATCGTCTAACGTTCTTCGTTCTCTTCATTTACACTCTCTCAATTTCCACCAGGCCAAAGAGTCCGTAGGGTTTCACCAAAAGAATAAGAACAAGGATGATATAAGGGACAATCTCCCTCAGCGAGGTGGAAACATAGCCCCCTGTAAAGGTCTCGAGTAACCCAATGATCACCCCACCGATGATGGCCCCACCAATGCTTTCCAGCCCGCCAAGAATAACAACCGGAAAGACCTTGAGACCCACATGGCTCAGCTCATGGACATTGATTCCATTGATGATTCCCAGAATAATTCCGCTCATCCCGCAAACCAGGGCTGCAATGGCCCAGGAAAGGGCAAAGACCCTTCTTACGTGCACCCCGAGAGAGAGGGCAGCCGGTTGATTATCCGCAACAGATCTCATATAAATTCCCTGGGAGGAATATTTGAAGAACAATCCGAAGACGACCAGGAAGATCAAACCGATAATGAACGTAGCCACATAGACCGGCGGAATATTGATATTACCCCATTGGATCGCCAGATTCTTGGGCAAAAAGTCCGGATAGTTGTGCAAATTTCCGCCGAAGATGAAGAGCATCACACCTTTGAACATGGCGGCCAGTCCAACCGTCAGCATGATCACCTCGATGAGGGCCTCCCCAATCAAAGGCCGTAAGAAGAGACGCTCGATCACAAAACCGAGAACAAAACTTCCCACGATCGTTAAGGAAAAGGCAATCCATATGGGGAGTCTGGCCCACGCCGCCAGTACCAGAAAGATAAAGGCGCCGATGGCCATCAATTCACCGTGGGCGAAATTGAGGACACTCGAGGACTTAAAGATCATGACAAAGCCAAGTGCCGCCAAGGCATAGAGAAACCCAATCGATAGCCCCTGAAAAAAAAGCTGCAGAAAAAAATCCATTAGGCCTCCATTCTAATCCCCCCTTACCCCCCTTTAGCAAAGGGGGGGAGAGGGGGGATTTTGAAATATGCAAATAAAATCCATTACTCAACCGTCAGTATCTTCACTTTGGTTGTGATCGTTCCGACATGCCCGTCCCGGTACTTCACCTTCCCGGTCACCTCTAACTCACTCTGGTCGCTATACATCGCCTCTATCAATTTGATGTATTGCTCATAAACGAACTTCCTTCGCACCTTTCCCGTCCTTGTCAATTCTTCGTCATCGGCATCGAGAAGTTTGTACAGCAGAATAAGCTTCCGCAGCCTCATGGGTTTTGGCAATTGGGTATTCACGATCCGAACCTCACCCAGGATCAGTTCCTCGACACGGGGTTGTTGCGAAAGATCGGTATACGTTGTATAAGGAATCATTCGATCCTCTGCCCAGCTGCCCACATTTCCAAAATCGATGTTGACAAAACCTGTGATATACTCGCGGCCTTCACCCCACACGACGGCTTCTTTGATGTAGGGGCTGAACTTCAGCCGCGTCTCAATAAAGTCTGACGAGATGGCCTCCCCGCCCTTGGTCCGCATGATCTCTTCCTTGCGGCCGATGATCAAGAGGTGACCGTCATCATCAATATAGCCTGCATCACCGGTATGGAGCCAGCCATCGCGCAGGGCCTTCTTTGTCGCCTCCGGATCCTGGTAGTAACCGACAAAGCAGGAGGGTGTCTTGACAAGCACCTCCTGGTCTTCTGCAATCTTGATCTCCGTCCTTGGAAGGGGCTTGCCAACGGACTCTGGCTTGACCTCGCCGTCAGGCTGAACCTGGAAGACGCCCCCCCCCTCGGTGAGGCCATAAGCATGCTTAAGGTTTAATCCCTTTGCCCGGAAGAATCGTATGACATCCGGGCTGATCGGATGTCCGCCGGTTATGGCAGCCCGGATCTGTGCACAGCCTACGCGATCGAGGAGGGGACGATAGACGATTCTTGCAGAAAGTCGATGAAGCCACTGCAGCGAGGAAGGGACGGGTTCTTTCTTTGACTGTCGATCAACCACAGCCCCTCCAATCTTTTCTCCTAATGCAAAAAGCTTTCGTTTCACCCATCCCGCATCCGCAATCTTCACCCTGATTTTGGAGGCAAGGTCTTCCCAAAAACGGGATGAGGTGATGACGACAGCAGGACCGATTTCTCTGAAATCCTCCGTGGCTGTCTCCGGGGTCTCGGGGAAGTTCATGCTCATTCCTGTGAGGGGTGAAACCCCCATCCCCCACATCTGATCGACAATCCATGCGGTTGGGGTGATCGATATCCAATTGTCCCCGATTCCGATCGGTGCCGTCTCAACCCACTTTCTGGCAATCTCCGTAAAACTCTGATGGGAGATCATGGCCAATTTCGGGATCCCCGTTGTCCCGGAGGTCATGATCATCAGGGCAACCTCGTTTGGTTTTCCTTTCCACAATTCCTCTTCGAAACGATCGGGTTGTTCCGATTCTATTTTCGCACCGAGGTCCATCAGCTCCTTAAAGCTGATCAACCATGGGTTGCCGGCATAAGTCCTCATACCCGTCGGATCAATATAGATCACTTTCCGGAGATGAGACAATTGGTCTTTCATCTCGATCAGCTTATCAACCTGCTCCTGGTCTTGGGCAACGACGAAGGCGGCCTGAATCCGATTCAGCATGGTCGTCAACTCTTTGGCAACGGAGGAGGTAAACAGGTTCACCGTGATGGAACCCATCGCCTGAGCTCCCATCTCACTGAAGAGCCATTCCGGATGGTTGTCGGTGATAATCCCGATATTTTCACCCCGCTTGAGACCAAGTGCAGAAAGACCCAAGGCCACATGTTTGGTATAAAGGAAGTAATCCTGCCAGTGGTAGGCTTGCCATATTCCGAACATCTTCTCGCGAATGGCAATCTTTCTTGTCCCTAACTCTTTTGCCTGTTTGAACAGAATCTGGGGTAAGGTATACTGACTCAGTAACAATACGCTTTCTTGATCGGGACGTTCTATTTTTCTGACTTCCATAGAACTTTACTCTCCAAAATCCCCCCAACCCCCCATTGCTAAAGGGGGGAGAGGGGGATTAGAATTTGGTCGTCTCACCCAGATAGGCCTTGATCACCTCGGGATGATTCTGGATCACCTCCGGGGTTCCTTCCGCAATCTTCTCTCCGAAATTCAAAACCATAATGCGCTGGGAGATACTCATCACGATCGACATATCATGCTCAACCAGGATCATGGTCTGATTCCACCCAGAATTGAGCTCGAGCAGAAACCGGACCATATCCTCCTTCTCCTCAAGCGTCATTCCGGCAAAAGGTTCATCCAACACTAAGAGCTTAGGCTCCAGGGCCAAGGCACGGCCTAATTCAACTCTCTTTCTCATTCCGTAAGGCAAAGAACCGACCGGCTTCTTCCGGATGGGTTGCATCTCGAGAAAATCGATCAGTTCTTCCAAGACCTGGCGATGACGAACCTCTTGTTTCTGAACCGATGAGGAGAAAATGGCAGCCTTGCCAATGCTGTAGTCACAATAAAGGTGCCGTGCCAGAAGCATATTGGCCAGTACCGTCATTCCCGGAAAGAGCTCGATATTCTGATAAGTCCTCCCGATCCCTCTTTTCGTGATCTCATGGGGGTGATGGCCTGTGACCTCTTCTCCATTGAAAAGGATTTCTCCCTTTTGCGGGTGGTAATAGCCCGTGATCGAATTGAGCAAGCTCGTCTTTCCCGCTCCATTCGGACCGATGATGCTGACCAATTCGCCTGTTTGAACGGCAAGATCAACATCATGGAGGGCCATGACCCCCCCAAAGTTCAGAGATATCTTCTTTACCTCCAGCTCGGCCTGACGATCCTCAGGCCGAGTGGATGCGAAAATGCTTGGTTGACCTCGAAATGCTTTCATCTATTCTTCCTTCAAGACATCGGTGCGTTTCACTTTTTAAGCTCCGGGACTTTCAAAACTTTAATCTGCTTCTTGCCGGGAACAAAGAAATTGGTCATTGGGGTGTAGGAAGAATCTTCGTTTATTTGAACAATCCTTCCCAGGAAGGACCCTTCATGGTTGTCCTTCGTATAAGTCGTATCGGGAACAAGGCCTCCAAAATCCTCGTTCTGGAATGTTTCCATGGCCTTGTTGATATTCTCAGCATTGATCGTTTTGTACAATCCGCTTGCCCGGTGGATGGCCCGCTCCTCGATCATGGCGACGACCACGCCTTCCCAGTAGGAGGTCTCAAAGGAGTTCACCGTCTTGTACTTTGCCCATAACCTCTCCATTAATGCGATGCCGGGCATCTTCTCCCCTTTGGCGGTCTTATCCCCAGGCAGTACTCCACAGAACTGCATAAAGAGCCGATTTCCGATTAAACCCTTTCCGAGCTTGAAAAAGTCTGGATCCGTGGCGGTCCATGTTCCGAAGAAAGGAACGTTATAGTTATTTCGATCGGCCGCTTTGAGAGCGGTAATAATACCAGCCGGAAGGATCTGCACGAAGAGATATTCGGCTCCTTTTTGTTTCAAGCGGAGCAACTCCGTGCTCAAATCAACTGTGGCGGGTGGAAATTCTTCGATGCTCACAATGTTGATGTTATTCTTAGCCGCGTATTCCTTACTCGGGTCATGAATCGATTTCCCGTAAACATTGTTATAAGTTAACAGACCCACCTTTGGAGCATCCTTCCCCTTGTGGATCGTTTTGATGTACTCCAAGACAGCATAAGAATCCAATACGTAACTACCAAAAGGAAGGTAGATATAGCCGATCGGCGGGGTAAGTATCCCTTGATAAGTGGAATAGTTAATCGTGGGTATTTTATACTCTTGTATGATGGGTTTTATCTGGATACCCGTTCCGGCATCCCAGGTGGCAATGGTATCCACCTTTTCCTCACAGAACTTCTTTACATACTTCACTCCGTCAGGAACTTTGTAGGCATGGTCGACAATGGTTAATTCGAGTTTCCTCCCAGCAATCCCCCCTCTCACTTCATTGACATACTTAATATAATCTTGATGCCCCTTTGCGTGATACTGCCCCCAAGAGGAAGCCGGACCGGTCAGATTGATGACCGCTCCAATTTTTACCGGTTGAGCCAACCCATCCACTGTCAAGCCGACACCAATCAACCCAAGAATGATCCCCAAAAGAAGTATCTTTTTCATAATTTCCCCCTCCAATTTTTTGTTAAACATTTTATCTCCCGGTCGTTCCCACTCTTCGCTTAGCTGCCCTAACCAAGGACCATCCAGGACGCTGTCAGCAGGCAGGTATCCCTCCTCAGATCCTCGACGAAGGCTCTTCAGCACCACCTCCTTTTTTCTAAGTTTTAAGAGAAGAAGACTGAAAAAAAGCCACCTTTGTATCCAGTATATTGTATACAAGGAAAATATTATTGCAAGGAAAAAATTATTTAAAGAGTGACCCCTCAGGAGCTTCCCTAAATCAGTCCCGGCAACAGCCGGGACCCGACCCTCCAATTTGGATAAGCCCTTAGAATCACAAGTTAATCGCGATACCTCGTGTGAAACTCGAACTTGATTCGATATCTCTAAGGATCGCAGACAAACGCGATAGTGGTTTAATTCAGCCGAACCGAGACGACTTTTGAGACCCCGGGGGTTTCCATGGTGATCCCATAGAGGGTATTGGCGGTCTCCATCGTCTTCTTATTGTGCGTGATGAGAAGGAACTGAGAACTTCTTGAAAAATCCTTGACCAGATCGAGAAACCGATTGATATTCGCATCATCTAAGGGAGCATCGATCTCGTCGAGCAAACAGAAGGGCGAGGGCTTGATCATGAAGAGCCCAAAAAGCAGAGCAATGGCTACAAGGGCTTTCTCCCCGCCGGAGAGAAGGTCGATATTTTGAAGTCTCTTTCCCGGCGGTTGAGCGATGATATCGATTCCCGTGGTCGAAGGGTCTTGCTCATCCATGAGAAGGAGGCTCGCCTGACCCCCTTTAAAGAGCCTCAAAAAAACCTCTTTAAACTTCTCATTGACAAGATGGAAGGTCTCCAAGAATCGCTTGGTCGTTGTCCGATTGATCCGGATGATCGCCTTTCTCAGAGAATCGAGGGCTTGCTGGAGATCGGTCTGTTGCTCCGTCAGAAAATCATGTCGCTGTTTCAACTCCTGATATTCTTCGAGGGCCATCAGGTTAACCTCTCCAAATCCCTCTAAGGCGGTCTTTAACTCTCCTAATCGTCTTGACATCTCCTCTTTCGGAAATTCAGAAAGTCCGACTCCCAAAGAAGGGGAAAGGGTTGTCCCGTAACGCTCTCTCATGGATTCCTGAAGGTGTGAAAGCTTTAGCTGGATCTCCGAGGCTCGAATCTCTTCCTCATGGATTTTCTGCCGCACATCCTCAAGCTCCCGGCGAAGGTACTTGGAGGAGGCTTCCATCTCTTTCCACTCGTTCGAGAGCGTGTCCACCTTCTCTTTCTGGCCGGTTAGCCCTTCTTCTTGGAGGCGATGTTGTTCCAGGGAGCGACCAAGTTCCTCTTCCCATTGAAGAATCTTCTCCTGATGGGAAGCCCTTTCTCTTCTACACTCCCGGATCCCCTTCACTTTTTTGAGGATCAGTTCGCGCAAGGTCTTGAGATGTTCGGAGAGGTTGAGAATCTGCCCCTCCATCCCTCTCTCTTTTTCCTCGACGGAAGCCAGCAATACTTTTCTCTCCGTGAGCTTTCCTCCGAGCTCTTCTGTTCCCTGCTGAACCTCCTCAACTGTCTTCTTCAATGACTGAAGCTCTCCCTCCTTATCCTGTCTTACCGCCTCCTCATGTTCGATCTTAGCCAGGGCGGACTTCATCTCCTGATCGATTTCCACTTCCTCTTCCCTGAGCTCTTGGCCTTCCATTTGTAGAATTTCTATCTTCTGATGGATTTGCGAGATCTCTTTTTTCAGCTCTTCCAAATCTCTTTCTTGATGGAGAAGCTCGATCTCTTTTTCCTGAATCTCTCTCTTTCTATCTTCCAGTCGGGTCTCCCTCACAAGGATCTGCTGCTGAAGAGACTCCTCCTCTTGATGAGCCTTTCGGCATCTTTCCTCTTCTTCCTTGATCCTCCCTTCGAGTTCCCGGATCACCCTCCTTCGTTCCAGAATGGTGAGGCCTTGATCAAAACTTCCTCCTGAGACTACCCCGGAGCGCTCCACCACCTCTCCCTCAAGGGTGACAAGTGCCCCAAATTCCTTCTCCTCCCTCATCCAACGGAGCGCTCCCTCCAAATGATCGACCACACCCACATCTCCGATGAGAAATTCCGCAATGGGAGCAAAGCCCTCTTTCACCTTGACGAATTGGAGGAGGGGCAACGGTTTTTCCCCGTTTCTCCCCTGCGAAGAAGGGCCGGGGTTCCCATTTCCCTTCACACCGATTGGAATGAAGCTTCCTCGGCCCAGAGACTGCCGTTTGAGGAGGGAAATCGCTTCGATCACCTCTTTTTCACCTTCCACCATCAGGTACTGCAATCGCTGGCCCAAGACCGCTTCGAGAGGGACTTCATACCTCAGGTCGGGCTCCAAGATATCTGCCGCAGTCCCCAGGATCCCCGTCCATTGCTCCTGGCTCTCCCTTTTTCGCAGGAGAAGGGATTTCACCCCCTTCTCATATCCTTCATAATTCTCCTGGAGTTCTTTCAAGGAAAGGTACCGGGATCGGTCCTGTCTCAAAACGTCTTCTTCCTCACTTCTTTGTTTCTGCTTCTGAAGGAAGACCTCCTTGAGCCCCTCCGTTTCCCTTTCCAAACCGATCTTCTCTTCCTGACGGGTGGTCTGGATTGATCGGTTAAGTTCTTTCCCTCTGTTTTTCTCGAAGGCGGCCTTCTCCAGTTCTTCAAGTTTTGATCTGGCCGCTTCAGATTCTCCCAGATTGGATCGAACCCTTTTCTGCAAATCCTCCGATCTCTCTTCAAGATGGGACTGGCGATTTCTAAGAGAGGTCAGCTCGGTGAGGGTGTCGATGAATCGACCCTTTTCAGCCTCTAATTGCGCTGAAACCTCCTGGTAGGTCGCTCTGAATTCGTTATAAAGGCCTTCCCATTCTCTCACGATTTCTTCGTTCTCGCGGCGCTCTCCCTCCAAGGTCCGACAAGCCTCTTCCGTTTTCTTCCTTTCTTTTCTTGCTCCTCTCCAGGACTGAAGAGATCCCCTGACTTCTTCCAAAAGCTGTTCCTCTTGCCGCTGAAGGCCCCCTTCTTCTCTTCGGAAGAATTCGATCTCATTTTCCAACTTTTGAATCTTCCGGCCGAGCTCGAAAACTCCTTCCTGAAGCCCTCGAAGTCTCTCCTCCTCTTCCATGGCGCTGAGCCTCATCCTTTCGATCATCGCCTCTTTCTCGGCCGTTTGACCGGAAACCTCTGTTTCCCGGTCCCGAAGGGCTTTGAGATAACCTCGGCTTGCCTCTCCTTTCTCCGACAGTTCAGTATATTCTTGAAGGGCAAAACGGATCTCGATCTCCTTAACCTCCTTCCGGATCGCCTTGTACTCCTCTGCCCGCTTGACCTGTCGTTCAAGGGTAACGATCTGCCGTTTCACCTCGGCAATGATGTCTTGAATCCGGAGGAGATTTTGTTGGGTCGCCTCCATCTTCATCAGGGCCAATCTCTTCCTCTCCTTGTATTTCGCAATCCCTGCGGCCTCCTCGATGAGGAAACGCCGATCCTGGGGGTTGGCATTGATCAGACCCTCCACCCGGCCCTGTTCAACGATCGCATAGCCATTCACTCCGATCCCCGTATCTAAGAGAAGGTCGGTAATGTCCCGGAGTCGACAGAGTGTTTTATTGATCAGGTATTCACTCTCTCCGGATCTGTAAAGCCTGCGGGTAACGGTGATTTCGCTATACTGCTCATACTCCTTGGGAGCGGATCCATCTTCGTTGGAGAAGGTCAGATTCACTTCTGCCATTCCCAAGGGCTTTCGGCTGTCCGCTCCGTTGAAGATGACGTCCTCCATCAACTTTCCCCGCAAGTGTTTGGCGCTCCGCTCGCCGATGGCCCAGAGAATGGCATCGACGATATTCGACTTTCCGCAGCCATTCGGACCCACAATCGAAGTGATTCCCTCAGGAAAAGAGAGGTGGAGACGATCCACAAAGGATTTGAACCCGGTCACCTCGAGTGATTTCAGTTTCATGAAAACCCCTTACTAAATCCAAATATCAAAATCCAAATGACAAAGGAATGTGAAGCTCCCCGCCCACAGGGCGAGGCTTCCCGGACACGCAGTGGCGAACAGAATGTGAGCCAAGGAAGTCTCATTTTTATTGTGTCCCTTGACCCCGCCTAAAAGGCAGGGCTTGCGGGGCACTGCCGGTCAAAGTTCAAAAGAAGACATTTTGACATTTATTCATTTAGATTTCCTTTGAACTTTGAGCTTCAAAATTTGACATTTAGCTTACAGTATGACCCTTACTATATTCAATGGCTCTCTTGAGCCGCCTGATCACTTCTTCCCTGCCTAAAATCTCTATTACTTCGTCGATGGGCGGGCTGACCGCTTTACCGGTTAAGGCGACCCGAGCGGGCTGGGCGATCTTCACCAGAGGCTCCCCTCGGGTTGCGGCCAATTGTTGAATCAGAAGATGGGCCCTTCCCTTATCGACCACAGCTTCTCTCGACAATAAATCGAGAAGAGCTTCCAAGACCGGCACCGACTCTGTTTTCAGAAATCTCTCGGCTGCCTTTTCATCATAAGCGATCTCGCGGGAGAAGTAAAACGCTGCCACGTCAGCCATTTCCACCAGGGTCTTGACCCTTTCACGGAGAGAGAGGACGACCTTTCTCAGGAGATTGAGATCGCTGACCGGATAGCCCTTCTCTTCCATAAAGGGTCGAACCCTCTCAACCACCTCATCGGGCTCCATTTTCTTAATATACTGGGAATTGAGCCAATCCAGTTTTCCCGGGTTGATGGCCGCAGCAGATCTTCCAACCGCCTCCAGGCTGAATTTCTCGATCAACTCCTCCCGGGTAAACTCCTCCTGGTCGCCGTAAGACCATCCGAGACGGACCAGGTAGTTCACCACCGCCTGAGGAAGGTAACCCATCTTTTTGTATTCCATGACCGATTGAGCCCCATGCCGCTTTGAAAGTTTCTTCTTATCCGGACCCAGGATCATCGAGACATGACCGAATTTCGGCAAAGGCTGCTCCAGGGCATGATATATCTGAATTTGCCTGGGGGTATTATTGAGATGGTCGTTTCCTCTGATGACATGCGTGATTCCCATCGTGACATCATCGACCACCACGGAAAAGTTATACGTGGGGAGACCATCGCTTCGGAGAAGGATGAGATCATCCAGCTCGGCATTGTCAAATTCCACGCGGCCCTGAATGAGATCCTCTACCACAGTGGTTCCTTCATCTGGAGAAAGAAATCGGATCACAAAAGGTCTCTCCGGATCGGGAGGGCTTTGGTGGAGACAGGTCCGGTCGTACTTGGGCTTCCTTCCGGTCTTGAGTGCGGCCTGCCGTTTTGCCTCCAACTCTTCCGGTGTGCAATAACATCGGTAGGCCTTTCCCTGTGTCAGGAGTGTCTCAGCCGTCTCCTGATACAGGGATATTCTCTGGGTCTGATAAAAAGGACCCTCATCCCAATCCATGCCCAGCCAGGTCATGGCATCCAAAATCACCTGGATCGATTCCTGGGTGGACCGGGCCACATCCGTATCTTCGATCCGAAGGATAAAATCCCCTCGGCAATGGCGGGCCAAGAGCCAATTGAACAAAGCGGTCCTTGCACCTCCGATATGGAGGTCACCTGTGGGGCTGGGGGCGAATCGGGTTCTGACCTTTGTCATTTATAACTCACGTCCCCAGAATGAAGAGCCACGTAGCCGCAGGCTTCAGACTGCGGTTTTCCGGTTCGGTATTCCTGGGGATAAACGCAACCTAAAGGCTGCGACTACAAACTTTCATGAATAATAAAAAAATCCCCCGTGCTCCCCTCTGCAAAGAGGGGATTAGGGGGATTTTGCTTCCCAGTCAAATCGCTAAATGAGATCCTCAATGACCCTGAGCGCCTCGTCTAATTTTTTGGAATCGGTCCCGCCCGCCTGGGCGAAATCGGGTCGGCCCCCTCCTGTCCCTCCCACATGGATCGCAATCTTCTTGATCAGATCATTGGCATTGAACCGCTTGATGAGGTCAGGGGTTACGCCCATAATCAAGGAGACTTTGTCCTGGCTCTGACTTGCCAAGAGGATGATACCAGACCCGATCTTTGCTTTCAACTGGTCAAGGAACTCTCTCAATCGCTTTGGATCCTTTCCGTCAACCTTGGCCGACAAAAGTTTCACGCCCTTGACTTCCCTCACAGAATGAAGGAGATCCAAAATCTCTTGGTGGGAAATCCTGTCCTGATAGGATTCAATTTCCCTCTCCAACTCCCTTTGTCTTTGAAGCAACCGCTCGATCTTAGCAGAGATCTCAGCGGGAGTCGTTTTCAGAGAAGAGGCAGCCTTCCGAAGCTCTCGTTCCTCTTCTTTGACAAGCTGGTAAGCCCCTTCCCCTGTCAGGGCCTCAATCCTTCTCACCCCAGCCGCCACTCCTGTCTCATTGACAATTTTGAAGAGGCCGACGTCTCCGGTTCTCGATGTGTGGGTCCCTCCACAGAGCTCCATACTGAAATCTGCGACCTTGACCACTCTGACCCGATCGCCGTACTTCTCTCCAAAGAGGGCCATGGCCCCAGTCTGAAGGGCCTCCTCTTGCAACATTACCTTTGTCTCAATCCCCAGGTTCTCACGGATCTTCTGGTTCACGTAGGCTTCGATCCGCTCAAGATCTTCCTCACGAATGGGAGCGAAATGGGTGAAATCGAATCGCAATCGATCCGGAGCCACTAAAGAGCCTGCCTGATGAACATGATCTCCTAAAATCTCCCTCAGCACAGCCTGAAGCAGATGGGTGGCGGTATGATTGAGGGCGGTGGCCCCTCGTCTCTGCAGATCCACTCGAAGGGTCGCCTCCATCCCTTCCTTGACCATTCCCCGCTTCACTTTGACTTGATGGACGACGAGCTCCTCCATGGGTCGGAGCGTATCCTCGACCTCAAGGGAAAAATTCTCCTGGAAGATGATGCCCCGATCGCCCACCTGACCACCTGTTTCCCCATAGAAGGGGGTCTTTTCTGTAATGACTTCGACCTGCTCTCCTTCCACGGCAATGGCCACAACCTGATCGCCTTTGATCAATTTCAGGATCTTCGACTCGGATTGGGTCTCTTCGTAGCCTACGAAACGGGTTTGGACCCCCTCACCGGCTAATCGCCGATAGATTTCTCTTGTCTTCCCCTCGCCAATGCCCTGCCACGCCTGCTTGCTCTTTTGCCTCTGTCCCTCCATTTGGGCTTTGAATCCTTCCTCATCAAAGCTCATTCCTTCTTCCTGAAGGATATCTGCTGTCAGGTCGAGGGGGAATCCGAAGGTATCATAAAGGCGGAAGGCCACTTCCCCGGAAAGCACTCTTTTCTCCTCTTTTCGGAGTCGATCCATCTCCTCTCGTAAGATCTTCAGCCCTGAATCGAGGGTTTCGGAGAAACGCTCTTCCTCATTCTGAATCACTTTTGAAACGAACTCCTGGCTTTCTCTCAGCTCCGGATAGGCTTCCTTCATCAGATCGACGACTTTGGACGAAGTCTGATGGAGAAAAGGGCCCTTGATTCCCAGCATCTTTCCATGGCGCATCGCTCTTCTCATAATGCGGCGCAGGACATACCCCCTGCCCTCGTTGGAGGGAAGAACCCCGTCGTTGATCAGGAAGGTAGCGGCCCGGCTGTGATCCGCAATCACCCTCATGGAGATGTCGGAGGACGAGCTTCTCCCATAGGGAACGGAGCTGATCGTCTCAATTTTTTTGATGATGGGTACGAAGAGGTCTGTTTCAAAGTTGCTTCGGACGCCTTGAAGGATGGCCGAAATCCGCTCCAGGCCCATCCCCGTATCGATGCAGGGTTTGGCAAGAGGATGAAGCTTTCCGTCCGAATCGCGATTGAACTGCATGAAGACAAGGTTCCAGAGCTCCAAGAACCGGTCGCACTCGCACCCCACGGCACAATTGGCACGGCCGCATCCCACGCTTTCTCCCTGATCGATCACAATCTCCGAACAGGGGCCGCAAGGGCCGGTCTCTCCCATCGCCCAGAAATTATCCTTCTCTCCCATCCGGACGATCCGCTCCTCCGGAATACCGATCTTCCTCCAAAGCTTAAAGGCTTCATCATCATCCAGATAGATGGTAATCCACATCTTCTCAGGCGGCAGTCCCCATTGACGAATGAGGAGATTCCACCCCATTTCAATCGCCCCTTCCTTAAAATAGTCCCCGAAGGAGAAGTTTCCCAACATTTCAAAGAAGGTGTGGTGCCGGGCGGTTTTTCCCACGTTCTCCAGATCATTATGTTTTCCACCCGCACGAACGCACTTTTGTGATGTGACGGCCCGTTGATAGTCCCGGGTCTCTTCGTTTAAAAAGACCCCTTTGAATTGAACCATTCCTGCATTGGTAAAGAGCAAGGTGGGATCGCTTTTGGGAACGAGTGAGGAACTCCGGACGACCCGATGTCCCCTCCGCTCAAAGTAACTGAGAAAAGCCTTGCGAATCTCGTCAGAGGTCATGGGTTTAAGCCTTCTTGCCTCCTTCGTCCGTTTTTGAATTGAGGGGTTTCCCGAATTTTGCCTTCTTCTCCTCCTCTTGCTTCTCCGCCCTCTCTTTCTCGAAGCGCTCAAAGTCCGACCACGTCGTGTCGCTTGTGGCAAGAATGCCCTTCACCCTCAGGGCGAAGTCATCCGGGTTGGTGCAGTGCTTGAGGGCTTCTTCATAGGTAATCAACTTTTCTTGCATGAGAAACATCAGCGATTGGTCGAAGGACTGCATCCCGTAAGCGGTGAGGCCTTTGGCGATGGCATCGTTAATCTCATTGGTCTTGTCCTTTTCGATGACACACTCCCTTACCCTCGCGTTCGAGACCAGGACCTCAGCAGCCGGCACCCGTCCCGCCCCGTCCGCTCTCGGCACCAGCCTCTGAGAGACCACTCCTTTAAGGACACCCGCTAGCTGAAGACGTACCTGTTTCTGGTGGTAAGGAGGAAAGACAGAGATGATCCGGGTGACCGTCTCCACGGCATTCAAGGTGTGAAGGGTGGACATGACCAGATGCCCGGTCTCGGCAGCGGTCAGAGCGGTCTCGATCGTCTCGAAATCCCTCATCTCACCGACCAAGATCACATCCGGATCCTGACGGAGAGCCACCCGCAATGCGCTGGAAAACGTAGTTGTATCCGAACCGATCTCCCTTTGGTCGATGATCGATTTCTTATCCTCATGGACAAATTCGATGGGATCCTCAATCGTAATGATGTGGCAATTTCGGTTGGCGTTGATGACGTCGATCATCGATGCCAAGGTGGTGGACTTGCCACTGCCAGTCGTTCCTGTAACGAGGATCAGGCCTCTTTGCTCCATGGCAATATTTCCGATCACAGCAGGCAGATGAAGTTCTTTCAAGGTCTTGATCTGATACGGCACGATCCGGAGGGCGATCCTGAGTTTTCCTCTCTGCTGGTAGACATTGACCCGAAATCGGCCAAGGCCGTAGACCTCATAACCCATGTCGACTTCTCGGTTCTTGATAAACCTCTCTTTCTGCCAATCGTTCATCAGACCGAAGGCCATTTTTGCCAGGTCATTATGATCGAAAGGCTTAAATTTATTCGAGGGCTCCAAACTCCCATTGACCCTGAAGATCGGAGGAGCTCCCTCCTTGATATGAACATCTGAGGCTTCCTGAGACAGTGCTTCCACCAAGATCTGATTCAAATCCATCTCTCTCTCCTCTTCCGTCTCATTTCACCGATCCGGTTCTGGAGATGCGGAAGTTTTCGAGGACCTCCTTTTCCATCTCCTCCAGGATCTTGGAATTCTCTTTCAAGAACTGCTTGGCATTCTCCCTGCCCTGGCCAATGCGCTGACCCTGGTAGGCATACCATGTCCCGCTCTTCTCCACGATATTCTTCTCTACGGCCAAATCCAGGACATCCCCTTCCTTCGAAATTCCCTCACCGTGAATGAGATCAAACTCCACCTCTTTAAACGGTGGAGCCACCTTGTTCTTCACCACACGAACCTTGGTCCGGCTGCCGACGATCTCCTGTCCCTGCTTGATGGAGGCGATTCTGCGGATGTCCAGCCGGACAGAGGAGTAAAATTTCAGGGCATTGCCTCCGGTGGTCGTCTCCGGGTTCCCGAACATCACTCCGATCTTCATCCGGATCTGGTTGACGAAGATTAAGATGGTGTGGGACTTGCTGATTGTGGCCGTCAATTTTCTCAAGGCCTGGGACATCAATCTAGCTTGAAGCCCCATATGGGCATCCCCCATCTCCCCTTCGATCTCTGCCTTAGGAACCAAAGCGGCTACGGAGTCGATGACAATCACATCCACTGCGCCGCTTCGTATCAGAATCTCTGTGATCTCAAGGGCCTGTTCTCCCGTATCGGGCTGGGAGATGAGAAGATCGTCGGTGCTTACGCCCAAACGCTTTGCGTAGTGGATGTCCAAGGCATGCTCCGCATCGATGAAGGCGGCAACCCCCCCTTTTCTCTGGGCCTCCGAAACGACATGGAGTGCGAGGGTTGTCTTTCCGGATGCCTCAGGCCCGTAAATCTCTACCACTCTCCCCCTCGGCAATCCTCCCACCCCGAGAGCGAGATCCAGGGAGAGGGATCCTGTGGAGAGGACGGGAATATCCCCGGGCACGGCATCTGCGCCCAGCTTCATAATCGACCCTTTTCCATATTGCCGTTCGATCTGAGTGACGGCCAAATCGACAGCCTTCTCCTTGTTCGAATCGGTTTTCATCTTTTCCCCCTGATTCTCGGCAGAGCCGAAGTTGACTCGGTGGCAGGGTGATAGGGTGATACGGCGAAATCCTTTTCTCCGTGTCTCTGTGTCCCCCCCTCACCCAATCTCCTTATCCTCCTCCCAATCTCATCTCTTTTAACGGTGTGTAGATCGGCCCACTCGGCTTCAGATCACTTTTGAAAAGGACGACCTTCTTCACCTGAAAATCTCCAACCTCCTCCTCTCGATATCTCTCTATCCTGGCGGTCAGTTCATCCCTCCCTTTGCCTGACTTCACCCTTCCTAAGGTCAGGTGGGGACGGAACTCTCTGGCTTCTGGTTCAAACCCAATCTTTTCCAATTTACTTTCTATCTCTTTTTGAAAAGGAACCAAGGTCTCTTTCCCCTCCACCAAACCAATCCAGACCACTCTCGGGTTTTTTAAATGGGGGAAGGCGCCCACTCCTCGCACCTTGAGAGAGAAGGCCTGGGTGATCCGGACCGGCTCCTCAATCGATTTGACGATGGGATCGATCTTCGACTCATCAATATTTCCGAAAAATTTTAGGGTGAGGTGAATTTTCTCAGGGCTCACCCAGCGAACATCTGCGCGGGATGATTTTAAATCTTCTTGGATCTCTTCGATCTTCTTCTGAATTGTCCTCGGAAGTTCAATTGCCAGAAAGGATCGGATCAATCGAAAAACCTCTTTTAATTCCACTAAAAGGGTGGAATTATTGTCACAAAATGTTAACACAATTACAAGAAAAGTCAATGAAAAAAGCCCCTGGAAACGTTCTTAAATCGAGTGATTTCAAGGCTTCTCATACCTTCTGGCAGCCTCTCTTCCACGATGAAGACCAATAAAAAGGGCCTCCCCGCCGGATCAGGAAGAGGCCCTTCCAATTTCGGTTATACCCTTCTGCTATTTCCAGTAGCGGTCGTTCGTCAGACGTTCTTCAATATTGACTTTATAAAAAATCTGAATGGGCATCAATACCTCTTTATCCTTTTCATAGACTTCTTTAAGTGCATTTCGAACAACTTCCATCCCTTTGGGCGTCATCTTTCCAAGGGGTGGCCGACACGGTCCCGAGGGTATTCCAAGACCCTTCATCATCGTCTTAACCGCCATTGGATTTCTGAATTTGGTAGGCACCTCAAATCCTTCATAAGACTCCATCGTATTGACTGTGACCACCTTGAAGAGGGGATCAAGAATCTCCTTCAGCCGATTGGCTCTCTCCATATTTCCACTCATCAACGCTCTGACCATCTCCCCGATGGGGCCCGGAACGATGTTTGACATGACAGAGACCACACCCGAGGCTCGAATATCGTTTCGTGTCATCACCTCAAAGGTCTTGTCATCATCTCCGGAAAGGATATCAAAGTCCTCTCCCAAAAGAGTCCTCGTCTTGGCCATCCGTTCGAGATCTCCGGTTGCTTCCTTTACTGCCCTCAGGTTCTTATACTTACGATGGAGAATGGCTAAATCCTCCACCTCCAACTTCGTCCCTGTCCTTCCGGGAATTACGTAAGGCACGATAAAAGTTCTTCTGAAGGCCTTTGCAATCCGCTCATAGTACTGCGTCCTAAGTTCGAGGGAGGAAGGTCCGTTATAGTAACAGTCCACGAGCAGAGCGGCTTGAGCCCCAACCTCTATGGCATGCTTTGTTCCTCTCATCGCCTCTCTTGTTGAGTTTGAACCCGTTCCCGCCATGACAAAGACCTTGTCCTTGGCCAACCTGGCGGTTTTCGTAATTACCCGATCGTGCTCCCGCCAATCCAGAGTGGGAGATTCCCCTGTTGTCCCGGTCGGGACGAGGTTCGCTCCGTTCTCCATCTGAAACTGAATGTTCTTCTCCAAACCCTCAAAATCGATCTCCCCTTTTCGATCAAAAGGTGTGACCATTGCCGTCCAGCATCCCTCAAACCTCTCAAGCTTCATCAATACCCCTCCTCCTTTCCCATTAGGATTTGCACTATATTATGAAGGAAAAGAATAAAATTTCAAGAAGAAACTATTCACAAACCCCATTTTATTGCACTTTGGGGGGTGGATGATTAAATAAAGATTTAGAAACAAATCTTTCGCACATTCCGAGACACAAGGAGGAATGGCCATGGAGAAGAAAGTGCATATACTTGGGTTTGCAGGGAGTTTGAGAAAGAAGTCTTACAATAGGACCATCTTAGCTGCAGCTTCTGAGATGGTCCCGGACGATGCAACCCTTGAGATCTTTGACCTGGAGGGAATCCCTCCCTTTAACCAGGATCTGGAACTCGAACCTCCGAAAAAGGTTAGAGAATTCAAGGAGAAAATCAGGGCCGCCGATGCAATCCTGATTGCCACCCCGGAGTACAACTATTCAATCCCCGGAGTGCTGAAGAACGCGATTGATTGGGCCTCGAGGCCCTATGGGGACAATGCCTTCGATGGAAAACCTGTCGGTTTAATGGGTGCATCCATAGGGATGTTGGGAACGGCAAGGGCCCAGTACGATCTCAGGCGAAGCTTTGTTTTTTTGAACATGCTTCCTTTGAATCAACCGGAAGTGATGGTCCCCTTTGCACAGGATAAGGTTGATGAGGACGGTCGGCTAAAGGACGATAAAACGAGAAAAAAGATAAGGGACCTCCTCGAAAGCCTGGTTAGTTGGACAAGAAGAATAAAACTTGGCGAGAGAGTTCCGGAAATGACAAGATTGGCTGCTTGACGCGAAGGAAGAATGCTGGAAATCGTTATCTTCCCTTTTTGATTCCGGATTTTTCTGTTAACATGCCGTACATCAATTCGAGGCCTTTTTCGGCAGCCTTTTCCTTAATCTCTCTACGATTACCTTTCAGATTCAGTTTTATTACTCTTGTTTTTTTTCCATCCGCCAATCCGATGAAAACTATTCCAATGGGGCTCCTCTTTGTTCCGCCGGTTGGGCCTGCCACACCTGTAGTCGATAGTCCGAATGTTGTATGAAAAGCTCTTCGAACCCCCTGAGCCATCTTCTTCGCCACCTCGGGGCTCACCGCTCCATACTTCCTTATATCATTGGAAGGTACGCCCAGATACTCTGCCTTTGATTCGTTACTGTAGGTCACCATGCCACCCTCGAAGTAATCTGAGCTCCCGGAGATGTCGGTGATGCGATCACAGATCAGACCTCCCGTGCAGGATTCTGCAATGGAGAGGGTCCAGCCTTTTTCTCGCAAGCGATCTCCGATGGCCTTTTCTAATTTCATTGCTTGATCCCCTTGTTATTGAGTCATTAGTTATTAAGTTATTGAATAACTTAATGACCAAAATCATACCTCGGAAATAGATATCCTTACCTCGCTATCCTATAGATAAGCTGGAGGACGATGTTCGCATAGACTCCCGCCAGAACATCATCCAAGACAACTCCCCACCCTCCTTTGGCTCTTTCAATGAGACGGATGGGAGGGGGTTTGAGAATATCGAAGACCCGGAAAAGAAAGAAGCCGAGGATGATGAAAAGGGTTGCCTTCGGGACCCATAGCATTGTAATGAAGAATCCCATCATCTCATCGATGACGATTCTCGGATCATCCCCTCTTGCCCATAAGGTCTGGGCTTGTCCTGAGATCCAGCTCGACAGGAAAAAAAAAGTGACGAGGGTCAGTTCGTATAGTGGAAATGGAATGGCCGAGAGGAAGTAATACATAGGGATGGCAAGGAGTGTCCCCACAGTTCCGGGGGCCATCGGAGAATAGCCAACGCCGAAACCCGTAGCCAGAAGTCGAATGAAGTGATTCATCTTTCAATTGAAGGGTTCGGGAGACCAGGAAACACATCATATGCAATGAGGCGATCAGGAGTTAAGGAGATAAGGAGAGCAACCCCTTATCTTCTCTTTGCATTATCTCCTCATCGCCTCATCTCCTTATCTCCCTATCGCCTTAGAGTCGTACAACGACTCCCTTCCTCTTCAGATACTCTTTCACCTGAGCAATGGTATACTCCCGATAGTGGAAGATGGAAGCGGCAAGGACCGCATCGGCCTTTCCGAGAATAAGCCCTTCGTAAAGGTGTTCGAGGGTTCCCACCCCGCCGGAGGCAATCACCGGAATCCCCACCTGTTCTGAAATGGTACGGGTCAGTTCGATGTCATAGCCATCTTTTGTCCCGTCCCGATCCATGCTCGTGAGCAGGATTTCGCCCGCGCCCATTTCCTCCATCCTCTTTGCCCAAAGGACCGCATCGATCCCCGTGGGGGTTCGGCCTCCGTGAGTAAAGACTTCCCAGCCCCCGTCTTTTCTTTTCGCATCGATAGCGATGACAACGCACTGGCTCCCAAAACGCTTTGAGCCCCTCTCCACGAAATGAGGATCTTTCACGGCAGCGGTGTTGATCGAGACTTTATCTGCTCCGGCCTTAAGAAGCTTTCGAATATCTTCCAAAGTTCTGACCCCACCCCCCACGGTGAGGGGGATGAAAATTTCCTCCGCTGTCCTCCGGACGATATCGATGAGGATATTTCTCTCCTCATAGGAGGCGGTGATGTCTAAGAACGCGATCTCGTCGGCGCCCTGTTGATCATAGGCCATCGCATTCTCAACCGGGTCGCCCGCGTCCTTCAGGTCCACGAACTGGGTTCCCTTCACCACCCTGCCATTTTTCACATCGAGACAAGGGATGATTCGTTTGGCCAGCATATGCTCATGTTCCTACTATCAAAAATATTATTGGCGAGTTGGCGAGATGGAGGCCTGGGGTTTGTCGCTCCTGCGCAGGCGGGAGTCCAGTCATGTCAATCGCCCCTGGATTCCTGCCCAGGCTTCGCCGAGGCGAGCTTTCGCAGGAATGACGTTTTTGGAGGTAGCCTTTATTCTCCCTATCGCCGTGTCTCCCTATCTCCCCATCATTCTTTCTTCGTTAAACGTATGGCTTCTTCCAGGTCGATCTTCCCTGTGTAGAGAGCTCGGCCTACAATCACCCCAACGATTCCATCCGGTTCTAAACCCCTCAGATGCTCGATCTCCTCGACCCGAGAAAATCCTCCCGAAGCAATGACAGGGATGGAAGTGGATCGGGCTAATGCCTTTGTCTCCTCCAAATTCAGGCCGCTGCCCATCCCATCCCTCTGGATGTCCGTAAAGATAATGGCTGAAAGACCTATTCCCTCAAATTGTTTTGCCACGGCAGCTGCTTCTAACTGCGTAGCCTCTTTCCAGCCCCGAATGGCCACCTTCCCTCCTCTGGCATCGATTCCGAGAATCACCTTCTCAGGGAAGCGGCGGCAGGCCTCTTCAGTCAGAAAACGGTTTGAAAGGGCCACGGTGCCAAGGATGACCCACTGGATCCCGCAGGAAAGATAATCCTCAATCGTCTCTAAATCCCGTATCCCGCCGCCCACTTCGACCGGAATGTGAACTGACTTCGTGATCTCTTGAATCAGGGATCGATGGACTGGCTTTCCGGTCACGGCTCCATTGAGATCGACCACATGAAGTCTCTCTGCTCCTTTTGACTCCCAGTGCCTTGCCATTTCAACGGGATTCTCTGAGTAGACCGATTCCTGATCCATCCTCCCCTGGGAGAGTCTCACACACCTCCCTTCCTTAAGATCGATGGCAGGAATGACGATCATCGCTTCTCCTCCAGCTCCTGAGGGCTGGGTAACTTCTTCAACATCTCGTCCATTCCCACGCTCGCAAGCTCCTCTGCGGTCAGCCAGGAGGCTTTTCTTCTGAGAAAAGATCCGATCTTGAAGAGATTCTCACTGAGAGGCCTCTGGGTCTCGTCAAACTTTCCGTCCCAAACCCTCTTCCCATCCTTCACCCGGAAGAGATGAATATCGAAACCCACCGAGGCAGGTCTCTCCACGCCAATAGCAGATCCGATCCTCTCCTCAAAACGGAAGAGAAGGGGAACCGCGACAAAATCGACCTTCAACTCTCTTCCCAACTCGATCGATGACGGGGTGAGTTTCTCTTCAAATCGCCTCGGATTCCAATGGGCAAGAGACTCTTCCACTGTTTCGAGAGAGAGGACTTGAAATGTCTCAATGGCTTCCATCTTCTGTTGTAAGAGCCGAGTGACCTTTTTATGAGAGCCGGGCAGAATCTCCCCCTTTGCAAAAACGCCCTTGCAGACCGGGCAAACCGCCTCCTTCTCAATGAAAAAAGGGATCATGGCGAAGCGAGGTTTCATCTCCGCCCTCGAAGCAGGTACGCATGGAAGTATCCATGCCCATATCAGGATCAAAAAGAAGAATGATCTCGGGGAGCCAAGTCTCATGGTTTGATCTCCTTTGAAGGCCTCAGGATGGAAGTGATCGCTTTCTCCTTCTTTCCTGATCCGCCGAGTAGCAACTCTACGACCTCTCGGACTGCGCCCTCCCCTCCCTTTTTCTGCGTAACATAAAACGATGCCCTCTTTGCCTCTTCCGCCCCATTGGCAACGCAAATCGAAAGACCCGCTCTCTTTAGGACGGGAATATCCAAAACATCATCGCCCATATACGCAATCTCCTCATCCTTCAACCCATACTTGTTGAGAATCGCCTGAAAGCCTTTTTCTTTATGAATGAGACCCATTTGAATCTCATCCATCCCAAGATCTTCCGCCCTTCTTCTCACGGCCTCCGAATCCTTGCTCGTGAGAATTCCGACGAGTAACCCCGCTGCCTTGGCCAAAGTGATCCCCATCCCATCGTGGACATGAAACCTTCTGAACTCCATGCCGCCGGAACCCAAGATCAATCCTCCGTCGGTCATGACTCCGTCCACATCCATCAGAAGCATCTTGATATGCTGAATCTTTTCCTCAATCCCTCTCATCTTAAGCTACCATTCTCCGACCGTTTCAAAAATGGCCTTCAATCGCTTTAGGAGAAGCTCCATTTCATCGAGAGGCAACATACTCGATGCATCCGACAGGGCCTGATTCGGATTAGGGTGCACCTCAATGAACAATCCATCGACGCCGGCTGCGACGGCTGCCCTTGCCAGAGGTTCTGCAAATTCCCTCTGTCCGCCTGTCCGCCCACCTTCCCCTCCGGGCAACTGGAGGCTGTGGGTCACGTCAAAGAAAACCGGATATCCAAAGGACCGGAGCACGGGAAGTCCCCGGAAGTCCACAATGAGATTATGATATCCGAACGAGGTCCCCCGCTCTGTAATCATGAGATTCTTATTTCCTGTGGAGACAAACTTCTCGACCACATGTCTAACATCCCCCGGGGCGAGAAACTGACCTTTCTTGATATTAACAGGCTTGCCGGTCCGTGAGGAAGAGAGAACGAGATCCGTTTGCCTGGACAAAAAAGCTGGAATCTGCAAGGCATCGAGAACTTCAGCAGCAGATTTGACCTCTTCGACCGAGTGGACATCTGAGATGACAGGGACTGCAAACTTATTTCTGACGTCATTCAATATTCGCAGGCCCTTCTCCATCCCCGGCCCTCTGAAAGAAGAAAGGGAGGTGCGGTTCGCTTTATCATAAGAGCTTTTGAAGATGAAGGAGAGTTTCAGATGATCACATATTTCTCTCAGTCTTCCCGCCGTTGCGAAAGTCACCTCCTCATTCTCAATCACGCACGGTCCGGCGATCAACGCCAGGGGATTCCCTTTTCCGATTCGAATCTCTCCAACCCTGACTTCATTCATGGATTGCTCCTTGTTTAATCCCTCCCAACCTCCCTTTACTAAAGGGAGGGGCCTGGCATCCCCCCTATTCTAAAGGGGGATGAAGGGGGATTATAGAACGGGTTTCATCAGATGGACTTCACAAAGTTCTCCAGAACCCTCAAGCCTTTCTCCTGACTCTTCTCCGGATGGAATTGTGTGGCAAAGAGGTTCTCCTTGCAGATGCTCGAGACGAAGGGTTTCCCATAGTCCGTAAGGGTCAAGGTCCACTCTGTCTCCTCCGGGACGACATAATAGGAGTGGACAAAGTAGAAGTAGTCACCGCTCACGATCCCCTGAAGCATGGGAATCTCTCTCTTGATTTCCACCGTGTTCCAACCCATATGAGGAACCTTATGATCGGGATCGGCTTCGAACTTCACCACCCTCCCTTTGATCAGGTCTAATCCTTTGTGGCAGCCAAATTCCTCGCTTTCAGAAAACAGGACCTGCAACCCGAGGCAGATGCCCAGATAGGGTTTTCCTTTTTCGATCGATTGGAGGATGGGCTCGATCAATCCATATCTTTCTAAGTTGATCATGCAATCTCTAAAGGCGCCCACCCCAGGAAGAACAATCGCCGAACTCCTTTGAATCTCCTTCTTACTTCGAGTCACTTTCGCTTCGAGGCCGATCTTCTCAAAACCCCTCTGCACGTTTCTGAGGTTTCCCATTCCGTAGTCGATAATGACAATCTTTGGATTCATGATTCTAATTTCTGATTTAAGATTTTAGGTTTCAGATTGAAAAAATCTGCAATCTGCAATTTGAAATCTCAAATTATAGGATCCCCTTTGTCGACGGGATCTCTCGGGATCGTTCATCGATCGAAATCGCTTCTCTGAGGGCCCTTCCCATTCCTTTAAACACGGCCTCCACCATATGGTGGCTGTTCTTTCCATAAAGGAGATTGATATGGAGTGTTGTCTTACTATGGTTGCAAAAAGCTTTGAAAAACTCTTCTACGAGCTCGGGGTCAAACGTCCCAATTCTGGCTCTCCTCAGCTTCAAATGGAAAACCAGACACGGTCTCATAGAGAAATCCATGACCACGGAGACCAGTGTCTCATCCATGGGGAGGATGGCCATTCCGTATCGACGAATCCCTTTGACTTCTCCTAATGCCTTCCGAACTCCCTCTCCCAGGCAGATCCCCACATCTTCCACTGTGTGGTGTGCGTCCACACCAATGTCACCCTTTGCCTTGAGGTCGAGATCCACACTGCCGTGATAAGCCAGCAAGCCGAGCATGTGATCGAGGAAAGGTATCCCTGTATCAATCGAATACCTGCCCGATCCATCCAGATCAAGGTTTAAGACAATTTCCGTCTCCTTGGTCTTTCGCTTTATCTCTGCCTTCCGATGTCTCTTCATGTCCTCTCCTCACCCCTGAATCCTAACCGATGCTCAATGTTGAAAGCTAAAGGCTCAAGGCAACTGCTTTCCCTTTGAGCTTTGAGCAGGAAGAAGTTGGTGCTTGCCTACCTGCCGGTAGGCAGGAAATTTGGTTATTATTTTCCCATTCTCACCCGGACCGATTGGTAGTGACCCTCCAATCCTTCCCACTCCGCAAATCTCTTCACATCCTTCTCAAAACGCCTCAAGGCACTTCGGGTGAAACGGATGAGGCTCGTCCTCTTAATGAAATCTTCTACGCCAAGAAGTGACGAAAACCGGGACGTGCCCCCTGTGGGCAGAATATGGTTTGGCCCTGCCAGATAATCTCCGATTGCTTCGGGAGTATAGGAACCCAGAAAGATAGCCCCTGCATGTTTCACATCCTTGGCCCGCAGATCCGGTTCTGGAACGGAAAGCTCCAAGTGCTCCGGTGCGATCCGGTTGGCTAACTCCAGGGCCTGCTCCTGATCCTTAACAATCAGAATCGCACCTCTCCGTTTTAGGCTGGCGGAGGCAATTCTCTCCCGCTTGAGCGACGAGAGTTGTCTTTCGAGTTCTTTTCTCACCTCCTGGCCGAATACTTCAGAGGGGGTGATCAGGATGGCCATTGCCATCTCATCGTGCTCGGCCTGTGAGATCAGGTCAGAGGCCACATAAGGCGCTGGGGTCTTCTCATCTGCGATGATCACAATCTCGCTCGGTCCTGCCACCATATCGATATCCACACTGCCGTAAACCAATCTTTTGGCCATTGCGACATATCGATTTCCTGGCCCAACAATCTTATCCACCCGGGGTATGGAGGCCGTCCCAAAAGTGAGCGCCCCAATAGCCTGGGCTCCTCCCACCCGGTAAATCTGATCCACCTTTGCGATATCCGCTGCCACGAGGATCGCAGGGCTGAGGCTCTCTCTTTGAGGGGGGGTGACCATGACGATTTCTTGAACCCCTGCCACCTTTGCGGGGATTGCAGCCATGAGGACCGTCGAAGGATACGAAGCCTTTCCGCCCGGGACATAGATCCCCACTTTCTCCATCGGTCTGATCCTCTGCCCGAGCTGAATACCTTTCTCCCGTATGGGCGCGTAAGGAACAAATAATCTCTTACTGACAGAACGATGAAATCTTCGAATACGGCGTGCTGCCTTTTGCAGTGTTTCCAAGAATTCCTGCGGGACTTTCCTGTAAGCTTCTTCGATTTCTCCTCTATGGACTCGAAGTTTTTGAACAGAAAATCGTACGCCGTCGAAGCGCTCTGTATAGCGGATTAGGGCTTCATCTCCCCTCTGCCGAACGTTTCTTAGGATAGAAAGCACCTCTCTCTCAAGGCGAAGACCGCCCTGGCCTATTCTTCCCTCCACCCGAGAAAGGTACTTCTTGAAACCTTCCTCTCCAGCCCTTAAAATTCTCACCCTTCCCCCTGTATCGTCATTGCGAGCGATCCCGCCTTGGCGCGAGAGCGCGGCAATCTCATTTCATAAATAGGAGATTGCTTCGTCCCCCGCATCAAGTGCGGGGTTCTCGCCATGACACTTTATTTGATCCATTTCTATCGGTTTCAAAATGGTATTTCAATCCCCCTCTTTCACCCTTTTGATATTGGCCCCCAGTTTGGCCAACTTCTTATCCAGTCCCTCATATCCCCGATCCAAGTGATAGACCCTCGATACCTCTGTCACACCCTCCGCAGCCAACCCAGCCAATATGAGAGAGGCGCTCGCTCTTAGATCGGTTGCCATCACTTGAGCTCCGCTTATGCCCTCCACGCCCTGGATGATTGCAGAGTCTCCTTGGATTCTGATATTGGCACCCATTCTTCTCAGTTCGCTCACATGAATGAACCGATTTTCGAAAATCGTCTCAGAAACCACACTCAGCCCTTTCGCCAATGACATGAGGACCATAAACTGTGCTTGCATATCTGTAGGAAATCCAGGATAGGGCTGGGTCTTCACATCCACGCTCCGGATCCTCCGGTTTCCCACCACCCTTACTCCTTCCCCATCCGAGTCGATCTCCATCCCGGCCTCTCTTAATTTGCTGACAACCGTCTCCATCTGCTGAATCGGGCAGCCAAGGATCCTGATATTTCCCCGCGTCAACCCGGCAGCGATCATCAGCGTTCCTGCCTCGATCCGATCGGAGATGATCGAGTGCTCGGTTGCCCGAAGGGATTCCACTCCCTCAATCTCGATCAAACGAGTCCCTGCACCGTTGATCTTTGCACCCATCTTCATCAAGACATTAGCCATGTCAACCACTTCCGGCTCCATGGCCGCATTCTGAAGAATCGTCTTTCCTCTGGCCAATGTTGCAGCCATCATCAGGTTTTCGGTTCCGGTCACCGTTGGAATGTCAAAGGAGATCTCCGCTCCTTTCAACCTATCCGCCTCGGCTTCGATATAGCCCTGATGAAGCTCGATTTTCGCCCCCATCGCCTCCAATCCCATAAGATGAAGATTAATCGGCCGTGCTCCTATGGCGCATCCCCCCGGCAGGGAAACGCTTGCCCTCCGCATTCGGGCAACCAAAGGTCCAAGCACGAGGATGGATGCCCTCATCGTTTTCACCAGATCATAGGGTGCCTTATGATTTGATAGATCGGTAGCATCAATTCGATAACTCTTCCCTTCCTCCCGCACTCTTACCCCAAGGTTTCTGAGAACTTTGGTGATGGTCTCTACGTCTTTCAAGCGGGGAACGTTGTGGAATAGATTTTCCCCTTCCGCAAGGAGACTGGCTGCAAAGATTGGCAGCGTGGCATTCTTTGAGCCACCCACCTCCACTTCTCCGATCAGCCTTTCTCCTCCTCGAATGACAATTTTATCCATATCGGCCCCCAAAAACAAACTTTGGCAGTTATCAGGATATCCGATTATCAGGAGGTGGGTACCCGGTTATCAGAATATCAGGTCACACAAAAGTTTTTCCTGATGTCCTGACACCCTGGTACCTTGTCCTCTGATTTCCTGGTAACCTGATCCCCCTAAAATTACTTCCTCTGTGCTTTCAACACTCTTTCGATGCCCGATAAATCTCGAAACCTCTGGGGTGCTAAGAAGTCCCCCTTCTTCTCAATGAATCTGGAGACCCCCTCAGCCTGACCTTGCCCGACTTCCAAAAGGAGCCATCCTCCCTTTTTCAGGTAAACCGGAGCCTGTGAAATCATGTTCCGGTAAAAGGCCAACCCGTCCTCTCCGCCGTCTAAGGCGATGCTGGGTTCATAATCCTTTACCTCTCTGGCCAATCCCCCTATTTCTAAAGAGGTGAGGTAGGGAGGGTTAGAAAGGATCAGGTTAAAGGGTCCCCCATCTCTGAAAGGGCGAAACGGATCAAAGAGATTGCCATTGACAAAATGGATACGATCAAGGAGGCCTAAAGATTCGGCGTTCTCCTTCGCTAATTTGAGAGCTTCTCCGGAAATATCGGTGGCTACAAGAAAGATCTCTTTCACTTCTTTAGCCAAAGAGATGGCCACAGCCCCGCTTCCTGTCCCTATTTCCAAGGCGAACAGGGGTTCCCCATAAGAAGATAGAACGGAGAGGGCTTGCTCAACCAATAGCTCTGTATCCGGCCTTGGAATGAGAGCCCGAGAGTCCACCTTGAAATCGATCGACCAGAACTCCTGGTGGCCCAAAATGTACTGAAGGGGCTCGCCTGAAATCCTCCTCTTGGTCAAGTTCTCAAACCTCTCCTTCTCCTCCTCTTTCATTTCACGATAGAGGCGAACGTAGATCCCCTCTCTGTTCGTGTTCAGAGAATGGGCCAGAAGGAGTTCTGCATTGAGCCGAGGATTCTCAATCTTGCACCCGTCTAAATCGTGAGTTGATCGATTGAGAAGTTCTAATACCGTCATATCTTACCAAAGCCGCTTAAAGCTGAAAGCGCAAGGCTCCTCAAAGCCTCCCTGCCGCAGGCAGAGCTTCCCTTTCAGCTTTCACCTTTGAGCTTTGAACTATTATTTGGCATTGGAGTTCTGAACTTTGGAATTTTCCATCTCTCCTTTCAGTGCCTCTGCTTGATAGTGGGTCGTCAATGCATCGATCACCTCATCTAATTCTCCCTCGAGGATTTCACCGATTCGGTAAAGAGTCAGTCCGATTCGGTGATCGGTCACTCTTCCCTGTGGGAAGTTATAGGTCCGAATGCGTTCGCTTCGCTCTCCGGTCCCGACTTGATTCCTTCGTCTCTCTGAGATCTGGGTTTGTTGCTCCTGCCTTGCTCTATCCATCAACCTTGCACGGAGGATCTTAAGGGCCTTTGCCTTATTTTTGTGCTGGGATTTCTCATCCTGGCAGGAGACCACCATGCCGGTGGGAAGATGGGTAATCCGGACAGCAGAGTCTGTCGTATTGACACTCTGGCCACCGGGCCCCGAGGATCGAAAGATGTCAATCCGAATGTCGTTCGGATCAATCTGGACATCCACTTCCTCTGCCTCCGGTAGAATGGCGACCGTGACCGTGGAGGTGTGGATTCGGCCTTGAGACTCTGTGGCCGGAACTCTTTGGACTCTGTGAACCCCGCTTTCAAACTTCAGCCGGCTGTAAACCCCTTTTCCCTCGATCATGGCGATGATCTCTTTGAACCCGCCCACACCCGTGTAATGACGACTGAGAACCTCCATGCGCCAGCGATGCTTCTCTGCAAGCTTCGCATACATTCGGAAAAGGTCGGCAGCAAAAAGCCCGGCCTCTTCTCCCCCGGTTCCTGCCCGGATCTCAAGTAAAATGTTCTTTTCGTCGTTTGGGTCTTTTGGCAGGAGGGCCGTCTTCAGGTCTCCCTCCACCTTTCCCTTCTCCTCCACCAAACGACCCAATTCCTCTTTTGCCAACCGCTTCATCTCCTCGTCCTCTTCGTGAAGGACAAGGTCTTGGCTTTCTTTTATCTCGATATCGAATTTCTTGAGCTTTCGGTAAAGATCGACCACTTTCCCCAGTTCAGCATACTCCTTGGCCACCTTCTGAAGCTCATCCTGGTTTTTGATCACCTCGGGCTGGCTGAGCAGGTGATGAAGATCTTCAAATCGACGTTCCACTTCCGCTAATTTTTCAAACATTTCATACCCCTAAGATAATAATAAGTGTCAACGTCCAAAGTTCAAATAAACGCCAAACAATCTTAATGCCAAGATTTCTTTCACGGTCAATTTCCTATTTGAGCTTTAGATTTCATTTGAACTTTCAGCTTTGGCATTTGATAGTGCTTTATTCCCATGCCCTTCCATTTCCAATACTGCCCGGAGGGCATGGAGCGCAACCTCAATTTGAGTCTCTGTGGGCTCATGAGCGGTCAACCGCTGGAGCCAAAGCCCGGGTTTGATCAAATACCCGATCCCCCGGCTCTCGCGTTTTCGATCCGAAAATCGGATCATCTCATAGGAGACTCCTGCAATGAAGGGGATCAAGACCACGCGGGAGGCGACCTTGTATCCGAATGGCAGGTGATGAGGAATGAGGCCAAACACGATGATGCTCACCACCATGACGATGAGCAGGAAGCTCGTTCCACAGCGGGGATGAAGAAAAGGAAAACCTTTCACCCGATCGACCCTTAGCGCCTCTCCCGCTTCGAAGGCAAAGATCGACTTGTGCTCCGCACCATGATATTGAAAGACGCGTCGGATCTCCGACATAAAGGAGATCGCCCGGAGATAGGCAAGGAAGATAATCAACCGTATCACACCGTCCACAAGGTTAAAGAGGAGCCCGCTTTCAGAAAGCACCGGGACAACAAAGCGTAGCCATCTTGTCAAAAAAAGAGGGATCAAGAAGAAGAGAAAGATGCCAAAGCAAAGAGCCATCGTCAAAGTGATGCCCATAGCCCAAGGGCTTGGATCTTTTTCTGCTTCAGACTCGGAATGGGCCTGATTCACCGAGAAATTGAGGGCCTTAATCCCTAAGATTAGAGCCGATAATAAAACCAATATGCCCCTGACCAGAGGAAATTTGAAGATGAAGGTCTTCTCTGACAGGAAAGTCAGCCCTTCCCGTTTCACCACAATCTCGCCGTTGGGCCTCCGCACGGCAACAGCCATCGAATTGGGAGACCTCATCATCACCCCTTCGATCACAGCCTGCCCTCCGACGCGCATGGGCTTCTCCCCCTTTCCAGAGGCAGGATCCTTAAATAGAGAAGTCCCCTGACCGGGAACCTTTCTCCCAATGAACATAAGAACCCTCCGAGCGAACTAATGCTGAAAGTCTGCTTTTGAAAGTCGGGGAAAGACGACGCAGGTGCGGTGAAGCCCCTTGGACAAAGAGCTAAGATGTTGGTCAAAGATGACCGATTCGAAAAAGAGCGGGGGAATCGGTGAGTTAAAATCAATCCTTCTTTTCACTTTTCTCACTCTTCTCACCATATTTCTTCCTAAAACGCTCAATCCTTCCTGCGGTATCCAAAAATTTCTGTTTCCCGGTGAAGTAAGGATGGCAGCTGGAACAAATCTCTACCCGTATCTCCTTCTCGGTGCTCGTCGTCTCGAAGGTTGCTCCGCAAGCACATTTGATCAACGCATCAAAAACTTTGGGGTGAATGTCCTTTTTCATCTTCTTAGCCTCCACAAATATTTTACTGATTTTTCAAGGATTTTCAACTCTTTTCCATCGAGCGAGCCTTCGCACGTGCTGGCATTCAGCCTGCCACTCCTCGCCGATCTCTATTGATTCATCGAATCGAGGAAGTCCCGATTGTTCTTGGTGGCATGCATCTTCTCCAAAAGAAATTCCATGCTCTCCACGGTGTTCATGGGCTGGAGGACCTTTCTCAAGAGCCATATGCGGTTGATATCATTCTTGTCCAATAAGAGCTCCTCTTTTCGGGTTCCGGATCGCTGAATATCGATAGTGGGAAAGACTCTTCGATCCAACAGGCGACGGTCTAAGTGTATCTCCATATTTCCTGTTCCCTTGAACTCTTCAAAGATCACCTCGTCCATCCGGCTCCCTGTATCAATGATAGCCGTAGCGATGATCGTCAGGCTCCCGCCCTCTTCGATGTTTCTTGCGGCACCAAAGAAGCGCTTCGGCCTCTGGAGAGCATTCGCATCAATCCCTCCAGAAAGGACCTTCCCGCTGGGCGGGACGACGGTATTGTAAGCCCTGGCAAGACGGGTGATGCTATCCAAAAGAATGACCACGTCCTTCTGGTGCTCGACCAATCGCTTCGCCTTCTCAATCACCATCTCCGCCACCTGGACGTGCCGCTGGGCCGGTTCATCGAAGGTGGAACTGATCACCTCTCCATCCACAGATCGCTCCATATCGGTCACCTCCTCGGGTCGTTCGTCGATCAGGAGAACGATCAGAACCACATCTTTATGGTTGGCGGTGATGCTGTGTGCGATGGTCTGGAGGAGCATCGTCTTACCCGTTCTCGGGGCTGCCACGATGAGACCTCGCTGGCCTTTTCCAATAGGGGTGAGAAGGTCCATGACCCGTGCAGAGTAATTATTCGATTGGCCGTCCATTTCCAAACGAATCTTTTCTTGAGGATAAAGGGGGGTCAGGTTGTCGAAGAGGATCTTATCCCGTGCCACCTCCGGATCTTCATAGTTGACCATCTCGACCTTCAGCATGGCAAAGTATCGTTCCGTGTCCTTAGGCGGTCGAATCTGGCCGGAGACTGTGTCGCCGGTGCGGAGATTGAATCTTCGGATCTGGGAGGGAGAGATGTAAATATCGTCAGGCCCCGGCAGGTAATTGTAATCGGGCGCCCGAAGGAAACCAAAGCCATCGGGTAAGATTTCCAGCACCCCTTCTCCGAAAATTAGTCCGTTCTTCACCGTCTGGGCCTGAAGGATGGCAAAGATCAATTCCTGCTTTCTCATCCCGCTGGCCCCTTCGACGTTGAGTTCCTTGGCGATCTTGTTTAATTCGTTGATCTTCAGTTTCTTTAAATCCTTAATATTCATAACCCTCTCCTTTATCCTCCTGAATCTTTAGTCGTCATACTCTGTGGAGCCCCACGGGCAAGCCCGGCCCGTGTCGAAGGGCCCGATCCCAAAATCATACGGCGGGCCTCTTGAATTCTGGTTGAGCTCCCCTTTGAAAAGCCCGTCTTCTTAATTCTTGGAAGACCTCCCTCGTTCTCCTTTTTGTTTCCTCCAAGGCCCCTTCGTTTCGAATGACAAAGTCTGCCACTTTCAACTTTTCTTCAAGGCCCATTTGCGAGGAGACGATCCTTCGGGCTTCTTCCGGGTCCACCCCGTCTCTTTTCGTCAGCCTCTCGATCTGCTGCTCCTCCGTAGAGGTCACGACGATCACCTGATCCATCTCTCGATGCCCCCCAAGTTCGATGAGGAGAGCAGCGTCAATCACGACGATGGCACTCGGATCCTTTTGGCTGATTTCCTTCACTCTCCTGTCCATCTCCATCTTGATCCGAGGATGGAGAATTCGGTTCAGAAGATGCCTCTGCTTCGGATCGGAAAAAACTCTACGGGCCAATCCTTTCCGGTCAATGGATCCATCCTCTTGGAGGATTTCTTTTCCGAAAACCCTGATCAATTCGTTCCAGGTGGCCGTGTGAGGCTCCACCAGCTCCCTGGCGATCCGGTCCGCATCGATGATGTAGGCCCCCTCTTCTCTCAGGACCTGGGAGACCTCCGTTTTTCCGCTCGCCACACCTCCCGTCAATCCTACGATGAGCATCCCTTTACCGTAATTGGCAAATGACAAAGTTCAAATTCAAACCCTCTCTTGTCATGCTGAATGCGGTTCAGCATCTCGTCCTGTCTTCTGGGTGAGATCCAGAAATAAATTCAGGATGACATTCCTTCATTCAGGGCGACGTTCACCATGACAGGTTTGATGAATCTCAAATCTTTGGCTACGCTTCGACATCTGTAATTCGCCTTCCTATTCCGATTAGATGTCCAGCCTCTGAACAAAGAGGGCGTTCTCTTCGATGAAGCGTCGTCTTTGCTCCACCTCATCCCCCATCAGGATGCTAAAGGTCTCGTCAGCCTCAATCGCATCTTCCACCTTCACTTTGAGGAGGGTCCGGGTCTCCGGATTCATCGTCGTCTGCCAGAGCTGCTCCGGGTTCATCTCTCCCAATCCTTTATACCTCTGGATGGAGAGCCCTTCCCTTCCCAGTTGACTGAGCGATTGAAGCAACGCTTCTTCCTGGTCGATCGTCACCTTCGCGCTACGGGTTCCCGGCTGCCCCTGGCCTCGGCCCGGGGCCTCCCGCTCGGGAAGGGTTTCCGTTTTTCCCTTCTCCACCAAGGTGTAAGGAGGAGGCGCTATCTCTCGGATCTCCTGATAGATCTGAAAAAGATGGCGATACTCGACGGAGGCGACAAGATCCCAATGAACTCGGCTTCGTTGATCTTTCCCCCCATTCAACTGCTGAATTTCGAACCCGTAGAGGTTGTGTTCCTCGTCCCAATAAAGATCGAAAACTTCAAACCCGCTCTTCCTGAATCGTTTCTGAAGGTCGGAGACCTTTCCCTTGTCTTCAAAAATCGACTTATTTCGGATGTCGTTCTTGAGGAGGACAGCGAGGATGGAACGGGGATATCCCTTCTTCTCGATCCGCTGAGTCAACTCATGATAGGTGAATATCTTTTCGAGAAGAGTGCTCAGTCTCTTTTCGTTCAGTTTCTTACCTGTGCTTTCTACGACCACTTCGCTTTTGGCTACCGCTCGGTCCATTAAATACCGATTGAAGGCCTCTTCGTCCTTAATATACTTCTCGTTCTTCCCTTCTGCCAGCTTGAAGAGAGGCGGTTGGGCGATATAGAGATGTCCCCTCTCAATCACTTCCGGCATATGCCGATAAAAAAAGGTGAGGAGCAGGGTTCGAATATGAGATCCATCGACATCCGCATCGGTCATAATGATGATGCGATGATACCGAAGGCGGTGGATGTCGTAGTCGTCTTTCCCAATGCCCGTGCCCAGAGCAGAGATGAGGAGCCGGATCTCTTCATTGGCGAGCATCTTATCGAATCGAGCCTTTTCCACGTTCAGGATCTTTCCCTTGATTGGAAGAATGGCTTGATTCGACCGGTCCCGACCTTGTTTGGCCGAACCGCCCGCAGAATCCCCTTCCACAATAAAGATTTCGCTCAGCTGCGGATCCTTCTCCTGGCAATCGGCCAGTTTTCCCGGAAGAAGGTCTCCTTCGAGGGCCCCCTTGCGCCGGCTCAGTTCCCGCGCCTTACGGGCCGCTTCCCTTGCTCTGGCCGCATCGAGGACCTTGGAGATGATCTTTCGGGCGACACCCGGATTCTCTTCAAAATAACTTCCAAGCTTCTCATTGATCAAAGCCTCTACCAGCCCCTTCACTTCGCTGTTGCCCAGTTTTGTCTTGGTCTGGCCTTCGAATTGGGGTTCCGGAAGCTTCACGCTGATCACCGCGGAGAGCCCTTCCCGAATATCCTCTCCGGTCAGATTTTCCTTGATGCCTTTAAGGAGGTTTGCGTTCGTCGCATATTGATTGATGGTGCGGGTGAGTGCCGTTTTAAACCCGACGAGATGGGTCCCTCCCTCATGGGTGTTGATGTCGTTCGCAAAGGAGAAGATATTCTCGCTGTATCCATCATTGTATTGGAATGCCATCTCCACATCGATCCCGCTCTTCACCCCTTCGATGTAAATCGGTTTTGGATGGAGACAATTCTTATTCTTGTTGAGATATTCGATAAAGGAGCTTATCCCCCCCTTGTAAAAGAAGTCATGCCGTTTTTCCGACCGTTCATCCGTGATGCTGATCGATAGCCCTTTGTTCAAAAAGGCCAATTCCCTCAAACGTTGAGAGAGGAGGTCAAAACTGAAAGTGGTCGTTTCAAAGATCTCGCTGTCGGGTTTGAAACGAACTTGCGTTCCTGTATGTTTTGTTTTTCCTATGACCTCGAGCTTGCTCTTCACCTCACCTCTTTCGTAAATCTGGTGATATACTTTGCCATCCCTTCGGATCTCCAGGTCAATAAACTCGGAGAGGGCATTCACCACGGAGAGGCCGACGCCGTGAAGCCCCCCGGCGATCTTATAGCTTCGATTATCGAATTTGCCTCCCGCGTGAAGCTTGGTCATGACCACTTCCACGGCAGGGCGATTCTCCTTCTCGTGAATATCCACGGGAATGCCGCGTCCATCGTCTCTGACCGTCACACTATTGTCCATGTGAATCACCACATCGATCTGGTGACAATATCCGGCCAGGGCCTCATCAATGCTGTTATCCACCAACTCATGAACGAGATGATGGAGGCCTTCAACACCTGTATTCCCAATATACATGGCAGGTCGTTTCCGAACACCCGCCAATCCTTCCAGAATCTTGATCTGTTCTGCTGTATACTCTCCCACTTTCTCCTTTTCTCCTTTTCGGCGAGTTCGCAACTCGCTCGAAGAACGGACGGATCCTACATCTTTGACCTCAAGGGATACAAACGATCTCTTCAAATCCTCATCGGCATGATGATGCAGAGTTGATCGGAGGGTTCTAAGGACGAAGAAGGTTTAAGAATGCCGGGGCTGCCTTCATCCTTCAATTCCATCACCACTTCTTCCGTATCAATGGTATTGAGCGCTTCGATCAGGTATCTCGCATTAAATCCAATCTCGAGCGCAGGTCCATCATAAGCCACTTCGACCTCCTCTTTTGCATCCCCGAAGTCCTGATGGTAAGAGGAAAGTTCAATCGAGTTCTTCCGAAAGGAAAGCTTAACCCCCTCGACCCTTTCGCTGGCCATCGTGGACACCCTCCTCAAACAACCATAAATCTTTTCTTTCCCCATGACTAATCTCTTATTATTCCCTTTTGGAACCACCTGTTCATACTCTGGAAATTCGCCATCGATCAGCCGGATCACCATCAGGGATGTTCCCATCTTAAAAAACCCATGAGTCTGATCAAAATAGACCTCCATTTCGTCTTGGCCACCCCGATCTGCCATGATCTTCTTGATCTCCACAACCCCTTTCTTGGGAATGATGATTCCTTTTTCAATTCCACGAAGGGTCGGTCCCTCTCGATCCACCAAGGAAAGACGGTGGCCATCGGTTGCAACCATTCTCAATAATTCCTTTCCCTCTCGCTTCGTCTGGATGAGAAGAATCCCATTCAAGTGATATCGAGATTCCTCATTGGAAGCGGCAAAAACGGTTTTTTCAATCATTTCCCTCATCAGGGGAATAGAAATCTTTGAAAAATCTCCGTCCTGACAGGTGGGAAGAGATGGAAATTCATCTGGATCTAATCCTGCAAGGTTAAAGACCGATTTTCCACATTGAAGGGTGATCCAGTGATTCTCCCTTTTTTGTATATGGATGGTTTCCTCAGGAAGTTCTCTCACAATCTCATACAGTTTTTTTGCTGACACCGAAGTTCTTCCTTCTGAGTCGCTTTTCGCACTTAATTCCTCACGTATTCCTGTTTCCAAATCGGTTCCAGTAAGATGGATTGAGTCCTTCTTCCATTGCATGAGGATATGAGAAAGGATGGGCAGGGTCGTCTTTCTTCCGACAACCCCTTGCATCAAACCGAGTCCCCTTATAAACTCTTTTTTTTCAATATCAAAATTCATTCTCTTCCCTCCTATGAATATACTTTATTCTTTCGTCATCATCGTCTATCGATGTGGAAATGAAGAAAAAGGCCCTAACCTAAAAAAAGATAAGAACTTTGGATGTGGAAACGTGTTCTAAGCGATTGGGGAAATTTCTATCTTTTCTCAATTCAATCTTTCTATCCTTTCTTTTCTCATCATCGATTCACCATTTTTCAACGTCATTTTAAATCACACCGTTGGCCGCCAAGTGCCCCGCCCGGGCGGGGC
>JBHGBJ010000028.1:0-44966 GCA_041947025.1 Thermodesulfobacteriota bacterium
TCCATGGGGACATTTTAACTTAAGCAGTTAAGGGGACATTTCTACTTTGCTAACACATCCTTTTGACGCCTCTTGACACAGTGGCCGATTTACTCTAATCTCTTATCCAGATCATCTTTAATGGGGCGGGGGATCATCATGAAGCTCTCTATGAAAACAGCGGTTTCTTTATTGTTGATCGTCGGTCTTCTTTGGGGAATTTATTCCTGTGCGGTCAACCCTGTGACCGGCAAACAGGAGCTCATGCTTCTGAGCGAGACCGATGAGGTCAGCCTTGGACGTGAAACAGACGGACAGGTGATCAAGGAATATGGGATCTACGAAGACCCTCAATTGACCGCCTATCTCAATGATCTCTGTCAGCGGATCGGAAGGATTTCCCATCGGCCCAATTTGGCCTACCATTTCAAGGTCGTTGACGTATCGGTCGTCAATGCCTTTGCCGTCCCCGGAGGATATGTCTACTTCACCCGGGGAATTCTGGCAAGTCTCAACAGCGAAGCCGAGCTCGCAGGTGTGATGGGACATGAGATCGGCCATATTACCGCTCGCCACTCTGCGAGCCAATACAGCAAAACTCAATTGGCCCAATTAGGCTTGGGAGTCGGAATGATCTTCGCTGACAAAGTTCCGGGGTTATCCGAACTGGCCCAGTTGGGTGTGGGTATGCTCTTTCTCAGCTTCAGCAGGGACCATGAAAGGCAGGCGGATGACCTGGGCGTCGAATATGCGAGCCGATTGGGCTACGACGCCTCTCAGATGGCCGGTTTCTTTGAAACACTGGAACGAATGAACCCTAACCCCGATCAAAGCGGCCTGCCGGCCTGGTTTTCCACCCATCCCAATCCTGAAGACCGGATGAAGGCGGTCAGAGGTCGCTCGAGGGAGTGGCAGGATCGGTTGGGACGGAGGAACCTGCTCCTCAACCGGGATGAATACCTGTCTCACATCGATGGCCTTGTCTTTGGGGAAGATCCCCGCCAGGGTTATGTTGACGAGCATGTCTTTTATCACCCTGATCTCCGTTTCCAATTTCCCGTTCCTGCCAACTGGAAGGTCAACAATACGCCCTCCAATGTTCAAATGGTCAGCTCAGGCCAGGACGCGGTGATCCTCTTTACCATGCTGAAGGGGACTTCTCCGCACGAAGCGGCCAAGACGTTTGCCTCAAAGAACAAGGCCCGTATCATAGGGTCCGATCCGATTCAGATCAACGGCCTGGCCTCAGAGCGGCTCCTTTCAGAGGTACAGACGCAAAAGGGAGTCGTCCGGGTCTTGTCTTACTTCATCCAGAGAAGAAAAGAGATCTTTGTATTCCACGGCCTGACTTCGCCGGGTTTCTTTCAGAAATATCAGTCTCTTTTCGATGGGACGATGAGGAACTTCAGGGAGCTCTCAGACCCGAGGAGGATCAATGTCAAACCGGATCGGATTCGTATTCGGGTCGCAGGGACCTCCGATCGGCTGGAAAATATCCTCCGCTCCTTCGGCGTTCCGGATGAAAGATTGGCAGAAGTGGCATTGCTCAATGGAAAGCATCTGAACGATTCGATCCTCTCCAACACAATGCTCAAGGTAGTAGAAAGAGGGCGTTAAACCCTATTTCCCAAACATCTCTTTTAAGAGATCCTTCGGCCTCACTTTCTGGGTGGGCTTTCCTTCTTCTTCGGGTCCAGGACGCTGAAGCAGCTTCTCGAAGGCCTTCTTCAGACCTGTACCGAGCTGTTTTTTCAGAGCCTCCTCATCGAGGGTCACATTCGGTTTTTCCGTGGTCCCCTTGATCTTAATCGGGATGGTCTTCCAGCCCTGTTCGTCTTCCATGAATTTGAATGAAGCAAGGCTTTTTGAAAGCCTTCCCGTGAGATTCGGAGAAATCTTAAGTCCGGGTAAGACGTCCAGTCTTTTCTCGAAATCCACAACCCCCTTCGGTGCAAGCTTAAAAACGCTGGATTGGATCAAACCGTCGAGATTGACCTTTTCATCCTTGATATCGAAATTTAACAGCCCCTCGTCAATTTCGGGTTTTTTCAGTTCGGGGAGACCCACAAGAAGCGAGATCGCATCAAAAATCTTGGACTCTTTAATCTGCCCCTTGCCAAGCTTGACTACCGCCTTCCCCTTCAAGCTCTTCTGAATGTTGGAGGGCTGATCGACAGCAAGCTGAAGATTTCCATCGAGGACCCCTTCCATGGTAAAGGCGTTCCCTCCCGAGAATTTCATCCCAAAGGGCTCGAGTTTCAGTATGCCGCGGCCATAACTGTAGTCTAAACGAAGGTCCTTGATCCTGTATTCCTGGTATCTCGCTTCATCGACCGTGATACGGCCTGAAGCCTTTATTTTTTGGGCAGGACTTTCGGTTGCCTTCCCGGCTCTTTGCTCCCTTGGCAAGACGCCCTCCCCTGCCTTGGTCGTTCCCTGCCTTCCTTCCGGAGCCTTCTTCTCCCCGACCATAGCGATCAAGCTCTCCAGATCGAGAGACTTCGCATGGATATTTCCTGTGACATCGGGTGCTGACATATAATCCTTGATGGTTGCCGTGATCTCAAGGTTCTCCTTCCCGATGAAAGTTTCAAGGTTTGCCTGAACGACCTTAGGATCGATCTCCACCTTTCCTGTGGCCTTGACCTCGATATCCCTCATTTTGATCTTTATCTCTTTTAAGGAAATCAGGCCCCTTTCCAAACGAGGGAGACCTTCCTTCCCTATTCCTCCCTTAAATTCCGAATCCAGACTCCCTGAAATATCGGGCAGCGCTTTCTCTTCGTCCACAAATGCAAATTGGGCATTTCGGATCAGCAGCTTGTCTGCGATCAGGGAAACCGGAAGCCCTTGTGGTGTACGTTCCTGTGGCTTGGACGGGACCGGGGGGCGTCTTTCTTTATCAAGGAGGTCGCTGAAATTATACTTCTCTCCCTTATACTTCTTAACAGAAACGAAAGCGGAACCGATTTCTATCTTGTCGATCACGAGCTCTCTCTTGAGAAGAGGCCAGAAGCGGTAGGAGAGGATAAATTCCCCGATCCTCAAGAAATCTTTCTCCCCGTCTTTCTCCTTGACGCTCAACCCTTTCGCAACGATTCCTTTAAACAGAGAAACGTTGATTTGATCCAAGCTCACCTTTCTTCCTGTCATGCTCTCGGCCCTTGGAAGAATCATCGCCTTAAGCCGATCACTGGAAAGAAAGATCTTGAGAAAGATGCTCAATCCAACAAACAAGAGCACCAAAAAGCCGATCATGGCGATCCCAAATTTTAGAGGCTTCTTCATCGGATATCCTCCCATGTATTTTGGCCACCTTCTTATTCGTTGACAATGAAATCTTACCAAGGGATTGAATTGTTTGTCAATGAAATGAAAGAAACGGGACTATCGACAAGACAAATTGACATGTTTATAGGCTTAAGTTAACCTAATGAGGAAGGACGCCTGTATGAAAAGAATTGGCCTCATGGTCGCTCTTGCCGTTCTCATTGCTTGTTGTGCTCCTGCCCATGCCGAGCAAGCTGCCGAAGAGATACTCAGGGCGGTTGTTAAGGTACGGGCAATTGTTCCAAAAGATGCCCGCTCGGCTCGTACCCTCGGGACAGAACGGGAAGGCAACGGGGTGTTGATTGACTCAAAAGGGCATATTCTGACGATCGGCTACCTGATCTCGGACGCTGAGACGATCGAGGTCATCGGGCCAGAAGACAGGCCCATCCGCGCCACGTTTGTCGGCTATGACCAGAATACCGGATTTGGTCTTCTGCGGGCAGACGAATCTCTCCCTGTGGAGCCTATGAAACTGGGTCAATCTTCGGAGGTCAAAGAAGGAGATCCGATTCTGGTGGCAGGCCATGGAGGCAAAGACTCGGTTCAGGTTGGCCAAGTGATTGCCCGAAAGGAGTTTGTCGGCTACTGGGAGTATCTCATCGACAATGCGATTTACATTGCTCCGCCTTATCCCAATTTTGGCGGAGCCGCGCTGATAGATCGTGACGGTCGATTATTGGGTATCGGATCGATTTACACCCAGATGGCGATCCCGGGATTGGGCGCCATTCCTTGTAATATGTTTGTTCCGATCGATCTTCTCAATCCGATTCTTTCCGACCTGATGACCCGGGGCCGCCCTCGGGAAGCGCCACGTCCTTGGTTGGGACTAAACGCCGAAGAGGCACACGGCCGCGTCTTCGTCACCCGGGTTACCTCGGAAGGGCCGGCTGAAAAAGCAGGCCTACAGCCCGAGGATCTCATTCTTACGGTCAATGGGAAGATCGTGAATGGGCTTGCTGATTTCTACCGCAAGGTATGGGCCCTTGGCAATGCAGGGGTTGATGTGACTCTTGGTATTCTCCGGGGAACCCAGATCCGGGACATCACCGTCCATTCTTCAGACCGTTACCAATCTCTCCGACTCAAACCCACTTAATCCAACGAAGATATCATGAAGAGATCTTCTTTGTGGGTATTTCAAGACGTCGCCAGCTGTCACCTCACCCATTTCCCGTCCCTACGTAAGACTGTGATTATTCCTTTCCCGTCTTTGCGGAGGGAGACCTCTACTCTCAGTTCCCTTGTACCTCGGCCTGATTCCACCTCTCTGCCCTTGCCTTAGCCATGGTAATCCATCTAATATTAAAAACAGAAGGGATTTAAAAAGCATTTTCTTCTATGCGTGGGGCAAGATACGAAAGCCCTTTTGACAAAGGATCGGATATCGTGTTAGACAGAACGAAAAAATATCTTCAGGAGGGAATCGATGATGCGAGCCCAAGTGTCTCTGACACCCACCGAGTCGAAGAAGTTGATTGCCAAGGCCGTAGCCCATATGAAGATCGTCCAAAATGCCTTTAAAAAGGGAATTGTTGCCATCCACCCAAGCAGTAGCACCATTTTCCTTGTGGATGAGCTCATCGGAAGGTTTCCCGATACCGAAGTTTGGGTCTGTGGAGTCATTGTTCCCAAGGGAGCCTGCCTCTCCGTTGAGGCCCTGGGCTCAAATCAGCCCCGGCACGAAAAGACGCCAACGGTTCTTCGTAGCCCGGCCACCTATCCCTACACCTGGGTCGTTGAGAAAGGTGAACTCCGGAGCGGCCTCCCTCTCGGCGAGATCTTAGACCGGATGGGACCCGACGATGTTTATATCAAGGGAGTGAATGCAATCGATTCCAACAATACGGTTGGGGTTCTCATCGGAAACCGGGTTGAAGGCGGGACCTTCGGAGTGGTCATGTCCGCATCGAAGCGAAAGGGATTCAAGCTGATCTTTCCTGCGGGATTGGAAAAGTTGATTCCCATCCCTTTGGAAAAGGCCGCGGAAGAGGCGGCCAAGAGGAATTCCTTGACCTACTCCATGGGAATGCCCTGTGTCCTCCTGACTTGCCGCGGAATGGTGGTCACCGAATTGAACGCCGTAGAGATTCTCGCTGGAGCAACGGCTGTCCCCATAGGTGCCGGCGGCCTGGGCGGTGCCGAGGGAGGCGTCACGGTGGTGATCAAGGGCAACGATGAGCAGGGTAAGAAAGCGATCGACTGTATCGAGAGCATTAAGGGAACGAAGCTGCCCCGGGAGGTGATTGTGCCGGATTGCCTGGATTGCCAGAACGAGCTATGCAGCCTGAAAGACGGCAAGAAACCCTGGTGTTAATTCCTTAAAAAAGGAGAGTCAACAAGTCAAGATGGTCCTCGATCAAGGCATCACCCGGGATCTCCCTGTTCTTGTAGGAGATGAACTTGATGCCCGCTGACCTGGCGGTTTGCTGGTCCACCCCGGAATCTCCTATGAAAACAGCCTCCTCCTTCTTCAAGTCGAATTTTTGAACAATCTTCTCGACCGATTCAGGATCGGGCTTCGGCCGGGTCACGTCAAGAGCTGTGACCACCATGTCAAAAAAAGGCTCCAGATGAAACCGTTCCATAACGTGCTTCATCGAGGTCGTTCGGTTCGTATTGATGGCCCGAAGGATCCCCTTGGCTTTCAGGAGATTCAAAATCTGAAGGAGATGAGGCTCCATCTTCAAATAGACAATATACTCTCTCAGATCGATCTGTTTTAACGATTCTAAAGCCCTTTTCTCCATCTCCCGATCTTTTCCAAAAATGAACTGAATAGCCTCATAAACCGTGCTGGTATGGGCATATCTTATCTCTTCTTCTCTCAAAGGGGACCTTCCAAGAGTGGAACAAAGGTCATTATAGAGTTTCGTGTTGGCCTCGATGGAATCGAAGAGAACCCCGTCACAGTCATAGATCACGCACCGGATTTTCCATTTCGCTGGCTGACTCTTCATCGTTTTTCTTCCAATAGACTCCTCTTCACCGGGCTCTCCTCAGAAGAAACCCCTTCCCCGCCTCACCGTTCATATAGTGATGGATTTCTGTCTCGCCGTTTCTCTTGATCAGATAAAGACAATCGTTGCTCTGTTGGATCTCGGAGATCTCATCCGGAGGATAATCCGTGAGCGTTCGGATCAGCATCAGATTGACAACCCGATGGCCCACGATGAGGATCTCTTCCCCTTGATGAAGAGAAAGGATCCTCTCCACAAAAGGCTGGACCCGATTGGCGACATCCGTATAATTTTCGGCCTGGGGAATATGGTAAGTATAACGGTCCTCCTTGAAACGGTCCCATTCGATCTTTGTCGCTCCATCGAGATGCGGGATCTGTTTCCCTTCGAGAATGCCGAAGGCGATCTCGTCCAGCTCGGGCTGCTTTCGGATCGGGAGCTTCAGATATTCTGCAACGTGTCGAGCCGTATGAATCGTTCTTTGAAGCGTGCTGGTGTAAACCGCAGAGAGAGGTCGCTCTTTGAGTTGTTCGAGCAGGGCTAAACCTTGGGCATGCCCCTTCGGGCTAAGTTCAGGATCGCTTCGACCTTGAATCCGTCCTTCCGCATTCCAGATCGTCTCCCCATGCCTCGCAATGTAGATCTTAATCAATGGCCAAGCATTCCTTTCTCGTCCTCCGAAGGGCCTCTGACTTCAAAATGGACAGAATCAATCATCCGGTCATTTTCGTCAACGAGGGTGAGGATATATATCCCAACTCTCGGAGACCACGAAAGATGAGGACTGACTCCATTTATTGTATGATCATTCAAGACCCATCGCAAGCTATTTCTCTCGGATTGAGAGATGAAAAACACTTTTTGAAGCTCGGCTGGGATATCGGGGTCCAGACTGATCACGGTGCCCGAAGGAGGGTAGACGATCCGTTGATTGAATTGGCCGATTTCCTTATCCTTCGAATCGGGCTCTGTTCCCTGAACAAACAGTTCCTCTTTGTGGGAATCCGCTCCAAGGGGGAGCCGAATCTCTCTCCTTACAAGAGAGGCCGGAGTCTCTCTCTTCCCATTCATCGAATCGCGATGAAGCCAGCCCATCGTCTCAATCCAGATGGGAGCTGCTCCTGTAATACCGCTGACGTTCCACATCGGCTCTCCGGTAAAATTCCCCACCCAGACTCCGACCGTGTACTTTCCTGAATATCCAATGCACCAGTTGTCTCTCATATCTTTGCTCGTCCCTGTTTTGACAGCCGTCCAGAAACGTGTTGACAACGGGTTTTCAAGACCGAAGGTAAAGCTTCTTGCCTCCCGATCCGAAAGGATATCGGAGATCAGAAAAGCTGCTTCTTTCGAAAAGATTCGTTTTGGCTTTGGGGGAATATTCCCTCCAGGGCGTAGATGAAGTTCCGCCCGCGTCCCTCCATTCGCAAGCGTTCGATAGGCGTTGACCAATTCCCAGAGGCTCACGTCGACAGATCCGAGAGCAAGGGAAGGCCCGTAGAAATCGCCCGATTCGGTCAGATCCTGGATTCCCAATTGACGGAGCTTGCTCAAGAAAGGTTCGATACCGACCAGGGAGAGGGTTCGCACGGCAGGCACATTCAAAGACGAAGCCAGTGCAATCCGTGAAGTCACCAAGCCTCTGAACTCGGAATCGTAGTCCCTTGGCTGATAGATCCCGCCCAGGACAGCAATGTCCAGAGGAGTATCATCCAATATGGAGGCAGGGGTGAGGATTCGCCTCTCATAAGCAAGGGCATAAAGAAAAGGCTTAAGGGTGGAGCCGGCCTGTCTCTTTGCCTGAACACCATCGACAAACCGGCTACGGGAAGGCTCTCCGGAATAGCTCACGTAAGCCAGGACATTGCCGGTTTGATTCTCTGCAATGAGAATGGCACCATCCTTCACATTCTGCATTTTCAAAGAAATGAGATGGTGCCTCAGACGATCAAGGGCAAAGCGCTGGATCCGGTGATCTAAGGTGGAGACAACGCTTGACCCGGCCGGTTTACCTTTTAACAATTGTCTTGAAACATGGGGGGCCAGATCCGCCTCCGGCCAAACGAAATTTGACCCAAGAAAGACCTGCCTTGCTTTGGAATGAATCTCATGATCATTGATCTTCCAGTTCATCGACCGATTGAGGTTCAAAGCCCTCTGGGATATCTCTTCAAAGGAAGCATTGGGGGACCGAATCAAAGAGGCAAGGATCAGGGATTCTGATCTGCCGAGGCCGTGGGGGTCCTTGCCGAACAGTCCCCTCGATGCTGCTGCAATCCCCTGGAGTTCTCCGCGGAATGTGATTAGATTGAGATAAGCCTCCAGGGTTTCAGGCTTGGACCAGCTCCGTTCGATCTCCCAGGCTCTCAGAATTTGCTTCCCTTTCTGCCAGAGGGACCTTCTTCCTTTTTTGGGTCGGAGTTCCCGGTCCAGGAGGGAGGCCAATTGCATGGTCACTGTACTGGCCCCCCGAAGGCCCTCCTGGGTCAGCCCTTTGATCAAGGCGCCACTGATCGCCCGGTAGTCCACGCCCCGATGATCATAGAATCGCTTATCCTCTGCCTGGATGACAGCCTCCTGCAATGCGGACGATACATTTCTCAGGGGAGTCCAGTCGAGCCTTCGCCGATTCTTATCCACCCTCAACTCGTGGAGGACCTCTCCGTCTCGATCCAACAAGAGGGAATCGGACTTGACATAAGCCTGCTGGACCTCTTTAAAGGAAGGGAGGGCAAAAACATCAGCATTTGGAAGCAAAACGAAAATGAACAGCAAAAAAAGGTTTTTCATAATGGTTGACCGCACGCTGATATTTCCTTCTAAAAAAGATGTATTAAGACTCCAAGATCGTCGAGATCCTGAATCAAGCTCAGGAGGACACATCTTTTCTACCCTCACTGTCGGACCTCCATCGTCTGGTTCGGAATCTCTCCGAACATCTCTGGAAAATAGAGGGCCTCCACCCGGGTTTCGGGCAACTGGAAGACACCGCTTTGATTAAGACGGACCGTATACTCCACCGTCCACCTCCCTTTGGGAACATACTCATAATAGGCCCTGAAAGCCTCGAAAGACCGCTCCTCGTAGGCGGGCCAGACCCAGCCCTTCGACTCTTCCCCTTTGGTCAAGAGCTCTGAGTCTCTTGCCAGTCCCTTTCCGAGAATGGTCGAGCCGGAAGGGACAGGATCATTCACCACGACCCAGGTCTGATCCGCCTGAGCCTCCACCTCCAACCGGATGCGAAGGATATCTCCGCGGGTCCACTGCCGTGAATTCTTTTGGTCAATCGGGACGACCGTCTTCTTGATTCTGTATCCGCTGGAAAGTGGCTCTTTAAGAGGAATAGCTGCGAGGCTCTGGATCGTGGCCCACGCCTTGCCTTTGCCTTGATGAGAAAGGAAAAAGTCGTCCTGATTGGCAGGCCATGCGAATAAAGAGGTCTTTCCTTCGGGCGTGGCACTCCAGTTCGTGCGATCAGACTGAAGCGCTAATGTCGCCTGAGTTTCACCCGACACCGGAACGGTCTCATAAGCCTTTGAGAATTTTTCCATGGCCAAAACGCCCCAGGCATTGGCAAGGGTCAAGTCCCACGTCCCCCTTTTCTGACGGGCCAGGGCTCCCAGAACCAGCCTTGGCATATCCTCCTTCCATCTCTCCGATTTGAGCATGGTCAAGATGACCCGGACAGCATTCACATCGTTCGAGACCATCAGCCACCAAAGGCAATCCGTGCCTTCGGTCGAAAATCCCATGACGGTCCCCTGGAAATTGAGGCGGGATCGAATAATCTGCTCGGCCTCTTCCATTTGCCCTTCGCGATTCGGGATCTCAGGCATATTCCGAAGGATGTTCAACCAATCGATCACAGCGGAAGTGGGCCAGAGGTTAGGCTCGATGGGGATTGAGCTCAATAAACCTGCCGGCACCTTTCTCCCTCTGGACAGGGCTTCAAAGGCCGATAGCTTCCGGATGTTGAGATCGGCCGTGGGGATGGGCGAGCCTCTTCGAATCGATCCTTCGATAAACTTCTTGAGACCACTCCCCATCTTCTCCTGGGAGTCGGCGGGGATATCCCATTCCGCTTCGTCAGCAATGGCAATGATGTAGGAGGTTAAGGTTGGACTTCCATATTCACAGGACGGGAAATATTTGACCAACCCATCGGAGTCGAGATGGGAAGGGAGTTGAGCCATCACTCTCTTCCATATATTTGCATCTCGCAACACCACGGCGATTGAGATCTTCTGTTCCATGCACGAATAGGGGTAATACTTCATATAATCGATGACACTGTTCAATCCCTCTGAAATCTTGGGCCGCAAGGTCAGTCGCAGCCCCCCTCGGCCAGGGATTGCATCGCGAGGTCGCTCTGCGGAAAGTTTGAAATCTTTCTCAATTTGGGTAATCGTCGCCTGAAAGGTCCTCACGGGAATCGCAGAAATCACCCGCTGTGTGACCTTGAGACGGTCCGCTTCGATGGAACCTTTATCCTTTATTTCCACTTCCCATCCGAGTCTTTCTAAACCCACCCGTACATGGACATCCCATCCGATCTCCTTGGCCTCTCCGGGGCCGAGAGCCGTGGTCACGGGCTTTAAAGGTTCCAGGAGACCCGACACCTTTGGAGAGACATTGACCTCTGTAGCCTGTTTGGTTGTGTTTCGGATTGTGAACTCGGCCTTAAAACGATCGCCCTCCCTTACAAGAGGAGGGAGCCCCGATAAGACCATCAGATTTTGTGTCGATTGAATCGAGGTGGATCCCGTTCCAAAGAAGCCCGCTCCGCCGTTTGCCACGGCCACAATCCTGAAACTGGTGATGGAATCGTTGAGTGGAATCTCTGCGGATCCCTCCCCATTTGCATCCAATAAGAGACGGCCCTTCCAGAGGAGAAGGGTGTCAAACAACTCTCTCGTGGTCTGTCTTCCTCCTCCCCCGCCAGGAGGCAGTGACTTCAATCCAAAGTGGCGCTTTCCAATCACCTGCATCTGTGCCGTTGAAGTCCGAACCTCATAACCCCTTCGGCCCATCATGGCAGGAAGGATTTCCCAGCTCTTGTTCCCCATCAATTCAAGCAGGCCCTCATCCACCGCGGCCAGAGCCACCTCGGTCCCTTGAGGAGGCTTTCCTCCGGCAGACGTCTGGACTCTAACCTTGACTCTCGCCTTTTCTCGAACTTTGTATACTTTGCGGTCGGTTGAGGCATTGACCTTCAGCTCATGGGCCTTCCAGCCCACATTGATCTCAGCGATTCCAATCTTGTAGGCGGGTTTTCCAAGATCGACCATGGAGGTGGATTTTATCCAGGGCAAACGGCCCCTGACAACCAGAACGGAGACAAAGACGTTCGGAGCATACGTCCCCTTGACGGGCACCTCGATCACCGGTTTCTGGCCGGAGATTCGCTTGACCCAGGTCTCCATCACCCCTTCTCTTTCAACCGTGATGAGCGCCGTTGCGCTCCGGAAAGGCATGCGGACCTGAAAGGTAGCCACCTCACCCGGCTCATATCGCTTCTTCTCGGGGATGAGATCGATCCTGTCATGATCCCCCACTTCGAACCACCATTCACCCTTCCCCGCCACCCAGACCTCTCTGTTGGCTACGGTTCTATTCCCCTTATCATCGAAGCTCTGGGCCTCAAGGATTACATTTCCGGAGACGGGTGATTTGACCTCGCAGATCAGGAACCCTCTCTTATCCGTCTTTCCCTCGCAAAGCGTGGAGATTTTCTTCGTCTCCACCGTGTGCTCAAAGCCGTAAAATCCTCCGACAAGACGCTTCCGGTGGGTATAGGTTTTCCTCTCATAAAGGCTCACTTTTACCGGTGCACCTAATACGGGCTTCCCTGAAAGATCGAGTACTGCGACGTGAAATTTAAAAGCATCTTTCGAAAGGGCCCATGAATCCGGCTTGATGCCGATCAGGTATTTTGAGGACCACAAGGGGATCTTGGAAGAGACGGTCTGAATCTCACCATTGGGATCTCTGAATTCAAGTTCAGCCAGTATCTCTTTGGGAATCTCGACCTTTGGCAAGTTTGCGATCTCGGTGCGGGTGGATCCAAACTTATCCAGTGATAATTCTTTGCTCGGAAGCTTGATTTCTTTTCGCTCAATCTGTCTTCCCTCTCTGCTCCCTTCCTGCTCAATCTCCTCCTCTTCCTCTTCAGAATCGAGAGGCTCCCCTCTTCGGGCAAGCCCCTCTTCGACCGGGCCATTGCTAAAAACGAACTGATCATATCCTTCAAAGGGTGGAACACTCTTGGGTCGAATTTCGCCCCTTAGCTTGACCGGAAGGAGCCCTGCTCCACCCCCTGCAAGATACTTAACGTTTAAATCAAGGGTGACCTCCTTTGCATTGATCAAAGGCTCTGTGGGCGCCTGAATCATCCCCTTTAAGAGGGGAACCCGGAACTCTTCGACCCTGAATCCGCCTGAAATCCATGTTCCGCGATCACCTTCGTAGAAATACTGATCTTTCTTGATCGACTTTTCCGACAAGGAAATCCCGTAGGTTCCAAGTTTTGCTTCTTTCGGAATCGCCCATTCGGTCTCGGCAATCCCATTTGCATCCCACTTCAGAGGAAACTCGTACCTCTCTTCACTACCATAATGGTAGATCAGAGCAAAGCGCGGCAACCGATCTTTGACAGGAACTGAAAATCCCTTCATCGTATGCTCTCGAAAGATGTGCTTCATGTGCACCGTCTCACCCGCCCTGAGCAGCGTTCGATCAGAGACGGTGTGAGCGATATAGGGCCCCTTGTAGGACGACCAAGGAAGCTGAAATCTCCAGGGCTCGATCCCATCGTCCCAACCGGAGTGGACAAAGGCCATGTCATCAGAGGTCTGGGCGATGACAAAAAGGCCTCCGCCAAGGGAGCTCAAAGCGCCCATCTGAGGGTAATCATGATGATCAATGTCGTACCTGCAATGGGGAAGATCACTGGGCAACGGCTGCTCAATTCGTGCAATGCCATTCGCATCGGTCCTCCCTTGCCATACGGTCTTTTCCTGGCAATCTTTCATGATCACCCTGGCGTCTTTTACGGGATCCCCTGTATCAAGGGTTGTCACCCAGACCAGCGACGATTCCCTTCCCTGCTTGAAGTGGACAGAGAGGTTAGTCACCAGGACAGCCGTTGGCACATACATCGGTTTTTGAGAACCGAGCAAAGAATTCCCAAGAATCGTGCTTTCGAGCTCCACGATATAGAGTCCGGGATCCTTTAGTGGAATCCCCACCACCTCAAAGGCATGGGCACCCGATGGCTTGGGAACTTTGAAATCCTTCACTCCCCATTCCCAACTCAGAACCGATTTCTCCCGGGAAGCAGAAGCCACCTTTCTTAGCCAGGCCTGAACCTCTACTGCTCTATCCGGGGGTACATTAAGAATCTTTCCCATCACCTTCCCGACGATCCCTTCCTCCTGACCAACCTTCTTCATTCTCGCCTTGACCTCAGGCTCAAGGTTCCTCAGCGTAACCGGAAGCACGGGTTCAGCCTTCCATTCCAGGACTCCGAACCTTGCCGAGAATTTGGCTAAAGGAGGGTATTTTTCAGTTCGAACCGATAGGGGAAATTTATCCGCATTGACAAGGGGCCTTCCTGCGTCATCCTTGAGGCCGGCCGGAAGTTCAACATTGAAATTCGTGCTTTCTGGAAAAGGACCCTTAAAAGAAACCTGGTGTATGAACCTGGATTCTTTCTCCCCCTCCATCTGGGGCTTCCATATCTTTCCATCCTGGCCTTTCAATTGGATTTGATTTGCCAGGTCTTGGGAAATAGGAGCAGAGAAATTGAGAGACATAGGCAAAATGGGAATGCATCCAGCCAAGGCATTCTCCCTTTCGCAATGGAACTCGACAGAGAAGGTTTTTCTTGTCTGGAAGTGCAGAACCTGGTCTTGATCGGTCTCCACTCCGGTTTTCGATTTCACGCCCTTTCCCCAGATTAGGCTCACCCTTGTACTTGAAGGAAACGTTTGTCTGCATTGGATGAGGAGGATAGGAAGTTGAGGGGGTTTCCCATATCTGAACCTTGCCTTTAAAATCTCCTCCCTCTCTTTTCCTTCTATGATCTTAATCCCGATGTGGTCCTGGATACCCGTAACGGAGAAAAAGACATTCCGGATTACGGACGCAGGATCAGGTTCCGCATCCAAGGTAAGAATAAATATCTGTTCTTCATCGATATTCTGGTGCCCTTCGAAAGGATAAGATGGCCGTATGATTGAAGGCCCGCCTGTGGAGAAAGAAAATACCTTTTGGCCCACGAGCTCTTTGCCGGATAAAGACTTTAATCCGGGCTTCATTCTGAACTCGCACCGAATCCCGGCAGGAAGATCCTTGTCAAAATCATAGACCCAGTTCTTTCCGTCGGCCCAGCGGCCCGCACCCTTCTCAGGAGAATCGATCTCAAAGGGCTCGATGAGACCCCTCGGGTCACCGAATGGAACCATCTGCTCCGAAAACCGGGCAGTCACCTGGCGAACCTTTTTGACCGTCCCCTGAGGAGAGAAGAATTCCACCTGAGGACCTTCCGCTGCATAAAGACGGGGGATAAAAAGAAAACAGATCGATAAGAGCAGTCCAAGAGATTTAAGCTTCATATTGACCTCCGGGCGAATGGCATCTATTTAAATGTCCCCACCAGTAACATATAAGTCCAATGATATAGCAAATTTCCTGCCAAGAGAATAATTTTTTGAGAATTTGGTAACTTTCCGATATCGAAGGATTATCCGACTTCTCTAAGATTTCGATTCATCAACAAATAGTACCAAAACTGCCCATTTCCTGATCAATTGCCCATTAGGACAAAAACGCCCCTCCTTTTTCCCCTTAGAGGAGATTTTTTATTGACTTCCTTTAGTGGTCGGAGTATTTTTTGATCGAAAACTTCGAAAAAACGTGTAGCCTAACCCGTATAAGGCCTCTAATGTCAAGCAAGAAAGGTATTCCGATCAAAAAAAAGCGATGTCAATATTCATAAAGAGAGGCTCTAACGGGAAACATGATTGTTCTGAGTGCGGTTGCGAGTACCGAGAGGGTTTCAAATATTGCGGTCCTGTCAATATTATATCTTCAATCATAAAGGGGGGGACATATGAAATTCCTTTATGGAGCGGCGCTTTCGTTTGTGCTCATGGGATGTGTCGCGTCGTATCGGGACTTTCCCGTTAATGCTTTAAAACAGAAACCCGAGCCCGGCACTTGTAGCGTGACGTACTAAGATGTTAAGAAATTCGATGTGCTCGATATGGGAGGATACAGCTCCCTTCAGCACGTTTTCAGGGATGCCGGAATCTGCAGGAAAATGGTGCCTGCCGATACAAGTCCGGAAAAAGGCCTCTATATTGAAGTGGAGACAAAATGGAAGCCGATGACGCTGCCTGCGTTGGTCTTCGGTTATATATCCATATCGACGCTGACCCTTCTGCCTGCGTGGAGTACCAAAGACGGGTATTTCGTGAAGTATGATGTTTATATCGATGGGAAAAAGAAAGAAACCTATAATTACGAAATCACCCGAAAAGGAGGCATTTGGATAGGACTCATTCCTTTCTCATGGATCAATCTCATCACCTACAGTGAGAAACAAGCTTTTGAAGCAACGGCAAACCAGTTCGTCCAAGACGCACGGCCATACCTCAAAAACCCAGGGCTGTGAGGAACAGATGGATGGAAGAACGTTAACCCACGGAGCATTTGGGCCGCGAGAAAGGATCCGTTCTTGAATGTTTGAACGCCTCAGGCATAAAAGCAAGTTATTTTGGCTTGGTACAAGCCTGCTAATGGTTATCATCCTTGGCATTGTTGATTACTTTAGCGGATACGAGCTGAGTTTCTCTCTGTTCTATATAGGTCCAATCTCCTTAGTGGCGTGGTATGTTAACCGTAAGTGGGCGTTCTTGGCCTCGGTTGCGAGTGCCGTGACTTGGGGGGTCGCCGACTTCATAGGGGGCAACCCATACTCGAGCCCTATTCTCTATTTTTGGAATAGCCTCGTTCGCCTGGGCTTCTTTCTAATTGTTAGTTATCTGATCGCTTCACAGCGTAGGTTCATCGATCGAGAAGCCGCCTTCGGACGTACCGACTTTGTCACTGAGACGCCGAACGCCCGCCACTTTTACGATGTTGTTGCTTCAGAACTTAGACGATCGTCTCGAAATAAACGCCCGCTCACTGTTGTCTATATCGATCTTGACAATTTCAAAATGGTTAACGACAGATACGGCCATGCAGCAGGGGATCATGTCTTGCGTACGGTCGCCTCAGTCCTAAACAAACAGCTTCGGGCTTCAGATCTGGTTGCACGGCTCGGTGGGGATGAGTTTGCTTTACTCCTACCCGAGACCAGCTCTGAGAGCGCTCAGGGGATCGTCGCAAGACTCCACGCAACTTTGAATGCTGCCATGAAAGACAAAGACTGGCCGGTCACCTTTAGCATAGGGGTTATCACTTGCCTGAAGTCCTTATTGAGCGTCGATGACATCGTTCGTCTGGCTGACGACCTGATGTACACAGTCAAATCTAAAGGAAAGAATGGTGTGACCTATTCAACCTATGGAGGTTAACAAAGGATAGACTGGCGAGTACAAATAGCAATCCCATTCGCTTAAACCAACCCTACATTCCCGTTATCCCGCGAAAGGGGGGATGAATCCTTTCATCCCTTAAATGCTCCCAAAAGCAATTTCGCAGGCTTCGAGGGTCTGGTCCAGATCCTTCCGGGTATGCGCCAGAGAGATAAACCAGGCTTCGAATTGGGAAGGAGGAAGATAGATGTCCTCTTCCATCATCGCAATGAAGAATTGAGCGAATCTTTTCGTATCACTCATCTTTGCCGTCCGATAATCTCTCACCGGGCCTGCTGTAAAAAAGAGGGTCAGCATTCCATTCGCATAATTGACACAGAAGGGTATTCCTTTCTCCTCAGCGATTCTCGAAATATTCTCCGCAAGGTAAACGGTCTTCTCTTCCAGATCCTGATAGACCTTTCTTGACTTTAACAGCTCCAAGGTCTCAATGCCTGCCGTCATGGCAAGGGGATTCCCGGAGAGTGTGCCTGCCTGATAAACCCCTCCAAGGGGTGCCACTTTCTCCATGATCCTTTCCCTCCCGCCATAGGCGCCCACCGGAAGACCGCCACCGATGATCTTTCCCAGACATGTCAGGTCAGCCTTGATCCCATAGAGTTCCTGGGCGCCTCCATAGGCAATCCGAAATCCGGTGATCACTTCGTCGAAGAGGAGAATCATTCCTTCTTCATCACAGATCCTTCTCAATCCTTCCAAAAATCCCCTTTCAGGCAGAACAACGCCCATATTTCCCGCAATGGGTTCCACAATGATGCAAGCGATCCCACCCGGATGTTGCCTCACCAGAGTCTTTACACTTTCCAAGTTATTATAAAGAGCGGTCAACGTATGTTTGGCCAAATCTTCCGGAATTCCAAGGCTATCGGGAATTCCGAAGGTCGTTGCACCGGAGCCTGCCTTGACGAGCAGGCTGTCTCCATGGCCGTGGTAACACCCTTCGAACTTGATGATTTTATCCTTTCCCGTATATCCTCTGGCAAGCCGAATGGCACTCATCACGGCCTCGGTGCCGGAGCTGACCATCCTCATCAATTCCATGGATGGGAAAGCCTTCCTCACTTTCAAAGCAAGCTCGACCTCCAACGGGGTGGGCGCACCAAAGCTCGTCCCTTGAGCTGCCACTCTTTTCAGAGCCGTCACAATCTTCGGATGGGCATGGCCCAAGATCATCGGGCCCCATGATCCCACGTAGTCAACGTATTCATTCTTATCCACATCCCAAATTCTCGATCCCTTTGCACGTTCGACAAAAGTGGGCGAAATGCCAATCGCCTTGAAAGCCCTGACCGGGCTGTTCACCCCTCCTGGGATCATCCCCGATGCCCTGCGGTGGAGTTCGATCGATTTCTTCCTTTTCATCTCCGGTCCTCCGTTCTTTCCCTATTCACTACGGTATTGGTTAGGGTGCCAATTCCTTCGATGACCACATCGATTCTATCGCCGATTGCCATGGGGCCGATGCCAGAAGGTGTGCCTGTGGCGATGACATCCCCTGGCAAAAGAGTCATGATGTGAGAGATAAAGCTCACCAGTTGGTCAGGCCCGAAGATCAGATTCTTCGTATTGGAATGCTGACGCCTCTGGCCATTGAGATAGGAAGATATCTCCAACTGATGAGGATCGATGTCCGTGATGATCCATGGACCGATCGGTGCAAAGGTATCAAATCCCTTGGCCCTGGTCCACTGGCCATCCTTTGACTGGAGATCTCTCGCAGTCACATCATTCAAGCAGGTGTACCCGAGGATATAGTCAGCCGCTTTCCCCTCGGATACGGCCTTCGCCACCTTTCGAATGACCACACCCATCTCGCCCTCGTAATCTACCTGTTTGGACATCTCCGGATAGACAATTCCGTCTCCCGGGCCGATGACAGAGCTTGCGGGCTTGAGAAAGAGCAGGGGGACCTCGGGGATTTTCATCTCCAGCTCCTCGGCATGGTCGCGATAGTTCAACCCCACTGCGACGATCTTTGAAGGAAGGCACGGAGAAAGGAGCCGCACTTCTTCGACCCTCTTCCCTTTGGCTAAGAGACGGAACTCGCCGAAAGGATTCCCGTCCAATTCGCGGACCCGATCCTCTTCCACTGTTCCCCACTTAATCACATCGCCATCTCGGTACCGAATGATCTTCATCCTTCTCCTCTCTCTCATCCATAAAGCTGACGGGTATGCCGATAAAGTTTTACAGCGAAAACCTTTCTCTATCTAACTACGGAATCCCAAAGTTGTCTCCAAGATTCATTAAGGCAACGGGAAAAGTTCTTATAAACTATTATAATGCCCGCTTTGTAAAACTTTGGAGGCATATCCCGTCAGCTTGATTTACTTCCTTAATCCCAGGACATCCTGCATATCGTAAAGGCCATCGGGTTGATTGACCACCCACAGGGCTGCCCGGATCGCTCCGCGAGCAAAGTTATCCCGACTGTGCGCACGATGGGTGATCTCCAATCGCTCGCCGATCCCCCCGAAGAGGACCGTATGTTCACCCACGATGTCCCCTGCCCGGATGACCTGCATTCCGATCTCCTCTTTCTTCCTTTCCCCTACCATTCCCTTCCTGCCGTAAACTCCCACCTGAGCGAAATCCCTTCCTGTAGCCTTGGCAATCAGCTCTCCTAATTTGACCGCCGTGCCGCTGGGTGAATCCTTTTTCAAATGGTGATGGGCCTCCAGAATTTCAACGTCATACTCCAGCCCTAAGACCTGAGCCACCTCCTGAACGGTGCGAAACATTACATTCATCCCCACGCTCATATTGGGCGCCATGACACATCGGACGCCCTTTGAAAGTTCCTTCACCTTCTCCGTCTGGTCTGGATTCAAGCCGGTCGTACCGATGACGATTGCCAGTCCTGCTTCACGAGCAAACTTCAGGCTCTCCAGGGAGGCTTGCGGATTGCTGAAGTTGATGATGACGTCTCCTCCCTTTCGCAATTCTCCTTCCAGTGGAATCCCCAGCTTTCCAAACCCGACAACCTCACCAATATCCCTCCCTATCGACGGATGGTCGGGTCGGTCAACCGCCCGGAAGAGTTTGATCGAAGGATACTCCTGGAGGATATGAATAATCCGTCCCCCCATCTTTCCAGCCGCCCCAACGACAATCGCCTGGATCACTCCTTTCATTGATAGGCTTCCTCCCACATCTCAGCTTCGTAAATAATATGGACATCCCCTTCGAAAAAGACTCTCTTCACCTCTCCAGATTCTATTTCGAAATGAACTGTCAGGATTTCTCCTCCCGAAGTCTTAATCGATACCGGAGACTTCACCAACCCTTTGAATGCGGCAACGAGGGCTGAAGCGACGGCACCTGTGCCGCAGGCTAATGTCTCATCCTCCACGCCCCGTTCGTAGGTTCGGACGGACATCCGGGAAGGATTCTCTACGTGGACAAAATCTGCATTCGTTCCTGCCGGCGAGAAATGGGGATGAAATCGAATCGCCCTCCCTGTCTTCACCACATCGGCAGCCCCCGCGTCTTCCAAAAAAATGACGGCATGGGGAACTCCCGTGTTGATGCTCGAGAGGATCTGTCTCTTTCCTTCGATAAGGATGGCCTCATCCAGTTTGAGGCCGTAAGGATTGATCATTTCCAGCTTCACCCTCATACCGTTGACTTGAGCCGAAAGGATCCCAACAACCGTTTCGAAGGTGAGAGAAGAACCGGCAATTTTCTTCAAGTATGCAAAGCGAGCGGCACACCGACCTCCGTTCCCGCACATCTCCGCCTCACCGCCATCAGAATTGTAAAAACGCCATTTGAAATCAGCCTTGTCAGATTTTTCAATCAGAATGAGGCCATCGGCACCGATTGAAACCCTCCTACGGCAGACCTTCTGGATAAACTCTTTCATCCTGCCCTCATCCAGGAAGGGTTTTCGATGATCGATCAGGATAAAATCGTTTCCGCTTCCGCTCATCTTCATAAAAGGAATCTTCATCGAACTTTGATCTCCCTTCCATTAACAGTATGTCATTGCGAATGAAATGAAGCCTTGTCCCGAGTGAAACGAGGGAACTCTTGAGATTGCCACGGGCTATGCCCTCGCAACGACTTCGTCGGATTGCCACGCCCTTCGGGCTCGCAATGATGGGCGCAAGACAATTAACGGGTTCCCGTTAATAAGAAGTCGGGAATATATTCTCCTCTTATCAAATCCTCGTAGCTCTCTCTCTGACGGATCACAAACATCTGATCGTCCCGGACGATCACCTCAGCCACTCTGGGTCTTGAATTATAGTTCGTTGACATGGAGAATCCGTAGGCACCGGCGCTCATCACGGCAATCAATTCACCCGGATCGACCTTCGGTATCTTCCTCTCTTTTGCTAAAAAGTCACTCGATTCGCAGATGGGTCCTACCACGTCGGCTTCGATCTCGTCGCGGCTTTCTTTCTTTACCGGAAGGATCTGGTGGTAGGAACCATAGTAGCTCGGTCGCACGAGATCATTCATGCCAGCATCGACGATCACAAACCGCTTCTCCTCATTCTCCTTCGTATAAAGAATCTTTGTGATCAGAATCCCTGCGTTCCCAACAATCACCCGACCGGGTTCCAAGATAAGGGTGCATCCAAATCCCTTAATTTCTTCGAGGATATTGGCGGCATATTCCATCGGATGGGGAGGCTCCTCATCCTCATACGTGATCCCAAGCCCTCCTCCCAAATCTAAGTATCGGATGTCCATTCCCTCTTTTCTCAGATTCTCAACCAACTGCTTCAGTTTCCGTAAAGCCTCGATAATAGGCTCTACCTGTATCAACTGGGAGCCGATATGGCAGTCGATTCCCACAACCTCCAGGTTGGGTAATTGAGAGGCTATACGATAAGCCATCGGAGCCCGAAGGATATCGATGCCAAATTTATTCTTCTTTAATCCCGTTGAAATGTAAGGATGCGTCTTCGGATCGATGTCGGGATTGACTCGGATTGCAATAGGAGCCTTCTTCCTAATTCGTCCGGCAACCTTATCGATGGTTTCAAGCTCTTGGGAAGATTCGACGTTGAACATCAGGATGCCGGTCTTCAAGGCATATTCGATTTCATCGACCCTCTTTCCAACGCCGGAATATACGATCTTTTGGGGGACTGCCCCTCCTTTGATCGCCCGGTAGAGTTCCCCTCCTGAGACAACGTCCACGCCGCCGCCGAGGTTGATGAAGAGACGGAGGAGTGCCAAGTTGGAATTGGCCTTGGCTGAAAAGCAGACCAGATGGGGGATTCCCTGAAAAGCTTGATCAAAAACCGTAAAATGTCTCACCAGCGTGTGGTAGCTGTAAAGATAGAAAGGAGTCCCCACTTTCTCAGCAATCGACTCTATCGCCAACCCCTCACAATAGAGTTGTCCATTCTTGTAGTCAAAGTAGTGCATCGTTCCTTCCTTCAGTTTGAGTTTTTTTGCTCAAAGTTCAAAGCTCAAAGGCTAATGATATTCCTTTCAACTTTCAGCTTTGAGCTTTCAGCTATTGAATACTCCGAACTCCGAGCTTCAGTAAATATATTTTACCCTCACTTCTTCAGAGAGGGGGCTTTCGTTTCGATGGGGTGAATGATCTACTGCTGTCAAAGCATACTCATAATCTTGCTCTAATTCCACTTGCGTATCAAGATAGGCCTCTTTTTCCAAAGGAGTTTCGTTTAATTTTTTGAATTCCTTCTCCCCGGGTTTTCTTCGATAGACATAATACCCTAAGAGGTCCGGCTCCCTGTTCCTCCTCCAACTTAACTCGATCCCATTCTTGAGGGGGATCGCTATAAGCCCCGTTGGAGCATTGGGCGGAATGAGGTCCGTGGGAGTAACGGGAACCCCGAGAGATCCCTTTCCCTCGACATCCGTCTTGACCACCCGTCTGACAGCCCTGACCGAATAGATATACTTTTTTTCATTCTCCACGCCCAGATCAGCATACTCAGTTACCTTCAATGGATCTCGATTCAGAGGATTGAGAGGAAAGGCCTCCTCTCCTTCAGTCTTCCTATAGACGTTATAGCCTGTTGCGCCTTCCACGGGCTCCCAGTGGAGATCCCCCCTCTTGTCCCCTCTTTCTCCTCCCACCATCCTCGGCGGCTGAGGAGGATAATCCCAATAGACTGTAACCGGATTCGAAGGAGAACTGGGGTATCCTCTCCGATTGACCGAAACAACCTGGTAGACGTAAACCTTTCTCGCTTCAAGATCCTGGAAGAGAACGGATATCTTCTTTCCCCTCGCCTCTTCTTTACCATCGATCTTCATCTCGTGGATCACTCTGGGCTTTTCTCCGCATCCTCTGCATTCCCCCGCGATGAGAGTCCCCTCCGATCTCAAAACCTGAAACTTGGCCAAGTCGACCAGCGGTGACTTATCCGTATTCTCTTTCGGAGAAGTCCATTCCAGGAGGAGACGCTCCTCTCGAGGAATGGCTTCGAGATCCACAATTCTTTTCGGTACAATCGTTTCCCAAGGCACCGGTGGCCCCTTCACACCGCATCCCCCGGTGAACAACGTTAACATTATCAGTAGAATCAACGAAAACGGGGTTATCTTCGCTTTCCATTTATGTCTTGTATTCCAAATTCCAAATCCCAAATCCCAAATCCCAAATAAATCACAAGTGCCAATGTTCACTGACCCAAACGGTCCCGTTTGGAATTCAGAGATTTGATCATTGGAATTTGTTTGTAATTTGGCGCTTGGGATTTGGCGCTTCATTTGCGTGCTCCAAAGATCGCTGTTCCTACCCGAACATATGTTGCTCCTTCTTCAACAGCGATTTCAAAGTCGTTCGACATGCCCATGGAGAGCTCTTTCATAGGAATCCCTTCTCTCACCAATCTCTCCCTCAATTGGCGAAGCTGGACATAGTAGGGCCGGCTCAATTCAGGCGAATCAAAGTAAGGCGGCATGGTCATCAACCCTTCTAAGGAGAGATGATTCAGTTGAAGAATTCTCTGAGCAAGCCTGAATAGTTTTTCCTCATCCGTTCCGAACTTGGTTCCCTCTCCGGAGAGGTTGACCTCGATTAAGACTCGAAGCGTCCGATCGGCTGGCTCAGCCCTGCGGTTCAGTTCTTCAGCCAAGGGGATACTGTCCAAGGAGTGTAACATATCAAAGAGCTGAACAACATATTTGGCTTTATTCGACTGAAGGTGTCCGATGAAGTGCCAAGCCACAGCCCTTCCTTCGCCGAAACGCGTGCCCTCCGTAAGGCTTCCGGAGTCGGCCTCCGTGCAGGCAGGCCTGCCAATCTCTTCGATTTTTTTCTTTGCCTCCTGCACATAGTTTTCGCCCAGGATAGACACTCCTGCTTCAATGGCCTCTTTGATGCGAGCGGGCTCAACGGTCTTCGAGACGGCAACCAGTTTGATCTCCTTCGAGTCTCTTCCAGCCCGTTGAGATGCCTTCTCGATCCTTTCCATCACCCGTAAGAGATTTTCTCTGATTTCTGACATAAGTTTGTTTAATCCCCCCTCTCCCCCCTTTCGTAAAGAGGGGTTGGGGGGGATTATATGTTCATTCCGCAATCCGCATTCCGTTTTCCGAAATCTGAAGAGCCCCCAGTCGGGTCATCATCTGCATCAACTCACACAGCGGAAGTCCGACCACATTTGTGTAAGATCCCCGAATCGATTCAATCATAAATGACCCAACCCCTTGGATGGCATATCCCCCCGCTTTATCAAACGGTTCGGCCGTATGAATGTACCACTTCATTTCGATCGGGCTGAGGGGCTTTACCTTTACAGCCGTCTGAACGGCTGCCTGATCTCCCACCCCTTTTGCCAAATGGTGGACCGAAAATCCAGTCATGACCCAATGCTCCTGACCACTGAGAGCGCGAAGCATCGACAAGGCTTCCTCGCGGCCTTTCGGTTTTCCTAAAACGGATCCATGGACAAAGACAACCGTATCTGCGGCAACGACCCAGCGATCAGGATATCGGCGACCCACCTCAAGGGCTTTTTCCTTAGCCAATCGAATGACGTGCTGGTCAGGCGCTTCTCCAGGAACGAAATTCTCCTCGATCTCGCTCGGGATCACGTCGAAATCAAGACCCACTTGTTTTAGCAATTCATATCGACGCGGAGACTTGGATGCAAGGATCAACGGGCTTCTCATTGTAAAAAACTAAAGGAATTTCAAAGGATTGTCAAGATTGTAATCGACAGACTGGGAGTATTTACCGATTCTATTTTTTCTCTTTCATTTCGCCCGGAAGAAAATGTTCACGAGAACGGTGGTAAACCAGGGGACAGCGGTGATAATGAAGAGGCCTATCAGGAAAACGAGCACGTAAGGTGCGAAAGAGCGGAACATCTTTCCGACGTCGATTTGTGCAAAGTTACATGCGATGAACATCCCCATGCCAATGGGCGGGAGAAAGATCCCTATGCCCAGACACGCAATGCACAATATTCCGAAATGGATCTGATTGATTCCTAACTTGTCTACGAAGGGCAAGAAAATTGGAACCAGGATGAGCATGGCGGGAACGCCCTCTAAAACGGCACCCAGGACGATGAAACATAGATTGCTGAGGAGAAGAAAGACCAGTGGGGAATCGGAGATCTTTGTAATCGCCGTCCCTACGATATTGGGTACTTGATTCGTCGAAAGGATCCAGGAGAGGGCAGAAGCGACCCCAACGAGGAGCATGACGGACCCCGTGGTCACAGCCGTGCCCCTCAAGATGGGAATAATCTGACTCCATTTGATCTCTTTGTAAACAAAAACACCCACAATGAATGCATAGAGAACGGCAATGACAGCGATTTCGGTGGGGGTGGCGGCGCCGGTTAGAATTCCAGCGAAGATGATCACCGGGCACAATAATGGAATGATAGCCCCAACCACAGCCTTCATAGAGTCTTTAAACGGAAGGCGTTTTTCTAAGGGGATCTTACTTCGGACAGCCTGGATATAGATAAGGGCCATGATGCATAAGGCGATTACAATTGCAGGAAGGAAACCACCCACAAAAAGGGCTCCCACGGACATCCCGGTTATCCCTCCCAAAACCACTGCAGGGATGGAGGGCGGAACAAGCATGCCCATTGCCGACGCTGCTGAGACAATGGATACGGTTTCATCTGATTTATAGCCTGCCTTCTTCAATGCCGGGACCATGATGGACCCGATGGCAGAAACATCCGCCACTGTTGAGCCGGAAATTCCAGAGAAAAAATATTCTCCAAGCACCGTTACCATCCCCAGGCCACCACGGATAGAACCCACCAAGGCCTTCGCCAATGCGACGAGTCGCGTCGTTACCCCTCCCGTGTTCAGAAGCTCTCCGGCCAGAATGAAAAAGGGTACTGCCAGCAGAGGGAAAGAATCGATGCCTCCCACCATTCGGGTGTGCATGATTTGGTGAGGATAATCCTTAAAAAGAACAAGGAAAAGGGCACAACCGATGCCCAAGGCAAATACGATCGGCATGCTGAAGGTGATGAGGAGCCCCGTGCACACCAGCGAGATTACGACAAGGACTGGCCCGCTGTAAGGCTTGATCCCAAAGATCAGATAAAGGGCTGTGAGGAGGGCCATCGATACGAGGCACGAGAAAGCGAGCCTCCTCCATCCCATTTGGAAGATTCTCCCGATTAAATAGAGGAACATCAACCCGATGAAGATGGGGAAGGACAAATGGATATAGAGATAAGAGATTTCAAGCACAGGCGTGGTAACTCCAAAGGTGGCCGGGATAACCTTAAGACTCAACCAAAAGAGATAACCTATGAAATAAAACACTAAGAAAACCAAAATGTTCGAGATTTTTTCCTGGTTTTTGGGAGTAAAACGCATGAAGAAGGTTGAAACGGAAATGTGGGAGTGCATTTTAAGGGCAATGTATGCTCCCACAAAGGTTATCCATATGAAGAGGATACGGGACACCTCTTCGGTCCACGGAACGATCCATCCAATCATATACCGATTGGCTACCTGAAAAAAGACAAGTAATGTCATTACGACGACTGCAAGAGCTGCAAACCAGTCCACGATCTTCGCAGCAATCTTTCCCAGGGAAGCCATTATACCCCTCCTGTAACATCCGGACTGATTCAGAATTTATGGTACTCCAAATGATGATCCCGCCATTCCACCCTGAATGGGGGAGGAATGGCGGGGTGATCACGATCATTTAGCCCGTTCAATTTTTAGCCAATTCAGTCTCAGCCTCTTTGATGGCCCTCATCAATTTATCGATCCACTCCGTACCAACTTGACTCGCAACATAGTCCCTGACCGGTTTCTGGGTAGCTGTCTTGAACTGAGTCCGTTCCGCCGAAGTAGGAGCATAAACCTCCATGCCCTTTGCCTGACAATCGGAGATCCCGGTGGCGGAATTGAGGTGTTGAACACCTCGGCCAACCACCGCTGACGTATAAGCTGAGGTCTTGAGCAGTTCCTGGGTCTCCTTGGGCAAACCCTGATAGAATTTATCATTGATCAGGAAGAAATCACATCCGTATGAATGGCCGTCTAAGATCATATACTTCTGGACCTCATACAACTTGGCCTGCATGATGGTCGCCACGGGATTCTCCTGTCCGTCAACGACTTTCTGCTGTAGGGCAGTGTACACCTCCGACCAGGCAATGGGGGTAGGCGCAGCTCCCAGGGCCTTGACCATATTGACGTAGACCGGGGTTTCCATGACCCTTATTTTGAGCCCTTTCATATCTGCAGGGGATTTGATGGGAAGCTTAGAGTTTGTGAAGTTTCTAAACCCCGTCTCTCCGTAAGCAAGCACCCTCATACCCGTCTGCTTTAGAATATCCGCTGCCATCTCTTTCCCAAACCAGCCATCCATCACCTTCCATGCCACGGGACCTGAGGCGAAGAGGTAGGGAATATCAAGGACCTGGGCCGGTTTGTAAAACCCTGCGATGGCACCGGAGACAAAGCTCATCTGGATGGTGCCAATCTTTGTTCCCTCAATCAACTCCCTTTCATTGCCTAATTGGCTTGCGGGGAATACCTTTACGACTATATTGCCCCCTGACCCGCCCTCAACGAGGCCCTTGAACGTTGCTCCCGCTGCCCCCTTCTTGGAAATGCACACGTCCGCGGGATCCACATGACCCAGTTTGATCTCGATGGGAGCTGCCAGAGCCGAAGCAGCAACGAAGCTTAGACAAAACAACCCGATCACCACCCCTACTATCGTCTTCCTCTTTTCCATATCTGTTCCTCCTTTCTTGGTTCCTCTCCTCTTCATTCATATTTAAAAAGGATTGCTTCGGCTTCGCCTCGAAATGACAGGGAGAGGTTTGTTGCCATTCCGGGCAAAGCTTCGGGTCCCGTGGGTCCAGGGAAAGACGAAGAATCTATCCAACAAACATTACATCTCAAAGGCTACCTTTACCATCTCGCCCTGGTGGAATGCCTCGAAGGCTTCCTTGGCTTGGTCCAGGCGAAACCTCCGAGGAATCATTGGTTCTGCCATGACCTTCTTATATTCTACCCAGCGTATGGCCCTGAGAAACTGCCTCGGGACCACCGCCACATCCCCGGCCATTGTCAAACCACTCCTCAAGAGAGTGAGCGGGCTCAACATTGCTTCGGGATAGAGACCGAACAGAACGACACGACCTCTCGCGGTTGCCAGGTTGACAGCGAGAGGGACGGTCGAAGGATGATTCGCCGTCTCCACAACGATATCAACGCCCAGCCCATTGGTCAGATCCCGAACTCGTTTCACCACATCTTCCTTGCTGCCGTTGACGATATGGTCCGCCCCGAGTTTCTTTGCAATCTCAAACCGTTTCGCATCCTGATCGAGGCCAATGACGATGACGATCGAGGCCCCGGCTGACTTAAAGGCCTGAAGGTGGAACATCCCGATTGAACCAGGCCCGACAATGGCCACCGTATCCCCTACCATGGGTTTCACATGTTCGAGGGTTCGGACCGTAAGGCTGATGGGCTCGAGGAAGGCAGCGTCAATCAGGGAAATACTTTCGGGCAATTTGTAAGCGACAAAGGCCGGTAACACCCGATACTCCGCAAACGTCCCATCGCACGTGATGCCCAGGTGTCTCCAGGCCATGCACATGTTCGGGTAGCCGTTGAGGCAGTTCTGGCATTGGCCGCAGCCCCACAGCGGATTGAGGCCCACTTTATCCCCGGCTTTCACATGCTCGACACCCTCACCCACCTCAGCAATCACGCCTGCCCCTTCATGGCCCATGATCAAGGGGATCGGCACGGGTACTCGGCCCTTATACTTATTCGTGAGGATCATCACATCGCTGTAGCAGATTCCCGCAGATTTCATCCTGACCAGAACTTCTCCGTGACCAGGTTTTGGCGTGGAGAGCTCTTTAACCTCAAGAGAACCTGCTTCCTGAGAGGCTTTCATGATGGCTTTCATAAAATCTCCTTTGAAATTCGCTTCGTGCATAGGGCATGGTGATAGATCCTTTGCTCCATGCGTATTCCGATCACGGCGGGAAGGCCACGGTGTAGAGATGTCTTCCACCCTTCATCGGACCCTTCAGAAGGGCTTCAATCTCCTCCGGAGGTCGTTGACTCAAATATTTACTCTCAGGCAGCACCCCAGAGGGAAATTTTCCCATAATATCATCATGGAGCTTCTTCAGATAATCGAGGATGACTTCCACGCTCTTATAGGCCTTTTTCGGATCAGCCAGGGACGGCTTTCCGATAACCCCTTCAGGATAGATCACGCATTCTATGCCGCCGCAGCCAACTGCGCAGTGGCCGGGAATCGGATTACCGTAAATGTCCCCGCCCCGATCCAGATGTCCCGGCGGCAGAAAACCCCAGGGGGTGTTGTCTTCTGCATCTTCGAGCTTGACCATTTCAGGAAAGAGAGCCATGGAAAGAGACGTCTCCGCCTCACAGGCATGCTGGAAGGGATTTTCGTAAGGTCCGCCGTGGGCCTTGTCCATCAGGGTCTGGCCCATCACTCTCGGAATATCCACGAAAATAATCATGGCGGGTACTTGGTATTTCTTCCCGAACTCATTGATCGCCGACGGTACAATATATTCCTGGCCGTGGAGGCTGATAAAGATCTGTTTCCGGAAGCCGGTGTTCCAGAAACCAGCCATGATGGCCCTGAGATAGGCAGAGAAGACATCATCTGGGATTACAACCGTTCCGGGCTGGCCTAAATGGTGGTACGGATGAGACCCATAAACAACAGGGTGTGCCACGGTGCACCCCGTTGCCTTAGCGGCCTCTTCTGCAATCCTTGTCACCATGAAGATATCCTCGCCGAAGGGGCCGGCAGACCCGTGGTTCTCTGTGGACCCGAGGGGGATCATGATCAAATCGTTCTTCTTAAGCCGTTCCTCCACATCCTTCTTGGTCATCGTTTGAAAATAGATCTTGCTTGGCTTGTCCATGTGCCCACCTTCCGGTGGTAATTTCCAGTTTCCCATTATTTCTCCTCCTTCTCTCCTTACTTCCGGTGACTCGGCAGCTGAGGGGAATAGATCCAAACAAACCTCAGAACCTCGTCCCCGGTGTTAACGATCTTGTGAAGCTTTCCGGGCGGATTATAGATACATACGCCCGCCTCAAGCGGAATCTCTCTCCCTTCGGTCACAAAGACTCCCCGGCCCGCTACAAAATACATGACCTCTTCTTCGCGATCGTGCTTGTGCTCAGGCACCATTCCGCCCGGATACGTCTCGTTTACTCCCACGGCAAGATTTTGTGCTCCCACGGTTTTTTCGGACACTAAAATCCATGACATTCTGGGAGGATCCCGACGCTCCCCCTTCACATCTTTTATGTGGACAACCTTCAGTTCCGACATATTCGTTTCTCCATGATGTTCTCTCCTTACCGACGCCCTTTTCCCGAAAAGAGGGGATGGGGTTAAGGGGGATTTCTATCTGATCAGGATCCCACCATTGACATCTAAGGTGACCCCTGTCACCCAATCGGAACGACTTGAAGCCAAGAAGATCGCAGCATCTGCAACATCTTCAGGTAATCCGTCCTTAGAAATTGCACGGCCGACATTCCATGTCGCAAAGACTTCCGGCGGGTACTGCTTTGTCTGCTCAGTTAAAATGGGGCCGGGAGCGATGGCATTGGCATAGATCCCTGAAGGGCCAAGTTCTCTCGCCAGAGTCTGGGTAATGGCGATCACCCCTGCCTTAGATGCCGCATAGTTTACACCAACTCCGGGCCGGCCGGTTCGGCCGCCAAGAGAAGCGATGCTCACGACCTTTCCCCGTTTCTGTTTCTTCATGATCGGAGTGACAGCCTTCGAACAGAGAAAGACGCCTGTCAGATTCGTTTCAATGACCTCGCGCCAGATATCAACGGTCATTTCTTCAATCGGTTTATGGCGAGAGATGCCTGCATTGTTAACCAGGATGTCAATCCGCCTGAATTTCTTCATGACCTCAGAGACGGCATTCGTTACTTCTGACTCATGGGCGACATCCACCTTGATGGCCATTGTTTTCTGGCCGGAGGAATCCAATGAGGCTGCGACACTTTTAGCCAGAGGCAGGTCAACATCCCAAATAGCCACCCAAGCCCCCTCCATAAAAAATTTTTCAGCAATGGTCTTCCCGATCCCTTTCCCTCCACCCGTGACAATGGCGACTAAATCCTTCAGCTCCATCTCGTCCTCCTTCCAGATCCTAAAAAACGTCTCTGGGAAGTTTCACATCCCAGACTCGTTTCATCTCATCCATAGGAATGTCATAAACAGAATTCCTTGGAGGAAGCGGTTCTTCACGCATGAATTCCGGAACATCGAAGAATTCCTCTGAAACGCCGGCACGCCGGTTAAACTCGCGCTCTGTCTCCAAGACATCCATCCCAATCTTTTGGACGTCTTCATAGGTAAGGTCCCAGCCATATCGCCCCTTTAAGAACAGGGCAAAGAGGTCGGGCCGTTTGACAAAAGGCGGCCGGGTGAAAAGGCAGAGCCCCATCGTGTCGAGGATGGCAGCCCTGATCTGGAGTCTCCGGGAATTTTCAACCTGGTTCTCTTTGCCGATGGGATTGACCGTCTTGGCGGTTTCAAAGGCATTCCCGGCGGTATGATCTGCTCCCTGAGGGGAAGTGACATAGGTCACTCCATTTCCCTTCAACGCGCGCGGATCATAGGCTGGAATGGCTTGCCCTTTAATTGCAGGGACCCGTCGTGCCCCCAACACCTTTCCCGCGATCACAACCCCATTCCCAAGGATCCGGCCGAGATGAGTTCCTTTTCCGATCTGGCGTATTAAATCCTTTGCTCCCTCGGCGTCCCCGAAGGGAATGACGCCGGCCTCCATGGCGACGCCGATGGCCGCACCGATCTCCATCGCATCCACGCCAACCTGATTGCATAGATCGTTCAACTCGGCAATGTCATCGACGTTGCCGATCCCGCAGTTGGTTCCAAGAAGAACGATGTTCTCATACTGGATGGAGGCGACGGTCTTTTTTCCCGTTGAATCTGGAAAGACATTGGAACACTGGATGACGCATCCTCGAACGCAAGCCGTTCCCGAACGTCCTTCTCCTCCTCGCTCTGCAATCACTTCTGCAATATATTCTCCTGAAAGCTCCGCCGCCCCCTCAAATTGACCGGCACTAAAATTCCTTGTGGGGAGAAGGCCGAGTTCATTCGCTACCATCAGAATCGCCGGGGTTCCGTAGAGATGCCTGTTCTCTGTCTTCGGATCCTCCATGATCGTCTGGACGAGCGTTCTGCTCGCATCACGGAGAATGGCCTCGTCAAAAGCAGGCGCAGGTCCGGCCCCTGAATCATCCACGACGATGGCCTTTACGCCTTTCGACCCCATGACCGCTCCAAGACCGCCCCGGGCAGCATATCGAATCTGTATGTCGTTCACATCGGAAACGGCGACTCCGGCGCCTGCCATCTTCATCTCTCCTGCGGGGCCGATGCAGATCATTCCAGCCTGATTGCCAAAGCGTTTCCGAAGGATTTGAATGGTTTCAGAGACATGCTTCCTTTTTAGCTCTGGAAAATCGGAAAGTGTCAGTTGATTTGCTGTCATCACCAAGACCTTGGTCGCGACCTTTTCAGGAATATCCTCCAGCACCAGGGCCTTGATTCCCAGCCGCGCAATCTTCTTTCCCGCCTCGCCTCCGACATCACTTTCTTTCACTCCTTGAGTGAGAGGACTTTTGCCTCCAACGGAAAACTTCCCGGTCGTGGTGACCAAGGTATCTCCGAGAAGACCCGGCGCAATGATGAATTGATTGAACCGCCCAAAGGGATCACATGTTGGAGGAACCCCCCTCATGAGAAACTTCGCTATGAGAAGGCGGCCTCCCCAACGCATCTCCTCGGGCGAAGCTTCTTGCTTCGTGATTTTCCCGTTCTTCGTATTTACTCTGACAATCCATTTCATCTTCTTCACCTTCCGTTGAGTCTCAGAGGGCTCTTCCCCTTCTCCAGGAGATCATTCAAGTCCTTTGCCGTCACCGGGCTGATTTCAATTCCATCCTTCAGACTCAACTTCTCCTTTTCAGCCTCGATCTCTCCTGGAAGGTAAATGCGGAAGACACCCTTTGCCTTCTTTGATCCTCTGATCGAGCCGACATAGGATTGGACGAGCCCCCTGAATTTCTCTTGATCCATGAACCGCTCCACGTCGATCGCCATGCAACAGACACCGACGCCCGTTGGTCCTTCGGGTTGATGGAACGTTTTCACGTCCGTTCCGTATTTGGACCCTGAAAGCATGCCCGCCAGGATATCGACCATCAAGGCGAGGCCGTAGCCCTTTGGTCCTCCCATGGGCGCAAGGGTCCCCTTGAGTGCGGCGGCTGGATCGGCCGTCGGGTTCCCTGCCTCATCAAAGGCCCATCCCAGGGGGATATTCTCCTTCATCTTGTGAGCACGCCGAATTTTTCCTCTGGCCACAAGGCTCGAGGACATATCCAAAACGATAGCCGGATCTTCTGCCCCTCCTGGGACAGCGATGGACAACGGGTTCGTTCCAAAAAATGGTTGTGCCCCTCCCCAGGGGGACATGGAGGCGGCACCATTGGTCATGATGATTCCAACCATTCCCTTACGGGCGGCCATCAGGGTATAGAAAGCCAGGAAACCTATGTTATTCGTGTTCCGCACCAAACAACACCCGACTCCGCAGCCCTGGGCCTTTTGAATGCTCATCGTCATCGCCCGCTGAGCAGCCACCTGTCCCAGTCCATTACCGCCGTCGATCAGGCCGGTGGCAACATCTTCTTTGATCACCTTCAGGCGAGTCGGCAAATCGATCATCTGGACATCTACCCGGTCCGCCAAGGGCTTCAAAAAATTGACCCCGTGTGTGTCGATCCCCCTCATATCAGCTTGTACCAGACTTTCGGCAACCAGTACGGATTCCTCCGCCGATGCCTTGAGTCCTCTGAGGATCTCGATCGTTATCTCTTTCAATCGATCAGGCGCAACTCTCATTCAATCACTCCTCGGTCAAACCCAACCATTCGAAAACCTTGGCGAGCTTATTCAATTCCACGCTTGACGCCCCTGCTTTCAGCTCGGCTGACTTTTTCTTTTCCGCCTCCACCCTCTGAATCGATTTTTCTAAAACGTCCTTACATTCCTCCCGACTCACGACCACCATCCCGTCATCATCTCCGATGACCAGGTCACCCGGACCCACCTGGATTCCACCGAAAAGAGTGGGATGGTTGATCGAACCGAGCACCTGTTTGGTCGTTCCCCGTATGGAAAACCCCCGACAAAAAATAGGGAAGCCCATACGGATGATCTCCTGCGAATCCCGGACACACCCATCGATGGCAAGACCTCCCAGGCTTCGCGCAACGGCTGAAGTGGCCATCAACCCACCGAAGTAGCCACCCTCGTAATGCCCTCCAACCGTTGCTACCAGTACATCGCCAGGCTGAGCCTTTTCCAAAGCTTTGTGGAGCATCAGGTTGTCCAATGGATGGCACTGAACCGTAAAAGCCGGACCACAGATTCGAACACCCCGGGCAATAGGCTTGATGCTGGAATCCACGGCCCCCTTTCTGCCCGAAGCTTCATGGACAGTGGCTGTACCGATCCTTCCAAATTGATCGATCAATTCCTTTGGGGGCCTCTCAATACGGGTGACAACATGAATCATCGGATGAGTCCCTCCTGTTCTATTCTCAGAATCACATGACCTTTTTTAGGTATTCTATGGAATTCTTGAGATGATCTCTAACGGCCTGGCCTGCTCTTAAGGGATCTTGTGCCTCTAACGCATCCAATATCTCCAGGTGCTCTTTAAAAGACTCTTCGGACCGGTCCGGATGAGAGTGATCGAAGAAATAGATACGGTTTCTGGTAACATGATCTTGAAGCCTTTTATAAATCTCCATTAATCGATGGTTCCCGAAGGTCTCAAAAATAAACGTGTGGATCTCATCTCCAGACTTAAAATGACTGCTTGCACCCTTTCCGTTTTCGCTTTTAGAAGAGATAAATTTATCCTTCAATATTCTTAATTTTCCCGGATCCACTTTCGGGATTCCTCGTTTTACCACTTCGCCTTCTAAAATCTCCCGGATCTCAAACAACTCCCGGATGTCCTGGAATGAAATTTTGGAGACAAAAGAGCCTTTCCCAGGGACATTTTCGACGAACCCCTCTTTTTCGAGCTGTTGAAGGGCCTCCCGGATAGGGGTCTTGCTCGTTTTCAGTTCTTTTGAGAGGGTGCTTTCATTGAGTGGATCACTCGGTTTTAAAGAGTGCTTAATAATTCTGCTCTTTAAATTTTCATAAACGATGGCTTTCTTGCTCTTCGAGCTGTTCATCTTTTTCATCACAGGTCCCCATGCTGATCAAGATATTATAAATATATTCTTAATATATTGTGGAGATATTGCTACCATATGAAAAAACACTTGTCAAGAAAAAAATGGGGCCGTTTTGGAATGCCGAAAGGCTTTGTGGGGGTGAAATCTAAACAGTCTCTTTCCCCTCTAAACCTGTAAATTTTAGACCTGGGTTAGGGTTGACTCTCAATCTCAAATCTGGTAGGTTTGGAGTAGGAGAAACAATTGAGGGAAAAGATTAAAACAAGAAAAGATCTTAGCCACATTGTGGAAGATCTGAAGAAGAAGGGGAGGAGGATCATCTTCACGAACGGTTGCTTCGATCTTCTTCACATCGGCCACATTCGTTACCTGGAAAAAGCCAAGACCCTCGGTGATATATTGGTCGTGGGCGTAAACAGTGACCGTTCGGTTCGGGAGCTGAAAGGACCGAGGCGGCCTATCCTTCCGGAAGGAGAAAGGGCTGAAATCCTCTCGAGCCTTGGATGCGTGGATTACATTACGATTTTTGACGAACGGACCCCCCTGGAGCTCATCTCTTCTCTGAAGCCTCATCTCCTCGTCAAGGGAGGCGACTGGACCAAGGATAAAGTCGTGGGAAAGGAGATAGTCGAAAGATCGGGCGGAGAGGTGTTCCTTCTCCCTTTTGAGGAGGGGTCCTCCACTTCCAACCTTATCGAAACCATCTTGCACCGTTATGAAGAAAGAAACTGAAAAAGACCTTCTCTCTCTTCCGGAAACACTTCCCCTCCTTCCTTTGAAGGATATCGTGGTTTTCCCCTATATGGTCCTTCCCCTTTTTGTCAGCCGGGAAAGATCGGTCAAAGCACTGGAAGAGGCCCTTTCCAAAGACCGCCTCATCTTCTTGGTTGCTCAGCAAGACCCCTCGGAGGAGGACCCATCCTTTAAAGACCTTTATCGAGTGGGCACTGTTGGCCTGATCATGAAGATGCTCAAACTCCCTGATGGAAAGATCAAGATCCTGATCCAGGGGCTCTCAAAGGCCTCTGTTAAGGAACTCCTCCAGACGGCACCCTATTTTCTGGTGAAGGTGGAAAATATTAAAGATCCTTTCGTCACGGAAATCACCCTCGAGACCGAAGCCCTGATGAGAAACGTCAAAGAAGAGCTCGAGAGGATCGTCTCCTATGGTAAGTTCCTTTCTCCGGATCTGATGTTCATCCTTGAAAGCATCGATGATCCGGGAAGATTGGCCGATTTGGTGGCCTCCAATCTGGACCTGACCGTGGAAAAAGCCCAGGAGATCCTGGAGATCTTCGACCCCATCCAGAGGCTGAAGGCATTGAGCGAGGTTCTCGGAAAAGAGGTCCAGGTCCTCACCATGCAGGCAAAGATTCAGTCTCAAGCGAAAGAGGAGATCACCAAGACCCAGAGGGAGTATTTCCTTCGAGAACAGATGAGGGCCATTCGAAGCGAGCTTGGAGAAGTGGACGAGCGGGCCAAAGAATTCAAGGAGCTTCGCCAGAAAATCAAAAAGGCGAAAATGCCCAAAGAGGTGGAAAAAGAGGCTCGACGCGAACTGGATCGGCTCGATCAGATGCATCCGGATGCGGCAGAGGCATCGATGGTTCGGACCTATCTGGACTGGCTGGTGGAGATGCCTTGGTCTCAATCGACGGTGGATCGTCTGGATCTCCAAAAGGCAAAGGTCGTGTTGGATGAGGATCATTATGACCTGGAAAAGGTGAAGGAACGGATCCTGGAATATTTGAGCGTCCGCAAACTGAAAAAGAAGATGAAGGGTCCGATCCTCTGCTTCATTGGGCCTCCCGGGGTGGGGAAAACCTCCTTGGGAAAATCGATTGCAAGAGCGCTGGGAAGAAAATTTGTCAGGATTTCTTTGGGAGGCATTCGCGATGAGGCCGAGATACGGGGACATCGGAGGACCTATATCGGTGCCCTCCCGGGAAGAATCATCCAGTCGATTAAACAGGCCGGCAGCAATAATCCCGTCTTCATGATGGATGAAGTTGACAAGATCGGGATCGACTTTCGCGGAGACCCCGCCTCTGCTCTCCTGGAGGTCCTCGACCCGGAACAGAACAATGCCTTCAGCGATCACTACCTCAATCTCCCCTTTGATCTCTCCCGGGTCATGTTTATCACCACAGGCAATTTAACCGATCCGATCCCATCCGCTCTCAGGGACCGGATGGAGATCATCAACATTCCGGGATATACCGATTTGGAGAAGCTGAAGATCGCCCGGACTTTTCTCTTGCCCCGGCAGATGGAAGAAAATGGGATCAGTTCAAGGGTGCTCCAAATCTCGGACAAGGCCATCCTCCAGATCATCTCTCACTATACCCAGGAAGCTGGCCTCCGAAATCTCGAAAGGGAACTGGCCTCCATCTGCCGAAAGGTGGCCAGGAAAGTGGCAGAGGGAAAGAAGGAAAAGACCATCATTCATGCCCGGAATCTTCACGCCTTCCTGGGGCCTCCTGCCTTCTTGCCGGATGAAGAACAGAAACGGAACGAGATCGGTGTGGTCACCGGGCTCGCCTGGACAGAGACCGGCGGTGAAATTCTTCATGTGGAGGCTTCGACCGCTCCAGGCAAAGGTTCCCTCATCCTCACCGGCCATCTGGGAGAGGTGATGAAAGAGTCTGCCCAGGCCGCTCTCACCTTCGCCCGATCCAAGGGGAAACTCTATCGGATCAAACCCAATGTCCCAAATAATAAAGAGATCCACATTCACGTTCCTGCCGGAGCCATTCCGAAGGACGGCCCTTCCGCGGGCATTACCATGGCCGTTGCCCTTGTCTCCGCTCTCAGCGGTATCCCCGTGAAGAAGGATGTGGCCATGACGGGCGAGATCACCCTGAGAGGAAGGGTACTTCCTGTAGGGGGTCTGAAAGAGAAAGCCCTTGCGGCCCTCCGAACCAATATCAAGAATGTCATCATCCCCTATCTGAATAAGAAGGACCTCGCCGATCTTCCTTCCTATGTTCGGAAGAAGATCAACTTCTTTCCCGTCAAGCATATGGATGAAGTCTTACGGATCGCCTTATCTGAAAAACGGACAGGCCATGGTGCATAGAACCCGGAATGAAAGGAGTCTATGAAGACGTTGATCAACGAAATTAAGGAAAACGATTCGATAGACTCCTTCTTCCTGGTCAAAGACAAGTCTTCGGGCATTACCAAAGCTGGCAATGTCTACTTGAAACTGAAGCTTACCGATCGTTCTGGGGAGATGGAGGGCAGGGTCTGGACTTCTGTGGACTCCTTTGTTTCGACCTTTGATCGGGATGACTTCGTCCATGTCGTGGGGAAGGCAGTCTCTTTCCAGGAACATCTCCAGATTAATATCACTCATATCGAAAGAGTCGGGGAAGATCAGATCCTCCTCTCTGATTTTTTTCCCATGGCTGGAAGAGATATCGATGAGATGTTTCAATCCCTCGTTGAAATCAGCCAGCAGGTAAAGAACCGACATCTCAGGGAGCTTCTCGACCTTTTTTGGAAAGACAGCAACTTTATTGAACGGTTCAGAATGGCTCCGGCCTCAAAGCAGATTCACCACACTTATCTCGGGGGCCTCCTGGAGCATACCCTTTCTCTGACCCAGTTGGTATTGAAAAACATTAACCATTACGGTGGGTTAAACATAGACTTGCTAATCACGGCCTCGATTCTCCACGACCTTGGCAAGGTTGACGAACTCTCTTATCACCGATCCTTCGACTATTCCGACGAGGGAAAACTGCTGGGTCATATCATTCTTGGAATAGAAAGGGTGGGGGATAAAATCCGTCAACTTCCTGATTTTCCAAAAGATCTTTCCATGCTGGTAAGACATCTCCTCCTCAGCCATCATGGTCAATACAACTGGGGTTCCCCGAAAAGGCCGATGACCTTGGAGGCGGTCATGCTCCATTACCTTGATGACATGGATGCAAAGATCAATGGAATCCAGCAATTTTTAAGAAACCAGGTTCCAGAGGGATCGAGATGGAGTGGATATCATCGCACATTCGAGCAGTTCTTTTATGTGCCCACATTTGGAGAACAACCCGATTTAACTGAAAAGACTATAAAAAATGAATTTGAAGAGGAATGATCGCCCCATCTCTTCTCTTGACAAACTCCATCTCTATTATTATTTTAAGCCTAATAAAAAGTCTTATTCTGAAATTCTGGATCTTGTCGGTGAGGGAATGTCCCCGCCATGACGAGTGGGTCTCCGAAACCTGGCGGTAAATTAGGTTAAATCGGGCCTACGAGCGACGGGGTTTATAATGGGGTAAGGAAGGGATTTCATGGTCTTCTACGTTTCTGAGCGAATGAGACAGGTACTTAAGTATATCATTGAGGATTACATTACGACCGCTGAGCCTGTCGGATCGAGGACACTTTCAAAGACATCAAACCTCCACCTCAGCCCGGCCACGATCCGAAACACCATGGCTGATCTGGAGGAATTGGGCTTAGTCTTTCAACCTCATCCCTCTGCCGGAAGGATTCCAACGGAGAGGGGGCTTCGATTTTATGTCGATTTTATGATCGATGTCCATGCATTGAGTAACCAGGAACAACAGGAGATTCGGTCCAAGTATTCGATTTATCCGGTAGAAGGAAGGGATCTATTTCGGGAAACCTGCCGGATTCTCTCATCCTCTTCTCATTATTTGGGAGTGGTCTGGGCACCCCGGATCAGCTCGGTCATACTTCAGCATATTGAGTTTGTAAAGCTAAAGAAATATTTGATCCTGGCCATCCTGGTCAACACTGCCGGCTTCGTCCAGAACCGAATGATTGAGGTGGAAGAAGAATTTTTTCAATCCGAATTGGATCATCTTTCTGATTACATGAATCAGCTTCTCACCGGCCTCACCCTTGAGCAGGCCCGGGAGAGACTTCTGGATCAGATGGGAGTGGAAAAGAACGTTTATGATCGTCTGTTCGAGCAGGCGCTCAGGTTGGGAGAAAGGGCTCTTTCCCCGATGGATGACACCGATGTCTTCATTGAGGGAAGGACAAACATCTTCCACGAGCCTGAATTCTGTGATATTTCAAGGATGGCCGATCTCTTTCGGGCCTTTGAAGAAAAAGCCACCCTGGTGAAGCTCTTGGATAAATTGATCGAGCCCAAAGGCGTCCAAATTGCGATCGGTTCTGAGAGTCAGGTCCAGGAGATGGAGGGTTGCAGCCTGGTCACTTCAACCTATGGGTGTGCAGGAAGGGTCTGGGGAGCTCTGGGTGTCATTGGACCTCGAAGGATGAACTACTCGAGAGTGATCCCACTGGTCGATTATACTGCGAAACTTCTCACAGAGGTCCTGGAAACCACATAGACTTTTTTGTACCCCCAAAAAAGTGACCTGGAAGACGGATCATCCCTTTGATGGATCAAGGGGAAATGGCGGGAGCAAGAACATGATGGAGAAGAAAGAAAAAAAGAATAAACATCCGGAAAAATCAAGAGAGGAAGGCAGCGAAACGCTCCTTGAAAACTTCGGCGAAGAACTCCAGATCCACCTGGAAGAGGAAAGAAAGGAGAAGGAAAAGGAGATTGGAGAATTGAAGAAGAAGCTGGAGGAGAAAGAAAAAGAGGTCAAAGAGCATTATGACCGTTTGCTGAGGGTCGCCGCTGATTTTGACAACTATAAAAAAAGGGCAGGTAAGGAGAAAGAGGATTGGGCCAAATACGCCAATGAAGATCTGATCAAAGCCATCCTGCCTTTCATCGATAACCTGGAGAGGGCGATCAATCATGCTGAAAAAGTTGAAGATGCCGGCGTACTGATCGAAGGAGTCCGGTTGACGATCCAGCAACTTCTTCACGCACTGAACAAATTTGGTCTTTCCTCCTTTGATTCGGTCGGGAAACCCTTTGATCCGACCCTGCAAGAGGCGATCTTGGTCGTCCCTACGGATCAACACGAACCGAATCAGGTCGTCGAGGAATTTCAGAAGGGCTACCTCCTGAACGATCGTCTCTTAAGGCCGGCCACCGTCTCTGTGTCGAAGCCCTTGGAGAAGGAGGTTCAACCTACGGAATAATCTGTATGATCATACCTTAAGGAGGGGATATTACAATGGCAAAAACAATTGGAATCGATTTAGGAACAACATTCTCGGTGGTTGCAGTGATGGAAGGAGGCGATCCGCTCGTCATCGCCAACCCGGAAGGAAGCCGGATCACACCTTCTGTTGTCGCCTTTACAGATAAGGGGGAAAGAGTCGTCGGACAGATTGCCAAGCGTCAAGCGATCACCAATTCTGAAAATACGATCTTCTCGATCAAACGACTGATGGGGAGGAAATTCAGAGATCCGGAGGTTCAACGGGATCTGAAAATCCTTCCCTATAAGATCGTCGAAGCGGAAAATGGCGACGCATGGGTGGAGGTCCGGGGGAAAAAGTATAGCCCTCCGGAAATTTCTGCTTTTATTCTCCAGAAGATGAAGGAGACGGCCGAGGCTTACTTGGGCGAGAAAGTGACCGACGCGGTGGTCACTGTTCCGGCCTATTTTAACGATAGTCAGCGTCAGGCGACCAAAGATGCCGGAAAGATTGCAGGGCTCAACGTGATCCGGATCATCAACGAACCGACAGCCGCCTCCCTCGCCTATGGGTTGGATAAGAAGAAGGATGAAAAGGTCGCGGTCTTCGATCTCGGTGGCGGGACCTTCGATATCTCGATCCTTGAGCTTGGGGAAGGTGTCTTCGAAGTGAAATCAACCAACGGAAATACTCACCTCGGTGGAGATGATTTCGATCAGAGAGTGATCGACTACTTGGCGGACGAGTTTCGAAAAGACCAGGGAATCGATCTGAGAAAAGATCGAATGGCCCTTCAGAGGCTGAAAGAAGCGGCTGAAAAGGCAAAGATTGAGCTCTCCAACATGTTGGAGACCGATGTCAATCTGCCTTTCATTACCGCGGATGCCTCAGGACCGAAGCATTTGAACATGAAGCTGACCCGTGCCAAATTGGAAAAACTGACCGAAGAGTTGATCGACATGGTTGAGGGGCCCTGCCGTCAGGCTATGGCCGACGCCGGCCTTTCAGCGAGGGATATTGATGAGGCGATCCTGGTCGGGGGAATGACGCGGATGCCCAAGGTTCAGGAAAAGGTGAAGCAGATTTTTGGAAAAGAGCCGAACAAGAGCGTCAACCCGGATGAAGCGGTGGCCATCGGTGCAGCCATTCAAGCGGGGGTGTTGAAGGGCGAGGTGAAGGATGTGTTGTTGCTCGACGTCACTCCTCTTTCTCTTGGAATTGAGACCCTCGGCGGCGTTTTTACCAAGCTGATTGAACGAAACACCACGATTCCGACAAAGAAGAGCCAGATTTTTTCGACGGCCTCCGATAGCCAGCCTGCCGTCACCATCCACGTACTTCAGGGCGAAAGGGAGATGGCAGGCGATAATAAGACCCTTGGCCAATTTGAACTGGTGGGGATTCCGCCAGCTCCGCGGGGCATCCCGCAGATCGAGGTGACTTTCGATATTGATGCGAATGGCATTGTCCATGTCTCCGCGAAAGATCTCGGAACGGGGAAAGAACAGTCCATCAAGATCACTGCTTCGAGTGGTTTGGCCGAAGAAGAGATCAAGAAGATGGTCAAGGACGCCGAGGCTCATGCCGCAGACGATAAGAAGAGACGGGAGCTGGCCGAGGCAAGAAACCAGCTTGACAGCCTCATCTATACCACGGAAAAGTCCTTGAAGGAATATAGCGATAAGGTCGAGGCCGGTGAAAAACAGAACATCGAAGACGCGATTGCCAGGGCAAAAAAGGCATTGGAATCGAACGACGCTGGAGCCATCAAATCCGCCCAGGAGGACCTTACCCGATCCTCCCATAAGTTGGCCGAGGCGATGTATGCAAAAGCCTCGAAGGGAGCCGGAGCTGCAGGACCGGGCGGAGAGGCAGGAGCTCATGAAGGCCCTCGCCAAAAAGCCCAGGAGGATGTGGTCGACGCCGATTTCGAAGATGTGAAAAAGTAATTTACCGGACAGACTCTGCAAAAAGGGCGAGCCAGGGCTCGCCCTTTTTTATTTTGCCTTCTCGGTTGTTTGTCATTCCTGCGAAGACAGGAATCCAGTTCATAATGGCCCTCTATTTTGGAGCAACCCGTCCGGATTCCCGTTTACACGGGAATGACAAAATGGGCAAGTAAAAAAACGGATTTGATTTTACTTCAAGAGGATGGTAAGTATTAAAAAAATATAGGGCCGCACCGGGAGGAGATACTTAATGTGGGGTTTCTTTGAAAAACTGAAGAAGGGGCTTTCCAAGACCCATCAGGGTTTTGTGGAGAAGATGGATCGTCTCTTTCTTGGGAAAAAGACGATCGACGCCGATCTCTTGGAGGAACTCGAAGCCCTTCTTTTTTCTGCTGATCTCGGGGTGAAGACATCCAGTCAACTGATTGAGGCAGTCCGTCAAGGGCTGAAAAGGGGAGATCTGAAAGAGCCGGATAAAGTCAAAGACTTTATCAAAGAGGAGATCTTTCGGATTCTCAAATCAGGAGAAAAGCCTCTTTCCATTGATCTCTCTCAAACAAAACCCTTCATCTTCATGGTGGTGGGGGTAAACGGGGTCGGCAAGACGACGACCATCGGAAAGATCGCCCATCAATACTCATCCCAGGGCAAAAAGGTTCTGATCGGTGCAGCCGACACCTTTCGGGCTGCTGCAGTGGAGCAGCTTGAGGTCTGGGCAAACCGGGTGGGAGCGGACCTGATCAAACAAGCCAAAGGAACGGACCCGTCTGCCGTCGCCTTTGATTCCATCCATGCTGCCAAAGGCAGAAACATCGATCTTGTTTTCATCGATACGGCGGGGAGGCTTCATACCAAGGTCAATCTGATGGAGGAGTTGAAGAAGGTCAAACGCATCACCGCCAGAGAATGTCCGGGAGCCCCACATGAAATTCTTCTCGTCCTCGATGCGACGACAGGCCAGAATGCCATCTCTCAGGCCAGGCTCTTCAACGAGGCTATTGGCGTAACCGGCATTGCTCTGACCAAGTTGGACGGAACAGCCAAGGGTGGGATCATTATCAGCATTACAGAGGAATTGAATATCCCCGTCCGCTATATCGGTGTTGGAGAAGGAGTGGACGATTTGAAAGAGTTTAACGCCTCCGAATTTGTCCAGGCCCTATTCTGAATCTTCCCAATCAACTCCTCCTTCACCCCTCTTACCCCCCTTCATCCCCCTTTAACTTAAGGGGGGAATAGAGGGGGGGTACGGGGAAGCCGGGTGAGGATATTAAATCGTCTTCCACCTTTCGCCAAAGAGCTTCTTATACCTCTTGAAGACTTCGGTC
>JBHGBJ010000029.1:0-43731 GCA_041947025.1 Thermodesulfobacteriota bacterium
GAAGAACGCTATGCCAACCTCTACGGACGCGACATCACCGTGCGCAAGTGGGCCGAAGAGGCGTTGCGTCAGCGCACCCTTGATCTCCAGCAACTGAACGAGACACTGGAGCAGCGGGTGCATGAACGGACCGAAGAGCTGGAGGTCATGAACGAAGAATTGAGATCCCAGATTGATGAGTGCCAAAGGGTAGAGACCAAATTGAAAGAATCACAAGATGATCTTCGGCGACTCTCTACCGCCCTCATCAACGCTCAGGAGAGAGAAAGAAAACTGATTGCCCAGGAGATTCATGACAGCATGGGAGCAGCCCTGGCTGCCACCAAATTCAAGGTGGAGAATGTGCTGAAGGAGATGGGCGAGACCAATCCCCGAGCGGTTTCTGCCTTAAAGAGTATCATCCCCGTCATTCAGGATACGATCGAAGAAGCCCGGAGGATCCAGATGTCTCTCCGGCCCTCCATCCTCGATGATCTCGGAATTTTGGCAACGATCAACTGGTTCTGCCGCCAATTTGAATCTACTTACTCGAATATCCGCATCCGAAAGGAGATTGAGATTGAAGAACCTGAAGTGCCTGATTCCCTGAAAATCGTGATTTACAGGATATTACAGGAGGCCTTGAACAATATCGCCAAACACAGCAAGACATCCCTGGTCTTGCTCATCTTACAGAAGAGGGAGAAGCGGATCGAACTGGTTATCCGGGACAGCGGACAGGGGTTCGATTTAACCGAGGCACAATCTCGGAAAGGTAGAGGATTGGGGCTTGACAGCATGAGGGAGAGGACCGAGCTTTCGGGAGGGGTCTTTTCAATCGAGTCGAGCAAGGGAAACGGAACAGTCATTCGGACCGCGTGGAGCATTTGATTGATGATTGACGATGGATGATTGAAACTCCAAACCCAATCGACAATCATCAGTCGACAATCATGAATCCAAAACGATTACAGAATGGAGGAATGACGATCGTGTCATCCGAGAGTCAAAAAGTCTATCCATTTAAAAGGCGTTCGGCATTTGTAACAAGCCTCCTTCTATGCTTTATTGTTATCTTTGGAATGGCTTGCATCGTCGCTTATAAATCCTACATGAAAGCGATCGATGCTACCGTTCGTTCAAATGAAACGAGAGTCACTCTCTTGGCCAAACTGATCTTGGAACACCAACGGGCGGCCATTGGAGTTCTTCAATCCTACTCCGATCAACCGTTATTTGTAGATTCAGTCAGGAGGAGAAATTTTGAAGAAACCCTTAAATATCTTGCCGATCTCGTAAAGAAAAATCCGGAAATGGATTTGCCGTTCCTATCAAGCCCTGACGGCATTGTCTGGGTCAATTATCCTGTCGACAAACAGGTTCTGAACAAAGACTTTTCTTACAGGGGCTGGTACAAAGGAGTCAAGAAGGAATGGAAACCATACATCTCAAGCGTTTATAACCTCGTCGTGGGTGAAAAGGATCTTGCCGTTGCAGCTTCTGCCCCCATTTTCGATGAAAAAGGAAAAGTCATAGGAATACTTAGCACTGCCCAGAGCACCGCCTTTTTCAGGAAGATTATCGCGGAAGCCGGGTTGAATCTTGATGCAAGAGTCACCCTGATCGACCAGGAAGGTCACATCATTTACAGCAACAGATTCCCTTATACGAAGGAGATCATCGGGTACCCGTCCCTTGCGTTCGTTGGAAAGGCATTAAAGGGAGAAAAGGGCAATGTGGAGGTCCGTGACTCGTCTGACGAGGACAGGATGAAATATGTCTCCTTTGCGCCCATTGAGGGCATAGGGTGGTCAATCATTGTCGAGAAAGCAAGAGGCCAGGTGCTTCGATCAGAGGTTTCATATCTTGCCCTGATTGGAGTGATCGCGCTTCTGATATACGGGTTTGCTGTCTTATCACTGCTTCATTTGAGAGACCGGCATAGACAGATCAAAGAACTTGAGAGATTCAACGAAGCCCTGGATGGCCGCGTCCGCGAACGCACTGCCGAACTTGAGGATGGAAATAAGGCCCTTCGCGAAAGCGAGGAGCGGTTGCAGCAGTTGATCGAGACTTCACCCGTTGCCATCGGGTTTGGAGACAGTACGGGGAGGATTTTCAAGGCGAACGAGTCGTTTTACCGGCTCACCGGCTATACCCGTGAGGAAATCCAGGCCAGCCGGTTAGGATGGGACCGGCTGACGGCGCCGGAATATGCCGAGCTTGACCGGCAAATCATGGCGACGCTCGCAGCGACGGGGTCGGCCGGACCCTACGAGAAGGAGTATATCCGCAAGGACGGCAGCCGGATCCCATTGCTCCTCAGCGTCTCGAAACTCCCGGGGCACGATGAGCACATCGCTTTCATCCTTGATATCACCGAACGCAAGCGGGCCGAGCAGCAAATCCGGGACCGTGAGAACGAGTTGCGGTTGGTCATGAACACTGTTCCGGCTCTGATTTCGTATATGGATCCGGAATTTCGTTATCGTCGCGCGAACGAGGGCTACAAGCGCTGGTTTGGACTTGCGCCGCAGGATATGGAGGGCCGCCACGTGAGGGGCGTACTCGGGGAGGCTTCGTGGCAGCTCGTCCGGCCGCGTCTGGAGCAGGCAATGGCTGGGGAGACGGTCAGGTACGAAGAGCATATGCCGTATCGCGCGGGTGGGCAGCGTTGGGTCGCTGTTACATTGACGCCTGACCGCGATGCCACAGGACGCGTTCAGGGGCTCGTGACTCTTGTCACGGACATCACCGAGCGCAAGCGCGCGGAAGAGGCTCAGCGGCGGAACGAAACACGTTTTAGGTTACTCTCTGAGACCGCGGGGGAGCTGCTGGCGACCGATGACCCGCAACGGATCGTAGAAAAGCTATGTCGCAATGTCATGAAGCATCTGGACTGTCATGCCTTCTTCAACTTTCTGGTTGACGAGTCGGCCGGAAGACTGCGGTTGAACGCCTGCTCTGGCATTCCTGATGAAGAGGCCAAGAAGATCGAGTGGCTGGACTACGGCGTCGCCGTCTGCGGGTGTGTGGCCCAGGGACGCACCCGCATCATTGCTGAGGATATCTTCCATGTTTCCGACCCTCGAACCGACCTGGTTAAGTCATACGGGATTCAAGCCTATTGCTGCCACCCTTTGATGGCCCAGGGTCGCCTCATCGGTACGCTCTCTTTCGGTACGAAGACCCGGCCACACTTCACCCCCGAAGAGGTCGATCTGATGCGGACCGTGACGGACCAGGTGGCCATGGCGATGCAGCGCATCCAGACCCAGGAAGCCCTCCGGCAGCAGGCTCTGGAACTTCTGAATCTGAACGAGACGCTGGAACAACGCGTGAAGGAGAGGACAGAAGAGCTGGCAGTCCTTTCGTCCCGGCTTGTCTCTGCCCAGGAGGATGAGAGAAGGCGGGTCTCTTACGATCTCCATGACAATGTAGGGCAGGCCCTGCTGGCGATCCAGTTGGAGATTGAACGGCTCTTTTCGAGTCAAGAGGATTGGGCGCTTTTGCGGAGCAAATCGAAGAGCGTGATGGGGGCCATCGTTGATACGGCGGGGAAAATCCGTTCCATGCAGGGAGACTTATGGCCCTATGTCCTGGATGATATTGGCATCCTGTCCACTATAGACTGGTATTGCCGGGAGTTCGAAAAAAGCCATCCTGGCCTCACGATTGAAAGCCATACCGAATTTGGAGAAGATGAAGTCCCATTATCCGCAAAGATCGTGATCTTTAGAATCCTGCAGGAGACACTGAGCAATGTCGCGAAGCACAGTCAAGCGAGTCGGGTTATCCTTTGGCTGATGAAGAAGGACGGCCGGATGGAATTTACCGTTGAGGATAATGGCATTGGCTTCGATCCGGAGGACACAATCGCCAGAAGGGCTAGCTGGGGAGGGTTAGGGCTTTTAAGCATCAAGGCACGAGCGGAACTCTCAGGGGGCACCTTTGGAGTCGAATCCGCCAAAGGCAAAGGAACAACGGTGAGGGTCTCGTGGCCCCTGTAAGAAGATTGATGATTGTTGATTGACGATTGATGATTGAGAGCGAAACTTGAATTTCAATCGACAATCAACAATCAACAATAATCAATCCAAGAAGGGAGGATAAAACCATGGCAAAAAAGAAGGCGAAGATCTATCTGTACCCGGAGTGAAAGAGTTGTCAGAAAGCAAAAGGGTTCCTTTTGCAAAAAGGTGTGGATGTGACGGTGCACGATCTTTCTAAGAATCCCTTAAGCAGCGAAGAGATCCTGAAGTTGATGACGAAGGCGCCGGGACAGATGAGAGGTCCCCTGATCGTGGTGGATGAGGATAAAGTGGTGCTGGGTTATAACCGCGACAGGTTGGAGGAACTGATTCCGTAATGGAAGAACCTTGAGCATTGCGGATCGGTCCCAAGATCTCAAAAGAGAAAACCGTAGATCAGGACGGAAAGCATTCCTCCGGTCAGGAGAATGTAGGAAAGGCTGATCTTCTTCTGCATGGCGGCGAAAGCTGCTGCCGCCAGGAACACCCTTGGAACGTCCACAAAAGAGGCTCTTCCAAAATTGTAGAGGACCAGGACGAGCATCCCGATGAATGATCCGAGGATCCCTTGTTCCATCATCCGAACTTTCTCCGCTCCTTTCAATCGATCGTGATAGGGGATGAGGAGGACCAGGATGAAGAAGGACGGGAAAAAGACTCCCAGCGTCGCCATTGTCGCTCCGAATAGACTGGAGACTTTATATCCTACGAACGCCGCCGTGATCAGGATGGGGCCGGGTGTCACCTGGCCCAGAGCAATTCCGTCCAAGAACTCTTTTGTGCCGAGCCAGCCGAACCGATCCACCATCTCATACTGGATGAGGGGAATGGCGGTGAAGCCCCCGCCAAAGGCCAAAGCCCCGATCTTGGAGAGGGTGAGGGAGAGAAGGGTCACTCTCGGGTCCAAGAGATGAGAGATTGCCAGCGCCACGCAAATCGTGGCAGCCAGAAGAGCAACCACAGGATACTCTTTCCCTCTCGCAACTTTCAACGTGGCCCCTTCAGTGGGGCCAGCTTTGGTCTGCGGTTTCTCAGGACCCAAGAGGAGACCGGCGATTGCCGCCAGTGCAAAAATCAGAACAAAGTTCCAGCGGAAGAGAAAGCCGAAGAAGGATAGAAGTGCAATGAGAATCACCTTCCAGTCTCTGAGGATGGGCCTGCCAAAGGTCATGCAAGCATTGAGGATGATGGCGACCACGATTGCTCCCAATCCTTTAAAAAGGGCCTGGGTAAACCAGAGGGTATGATACTTGAAATAGATGGCCGAAAGGGCAAGGAGGGCGATAAATGCAGGAAGGACAAAGGCCACTGCCGCTGTCAAAGCTCCCCAGATTCCCCTGACCCGATAGCCGACGTAAGTCACGATCTGAACCATGGTCGCTCCCGGGATGAGCTGGCAGAGAGCCACCCCTCTCATGAATTCCCCTTCTTTCACCCAGCCGTATCGGCCCACAGTCGTCTCTTTGATCTCGGCGATCATTCCGGGACCACCGTAGGCCGTTGCTCCGAGCTTAAAGACTTTGATAAATAAAGACTTCAAAGAGACCATGCGTAAACATATATCGGATGAAGTTGATTTTATCAACCCCTCCCTCATTTCAAGAAAGGAGGGCCGGGGCAGGGAGTTGAAAGCTTATGGGCGTGGGCATATAATTGAGACAAAAGGATTGGCGTGTCCGGATACAGGAAATATTGCTATTGGGTGGACCTCAAAGGCCTGAAAGCCATACAAGCGCGTCTTGAGAGAAGAGGCGTTGAGCTGCCGGAGGAGACTCGCATACCGTGTCGGGTATTACGGAATTCGGCGGAGGTGGGATGTGTCGTCCCTTTTGCCTGGGGGGGTTTCTGCAAACGGAGGACCTCCTGGTATCTGGGTTCGGAAAAGACAGGGAAATTTCTGGTTGTCAGCCGAAGACCGTTGAAGCTTCCGGGTCTCGGGAACTCCATTCTGATCACAAGTTCGGATTTCAGGCCCGAGCGATTGCCCACTTCTTCCGAGCTCTCTGAATTGGCCCGATCTCGATCGTTCCAGAAGGCGATGCCCCGGTTGTGGGATAACCCCCATCCCCTTGAAAAGAATTTTTACGAGAGATGGTTCGAACGTTACGAGGTCGACGAGCCCTTTGATTTTGAGAAGATTCTTTTAAGCCATTCGGCCAATCATGCCAACTTTATCGATCCTCGGTTTTTTAAAGACGTCAGGGGCAGAAAGACCCCTTATTCCATAGCAACCAGTGCCTATGTCTGCTCTTCCTGTCTGGAGTTTTTCAATATCCTTGGGGGCCAATGGCCGGTGAAGTATGTGGTCCCCTGCATGGGGGCTGTTCAATTTGCCAAACTCCCCCCGAACGATTATTTTAAGGTAGTCACCCGAAAGAGATCTGAAGGCCGGTAGAAAGCGGAAGACTTTCCGCTCGGGTAGAGAGACTCAAAGGGTGAACGCGTGTTCGATAAGTACTCTGGGGCGGTCCTTTAGATGAATATCCTCGAATTTACGTCGATGATCTGGCTCGGCTCCTTCGTTGCAGGGTTCCTGGGTGCCCTGACAGGCCTGGGCGGCGGTGTCATCATCGTCCCTTTTCTCACCCTGGTTTTTGGAGTTGACATCCGGTACGCCATCGGCGCGTCTCTCGTCTCAGTGATCGCCACGTCATCAGGGGCGGCAGCAGCCTACGTCAGGGAGGGTTTTACCAATATCCGCATCGGGATGTTCCTGGAGATCGCAACCACGATGGGAGCCTTGGTGGGAGCGGCTTTGGCCGCAAGGATCTCAACCGGGGTTATCGCCGTGATCTTCGGGATCGTGCTGATCTACTCCGCCTATCTCTCCAGGCGGCCGAGGACGAATGGATCTGGCGATGGCCATCCCGACCGGCTGGCCAGCCTCCTGAGGTTGGATGGGACCTATCCTTCTTTGAAAGGACGGATGGAGTACCGCGTCCGCGCTATTCCCGGAGGGTTCAGTCTGATGTTTGTTGCGGGCGTTCTTTCGGGGCTTCTTGGGATCGGCTCGGGTGCCGTGAAGGTTCTGGCCATGGATCAGATCATGCGCATCCCCTTCAAGGTTTCCACCACCACCTCCAATTTCATGATCGGCGTCACTGCTGCAGCAAGTGCAGGCGTCTATCTCAACCGGGGCTATATCGATCCCGGCGTAGCGATGCCGGTGATGCTCGGTGTCCTCCTTGGCTCATTGCTCGGAGCAAGGGTGTTGGTCAGTGCAAAGACCCGGATACTGCGAATCATCTTTGCCGGCGTCATCCTGCTCCTTGGAATCGAGATGATCTATAACGGCCTGACCGGGAGGCTCTGAGATGCCTGAAACGAAACGGCCCTGGTCTGACGAACAAGTTGAGAAGATTGTCGGCAGTCTCTTGAGAACCGGCGTCATCGCTGCAGCCGTCATCGTCCTTGCGGGAGCGATCCTCTATGTCATTCGTTACGGCGCCAGCATGCCTGATTACTCAGTCTTCCGGGGAGAGCCGGCAGAGTTCCGAAGTGTGGGAGGCATCCTGAGAGCTGCCTTTCAATTCCGGAGCCGCGGCCTGATCCAATTGGGACTGCTTTTGCTTATCGCCACTCCGGTGGCACGGGTTGCCTTCTCCATTTTCGCTTTTGCTCTGGAGCGTGACCGAGTTTACATCGCCATCACCCTTATTGTCCTGGGGATTCTCCTCTATAGCCTTGCCGGCGGAGGACTGTAAGAAACTCAAACAAAAGCTCTTTCCACCCATCCTGCCCTGTTTTTCAATTGAAAGTCTTCAGGACCCAACCCTCCAAAAATACGGTTTGTTTGAGCAAAAAGTAAGGGAATGACCCTATTTGCTTAACTGAACAATCATGAGAAAATCATCTGGGATGATGAATATCCGATTGAAGGAGGATCATTATGTTTACGATTCGGAAATGCCTATTTTCAGTCTTGCTTGCCGGCCTTCTTTTTTTGGCGATTCCCTTTAACTCAGCCTGGACGGCGGAGAAAACAATCGATTTGACCACGGCCATCATCCAGGTGGCAAAACAAAACCTTCCAGCCGTCGTCTATATTGAGGTGACTGAAAGCAAGGAGGTGGTCAATCCCCTGTTGCCTTTCGAAAACGACCCCTTCTTCCGGCGCTTCTTCGGCGCTCCAAAGATGCCGAAGAAGTTCAAGCAGGAGATCAAGGGGCTGGGATCGGGAATGATCATCGATCCCCAGGGCCACATCCTGACCAACTACCACGTTGCAGGCGGGGCGACCCAGATTGAAGTCGGGTTGGCCGACGGGAGCAAGTATCCTGCCCGGCTGGTCGGAGGCGATGCGAAGACCGATCTGGCCGTGATCCGTATCTCGGCCAAGGATCGCCTGCCCTATGTGACGTTTGGTGACTCGGACAAAGTAGAGGTCGGGGAGTGGGTGGTGGCCATTGGCGCTCCCCGGGCCCTTGAGAAATCGGTCACCCAGGGCATTATCAGTGCAAAACACCGGCGCGGGGTGACGGATCCGACCAGTTATCAGGATTTTCTCCAAACCGATGCGGCGATCAACCCGGGCAACAGTGGCGGTCCCCTTCTCAATCTCTATGGCCAGGTGATCGGGGTCAATGCGGCCATTGCAACGGAGTCCGGTGGCTTTGAGGGGATCGGTTTCACCATCCCGAGCAACGTGGCCCGCTACGTTGCCAAAGCCCTGATTGCCCATGGTAAGGTAGAACGGGGGTGGCTTGGGGTGACCATTCAGGATCTGACTCCGGAATTGGCAAAGGCTGTTCACTCGGAAACGATGAAAGGAGCCCTTGTGGCCGATGTGGCCAAAGGGGGACCGGCCGACAAGGCAGGGTTAAGGAAGGACGACCTCATCATTGCCTACCGGGGGAATGAAATTTCCGACACCAATGAACTCCGGAATCGTGTCGCCGAAACCCCCATCGGCACGGAAGCAAGAATCACGTTTCTGAGAGGGGGCAAGAAAGAAGAATTGACCGCTAAGGTCGGAAGCCTGGAGGAGGCGACAAAGATCCTTGCCCTCTCGGTCAAAGAACGTTTGGGCGCCGAGGTAAGACCTCCCAATTCCTTTGAGGTGAACAAGTACGGTCTCAATCCCAACGAAGGCGTTGTGATCACATGGGAGGATCCCAAAGGCCCTCTCCATGAGGCTGGTTTTGAGGTGGGGGACATGATCCTCGCCATCGAAAATCAAGCGATCGAAAGCATGGAGACCTTCGTAAGCCTGGTCAGCCTTCTGAAGCCGAAGCAGAAAATATCCATCCTTGCCCTTGATCACCGAACCGGAAATACCGGCGCGGTTCAGGTCGTGATCCGATGAGGTGCCCGGCGGCTCGGCCGGGGATTGAAAGAAGGGGTTGACCGGTCAAGGAGATATCCAATTGAGACTCGGTACGAGGCTTACCCTTTACCTTTCGTTCATCATCGTTTTTGTCATTTCAGGATACGGCTACTTTGATATTTTGTCTCGCCGCAATGTTCTGATTCGAAAAATGAAGACGGAGGTGAGAAGCATCGGCCGAACCCTGGGGGTATCGCTCGAAGATGTGTCCCTTCCAGGAGGAAGAGGCCGCGTTCAAGGTTTGATCGATGCGGTCAGTGAACACCAACAGATACTGGGTGTTGTCGTCTACTACCCGGAGGGTCACCACACCGTTTTCTCTCACTCTCTCAAGGGTTCCTCCGGGATTTATCTGGATCTAATCCGGAGGGCCTTTGAGGAGGACCGGCCCCAGGAAGAGTTCGGGTCTTATCATAACTTCCCCATATTCTCGTACGCCTTTGCACTAAAAGATAGGAGGGGGAGAAGCGTCGGCGGTGTCTGCATCCTTCAAAATATCTCCTTTATGGAAGAAGAGATCGAGGCGGTGAAATGGAGCATCCTCCTGAGCATCTTTGTTCTGATTGCAGGGACGATGGTCCTGGTTCTCTTTGGCACAAGAAAGTGGGTGAGTCAACCCATCTCCAAGCTGATGGCCGGCATCGATAATCTGGCTAAAGGAAACCTCGATTACCGGATCGAGCTGAAAGGAAGAGATGAGCTCTCTCAATTGGCGCACGCCTTCAATCAACTGGCAGTCGAACTGAAGAGGGCCCAAGAGCGGATCATTCAGGAAGGCGAAACCAAATTGGAGCTGGAAAGAAGTCTTCGGCAGTCCTCGAAATTAGCCGCCATCGGCCAATTGGCCTCCGGGTTGGCCCACGAGATTGGCACTCCCCTCAATATCATCGGCGGAAGGGCCGAACTGATCAAGAGAAGGCTGAAAGGCCGGGATGATCAAAGGGATCTCGATATCGTCCTTGGCCAGACCGAGAGAATCACAAAGATCATTCAGCAACTTCTCGGATTTGCCAGAAAGAAGAGACCGGAGCAAAAACTTCTCAGGATCCATACGGTGATGGAAAACACCCTGGATCTTCTGGATTATGAGATTCAAAAACAGGGGGTGACCGTAGTGAAGGAATGGGGAGAGGATCTTCCCCCTGTCTCGGGAGACCCTGACCAACTCCAGCAGGTCTTCCTGAACCTCGTTCTCAATGCGATTCAATCCATGCCCGGGGGCGGAGCACTCCGTCTCTCCGCCTCAAGGAAGGAATGTTCCAGAGAGGGGCTTGAGGAAAGAAAACGGCAATACGTGGAGATATCCGTGGAGGATACGGGGAGGGGAATGGAGAAAGAGATTCTTCAAGACATCTTTACCCCTTTTTTCACTACGAAGGAAAAAGGGACCGGATTGGGATTGATGGTCACCCAGGGCATCATTCAGGAACATGAGGGATGGATCGATGTGCAGAGCGAAGTAGGAAAAGGCTCTGCGTTCAAAGTCTATCTCCCGGCTTGTGGTACGAGTTAAACGGCGATGAATGAGAACTACAGGATTTTAGCGGTTGATGATGACCCGGAGATGTGCGGATTGCTTTCCGATGCCCTGGAAGGAGAGGGCTTTTCTGTTCTCACCGTCGGGGAAAGCCTGGAGGCCTCAAAGATTCTCAGACGGGAAGAGTTCGATGTGATCATCACCGATCTAAAAATGAAGGGTTTAAAGGGGCTCGATCTTTTGGAGGAGGCGAAGAAGGTGGCACCTCTGACGCCGGTGATCATCATCACCGCCTTTGGGACGATTGAGTCGGCCATCCGGGCGATGAAGATGGGTGCTTATGACTACGTTACAAAGCCCTTTCAAATCGATGAACTGATCCTGACCGTGAAGAAGGCGCTTGAAAATCGCCTCTTAAAGAGGGAGGTGGTCCGCTTAAAGAAAGAGGTCGAGTCGAGATACCACTTTCATCACCTCATCGGAAAGAGCCCCCTGATGCGGAACGTTTACGATCTCATCGAGAGGATCAGGGAAAGCTCCAACAGCGTCCTCGTCACCGGAGAAAGCGGGACAGGCAAGGAGCTGGTTGCAAAGGCAATCCATTACAGTGGCGTGAGAAAAGAAGGTCCCTTCATCGCCGTCAATTGTGCGGCCATCCCGGAACCCCTTCTTGAAAGCGAATTGTTCGGGTATAAGAAAGGGGCTTTCACCGATGCGAAGACCGATAAACGAGGTTTGGTTTTCGAGGCCCATCGGGGGACCCTCTTCTTGGACGAGATTACCGAGACCCCTCCTGTGCTCCAGGCGAAAATACTCCGGATGATCGAGGAGCGGGAAGTCCGTCCCCTCGGAGATACGAGCTCTCACCCGATCGACGTGAGGATCATCTCAGCCTCGAACCGCGACGTCCGATCCATGATCCGGGAGGGTCGATTTCGTGAGGATCTTTACTATCGACTCAAGGTCATTGACATCGAATTGCCGCCCCTTCGCGAGCGAAGAGAGGACATCCCTCTCCTCGTCCAGCATTTTATCGGTAAATTCAATGAAGAGATGAAGAAGAGTGTCTCAGGAGTTTCCGAAGATGCCTTGAGGCTCCTGGTCAATTATTCATGGCCCGGAAATGTGAGGGAGCTGGAGAATGTGATTCAAAGGGCGATCACCTTGAGCCGGCATGAGACGATCCTCCCGGACGATCTGCCCTCCTCCATGCTCCAGGAAGCGAGAGAGAACGTTTTGGACAAGAGTCTCCGAGAAAGATACACGATCGATCAATTAGAAAAGGAATATATCAGAAAGATCCTGATCGAAGTCGGAGGGAATAAGTCCAAGGCGGCTGAAATCCTCGGACTCGATCGAAAGACGCTTTACCGAAAACTCGAAGAGATGTAGCGCTGAAGGGCATCAGGCTATCAGATGGTCAGCATATCAGTTTACACAAAAGTTCTTACTGATGTTCTGATATCCTGCTATCCCGCTTTCTGATACGCTGATATCCTGGTAGACGCATTTCAGAATTATTATTCTCCTGTCCCATTCTTCCACAGGTGTTGCCTTATGACCCACCGGGAATCTCTTTCAGATTGATCCTCGTCGTTCAAGTCACTTGAAATCAAAGGGGATTTCATATCTCATCCAGTTGGCACTCCCTATGCATTTTCAGGGGTAGCTTGAAGAATGGTACGCCAATGGCTCGGATCATGATTATAGAAGATGACGAAGAGATGAGATCATTGCTTAAGGACTTCTTCGAAGAAGAAGGGTTTGAAACCGATTCTGTGACCAATGGTGCCGATGCTTTGAAGGTGCTTTCCAGGGACCCCTTCGATCTTGTGATCACCGATGTTCGGATGCCTGGCCTCTCGGGTTTAGATATTCTCCCAAAGGTCAGAGGGCTCAAACCGGAGACCCCGATTATCGTGGTCACCGCTTATGGAAGCGAGGAAGTCCGGCGCAAATCCCTCGAGAGGGGAGCGACATCCTTCTTAGAAAAGCCGATCCATTTGAGTACATTAAAGAGATTGGTCCGTGAGATGGTCTCACGGAAATCGTTGGAGTGAACCTGGAGCAATGCCGAATCTCAAAGAAAAGGAAGGTGAAGAAAAATGAACAAAAGAATGTTAACCAGCCTTCTTGCGCTGGGTCTTTCAGTGGTCTTCGTGTCCGGGGTGATGGCTCAGGAGAAACCGGCTCCGGCCCAGACGGCCCCTGTGGAAGCAGCCAAGATGGAGAAGTTTAACGGAGTGATTGTCAAAGTGGATGAGGCGACCAAAGACGTTCTCGTGCAGTTCCATAAAGAAAAGATGACCTTTTCTTCAGGAGAGCACACGAAAATCGTGGAAGGCCGAAAAGAGCTGCCTTTGAGCGATTTGAGGAAAGGCATGTGGGCGTCCGTGGAGTATAAGAAGGAAGGGGAGAAGTTGGTGGCCGAGTCGATCCATGTCAGCATGCCGAAGGTCGCGGCAAAGAAAGAAACCCCTTCTGAAATGAAGAAGGAAACTCCTCCCGATGTGAATAAGGAGAATCCTTCCGGAAAAACGACGGAGACGAAATAATTGGGAAAATCAATCCCATATTGAAAAACATGGTCAGGCATTGCTCCAAGTTGCTTCTCCTATCGTAGCCGGGATGAAGAGGCTAAATTTAAGAAAAAGGAGGACAAAAAAATGAACAAGACAGTATTAATGGCGGTATTGGTTTCGTTCTTGAGCCTTGGGTTGGTTGTTTCGAACTCCTATGCTGCAAGAACGGCGGGAGGAAATGGGTTCATGATGCTGAATAGTTCAGATCTGATCGGAGCCTCGGTGAAGGACTCACAGGGTGAATTCGCGGGGATTGTCAATGAAGTCATGGTGGATACCGAAGGTCATGCCTTTGCGGTTATCAACCACGGAGACGCTGACCTTTACGGTGAGAGCGGAGTGAACACCCCTGTTCCCCTTCAGGAATTAAGGATCTCCCGGGCAGAGGGGCGGGATACGGCTGTTCTGAAGACAGACATGGAGCATTTGGATTTAGCGCCCTACCTGGATCCGCTCAAAGCGGGCAGCCGTCAATATGAGGCCGATATCTACGAATATTATGGCATTCAACCTTCCTGGAGCCAGGGGAGCATTGCCCGGAAGGGTGGATTTCAGGAGTTTGAGAGCCTTGATCTGGTTGGGGCCGCGGTTGAAGATTCTTGCGGCAAAGTGGCCGGTATTGTCAATGAAGTCATGGTGGATACCGAAGGCCATGCCTTTGCGGTTATCAACCACGGAGACGCTGATCTCTACGGAGAAGAAGGAGCAAGCACCCCAGTCCCTCTCCAGGAACTGCAGATCTCTCAGGCAAAGGGGCAGGATATCGCCGTCCTGAAGATCGACACGGAGCATTTGGATTCAGCACCGTACCTTGATCTGTTTCAGACAAACAACCCGCAATATGAAGCCAACATTTTTGAGTTCTATGGCATTGCACCCTATTGGACCGGGAGCAATGCATCCTCAAAATGAGTCGTTGGCCGATCACAGTGCGGCCAAACGTGGAAAGGAGGTGAATTTCCATGAAGAATCTGTTTTATTGGATGGTATTCCAGGTTTTGGTGGGAATCTGGCTTGTGATTTCTCCCTTCGTTTTGGGATACAGACAGATCACAAACATGACCATCAACGATCTGGTGTTTGGAGCCATTGTGGCTATTATCGGTATCGGTGTCGCCTTTGCTGCTTTTCCCGAACTGAGGCACGCTGAAAGGAAATCAGTCTGACTTTCTTTCCCCACCATTGTTTCCTGGGGGGGGCAAAATATTCCCCCCCACTGAGGTGGGTTCATACGGGTCGTCCAAATGACAGCTGTCATAAGAATTCGAATGAAAAGGATGAACTTTGCGCAACTTCGGAGTTTGAATAGCTATCGTGCTTTAAATACCATGTTCCCGGCCATCAAATACAGGGTTTGCCCTATTGGAATCTTTCGCTTTTTAGGCAGAAAATTTGAATTAGGAATCGGAAAGTATCCCAAGGAAAGGGGAGGTTTCTATGGAAAAGATCAAGGAATACGCGTTTGAGTCTCTTTTGGACAGCTCTTTTGAGCATGCGGTTTCAAAGGTCACGGATGCCTTGAAGGAGGAGGGTTTTGGAGTCCTTACGGAGATCGATGTGAAAGCGACTCTGAAGAAGAAGCTGGATGCGGACTTTAGGAAGTATGTCATTCTTGGGGCCTGCAATCCGCCCTATGCACACCGGGCGCTTCAGGCAGACCTTGATGTAGGGTTACTCCTCCCGTGCAACGTGATTGTCTACGAGACCGATGAAAAGAAAGCATATGTTGCCATCGTAAACCCGATGGCTGCTTTGGACGTGATCAAGAACGATGACCTCAAAAAAATTGCATCGGAGGTGTCTGATAAACTGAGAAGGGTGATTGACCGAGTTGGCGAGGGCAGGTGGCTCCCATCAAAAGGAATCGACCCGACGATTCGGGATCTGGTGATGGGTTTATCGAGTGGGGATGAAACGATACGGATACATTCGCGCGAGTCCCTCGTGAAAATCGGCAGACCGGCGGTTGTAACCTTGATTCAGGCGCTGAGACATGGGACCCGTTGGGTTCGGTGGGAGGCGGCGAAGATACTCGGCGAAATCGGGGACCCAATGGTTGCTCCCGCTCTTGTGGCAGCCCTCAAGGATGAAGAGTTTGATGTTCGCTGGCTTGCATCCGAAGGGCTCACGAAGATGAAGGCCGCTGGACTGGAGCCCTTGTTGCATGCATTGATGATCGAGGCTGATTCCCCCCGCATTCGTGAAGGGGCTCACTATGTCGTCCGAAATCTGATGGATGAAGGATTCAAAGAATATCTTGCTCCTGTGCTTTCGGCTTTAGACAGTGCAGAGCCCGTTCTCGAACTGCCATGGGCAGCCAAGGCCGCTCATGAGAAACTGACCGGGGCAGGCGTTTTCGGTCAGCACCGCGGCCTTTTCCCGGAAGCCCGTGATTCGGCAGAGGGAGACACGAAGCGAGGTCAGAGACGAGGTTCTCAGAAGCAGAGAGCCTCGAAGAGACTTCAAAATGCCATTCAATGATTCGGAAGACAAACGTCCATTCCTTGACGCAGTCCTTCGAAGGCTAATTGGGGCTCCCCGTGATATCCGGGACGCTTCCGTCTTCCACAAGATATCGTTGATTCCCGTTCTTGCATGGATTGGCCTCGGAGCCGGCGGCCTTTCTTCTTCGGCTTACGGGCCTGAGGAGGCATTTAGAACGATCGAGGAACACACCTATCTGGCCATTTTTCTCGCTTTAGCAACTGTCCTGACGGTATTTATCATCTCTTACGCCTACTCCCGTATCCTCGAATACTTTCCCCACGGAGGCGGGGGGGGGTACGGAGAGAAGAAGAAGCTCCTCGGCGAGATGGAATATCGATATCTCCTGCCGTTTGGCAAGCAGATCTATCTTTGGAGGGAGTCCCCTTACGCATATCCTCCCCCTTATTACCCTTACTATCCATGGAGATATCACCGGTACTATCCTTGGGGATGGGGCTACGAGCCGTGGTGGTGGTACCCCTACTGGTAAAGGCCCGGAGATCTGCCAGAAATCTGCCAGGGATCTGCGAGAGACCTGATGGACGGTTTGGATGATGGCCAAGTACGAGAGAGAACCATGAGGGCAAAAGAGGCGGTCAGCGAACTTCAGGACTTCTATCTTCTATCCGTGCAAGGGCTTCTGGGCATGATCAGGCGACCCTTTTACGTGAAAGATGTTATCGAACAGATGGATGATGCCGGTGCAGGCTCTCTTATCATTATTCTATTCGTCTCTCTCTTTATCGGGATGGCCCTCTCCCTTCAGCTTGCTGTGGAGCTTTCGGCTATGGGGCTCAGAATGTACATTGGCAATATTGTCGGCGTCTCGGTCATCAGAGAAATAGGACCTGTAATGGCGGCGATGGTCTTTGCAGGTCGAGCAGGTTCGGGGATGGCCTCCGAATTGGGGTCGATGATCCTTGGGCATCAGGTGGATACCCTCAGGGTTTTTGGGGTGGATCCCATAAAGAAACTGGTCACCCCAAGAATATTGAGTGCTGTGATCATGCTGCCTGCCCTGACCTTCATGGGAGATGCTTTCTCGATCTTGGGGGGGTACTATATTGCTGTTTTCGTAAGCCATCAGAGCGGAACGGTTTACTGGAGTTCCCTACGGACCGTCTTCACTTTTGAAAATGTTGTTGCCGGCGCTGTGAAACCTTTCTTCTTTGGTTATCTCATCGCCTGTATCAGTTGTTACATGGGATTATCCACGAGAGGGGGGGCCATCGGACTGAGGAGGGCAACGACCCGGGCAATGGTCTTCTCCATTATCCTGATCATCGTCTGCGATTTCATATTAACGCGGGCCTTGCTCTATCTTCTCGGTTTTCAAGCATGATCCGATTTGACCAGGTTTATTTTTCTTATGGAAAACGTCCGATCTTGAGGGGGTTCAGTTTTTCCGTCCTGCAAGAGGAAAGGGTGGCTATTCTTGGGGGAAGCGGAGAAGGAAAGACGACCATCCTCAAGCTTATTCTCGGCCTGTTGAAGCCGGATTCCGGAAAGATTCTTATTGACGGCGTCGATATTTCGGGACAGACGGAAGGTCGCCTGAGTGACGTCCGGAAGAAATTCAGCGTCGTTTTTCAGGAAGGGGCCCTTTTTGATTCCTTATCGGTAAAGGAGAATGTTGCCTTTGGCCTGAGAGAATACAGGAGGATGACGGAAGAGGAGCTGGATCGGAAAGTGAGAGAGTTGCTGAAGATGGTAGGGTTGGAGGACGCCCTCGGGCTGATGCCAGAAGAGTTAAGCGGAGGCATGAATCGAAGAGTGGCCATTATCAGGTCTCTGGCAATCTTTGAGCCCAAAATGTTTCTTTATGATGAGCCCACCACAGGTCTCGACCCTGTGAATGCGGACATGATCTGTCAACTGATTCTTAAACTATCAGGTCATGGGAAAGGGATCCTCGTCATAACCCATAAGGTTTATGACGCCTTGAGGCTTGCCAACCGGTCCATGTTCCTAAAAGAGGGGTCAATCATTTTTGACGGAAAAAAGGAGGAGTTGATCCGGTCACCCATCCCGGAAATTCAGATTTACATCAAGGAATTGGGACTGGGAGCTTCAAATCCTCCGAGGCTTGCAGGAGGGAGCGATGTTTGAGAGAGAGAGGGAGTTGAGGTGGTCAAAATTGAGAATCGGCGCTGTGGTCACGATCGCACTGATTGTTTTGTTCTTGGCCGTATTCTTTGCAGGAAATATCAGCGATCTTTTTTCGAAGAAGGTGGAATTGAGAGCGCAAATCCACGATGTGGCAGGATTGAGAGGAGGCGCCCCTGTCTGGATTTACGGGACGGAAGTAGGATACGTCAAGAAAATCAAACTGGATCGGGTTTACGGAAACATCGTGACAATGGAGATCGATCCAAACGTTCTGGGTTTTATTAGAGAAGATTCCACAGCAAGCGTCATGACCATGGGCCTTCTGGGCGACAAATATATAGAAATCCATCCAGGTTCGCTGCAGACCAATCCCATACCTCCGGGAGGGGTGATTAAAGGGAGAGCGCAGACTGGATTAAAAGACGTAATCGCCACAACCTCTGCATCTATTGAGAAAGTCGATCAATTCATGGGTAAATTGGATCGTCTGATTACGGAGGTCGAGCAGGGGAGGGGAACGATTTTCAAACTGATCCGTGACCCCACACTCTATGATAACCTGAATAAGGATGCCCAACTGGTCTCCATCGTTTTGGAACAGATCAAGAATGCGAAGGGTACCCTGAAGATGTTGATCGAAGACCCCACCCTCTATGAAAGGATGCTAAGTGCCGTCACAGCGATCGAGGAGTTTGGCAAGAAGATCAATGATCGTCAGGGGACACTTCAAAAACTGGTGGAGGATCCTTCCCTTTATAATAAAACCCTAAACGCGGTTTCTGAGCTGGAAGAGTTCAGCAGAAAGCTGAAGGAAGGAAGAGGGACCTTGGAAAAATTGATCACGGATCCGCAATTGTACGAGAACCTCGATAAGGGGACCGAGCAGCTTCTCTCCATCATGGGAAGAATAGAAGAGGGACGCGGGTTGTTGGGTGCCCTGGTCAAGGATGAGGAGCTTACGAAAGAGTTAAAGGATACGATTTTACGGCTGAAGGATTTGATCAAAGATATTGAGGAGCATCCGAAGAAATATTTTAAATTCAGTCTATTTTGAACCGTTCCGGAAGCACCGGATTTCGGCATAAGAAATAAGGAGGGAGGGTAGGAATAGGATGCCATTTTTGGGTGGAGACTTTCTGCCGCCCGGTCCCGGCTGGGAAATGACTCCCTGGATGTGGGGCTGCACCTTCGCTGTTATTTGCACAAATTTGCCTCCAAATACGGTATTTCCGCACGAAAAATACGGGATTTCCCCAGTTTACTTTATTATGCCTTCCTGGTAGAAACGATAATCATTTATGCATTCGGACCCGGCAAGTCCGTCTCTATTTCTCTGCCTTCGGGCGGGAGGGGGGTGGGGCTTCAGCTCTTCAAGAAGATCCATCAATACTTGAAGGTCTCGCTCGTGGGTTTTGCTCCCATCGCCTTCAGAATCTTAGCGAGAGGACAAAAACCCGTAAAAGCCGACTGGAGCAGATTCGCACCGACAAAGGCAGTGAATAATAACCAGTAGGGACTGAAAAGCTGGGACAGAATTAGACTGATCAAAATGAAACTACCTGCAAAAGCTAATACCATTCGTTCAACAGACATCTTTTCGACCTCCTTAACGTTTAAGACTTCCTAAATTAAAGGTAAGCCTTTGTTTTCTGGGAAGCAAGGCTTCGTTTGATGGATGAAACAGTCAAATCAACTACCAGGAGGGAGGCCATGGTAATCCATCGTTTTATCCGGATTCGTATAATCTTCTTTTGCATTCTCTTCGCTTTCTTTTTTCACACAGTGGAAAGCCCTGTTTCCGTCGCCCTGTCACAGGCTGAAGAACCAGAACCGTTAACGCTTTCAACGGCGGTTGACAAGGCCCTGAAGAATAACCCGCTCATCCGCATCGCCCTTTCAGGAGGCGAGATAGCCGACGCAAAGCTTCGAGAGGCCAGGGCAGGCTGGTTGCCGCTCTTGCAGTTTAGCGAGACCTTTGCCAGAGGAAATAATCCGGTCTTTGTATTCGGGTCTCTGCTGGAACAGTCCCGCTTCCGCTCCAAGAACTTTGAGATTTCATCCTTAAATAACCCGGATCCTCTCAGCAATTTCAGAACCGCGATCACCTTCAGACAGGCGGTCTTTGATCAGCTTCAAACGTACAGCCGTGTCAATCAGGCTCGCCTCGGAAAGCAGCAGGCCGATCTGCAGAAAGCCCTGGTCGAACAACAGGTCCGTTTTGAAGTGATCCGCGCCTACTTCGGTGTTCTCGTCGCCCATGCCAAGAAGGATGTGGCGGTGGAAACGACGAAGATGGCCGAGGCCGATCTGAACCGAATCCGGGACCGGTTTGAGCGGGGGATGGTCGTTCAATCCGACCTGCTTGCCGGAGAGGTTCAACTGGGAGAGTTTCGTCAGCAAGAGATCGATTCCGATGGCGATGTGGCCGTCGCCTATGCGGATCTCAATACAGTCATGGGGCTTCCTATCGATACGGTGCACAAAGTGAAGGGGAGATTGGTGGACAAACAGTTTGAGACCGTCGAAAAAGAGAAATATCTTCGATTGGCTCTTCTCCACCGGCCTGATTATGTTCAGGCCGGCTATTCGATTCTTTCAAACAGGGAGGGTGTGCGGGGGGCAAGGAGAGAATTTCTTCCGAGGCTCGACTTCATGGCCACATATGGCGGGAGCGGCAAGGATCTCTCGAGCGGCAGTTCCGATTATACGGTGAGCGCCCACCTCACGTTTAACCTCTTTGACGCCGGCCGAAATGCGAGGATCAGCAAGGCCCGGGCCGAGGAGTCCATGGCCGTAGCGGAACAGCAGCGCCTGATCAACCAGATCTGCCTTGAGGTGGTCCGAGCCTATCAACAATATGTCTCGGCCCGAGAGCGCTTAGTGGTCGCACGACAGATGATCGATCAGGCAGCAGAAACACACCGAATCGTCCAGAACCGTTACCGGGAAGGATTAATCACCATCACAGAGGTTTTGAGGGCCCAAACGGCCCTGGTGCGTTCCCGCCTGAGTCTGATCGCGGCCCGTTACGATCAATATGTCAGCTATGCTCACGTCCTTCTGTCGGTGGGGAAATTAACCGATATGGAGCCTTTTCTTTTGTAGGGCGATAGAAAAATAACCCTTCCTAACTTCCCCTTAATTTTAGGGGAGGCAGGGTGGGGTTCAAATCGATGGAGGAATCGATGAAAAAGACGTGGATTGCCATCGGCCTTGTTTCTCTTACCATGATGACCGCCTTTTGCGGAAAGGAAGGGAAGCCGGTGATTGAAAAGTCGGCTGTCGTTGAAGGAGTGAGAATAGAGACGGTCAAGTCTTCCCCCGTTGCGTCGGATTATGAAGCGGTGGGAACGGTCCGTTCGAGAACGACCAGTGTCCTTTCTTCCAAAAGGGTGGGCCATGTCATGGCTGTCCATGTGCGCGAGGGGGATCGTGTCCGGATCGGCCAGGTCCTGATTGATATTGACGACCGTGACGCCCGGGCCGAACTCCAGAAGGCCCAGGCAGGGCTTCGTGAGGTGGAGGAGGCCCAGGAGGAGGCGGAACAAAACATCCGCGCCGCAGAATCTGCGAAAGAGGCTGCGGAAGCCGGAAGATCGTTAGCCCGGGTCACTTTCAACCGGTACAGAGCTCTCCTTGAAGAGAAATCGGCCAGCCAGCAGGAGTTCGATGAGGTCCAGGCAAAGCTAAGGGTGGCAGAAGCGGAAGTGGACCGTGCCGAAAAGGTGCTCCAGGCCCTGATTGCGAAGAAGAAACAGGTTCAGGCGAAGATGGATCAGGCGAAAGCGGATATCACCACGGCTCAGGTCCACGTAGGATATAGTCAGATTCTTTGTCCTCTCGATGGAATTGTCGCCTCGAAACAGGCGGAGGTGGGGCTCCTTGCTGCTCCTGGAGTTCCTCTTCTTACCCTTGAGGACCATGCCCACTACCGTCTTGAGGCCTCCGTGGAAGATTCCATGCTCAAGAACATTCGCTTGGAGAGCCCGGTGAGGATCTCCATCGATGCGATCGGGCCACAGGAGTTCCCCTGTAGAGTGACGGAGGTTGTTCCTGCCTCGGATCCGGGGAGCCGAAGCTCAACAGTCAAGATCGATCTCTTTGACGGGAAGGGAGGACTGATCGGCCACCCGATTCTCCGTTCAGGCCTCTTCGGAAAGGCTCGTTTCAAGATCGGGGAGAAGGAGGGTCTCCTGGTTCCTCAGAAGGCAGTTTTTCATCGCGGGCAACTGGTCGCTGTTTTTGTTTTGGATGCATCCAACCTCCTTCGGCTGAGATTGATCCAGATCGGAAAGCAGTATGCCGACCGAGTGGAAGTCCTTTCGGGGCTCAACGAAGGGGAGCGAATCGTTGTTGAGGGCGTGGATCGGGTAAAGGAAGGAGCCAGGGTACAATAACGTAACCGTGCCCTTGCTTCAAATCTAAATTGATCTGTTCGAGAATAACTGCGTTGCCATTTCGCACGCTGTCCCAATAGGTGATCGAAGATGAAGGAAAAACTCGGACTGGCAGGAAAGATTCTCCATGCCTTTATTGATTCGAAGCTGACGCCGCTGATCATCGCAGCCTCCATCCTTCTTGGCCTGGGGGCGGTGATCATGCTCCCCCGGGAAGAGGAGCCTCAGATCATCGTGCCCATGATCGATATCTTTGTGCAGATGCCCGGGGCTTCGGTCAAAGAAGTGGAAGAGAGGGTGACGAGGCCCATGGAACAGCTCCTCTGGGAGATTCCCGGGGTAGAGTACATCTACTCAACATCATCCCCAGGTTACTCAATGGCCATCGTCCGGTTCAGGGTTGGGGAAGACGAGGAAAAAAGCATTGTCAAACTCAATCAGAAGATGTTTGCCAACTTTGATCTGATCCCGCCCGGTGCAAGTCAGCCCCTGATCAAGCCCCGTTCCATTGATGATGTTCCCATTCTGTGCCTCACCCTCTCAAGCGACCGTTATGACCATTTCACGCTCCGCAGGATCGCCGCCCAGATTTACGACCAGATCAAGCAGGTCGAAGATGTATCAGAGATGAAGATCATCGGAGGGCAGCGCCGCCAGGTCCGGGTCGTCCTCGACACTGCCAAGATGGCAGCCCACCGGATCGACCCGACCGCAGTTCTCCCTATCCTCTATTCCCATAACCGCCAGCAGGCATCGGGGAGCTTTTCCAGTGAGAATCGGGAATTTCTGGTGGATACGGCAGGCTTCCTGCGCACTCCCGAGGAGGTTGGGTCCATCGTCATCAGCACATCAAATCAGCGCCCCGTCTTCTTGAGGGATATTGCGAAGATCGAGGATGGCCCCGAAGAGCCTGCTGACTATGTATTGATGGGGGAGGGGATCGGGAGCCATTCGAAGGGCCGGGAAGGTACCTCCCTGACCTCAGTCCTTCCTGCTGTCACGATCACGGTGGCAAAAAGAAAAGGAACGAATGCGATCCACATCTCGAACCGCGTCCTGAAGAAGATCGACCTTCTCAAGGGAACGATGATCCCGGGCGATGTCCAAGTGACGGTGACACGAAACTACGGGGAGACCGCCGAGGAAAAATCGAACGAATTGCTCTTTCACATGCTGATTGCAATCGCCTCCGTATCGGTCCTGATCATGATCGTCTTAGGCCTGCGGGAATCCGGGATTGTGGCAATCGCCATCCCGGTGACGCTGGCCCTGACACTGGCCCTGCTCTATCTCTATGGCTATACCCTGAACCGGGTCACCCTCTTTGCCCTGATCTTCTCCATCGGAATCCTGGTCGATGACCCCATCGTCGATGTGGAAAACATCATCCGCCACTTCAGGTTGCCGGAAAATAAAGGCCGGCCGGTTATCGAGGTGATTGTGGAAGCGGTCAACGAGGTGAGAAGTCCCTTGATCCTTGCCACCTTCACGGTGATTTGCGCGATCATCCCCATGGCCTTTGTGCGCGGATTGATGGGGCCCTACATGCGGCCGATTCCAGTGGGCGCTTCCGCGGCGATGCTTTTCTCTCTGGTCGTCGCCTTTATTGTGACCCCCTGGGCAAGCTTCCACCTGCTCAAGAAGGAGGCAGAAGGGACCCATGAGACAGAGGGGTGGAGCACGAGGCTCTATCGCCGGGTCATGACCCCCCTGATCCATTCCCCTTTCTGGCGTTACGGTTTCCTCATCTTCGTGGTCGTCCTGCTTCTCGCATCCTTCTCCCTTTTCGCCCTCAAGATTGTTCGCGTCAAGATGCTCCCTTTCGATAACAAGAGTGAATTTCAGATCATCATCGACATGCGCGAGGGGTCTACTCTTGAGGAGACTGCGGCCGTCACCCGCGAGATCGGCGATTACATCCGAACGGTGCCGGAGGTCATTCATTGCCAGATATATATCGGCACAGCCTCCCCCTACAATTTTAACGGCCTTGTCCGTCATTACTTCCTGAGGAAAGGGCCTCATGAGGCCGACATTCAGGTGAATTTACTACCCAAAGGGGAGAGGAAGGCCCAGAGCCATGACATTGCCAAGAGGGTTCGGCCAAAAATCGACGAGATCGGCCGGAAGTATCATGCACGGATCAAGGTCTCCGAAGTCCCGCCCGGCCCTCCGGTCCTTCAGACCCTGGTGGCCGAGGTCTATGGCCCGGACTACAAGCGCCAAATCGAGATTGGCCGGGAGATCCGGGATATCTTCGACCAGACGCCGGGCGTCGTGGATGTGGACTGGTATGTCGAAGCCGACCAACCGAAATACCGGTTTGTTTTGGACAAGGAAAAAGCTTCCCTGAACGGCATCTCTGGCGAGCAGGTTGTGAATAGCCTCCGAATGGCAGTAGGAGGGATGGGTGCAGGGCTCCTCCATCAGCCCGAGGAGAAAGAGGATGTGGTGATCTTTCTCAGGTCGCCACGGGACGAGCGGTCGAGTGTGGAAGACTTGAAGCAGATCAAAGTCAGGGGGCAAAGGGGGGACCTCGTCGCCCTGAGAGAGCTTGTAAGCGTGGAGAAGGTGGTCGCCGACAAGAGCATCTACCATAAGAACCTGATGACCGTAGTCTATGTAACGGGCGATGTGGCAGGAGAAGAGGAGAGCCCTATCTATGCGATCATGAAGATAGACCGGACCCTTGGCCGGATGAAGATTCCAGAGGGCTACGGGCTTGAGAGGTTCGTCTCCCATCAGCCTTTTTCCACCTTAAAGTATGCCATGAAATGGGATGGGGAATGGCACATCTCTTATGAGGTCTTCCGGGACCTCGGCCTGGCCTTTGCCGCGGTGCTGATACTCATCTATATCCTCGTTGTCGGGTGGTTTCAGTCTTTCAAGACGCCCATCACCATCATGGCAGCCATCCCTTTTTCACTGGTAGGAATACTGCCGGCCCACGCCCTGATGGGAGCTTTTTTTACAGCCACCTCCATGATCGGCTTTATCGCGGGTGCAGGGATCGTTGTCCGTAATTCCATCATTCTCGTTGACTTCATCGAACTGAGAATGAAGCAGGGCATGTCTCTGGCCGATGCAGTGGTCGATGCGGGGGCGGTCCGTTTCCGGCCCATGATGCTGACGGCCGCGGCCGTCATCGTGGGATCCTCCGTCATCTTGTTTGATCCCATCTTCCAGGGTCTTGCCCTTTCGCTGATGGCAGGCGAGGTGGCTTCTCTCTTTCTTTCACGGATGACCGTGCCAATCCTCTTCTATTTGAGCGAGCGGAAGAAACACCCGTGACGAAAGAAAAGCTCCGTCTCCCCGGAGCATAAAATGCCCTGTCCTGAGACGGTGATTCGTAGATGATTCAAAGAAAACTCTTGAAAGACACACCCAGAAGTTCCTGGGCCTTGATATCCACGCCGCTCGGTATTCCCCATTCGGAGACTCATCCCCTCATGACGTCACGAGAATGAATTTATAAGGTTGCGATGTTCCCCTGTCCGGCAGCCAAAAATACGGATGGGACCATGAAAAATGCAGTATTTCCGCATAAGAATTACCGGGTTTCCCTTATTTACTCTTTGACGGGCCATGAGAAAATGAAGGAGGAGGGTGGCCCATGGCCTGGGAGTGCCCCCCAAGGGAGCAAACTCCCGGGTAGCCAGATCATCATGCGGCGGGTTGACTGGTCTTGAACCGGCAAGAGACCGGGAAAGGAATTCTCATGGTTGGTCGGATAAGGGAATGGATTGAAGAGCGGTGGCCTCTTTCGGCGCTCCTCCGTTTGGGCCTTGAGGAAGAGATGATCGGGGGCACCAGTTCTGCCTATGTCTTTGGCAGTTGCGTCCTGATGATCTTTCTCCTCCAGATCGTCACGGGTGTATGGCAGCTTCTCTATTTTGTTCCAACGGTTGATCGCGGCTATGACAGCCTCAACTACATGCGCATGGAAGCGCCCTTCGGATGGCTCGTCCATGGCCTCCATTACTGGGGGGCTAGCGCCATGATCGTCCTCATCGGGCTTCATCTCTCACAGGTCTTCCTGTGGGGCGCTTACAAGAACCCTCGTCAGCTCACCTGGTTAATCGGTGTGGCCCAGTTGATCCTCGTCCTGGCCCTCGGATTCACAGGACCCGTCTTGCCGTGGGACGAAAGGGGTTACTGGGAAGCAGAGGTTGGTACCAGCATGGCGGGAACAGTGCCTCTTCTGGGAGGCATCGCAAGGGATCTCTTAAGAGGCGGCCCGGTGCTTGGCCAGATGACTCTTTCCCGCTTCTTCTTTCTCCATGTGGCCGTCTTGCCCGGAGCGCTGATCGTTCTCGTCGCGCTTCACCTGGTCGCTTTCCGAAATGCGGGGATTTCAGGACCATGGGAGGAAAGCAAACGAAAGCGTACGGGATCGTTCTGGCCGGATCAGGTGTGGATCGATGCCGCGGTGATCACATTCATCTTCATCATCCTGGTTGGACTGGCTGCCTACGTGCGGGCTCCCTTTGCTGGGCCTCTGGATACGATGCAAACCTTCTATGTCCCAAAGCCGGAATGGTACTTTCTTTTTCTCTATCAATCCCTGAAAGCCTTTCCGGGGAGGCTTGAGCCGATCGGGACGGTGGGAATTCCGTTCCTGGTGGTCCTGGTTCTCTTGCTCCTCCCGTTTATTGATAGACGTCCGGAGCGAAATCCATGGCGACGTCCGGCTGCCATGGCAGGGTTTGCGATTTTTGTCTGCTGGGTCCTTACGATGGCGATCGTTGGGTATTATAGCAAGCCGGCAGCATTGGGAGCCGTCAGCTCTATCGAAGCAGGAAAGATCCAGGCCGGTTTTCCTCCTCCCGCGAGCCAGCCTCCTCAGGTTTCAGAGAGTATCAGACAAGGGGCGCAACTCTTTAGTTCTCTGGGTTGTATGGGTTGCCATCGAGTGGGCGGCAAAGGGGGCACGGTAGGCCCTGAATTATCCCCTGAGGTTCTGAAGGGGAAGACCCGGCAGTGGCTCGCCGTCCAGATCCGAGACCCCATAGCTCATCATCCAGGCAGTATCATGCCCGCGTTCTCCTCTTTGAGCAGTCAGCAGGCCAATCAGGTCGTCGATTTCCTTTTGGCCCTCGCGCAGGGTAGGTCGATACCGGTGGAAGCCGTGGCTGCCGGGCCCGCGTTGAGTCCCCCGCTTGCCCCGGCAACAATCCCCCATCGCGTGAAAGTCATTGGTCCTCAAGGCCCTCCTGGATTGGCCTCGTATATGGTCGGGAATGTGGAGCTTGGAGAATACCTGTTCAGGCAGAACTGCGAAACCTGCCACGGCCCCGAGGGCAAAGACAAGGTCCCAAACCCCGGCTCTTCGGACGGAACGGTCCCACCTCTCAATCCGATTGATTCCGCCCTGTCGGATCGGGATGCCGAGATTTTTGTCGATCGTATCGACCGGTATATTCAACATGGTTCGATACCGGACGGGACGAATCCGGTGCTTCACATGTTGGACTTCGGCGATACGCAATCACTGACCCAACAGATGATTGCCAATGTCGAGGCTTACGTGCTTCACTTAAACGGCGTGGACCGGACGCAACTCGTTCATCCAGGGATTGAGCCTCGCACTTTTTTCTGGCTTCTGGTCGTCGTCTGCGGTCTCGTGCCGGGGAGTCTATGGGTATGGAGGGGCAGAAACCGAGGGAGGTCCCACCCGAAGCCAAGAGCCGATGACTCCGTGGCTGCAGCCCCGGGGGAACCTGTTATCCCCGAATCTCAGATAGCCCGCCGGCGTTTCTTGAAACAGATGATCGGTATCTTGAGCGCTCTCGTAAGCTTGGCGCTCGCTCTCCCTCTCATCGGTACGATGATCGGTTCCTCTTTTCGAACGAAGAAGCTACAATGGGCGGAAGTCGGGAATATCACCTCCCTCGTCCCTGATCAGCCCGTGAATTTGAAGTTTTCTTACAAGACAGAGGATGCCTATCTTCGTGAAACCGTGACACGGAGCGTCTGGATCATCAAACATTCTTCGGGGACCATGGTCTTCTCGCCCATTTGCCCACATCTCGGCTGTCACTATGACTGGCACCCTGAGCAAAAGGAATTTATCTGTCCCTGCCATGGAAGTGTCTTTTCGGTCGACGGAAAGATGCTCGGCGGGCCTTCCCCCCGTACCCTCGATACGTTGCCATTCAAGGTAGAAAACGGAGTGCTTTATGTCCAATGGGAAGAGTTTAAAGTGGGGATTCCGGAAAAGGTCCTCGTTTAAAGGAGGTTGTTTCATGAAGAAGATGATTGCTTTTGTTATTGCGGGAGCGCTTTTCGGGTTGGGATTCTGGAATATCAAGACAATGGAGGCAAGCGAGTACGAAGCCGGAAGAAAAATCTATGAAAATAGCTGCCAGATCTGCCACGGCGTGAGGGGAGACGGCAACGGGCCGGCTGCTGCGGCCTTCAACCCGAAGCCGGCCAACTTCACCAATCCCAATTTTTGGCAACAAAAGGATGTCGAAAAACTTATCGCCAACACCATCGAAAAGGGTCATGGAATGATGCCCCCCGTTGGGCTGAAACCCAATGAGATCAAGGCTGTCATTGAGTATATCTCCCATGGCTTTAAGCCAGGATCGTAAAGTGGCAAAGGAGGGACAGAAAGATGTTATTACGGAATTTAAAGACCACGATCTTCCTATCTGGATGTGTTATCGGATTCTCAGTTCTCCTGGCCTTACCGGATGCCCATGGCGTGCCAAGCTTTGCCCGCCAAACCGGCATGTCATGCACCATGTGTCACACCGTTTTTCCGGAACTTACCCCTTTTGGCCGATCCTTCAAGTTGACGGGTTACACCATGAGCAAGAGCACAAAACCTTACGAGTTCCCCCCGCCTTTAGCCGGCCTCTTGCAGCTCTCTTTTACCCATCTCGACAAGGATCTACCCCGAGGTTCCATTGAGGACAACTGGGCGACCCACGTTCGCTCAACAGATAACAATGTCTTGAGTCTGCCACAAGAGGCGAGTTTGTACTACGCCGGGCGAATCTACGAGCATCTGGGAGCCTTCGTTCAGGGGACCTTTGATGGAGCAGAAAAAGACATCATGCTGGATATGACCGACATCCGGTATGCGAAGACTACGACCCTGTTTAATAAACAGCTCCTCTTCGGGTTGACGATCAACAACAGCCCGACCCTGGAGGACGTATGGAACAGCACCCCTGCCTTCGGCTTTCCTTCCGCGACCTCGAGCGTGGCTCCTACGCCGGCTGCTGCCGCGATCGTCGATGGAATGCTGGACCAGCAGGTTGGCGGGATCGGCGGCTACGGGTTCTGGAACAACACGCTTTATGCAGGAGGCGCTTTGTACGGGACCGCGAGACACGGCATCACGAAAATTCTCGCGGCCGGGACCTCCGTGGACACCGTGGTCGAAGGAGCCGCCCCCTATTGGCGTCTGGTCCTCCAGCACCAGTGGGAAAAGCAGTTCGTGTCTGTGGGCACCTTCGGTATGGTTGCAGATATTTATCCCGAGGGAGAAGTCAGCGGTCCGACGGACCGCTTCACCGATATTGCCTTCGACGCCCAATATCAGTATGTGGGAAAGAAACACTTCCTCTCGGGTCACGCGCTATGGATCCACGAGGACCAGGACTGGGACGCAAGCTTTTCTTTGGGGAACACCGGGAAGCGGTCCGGCCATCTCGATACCTTCAGAACCCACGGCCACTATTACTATAGAACCTCCTTTGGGGATTTGGGTGGGTCCATCGGTTACTTCTTCACGACAGGAAATAAGGACACGGTTCTTTATGCTCCTGACCCAGTCGGCGGAAGCAGGAGAGGCAAACCGGATAGCAATGGGTTTATCTTCGAGCTGGAGTATCAGAAACTCGAAATCACCAAGTTTCTTTCTCTCAAGGCTTCTCTCCAGTATACGCTCTATGACAAGTTCAATGGAGCCCATTCGAACTATGACGGGTTTGGCAGGGATGCCTCTGACAACAACACGCTCTATTTTCTCCTCTGGTTCATGTTTTGATCATGGAAGTGGATGTCAGAGCCAAGAAAAGAGTGGGTTCAGGAAAATATTCATAATAAGAGGGAGGTCGACTGATGAAAAGCGATCGAATCACAAAAGTGCTGTTGGGGATTGTTTTCCTCCTGCTTCTGGTCAACCTTTTAAACAGTGTTTTTTCTTCTAAATCGGCCTTGGCGGTTTCTGAAGATGAGAGGAAAGGGAGGTATCAGATCTCTGCCTGGGGATCCGAGGGCAATTCTTCTGCAGTTCACAGTGGCTATTATGTTCTGGATACAGTCACCGGGGAGGTTGTTGCAGGAAAAATGGACGTCCATATGAGGTAGAGACAAACAAGATAAGATGATTCCACTCAAAGACACGATTCGTCATATAGGACTTCCGTTGATCACATGGTCCCTGATCGCACTAAACGGGATCATCTTCACCTTTGAGATCTCCGTTCCCAAAGATATCTTGGAAGAGGTCTTCTATTTTTTCGGCCTTGTCCCTGCAAGGTATTCCTCTCCCCGATGGGCTTTGATTCACGGACTTTCTCCGAGGGATTATTTTCCTTTTCTGACCAACATGTTTCTTCATGCCGGCTGGCTCCATATCATAGGCAATATGTGGTTTCTTCACCTGTTCGGAAGTAGTGTGGAAGACCGGATGGGGCCTCTCCGGTTTCTGATTTTTTATCTTGTCACAGGGTTGGTTGCCAACGTCCTTTTCTTTATCCTGGATATCCGCTCCATCATTCCTGAATTTGGTGCCTCGGGGGCCATCGCAGGGGTGATGGGTGCTTATATCGTGATGTTTCCTCGGGCCAGAATTCTTACTTTGATCCCAATTTTTCTTTTCCCTTTATTTGTCTACTTGCCTGCCTTTCTTTATCTCGGCTTTTGGTTTTTGATACAGTTGTTCTCTGGAACCCTCTCTTTCACCTCTTCTGGAACAGGTGGAGTGGCATGGTGGGCCCATGTCGGAGGATTCCTTGCCGGAATGGTTCTCCTTCCCCTGTTCAAAAACAGGGGATATTCATACCGGGAACACTTTCCGGATGAAACCTATCATCCTATTTAACATTGAAAAGGAGGATCCCATGAAGTTCGATATTTCTTCGTTGTTCTGGATTTTCTTTATGATTGCAGCCCTTCAACCGCTTTTAAGGAAGAGGTTTCTCTTATCCATGAGGCAGAGAGTCATTGCCAACTTTGAGAAAAGGAGAGGGTCGAGAGTGATTGTTCTCATACACAGGCAGGAGACCATGAGCCTCTTGGGCTTCCCCATTTTCAGGTATATTGATATTGACGACTCCGAAGAGGTTATCAGAGCGATTCACATGACAGACCCGGATATGCCCCTTGACCTCGTGCTTCATACGCCCGGAGGATTGGTCCTTGCCTCTTACCAGATCGCCCATGCCATAAAACTGCATCGTGGGAAAGTGACCGTCTTTGTTCCCCACTATGCCATGTCCGGAGGGACACTGATTGCTCTTTCCGCCGATGAGATTATGATGGAAGAGCATGCTGTGCTTGGTCCGGTGGATCCGCAGCTTGGTGAGTATCCTGCAGTATCCCTTGTGAAGCTGGCTGAGAACAAACCCATCGCCGATATCGATGACAAGTCATGGCTCCTTGCGGATGTTGGTAGAAAGGCAATCGAACAGATCAGGTCTCAGGTGAAGTCCCTTCTCGAAGGGAAATATTCAACGGAGAAGGCGGAGGAGCTGGCAAAGATTCTTACGGAAGGCAGGTGGACTCATGATTATCCGATCACCTATGAAGAAGGAATGAAACTCCGTCTTCATGTGACAAAAGGCATTCCTGCCGAGCTCTATCAACTGATGAGTCTCTACCCTCAACCGGTGAGGCATCAGCCCTCCGTGGAATATCTCCCGATACCCAGATTTAAAGGCCCGGCCCCCAAATCCCAGCCAGGCAGTATGCTTGGATAACCTGAGAGGAAGGGGAAGGGCTCCGGTTTCTCCCTTTGGCCTGCTCGTGAGGAAACCGAGGGAGGGAAGGTCGGAAGCAGAGAAGGTCTGAGGTTTGGCCATCTTTTGGATCTTCAGGAAGAGCCGTGAAATCGGAAGCGATCTCTCGGGGAAGGGGCTATTCTGTGACATCACGAAGTGTTATGTGCCGGGAGAGCATTGGAGAAATGAAAGAAATAGGTTTCTCAGAATGGTTGAGAAGAAAGAGAAATGGGTCTATGATTTTCTTTCTTATTGGTTTTAAAAAGGGAATAAAGGTCATGAAGTTTTTCTTGTTTCATGCTCCATTCCGCAGACGCTCTTATTGAAGATGGACATCCCTAATCCAATAAGAACCACAACGGCTCCAAAGAGCATCGTATTGGTGGTCGCGTTTGTCATCTCCCTGAAACCCAGAACGAAGGGGGAGACAAACAGCCAAATTCCTACAAGAACTTGGAAAATCATCCATCCAATCAGACTTCTTTCCATAACCACTCACCCCCTTTCCCTTTAATATCTGCTTTTGCAGTTCATTCTGTGATTAGACCCGCTCTTTCCCTCAACCATTCGAGAACACAGACGGGATGCTCTCAGCCACTTTTTACCGTATCAGTGGCTTCCGATTCCTCTTTTAATATCCTTTAATACATTCCCTTTTGCCCTATCTAATTAAAGTATGATTATCGATAGTTACGTTGTCAAGAAAGAGCCCGATAGTCCAGGATTTGACATTGTCCATTAAATTCTATCCTGATTTTTCTATTAAATTCTCTGGAACTTAAAAAATAGATTATTTTTTCCTCAAAAATACAGGGTTCATCGTATTTATTGTTCCCATCGTTTTTAATAATCTTTAATAACCTTTGAGAAGAATATTGCCCTTGTTCGTGGGTTCCTATTTCTCCGATTGGGGCAGTTCAGATGCAAGGAAGATCTCTGAACGAGCATCAGCGCGGAAGGTGGGATTGCGTACTGCTATCTTGGTTGCGCGTTGTCGGACACAAACGATACAAGGAGATTCTGATGGGTAAATTATTTTCTCCTTTCAGGTTAAGGAGCGTTGAATTCAAGAATCGGATCTTCCTCTCCCCCATGTGTCAATACTCCAGCGAAGATTAGCGTGGCTGCGGACTGAATGAGAAACAACCATGGTTAGCCTATATCTTGGCAAATTAGAACATGCCGATCCACTTTATGAGATACTTCTCTCCCAGGTGTGTCCCCAGGTCAAAGACCCGATCTTTCATGTCGACAGGATGCCATCTCGCGAGGTTTATAAATATACGGAAGAGAAGACGAGGGCAAGGGTTATCGGCAAATTTTTTAAACCGGACGACCCGCAATTAGAGAAAGTCGTTAGAAAAAAGGGAGAATATGAGAATCTCAAGAAGATGAGGGCCTTTGGTTTCGATACCTCCCCTAATTACGTGGTTCGGCCGATCAGTCGGGAAGAGAGAATAGGACTCGCCCTGCTGGAGGAATTTATTCACGGAAAAGATCTCGATTACTTCTTAAAAAGAGCCATCTATGAGCGGGACGAGGCTTCTTTGAAAGAGAATCTTTCGAGACTTGCCTCCTTTTTGTATGCCTTTCATGGGAAGACGGAGCTCCGGAAGAATGTCGACCTGGATCCGGTCGGCGCTTATTTTCGAAAAGTATTAAATAAACTCATGCAACAGGAAATCCTAACCCGCTCCGAACAGAAAGTGTATCTCAAATTGATGGACAGATGGTTGAACAACGTGAGCCTTCAGAAGGCAAGGGAAGTGATTGTTCACGGCGATGCCACTCCAACCAATTTTATATTTACCCGAACCTACAACGCGGTGGCCATCGATCTTGAGAGGATGAAAAATGCTGATTCCGCTTTTGATATCAGCATGATATGCGGCGAGATAAAACATGCTTATCTGTGGAGGACAGGCAATCCCTATGAAGCGGAACCCCTGATCAGGCATTTCTTCGAAAGCTATTCCTCAAATTTCCCTGATTGTAAGAAAGCCTTCAGGGAGATTACCTCAAGAAATCCATTTTATATGGCGATGACAGAGTTGAGAATTGCGAGAAATGGCTATCTTGACTATAACTACAGAAGAACGCTAGCTCATGAAGCGCTAAACTGTTTGAAATGGGGACTGAAACTCCGATGAGAAGAGCGGTCTTTTTTGATCTCTATGGCACTTTGATTGACATCATTACAGATGAGTACGACCCGGGGGTGTATTCCGTCTTATCCCGGTACCTCTCCTACCAACTGATTAAGATTTCTCCGGAGAGATTGAAGGCTTCTTATTTTGAAGATATTCAATCCCGTTTAAAGGGAAGCAATGAACCATACCCAGAAGTTGATGTCTGTCAAATCTTCTCGAACATTATGGAGAGATACGGGAACAGAAGATGCGCCGAGAACCTTGTGGAACAGACGGCAAGGCTTTTCAGGTCATTAACCGTTAGACGATTTGATCTCTTTCCCGGGGTTTACAATGCTCTTGCTTCCCTGGATAAGAAATGGGAACTTGCCATTATTTCTGATGCGCAATGGGTTTTTGCCGAACCCGAAATGGCCATGCTTGGGCTTGATCCTTTCTTTAGGGTCAGGGTTCTATCGTCTCGGCTCGGGTTCAAGAAACCTGATGTAAGGCTATTTGACATCGCCATGAAAGAACTCATGGCGAGCCCTGGAGACTCTGTATATATTGGCGATAACCCACAGAAAGACCTGGTGGGCGCGAAAAAGGCAGGGATGAAATTCATACTTTTCAGACCTGAAAACAAATCCTACGATGATTTCAAGCCCGACTGCCATTTCAATGATTATTCCGAGCTCATCAAAGTATTGGAAGATGCATAATTCGCCTCTCTTTGTCATGGCAAATGCAGCCAATAACAGAGAAGAGACCTTTCCGTCGCGGCTTTCACCGTGGCATTGGTCTTACCGATCGTGGTCTTCTTCATCAACGATCCGATTAAGGTTCTTCTCGTCAAGAGGTTCTGGATAAGAGAACCCACTCCCGGCCCGACGGCAAGGTCTAATCTTTAGATGTTTGTTCACGTCCGGGTTAAACCTTAAGAGATTAGGCATTAACGGATAGAAAATACAGTATTTTTCCTCCAAATATTCTGGGTTTACCTTATTCACCTCTTCGTCAATTCCCAAGTATTTTTTTGGAGGAACCCTTAGGACCGGGGCGTTCCTTCTCTCACTTTGACATGGGACAAAAGGGATCATGATAAAGAAAAGAATGGCCCGCAGCATTGCCCCTCTATTGGGCTTACCTCTTTTTGCTGTCGCCCTCTTCGTCCTCCGCAGGCAACTGCAAGAGTACTCCTATCATGACGTCATGAGAAGCTTGAGCGAGCTACCGGCTTTGCATGTATACATCGCCCTCGGGCTAACCCTGCTAAGCTATCTTGCGATGACGGGATATGACAGCCTTGCCCTCCGATATATTGGTTATCCGCTCCCTTATCGAAAGACTGCCTTTGCTTCGTTCATCGGCTACACCTTTAGTATGAATATAGGCGTCTCCATGATTGCCGGGGGGTCGGTTCGATACCGACTTTACTCGGTATGGGGATTGTCTACTGCTGAGATTAGCAAGGTAATCGTCTTCTGCACCGTGGCCCTGTGGCTTGGCGTGTTTTCCTTAAGCGGCATAATCTTTCTGATCGAGCCTGTTGCACTCTCTTCCATTCTTAACCTGCCTTTTAATTCCCTCCTTCCGTTGGGAGGCGCTTTTCTTGCTCCCGCACTTGGATATTGGTTGTTGTGTGCCTTGAGGAAGAATCCCCTGAAGATTGGCGGGTGGGAAATTTCCCTGCCTTCGATCGAACTTTCCCTGGCTCAGGTCGCGGTTTCCTCCCTCGACTACGCTCTTGCCGCAAGCGTGCTCTTTGCATTACTTTCCCCTCAGGAGATCCTCTCTTACCCAGGCTTTCTTCCCATCTTCTTGCTGGCGCAGGTTGTGGGAAGTCTAAGTCAAGTTCCAGGCGGTCTTGGAATCTTTGAAACGCTAATTCTTGCATTGCTCAGCCCGGTTGTGCCCATCGGTTCGCTCTTAGGGTCTCTTCTGGCCTACCGGGCAATCTACTATCTCTTCCCGTTTACTATCGCTGTTCTCTCTCTTGGGGCCCACGAGGTCTTTCTGAAGAAGGCAGAAGTGAAAAAAACAGTCCTTACCGTTGGCCATTGGATCCCTACACTGCTGCCAAACGCCTTGACCACCAGCGTTTTTCTTGCAGGAGCCATTCTCCTCTTTTCGGACGTTACCCCCGCGCTAAGCCATCGGCTGACTTGGGTCAGTCATTTTATCCCTCTCCCAATAATAGAAACCTCACATTTTCTCGGAAGTCTTGTGGGAGTTGGTCTTCTTTTCCTTGCCCGGGGCCTTCATTGGAGATTTGACGGAGCTTATCTTTTTACTCTATTTCTGCTTGGCATTGGGATCATCTTGTCCCTATTCAAGGGTTTTGAATATAAGGAAGCCATTGGCCTCTTGGTCATATTCTTTGTGCTTCTTCCTTGTCGCCACCATTTTTACCGTAGGGCTTCCCTCATCAATCGACGGTTTACGCCCGGATGGATCGCTGCCATTACCCTTGTTCTGCTTTCTTCTCTCTGGCTGGGGATCTTTTCCTATAAGCATGTTGGTTACTCAAAGGAGCTCTGGTGGAGCTTCACCCTCCATGGGAATGCTCCGCGATTTCTCCGGGCAATGGTGGGTGGGGTTGGAGTTGCCCTTTTTTTAGGCTTCGCAAACCTGCTTAGTTCGGCTGCTCCCAGAGTTGTGTTTCCAAAGGAGGCCGAACTCGAAAGCGTTCGGGCTGTCGTGAGAAGATCCCGAGGAACTTATGCCAACCTTGCCTTGCTCAGAGATAAAGCGCTTCTCTTTAGCGAAAACGGGACTGCCTTCCTCATGTACGGCATTGAAGGCAGAAGCTGGGTGGTTTTAGGGGATCCCGTCGGTCCAGAGAGGGAACTGACCGAATTGGTTTGGCGGTTTCATGAGATGTGTGACCGTCAAAACGGCTGGACGGTTTTTTATGGCGTAGGAGAAACAAACAGCTGGATCTATGTTGATCTGGGTCTTGCACTTCTGAAGCTTGGGGAAGAAGCTCACATTTTCCTTCAAGATTTCTCCCTTGAAACGAGCGACCGCCGGACGCTCCGTCGTCTTCACGGCAGAGTGGAACGAAAGGGATGTGTCTTTAGAGTCGTTCCTTCAGCCGACGTCCCTCCTCTTTTGCCGGAGTTGCGTACGGTTTCTGATGCCTGGTTGAAGATGAAGAACACCAGAGAAAAGGAGTTTTCCATCGGTTTTTTTGCGGAGGAGTACCTAAGGGAATTTCCAGCCGCAGTTGTGCTAAAAGAAGGCAGAATTGTTGCTTTCGCCAATCTCTTTCTCGGGGCCGGGAAGGAAGAACTATCCGCGGATCTCATGAGGCATCTACCGGAGGCCCCGAACGGGGTCATGGATTATCTTTTCGTGGAGATCATGCTGTGGGGCAGGCGAGAGGGGTACCAATGGTTCAATATGGGAATGGCCCCCTTGTCAGGACTTGAAGATCGAACCTCTGCCGCATTTTGGAACCATCTTGGGTCCCTCGTCTTCCGTCACGGAGAGCACTTCTATAACTTCCAGGGCCTGCGGAAATACAAACAAAAATTTGGTCCGCTTTGGAGGTCTAAATATCTTGCCTCGCCGGTAGGCTTGTCATTACCGCGAATTCTCATTCATATCGCCTCTCTTATTTCGGGAGGCCTCAAAGGCGTTGTCTCAAAATAAGAGCCATGGTTTTGAATTTCTAACCGAGGGATTAGGCCAACGGATCCATTAACAGGTTGCTCAAACACGTCCCATGGGTAACCCTGTGGATCGTTAATTCTTGCCTTCCACATGGCTGGCCCGGTCCAAATGAGGCATTTCCAGACAAAAATTACGGGATTCACCTTATTTATTTTTTCCCGGAGCGTGAGAAAATGAAAAGAGGAAGGGCAGATCCTGAGCCAGCTTTTATCGGAATTGGACGGCTTTGACCCCAAGGAGAGCGTCGTGGTCATGGCTGCCAACAATCTCCCGGATATCCTCGATTCCGCCTCAATGAGGCTGCCATGCTGGCTGCTCATGAATTGAAACCAAAACAGAAGATCTGGTTTCTCTTTTGGAGGAATTATGAGAGGTCGATCGTTTCATCGATGGATGATGATTTCGATCTTCATCTTGTTGGGGGTCGGTGTTCCTGCGAGCTGCCATCTCTTGACCTCCGGCCCTTCTGGAGCCATCCCGGACAACGGGGGGCCGGACTTTCGTCTCCTGGCGGAAGCCTGGAATACGATTGAACGGGTTTATGTCAACAGGGCTGCCGTAAAACCGAAGGAGATGATCTACGGGGCCATCAGCGGTATGGTGGATTCCCTTGGGGACACAGCCCACAGCCGGTTCCTCACCCCGGAGATGGTGAAACAGGAGCACAACATGACCAGGGGAGTCTTGGAGGGCATCGGTGCCGAATTGCAGATGAAGGATAACCAGATCGTCATTGTTACGCCCCTGGATGACTCCCCAGCCGAGAAGGCCGGTTTGAAACCCGGTGACATCATACTTAAAGTCAACGGAGAAGACGTGGGCGGTCTTCCGCTTGAACAGGCGGTTACACGCATACTGGGGCCTCCTGGGACGTCAGTCAGGCTGACGGTCCTTCATCCGAAAAGCGGGCGAACATCGGAGGTCACGATTATTCGAGCCCGTGTGATCATCCGCAGTGTGACCTGGCATCCGCTGCCGGGGACGGCAGTGGTCCATCTCCGCATGGCCACCTTTAGCAAAGGAGTGACCGCAGATCTCCGCAAAGCGTTGAAAGACATTGAGCAGGCCGGGGCGAGAGGGCTCATCCTCGACCTGCGCAATAACCCGGGCGGCCTCTTTAATGAAGCCGTGTCCACGGCAAGTCAGTTCCTGGCCAGTGGTAACGCGGTATTGGTAAAAGACGCCACGGGAAGAATCAGACCCGTACCGATAGAAAACGGAGGTTTGGCCCTTGGTCTTCCGCTTGTGGCGTTGATCAATGGCGGGACGGCCAGCGCCGCTGAGATTGTAGCCGGGGCAATAAAGGATGGGGGCCGGACCACTTTGGTGGGTGAAAAAACCTTTGGGACGGGGACGGTCTTACAGGAATTCCCGCTGAGTGACGGCTCGGCACTGATGTTGGCAACCGAAGAATGGATGACCCCTTCCGGAAACGTGATCTGGCACAAAGGTATCCAAGCCGACGTGGAAGTTCCCCTGCCTCCGGAGGTGACTCCTTTGACCCCCAAACGGGAGGCGGAAATGACAGGATCGGATCTGCGAGCGAGTGGCGACCGGCAGCTCTTGAAGGCCCTGGATCTTCTTGCCCAGCGGAATAGATAAGATGTGTCCGACTGTAAAATAGGGACTCCACCCTATTTATTCGCCTTGACACAGGGATGAATGGCGGGCGAACCGCGCCGAAGCTCAAAGAGAGAAGGCGGGTAGGCTTCGGCGGAATTCCGCTTGATACCCCGCCGCAAGCGGCGGGGAGCTTTATTTCTGCGAGATTATCGTGCAGAATGATGAGAGAAAGAGCGCGCGGGGGAACGACGCAGTGAAGAGTCTTTTTTCCGGGAGGATGAAAAACAGAATCAGACGAAGTTTGAACCGGTCCCTTTTGATCTTCGTGCTGGTTTTGCCCAATGCCGCATACACCGCGGATTTTTCCGGGAAGAGCTTGCCCGATTATACCCTTGAAGTCTCTTTCGACATCAGAACTTCCCTCATCAAAGGTCTCGCAACGATTCCAGTGAAGAGGGGACAAGAACTGCATCTCGACAAGGGGGAGTTGAAGATCCTCCATGTCACCCTCGATAAAAAGCCTGTAGATGTTTCAGGCCAAAAAGCAATCCTGAAAATCCTCGCTCCCCGGGACGGTACGATCGAGATCGATTACGAGGGCACGTTCATGGAGGTTTCCCCGGGTCTCCATGGCCCGGAGCCTGCGAGCACGATCAGTGGGAGAGGGATTTTTCTGACAGGAGCGTGGTATCCGAGGCCGCAGGAATTATGTCACTACCATCTTACGGCGGTTTTGCCTCAGGGATATGAGGCGGTATCCGAAGCGGAAATGATCGAGAAGAGGGCGAGAGGCCGCCAAACGGTTTTCACCTTTGGCTTTTCCCATCCTGTGGATGGCATTAACCTGATCGCAACGGACCGATATACCGTGGTCAGAGATCATTTTGAGGGAATCGAGGTCATCGCTTACTTTTTCCGGGAAGATGCTGATCTGATCCCGATCTATCTCAAGCAGACCCAGCGTTACCTGAAGCTCTACGCCCCTATGATCGGCAGCTTCCCCTACAGGAGATTCTCCATCGTGGAGAATTTCTTGCCTACGGGGTACTCCATGCCCACCTTCACTCTCCTCGGCCAGCAGGTCATCAGGCTTCCCTTCATCCCGGAGACATCCCTTGGTCATGAAATCCTCCACCAGTGGTTCGGAAACCTGGTTTATATTGATTACGAAAATGGAAATTGGGCAGAGGGGCTGACGTCCTTTCTCGCGGATCACCTCTATCAAGAAATGAAAAATCATGGGTTCGAGTACAGAAAGGGCGCCCTGATCAACTATCAGAGTTATGTCAGTGACAAGAATGAGTTCCCCCTGAGGGACTTCGGGTCGAAGACCGACAACGTGTCCGAGGCGATCGGTTATGGCAAGGCCCTCATGGTCTTTCAGATGCTCAGGGAGATGGTGGGTGAAAAAAGATTTTACGAATCGATCAGGCATTTTACCGCTGAGATGGCCTGGAGAAAGGCTTCCTGGAATGATTTGAAGAGGGCCTTCGAAAGATATTATGCGGAAGATTTGACCTGGTTTTTTACCCAGTGGATCGAAGAGGAGGGCCTTCCCGAGATTCTTCTCGAAGATGCGGAGGTCAGGCCATCCGGGAGTAAGTTTGAGGTCGCCTTCACGGTAGTCCAGAAGAAGAAAGTCTATAGCCTCGATCTTCCTGTGACGATTTATTCCAACACCGGAAAGGCAAAGAGACGTTTTCGCCTTCACAAAGAGAAGGAACGGCTGAAGATGACCGTAGAGGGGCTTCCTGTGCGGATGGCTGTGGATGAGGATTATGACGTAGCGAGAAAGCTCGCTCCGGATGAGTTTCCTCCAGTGATCGCCCGTCTCCTGGGAGAGGAGAGACCGATCCTCGTGCTTCCTCCCTCGGGGACAGAGACCTACGACGAAATCGTGGAGGCATTCAAGGAGCGGGGCGGCTGGGAAAGCAAACCAAGCCGGGTTACCCTTGAAGACCTCAAGACCCATTCCCTCGTCATTCTGGGGAAGGAGAATCCTCTGATCGCAAGCCTCTACGGAGACCTTATCGCGGAAGGCGGGTTCAGCTTGGTGATCAAGGAGAATCCATGGAACCGTTGGAAGGTTGCAGGTATCTTTGATGCCCGGTCCAAAGGTGAGGTCAGCGCCGCCTTCCCGAAAATCTTTCATTACGGAAGGTACAGTGCCCTCTCTTTTGATCATGGGGCGAATCTTTCGAAGAAAGCGGACGAAACCGAAAGGGGAATGGTTACAGAGCTTCGTGAGGAGGCTGTCGCTGTGGAGATCTCCACCTTGAAGCCATTGCAGGCTATGATGGATCATGTGGCCGATAAAAAAATTATCTATGTCGGCGAAACCCATGATCAGTTTTCTCATCATGCGATGCAGCTTGAAATCATCCAGGACCTTCACCGGAGGGGAAAAAAGGTCGCCGTCGGCATGGAGATGTTTCAGAAGCCCTTTCAAAAGGTTGTGGATGAATATATAGAAGGGAAGATCGAGGAGAGGGCATTCTTGAAAGGCACGGAGTATTTCAAGAGGTGGGGGTTTGACTATCAGCTCTACAGGCCCATTCTCCAACTGGCAAGGGAAGAGAGGATCCCTGTGGTGGCCCTCAATCAGAGGCAGGAAGTCGTGGACAGGGTTTTCCAGAGCGGGCTCGATTCCCTTTCAGAGGAGGAGAAGAAGTCTCTGCCAATCCAGATGGACTTCTCCGATGACGCCTATCGGGAGAGACTGCGAAAGGTTTTTGGCGAGCATAAGGACTCTAAGGCAAAAAATTTTGATTATTTCTGCCAGGCCCAGATCTTGTGGGATGAGACCATGGCAGAGTCCGTCGATCAATTCTTAAGAACCCACCCCGATCACCAGATGGTGGTTCTTGCGGGGAGCGGCCATCTTGAATATGGCTCCGGTATTCCAAGGAGGGTGGCCAGAAGAAATGGATATGGTCATGCGATTATCCTGAATCATACCGATCTTGAGAAAGGGATCGCAGACTTCGTTCTTTTTCCAGGGGCCGTTGCCGGAATCGCTTCCCCAAGGCTCATGGTTTTTCTCAAAGAAGAGGAAGGAAAGGTGGAGATTACGGAGTTTCCTCATGGGAGCGCATCGGAAAAGGCAGGAATGAAAGTGGGAGACAGGATCCTCGCAATCGACAACAGCCCTGTGAGTTCGATTGACGACGTGAAAATCGAGCTTCTTTCCAAAAAGAAGGGAGACAAGGCTGCGGTGAGGGTTCAAAGAAAGGGCCTTCTCGGGGCCGGCACAGAAATGAGTGTCGAAGTGATCCTCCAGTAGGTCACGTTGGGCCTCGAGATCCTCTTAAAACCGCTCCCCGACCGTGCCGGCCCCTCTCGCTTCCCGTCGCGCGTGATCCACTAAGCCCACACCTCTCTGATACGAGATTTGATCTTTTTCCTCGCTTCAGGTGAATTACTGCATTTGCCATGGGCACTGCAGGCATGTTCCTGACACTTGTTCAACACTTCATCTTCGGATTCAGCCCGGATCGTAAAATCACAATCCGACCTGAAATCTTTGCAGCTCAATTCTTTAAGCTCTTTCTCGATCATGGTCTTGTCCTCCTTTCACTTTTTGCGATAGACGTTCTTTAACTTTTAAAATAATCACTGGACCCAGGCGTCGCAAGCGAGGTAGAGTTCCGCACAAGGCAAATGGGGCACGAGATAGGAGGGGTAACGGAAAGCGGCCGTTTACATAAAAGAAAAGGCCGGCCTGAAGCCAGCCTTTGGTGTGTGTCCTCCACGTAGGAGCAATCACCCTCTTCCCTTCATCGGAAGCCCGCTTTAGCCAAAGAGTTCCGGCATCAGAGGGTTTCCCCTTCCTTTGCTTTCTGCTCCTTGGTTTGAACCCTCTCCGGGTTCTTACGGGTTTCCAAATCCGTTCCGCTTTATTATTATATAACACGAAGAGGTGAAGGGAGCAACGGCAGCTTCACAACCCCATGCTTCCTTTCTGCTATACGTAGCAAAAGCGATTGACCTCTATAGCCGCTAAGGTCATAATTT
>JBHGBJ010000003.1:0-131307 GCA_041947025.1 Thermodesulfobacteriota bacterium
AAGGCTCCCGAAATCCTGAGGAGTGAGGCGTACTTGGAGGTACGCCGCAACGACGAAGGGAGAGGGAAACGCAGCAGATGGGCCTTTTTCAGCAACCATCCAGTTTTTCCCCGCAGCCGTTACAGTAGACCGAGTTCGGGAGATTCTCCACCCCGCAACGAGAACATTTCTTCGGATGGGCCTTCGCCTCAACCGACTCTCCGCACCTCGGGCAAAATTTGGCCGTAGGGGGAAGGTTCTTGTTACACTTTGTGCACTTGCCAAAGACCAGCAAATGCGATCCGCAGTAAGGGCAGAAGACCGCATGCTTGGGTACGACGTGCTGACACTGGGGGCAGCGACCTGTTTTTGATGGGGATTCCGATTTCACCCCGCTGTAAAGGTTGGCCAGCATCGCAGGCATCATCAGGCCAACCCCCATTCCCATGGCCCCTCCGGCTTCGCCCTGTGATTCTGAAGCCTTTTCCAGAGCCATGGCAGCCTTCATCTGGAGAAGACGATTCAGGTCGTCAAAGGCATTGAGTCGGCTCTTATCATCGATTGCTTTTTGAACGTCAAGGGGCGGCGTGATCGAATTGATATAGAGATTGGAAAGGACAATGCCGAACCGGCGGAAATCGTCTCCGAGGATCTTCATCAACTCTCCTGCAAGCTCATCGTATCGGCCCGGGAGGTTGAAGACTGTATCCAGCTTTCCTCCTAAGAGATCATTGATCCGCGACACAATCACCTGACTCAGGTAATCTTCAATGGCTTCCGTGGTGTAGATCCCTTGGGTCCCCACGAGGGTGTTGATGAGCAGGACCGGCTGCAGAACCTGAATATTGAAAACGCCGAAGGCACGAAGACGAATCAGCCCCAGCTCCGAGTCGCGAAAGGCGACCGGATCCTTGGTTCCCCATTTCAGATTGGGAAAGACCCTCATGTTGACAAGGTAGACTTCCGCGCGCAGAGGACTCGTCATTCCCCAGGGGCTGCTGAGAACTCGGGTGAGAATTGGAAAATTTGCCGTCTTGAGCGTGTGCCGGCCTGAACCAAAGGCGTCATAGGCTTTACCATTATAAAAAAAGACAGCGGACTGGCTCTCTCGGACGATCAATTGAGCTCCGTACTTGATGTCGCCCGATCCCTTTTCAGGAATGCGGTGGACGATCTCTCTTCCGGTTTCATCAAACCATTCAATGACTTCGATAAAAATGGCGTTAGAAGTTCCCATATCGGCCTCCTCGGGATAATACGAGATTTTTGGGGAGGATGCTGCAAAAGTCAGGCCAAAACAAGCCCGTTATTGGGCGGCCTTGAGATACATTTCGAGACGGCAATTGAAGCCGCCAAGATCAACCACTTTCCGGTACTTCAACTGGAGCGATCGGTCTCGAGGTTCGATGCGTAACGGGTTGACGAATACAAGCCGTCCGCCAGGCTTAAGCACCCGGGCAGCGACACCGAAGAGATCCTCATATAATCCGCGCATGTTGGGGACACGGATCCGCCTTCCCATGGGGGGGTTGGTGACGATCAGGGTTACGCTCCCGGGCTCCAGGCCTTCGATCTTGGCATAGTCGCGAAAGTCGCAGATAGCGAACTTCGCTTGAAGGCCTTTCACCCTGGAGGCTTCAAAGTTGGCGCGGCTAACGGCAACAGCCTCTGCGCTGAGATCGCTCCCGAAAATCCTCTCGACACCACCCAACCTTGCAGCCTCTATCAGCTCCAAACCCGAACCGCAAAAGGGGTCCCAGACGATCTCATTCTTCACCCTTCCAGCGAGGCGGGCCATAGAGGCAGCCAACGGCGGGTGGGATGCCGCACGAACATCCCCCTCGCGATAGGTAAATCGCGGATCAGGAGTCAACTTCGGCCGCAATTCAACGGAGATCCCATCTCCTTCAGGCTGGAGATCCATCGACCAGGGAGCCTTTTGCGGATCGTTCAGAATATCCGGGCAGATCGCATAGGCCCGGTTCGCAAGGAGGCGCACGGCGCCTCTCTGGTGTCCCTTGGAAACAAACTCCAGACGATAGCGAATCGATCCCTCTGTGAAGGCTGTTAGAATCGACTGCGACAGACGGGATGTAATGATTGAGGCCAGGGCATCGATAGACTCTGTCGGGTTTGAGCTCCGGACATGGCCGAGAAAAAAGCCCATGGTGGCAAAGCATCTGAGGGTATAAATGTGGGACAGGGAAAAGGCAGCAGCCGGTCTGATCGCAACCAGGCCGCTCCGCACCTCCGCAATGCGGAATCTCTTGTCATCTTTTACTTCATCCCGGAGGATCTCTTCTAACCCTTTACGACAGCGTAAATGGATCCGCACGCCTTTGAGATCAGAGAAAATAGTCTCCGTTCGAATGGCGCTGGGCCTTTTCCTTCGCTCCATACCGGCTTTGACTTTCTGCTCGGTTTGAGGAAAGAACCCGGGAGCTTCGGCCACTGCATCGAGCGTGGCCCTTCCGCCGATTTTATCCAGGGCCTGACTCAGGAATTTTTTCTCCCGCCCGACTGGGGTCGTCCGGAGCAGGGAAAGCAGAGCCGCTTCCTCACTCGCACCCGCACCAAGCTTTGGCAGGGCGGTCATGGCATAGCGCCTGACCTTCTCGGTCGGGTCCTGCAATAAACGAACGAGCCACGACCTCACCTCGGCCCTCTGCGTCGCCGTGCCGCTTCGGGAAAAGGCCACGCCCACTGCCCGGATGACCGCCACCCGCTTGACCCGCTCCTCCGGAGCGGATCGATCGAAACGCGGCACCTCATCGTTCCACAGCCTTTCAGCCGATAGGAGGCGTAACTCACGATAAAGTTCCTTGTCAGATTTCATATCCGAATGCTTTTTTATCTGAAGGACTCCATCTCTGAGGAGTAAGAACCGGAAATGCGCCAAGGAGGTCTCCTTTTGAAGGTCCCTTCGCAAAGATTCCAGTTCCCTATTCCATCTTGGTTTCGCTTCCGGCCCGGGTCACATAGATGTGAGAGAATTCCGACTCCTTTGTTGCACCGTGCCAGTGCTTCTCGCCCGCCCGAAAGAGGATGATATCTCCCACGGTCACAATCTTCTCCTCCTTTTCGGTGGCCACGATCCCTTTGCCGGCAGTGATGATCAGAACCTGGTCACTATCATGAGTATGAAGCTTGTTTCGGGTGCCCTTGCCAAAGTTCACAACAGCGATATTGAAATCCTTACTCTCGGGCAGGAGATCCTGCCTCGTGACATCCGGCCCCGTAAAAATAGGATGAATATATTTCTCCTTGGAAACCTGACTCACCTTAACGATCTTCATCCTCTCCTCCTTTTCTCATTTCGGTCTGAAACTTTTAAAGAAAGCCCTCCAGGCCGTCTCTGCGGCCATTGTCGAAGAGACCAGGCACATCAGAAAAATGATTCTGCACAGTCTGTCAATCATTTTTGGACTTTCAGCCTTGAGCTTTGAGCTTCCTATGTTTTTGTTACTTTGAGTCTTGAGCTTTGTTCTTCCATGTTACCGGCTGGGATCTGCGCGCATCCGCTCAAACTCCTCCGCTCCTTCTTTGGTTGTGAAGAAGGCCCCGCATTTGGGACATTTTACCTTCACATCTTTCAGATTCCCTGCACACCCGAAGAGAAAGCCCGATAGGATCGTCAATGCCAAAAAGAACCTCATCCATTCTTTCATCATCTTATTCCCCCGTTTACTAATAGAAGAGAGTCAGGATAAAATAATAGGCCATGACAGCCGAAAGACCCAGCTTCAATATTGTTCCTAAGATCGTCCCCACGAATACTCCCCAGGCCGCCCTTAAGGGCCGGCCCTTCTCTCTGTTAAATAACCACTCTCCGGCCAGAGCACCCATCAAAGCACCCAGAAGGATACCGAAAGGCGAGAAGAATATCCCGATCGCCATGCCAAGGACGGAACCCCAGATTCCCCATTTCGATGCCCCATATTTTTTGGCACCCCAGACCGGAATGATATAGTCCAGTCCTAAAGCCGCGATGAGGATCAGGCCCATCACAATGAAGAACCAGGGAGTCAAGGGATGGGAAAAATCTTTGATGAACCCAAGCAGGAGGAGTCCGATGAAACAGAGCGGCGGACCGGGCAGGACCGGAAGGATACTCCCTGCCAGACCGAGGAGAATAAGGATTGCACCGATGATGATCACGATGATTTCAAACATGGCTTAACAGAGAAAGCTTATTTCATTTTATCCCAACCCCCATGACGAATCAAAGGATTTCTGACGAGGATGGAGAATCAGGAAGAAACCGGATGAGAATACGAAAAGTGGACAAAGTGCTTCCTTGTGATCCAAAAAGTGGTATTATTATGCCCATCTGAAATATGTAGAGTTTAAAATATCTTCATGATTTAGACGGCTTACAAAATGGCAGGCTCTTGGCATCAAAGTTGCTCCTTGGATAGTCCAAATCAATTTGCATAAGGTATCGATATGGAAAATGGCGAATATTATATGGGTCTCGAAACGGAGGGCGACCCGGGTTCCCCGAGATTGATCATCGGATATGTGTTCGACGGGAAAAGAGTGGAGATCTATAAGAAGCAAGAGACCTATATTGTCGTCAATACCAAAACCGCAAAGTACCTGACCTGTTTGGGCTTCGAGCATGCCCGTTACGTCTTTAAGGAGTGTGTCAAGACATTGGCACCTGAAGGAACCGCTTAGTCCCTGCCATTCAGACCGCATTGTTGTACTTAACAGATCGATCCCGCCAAGAGATTTTGAATTACCTGGAAGATAGAACCATAACCCCCCTTTTACCGCCTTAACCGAAGAGGAGGATGGGGAGGGCGCTTTGCCATTTCAATCTCCATCTTTGGGGACTTGGCTTTGCATTGCTTCGGCACTTATACTAAGATAGAAAAGAAAGGACATGAGAATGAGCGCGAATCTTTTGCAGGCACTGGAAGCCTCGGACGTGACCGGTGCATCCGAAAAGTTCAAAGAGGAGATCCTCAACGGACGGGATCCCTGGGAGATCCACCTCTCTCTCTTTCCTGTTGCGATGCGGGTCTTGAATCCTCCCTTTGTCAATGCCCACCTTCCAAAGATGTATGCCATCTGCAGTGATCTCGTCCCTTACCTGAAAAGAGAAGAGGTTCCGGCCTTGGTCCAGCTCGAAATCAATGAGTATGCCAGAAGACCTCTCCTGGAGAAACTCTCCAGGCCGAATCGTCTCCCATCGCCTGTTTCCTTCGGTGATGTGGAATCTGCAATCCGTGAAGAGGACTGGGAAAAGACCGCGGTCTTGATGGCCGCATTTTATGAACAGAAGGGAGGAAAAGAGCTCTCACGCCGGTTCTTGCTCCTCGGGAGCGGCTACCTCAGCGATTCATTGGGCCATTCGTTCTCCTGTGCCTCCTTTATTCTCTTGAAGACGACGGATCCTGCGAATCCTGATCCATGGCCTGTGCTGACTACCCTGGCCCATTTCTTTTGCAAGGCGAAATTCCATACGACCCTTCCCCTGGGGAAATCGAAGGATCTCCGCGAAGATGAGACCTTGTACTATCCCATGGTGGAAGCAACCGAAGGTCTGGGAATCCTCAGGATGCATCATACAATTACCCGTTATGCGATGGAGAGGGCGCGTCACCTCTTCAGCGAGGAAGAATACGATCATCTGATCGGCGCATGGACTGCGTTTATCGAAAAGAAGGGAGAGGAGAAAGCATCGCCGGAGAGTCGAAAGACGGAGCCCGTGACAGACTATGCTCGTTTCTATGAAATCTTCTCCGGGCACGAGCCGAAGGCTGTCGTCGCCGCCTTGAGCGAAATGATTGCTTCAAGAAAAGGCCGAAAAGAGCTGGGCCGTTTTCTGATCAAAGGCCTCTGCGACCATTATCCGGGCCACTACGATCCGCACTGCCTCACAGGCCTTGGGTCGGCCCTTTGGACGATGGAGCAGTATTCGAGTCGGCCCCCTATCCCTCTGAATGCCCTCTTCCAATACGTAGACTTTTACTTCAGTAGCGTAAGGTCCAGTGCCCGTCCAAACGAAAACCCGATTGGATGATGTCTTCACGAAGCATCTGTTGTAAGGAAATCGACGAGCAGGCTGGGTTTGTAGACTGTTTTATTGAAGGGTAAGCTTCTCGACTGCAAAACGAGCGCCTTCTGCCTTCCCCATGTCACCCATGAAGTTTATCTCCACCAGGGATCGTCCCATCACCCTTGACGTTTCCGAATCAAAAATGACGACCTGAAGGAACCATCGGGTGATGCTGGGGTAATCGATATTTCCCGTGATCAGGGCCTGAGCCCCCAGGCTGATACCGATCCTCCGCCTCGCTTCCTCATCGAGCCGGTCAGGGACCAAGGCTTCGCCCCGAAAGAGCTCCAGGACCCGCTTTCGATCAACGATCGAAATATCAGGGAACCTCTCCTGAAGGCTCCTGGCAAAGGCCCTGGAGACTTCGCTGGAATCGTCCCCTTCGAAAGGAAGGATGGCGACGCGCTTGTATTCCAAAAATTCTTTTCTGAGGAATCCGCTTCCACTCCACTGGGGCACCCCCCATTTGAGGGAACAGCCCGTCATGGCCAGGACCAAAAAGAGAAAGACAGGCAAGAAAAGGTGAGCTTTCGGTCTTTCGTCACGCTTCATCGCCTCTCCTTAACGATAGGACCGGTGAACCACCGGTAACCCATCAGCCTCAAGAAAATCTGGTGGAGCCACCCGCAGGGCCGCAGGGGGAGGAGGACTCGGACCCTTTTGAAGAGGAGAACCCGGAGAGAATCTTTTCGGGCTTTCCTTCTCCACAATAGGGGCATTTCAGAGACTTCCCCTCTTCCGCCATTTTTTGAATCTTTTCAAAAATCTTTTCGCATTTCCGGCAACGATATTCGTAGATCGGCATTTCCCACTCCTTTTAGGCTGAAACTTGAAGGCTCAAGGCTCAAAGGATTTTACTTTCAGCTTTGAGCTTTTAGCTGGACGCTTTCTCAGGTTACGACTTCATACCCTGCATCCTGGATCGCCTTTTCAATTCGATTGGATGCCACTTCTTTGAAATTATCAAATCGGACCTCTCCTGTTGCAAGGTCAACCTGAATATCCTTGATCCCTTGGAGCTGACTTAAGGCCTTCGTGACCGACATGACACAATGCTGGCAGCTCATGCCTTTGACTTTCAGAACGGTTGCCATTTAAGCTTCCTCCTTTTCGGATTTGATTTCGACTTAGATGATTCCGCAGAAACCCCATCTCGCGAATGTCTTCTCTTCGCCCACCATGGGTAATTCTCCCGATTCATCTTTCCTAATCTTATTCCGCACTCCCTGCGTGCGGCAGGCAGGCGCAATCAACTTAGGCCCAGTCGATATATCGGGAGACGGCCTTTCTAAAATCCCTTAGATTCTCTCCCTGCCTGATGCCGGATCCCTTCTGGGTCTTCTCCAGACATTCTTCCATGTACTCTTGAACAATGGCCGTCCCCACCTTCTTGATCGCCGCAGTGGCCGCCGCGACCTGGGTGAGGATCTCCGGACAGGGGATCTCTTCTTCGACCATCCTCTGAATGCCCCGGATCTGGCCTTCGATCCTCTTTAACCGGAGCAAGACCTCTTTCTTCGGTTTTTCATTGACCATATACTATACCCCCCTATGGTATGAAGACATTCTAACCTCCCTTTCTATCTTTGTCAAGAAAAAATTAGATCCCTCGTGAGATCCTGCCCTGGGATCGGGGTGATCTCTCCGGAGAAAACTTGAAGCGGCACATTTAAGCGAAGAGCCAAGGCGCGGACAGCATTGACCTGGCCCCTCAGCGCAAACCCCGATATTTCTCTCTCTAATGATCCGCAATTTCAAGGTTTCGGAGGGGAGATCACTCCGATCCAACTGCGCTGGACACTGAGGGATTACGCGTCCTTATTCCTTCTTGAAAACCGTTCCCAGGGACGCAGGAGGAGAGGTCTGCAGGGTTTTGAACGTGCGGGTCAGGAATCGCTGGATCTTCTCTGGAAAAAGGCTGGTCAATCGGTTCACCCACTCCGCGTTGCCGATCGTCACCAGAAGCAGCGTCAGGATCATTAACGGAAACGGGAGCGCTGGAAAGAGCTGGGTCGGGATGTCTGGCAACAGACGCTGGAGAAGATTGACGGCCGTCTGAAGGGATACGAAGAAATAGGCACCCATGGCTGCGCGGATCGGTTTCCATCCCCCGAAGATGACGATGGCCAGGGCGATCCAGCCCATGCCCTCCACTCCGTAAGGCCTTGCCCAGCCAGGCTTGACCATGAGAGAGAAGGAGGCTCCTCCCATTCCCACCATGGCGCCTCCGACGAGGGTATAGAGGTAACGGAGCCGCGTCACATTCACTCCCCGCGCATAGGCCGCAACGGGCCGCTCTCCCAGACCTTGCAGCTTGAGTCCGGACCGGGTCTTAAAGATATACATCCATACCAGGACGATCGCCAGGAGACTGAGGTAGACGATAGGGTTCTGGTCGAAAAGGACGGGGCCGATAAAGGGAAGCTCCTTGAGCCCGGGGATTGGCGTGGGAGGAACCTGGGGTCCCGGAAGATGGGCATAGCGATTTCCAAGGACATAAGCCAAGTCCCGACAGAGCAACGTCAGGACAAAGCCCGTGGCGACCTGGGGCTGGTGAAGCGTCAAGCTCGTGAAGGCGATGATCAACGCGACAAAGGCACCGACTGCCATGCTGGTCAGGAACCCTGCGACGACGCTGCCCGTATGGAGCGCCGCGATGAACCCGACCATTGCCGTCAGCAACAGAGAACCATCGAGGGAGAGATTGATGACCCCGGCCTTCTCGGTCAGGGTCTCTCCCAGAACAGCGAAGAGGATCGGAGGCGAAGCAGACAGGATCGATGCCATGAGGATGGGGAGATCCATCTTTCACCTCCCGCGCCTGAGGGTCCATCGGGTTTGGACACCTTTTGCGATTAGAATGGAGAGGACCAGCATTCCCTGAATTACTCCTCCCAGGGAAGAGTCCAGTTGACGCTGGAGGGCCAACTGAAGGCTTCCCATCGAGATCGCCGCAAAGAAGAAGGAGATCGGAATACTCCACAAGGCACTGAGATTTGCCAGGAGGACGACGAGAATCGCCAGGAATCCATAACCGCTCGAAATCAGCGGAAAGAGATTATGGCGTGCGCTCGTTCCCACGACCAGAACCCAACCCGCCAGTCCGGCCAGTGCACCGCAAAGCCCGAAGGAGAGGAGCATCTGCCGATCTACAGGAATCCCTTTGATGAAAGCGGCTCGCAAGTTCTTGCCAATCGCCCTCAGCTCTAAGCCCAGACGGGTTCCGCGGAGAGCGGAGGCGACCAGGGCGATCGCCGACAATCCCAGGAGCACCTCGATCGGACTGACTTGAAAGCCTTTGAAGGCTGGCAGCCAGAGCGAAGAGGGAAAAGGCTCTGTGCCGCTCGTTGAGCCGATCCCCGGTCTTTTCCACGGGCCGAGAACGAGATAGACCGTCAGGCTTCCTGCGATGAAGTTGAGCCCCAGGCCGCCGAAGATTTCATTCACATTGCCATAGAGCCTGAGTCCCCCGGCGAGCATCCCCCATAGACCACCTCCCACGAGGCCGGCCAGTGCGGCAAGGGTCAGAACCAACACCGGCGGAAAGGTCTCCTGGAGCAACTGGATCAGGCCTGTGGCAAAGACCGCCCCCATGACCACCTGCCCTTCAATGCCAATATTCCAGAAACCCGCGGCAAAGGTCACCAGCAATCCTGCTGAGCAGAGCAAGACCGGAACCCACGCCGTCATGACGTAGGCTAATTTCGATGGCGAGTCAAAGGCACCGGATAGGATGAGGTGGAAGGCATCCCCTGGAGAGGCGCCCAGGATTAGCAGGATCAATGCGCTCGAGACGAGGGCAAAGAGAATGGCGATGATTCGCAAGAGGAAGTTCGGACGGATCAGCCAGTTATTCAAACCCTTCTCCTCCGATGGCCTCACCGAGCTGCAACGCATGGGTATTGCAGGTCTCCATCTCCTTGACCTTTCCACCAAAGAAGACCAGGATGCGGTCGCTTCGATCGAGCAGCTCATCCAGGTCGGAGGAGGTGAAGAGGATCGCTGTTCCCTTCTCGGTCCGATGGAGAAGCAGCCTCCAGATATATTCGGCGGACTCCATATCGAGCCCTCGTGTCGGATGCTCCATCAGCAAGAGTTCGGTGCGACGGGGAAGGAGCGCAAGAAGGCTTCTCTGTTGGTTCCCGCCGGAAAGCTCTTCAACCAATGTCTCCGGCTTGCCTCTGATCTTATACTCTTCGATCCGTTGCAAGGCAACCCTTGCCGCCAGCGGCCAGTCGATGAAAAAAGAGAGATTCTTTTCGATTAAGGCCGTATGCTCTGTCAGTGTCATTCCCGCAATCAGACCCTCTTCCAGCCGGCCCGCCGGCATATAGGCGACACCCGCCTCGATGAATTGCCGATACGTCCGTCCGGTCATATCCTCCCCTGCCACCCTCACAAACCCCCGTGAAGGTCTCAGGATCCCGGCACAAACTCTCAGGATAAGATGCTGGCCGCTTCCTTCCAGCCCAGACAGACCAATCACTTCCCCGGCTCGGACTTCGAGGGAGAATCCTCTCACTTCAAGCCTCCAATCACTCACCGTGACGTTTTCCAATCTCAGGATGGACTTTCCAAAGGTCATGCCACATCTCTTGCCCACGGTGATGCTTTTGCCAAACATGATCTGGACCAGCCTCTCCGTTGGGCAGGGAACGCTCACCTCCCCTGTCTTCTTCCCATGGGACATCACGGTCACCCTGCGGCAGAGACTCTTCACCTCTTCCAGCTTGTGGGAGACAAAGATGACGGTTCTGCCCTGCTCGATCAACCTGTGGAGGGCCCCGAAGAGTTTCTCCCTCTGTTGAGCTGAGATGGCTGTGGTGGGTTCGTCCAGGATCAGAATGCTCACACCCAATCCCAACAGACGGATGATCTCAAGCTGTTGCCTTTCGCCAATGCTCAAATCAGAGACCCGGGCATCAGGATCGAGTTTGAAGCCCAAGGGGCGAGCCAGCTCGGCGAGCCGCCGACTGCTTTGATGGCGGTCCAAGACCCATTCCCCGGGAGAACCCAGAAGAAAATTGTCGAGGACCCGGAGGGATGGAAAGTCTAAGGGATCCTGATGGAGCATCCCCACACCCAGAGCCACGGCCTGCTGTGGGGAATGAAAACGGACAGGAGTATCGTCGAGGAAGATCTCGCCCTCATCCGGAGAGAGGAAGCCTGAGAGCACCTTCATCAGAGTGCTCTTGCCTGCACCGTTTTCACCTAAAAGGCCGTGGAGTGTGCCCGATTCAATCGTGAGCGTGATACCGTCGTTGGCGTGGATGGGGCCGAAACGTTTGTGGATGTTTTTGAGCTCGACCTTCATGGATTATGAAAAAGACGAATGACAGCGGATTTTCTCATCGGCTATCCGGAGGATTCGCCGTCATTCGTCTCGATCGATAAAGAATCTATTTGCTGGGACCTTCCATTCCCTTCAGGAGTTGAGGAAGGTACCAGACTTGAAGGTCCGTCGCTGCCTCGCCCTCTTTGAGATAGACCTTTCCATCCTGGAATTGAATCGGCCCCTTGAAGAGATGGATCGATCCGTCTGCCAGGCCTTTGATAAAGAGATCCAACTTTTCAGCATTCTCCTGGCTGAGGGCTTTGCCCTTTAAAAAACCGACTGCGCTTGTATCGGCATCATTGATATCCTTCCAATCCGGGCCATTCCATTCCCAGTATTGAGTCCACTTGTTTTCCATCACGAGTTTGATCGCCTTGAGATAGGCAGGTCCCCAGTTGAAATAGGGAACGCCCAGGCAGACATCCTCAGCCTGCTTACATCCGTCCTTATAGTCATACTGGATGGCCCAGACCTTCTTTCCTGCTTTGGACAGTTTGTCGGCTTCGATCAAACCCTCCGTCGTATCAATGCCGGAGATCACCACATCGTGCCCGCTGTTATAAAAGTCGGCAGCCACTTTTGCCGGATCGAGGGTCTGGCCCGGGATATTGAACCAGAAGCCGATCCAGGTCACCTTGAACTTGAGCTTTCGGGGATCTTTCTTTAAGATATTGGTCCACGTATACCTTGCCCCCAGGTAAGCGGAGGCCGCGAGCCTCCGGGTCTCATCATTGATCAAAGGACCGAGATAGCCGATCTGGCCCGTCTTGGTGGTCAGGGCGGCAGCACAACCCGCAATCATCTTTCCATACTCCATCCTTCCCATAAAGTTGCTCAGATTTGCGGGAGCCTTATAATCCTTTCCCTCCTTCCATGCATGATCGCCGGAGACATTGACAATGGGCAGATCGGAGTGTTTCTTTGCTGCTTCAAGAGTCCCGTCTTTAAAGTCATCCGAAGTGGTCAAGACGATCTTTGCACCTTTGGAGACGAGATCATCCACAACCTGCGGCACCGTGACGCCCGGCTTCGCGCCCGGATTAACATTATCGACATAGATCATCTTAGTATTGGGGATCTTAGATTCGACATACTTGCCGGCAGCATAGTGGGCTTCACTCCAGCCGTGGTCGTTATAGGGTCCAACCAGAACGACACCGAAGGTGAAGGAAGCCTCTGGAGCCTTGGCAGACTCCTGTTTCTTCTCGCCACAGGCTGCGACCAAGAGACAAAGAACCGCGACCAGGCCGATAACCATCCAAAAATTTTTCCCATTTTTCACTGGATCTCCTCCTTAAGAGACTCGTTTGAAAGTAAACTTTCGCTTTTTGCTTAGAGCAGTATAGTATAAAGGGAAGTAGGTGTCAAAAGGAAAAGCGCCGGAGGGGATTTTTGTTGACAAGGGAGAGGGGATTGATTATTTAAGTACATCAGCCATCATGAGGGATCGGGAAAATGGTCCGTTTTGAATATCTTGAGCCCACCAGCCTCGGGGAAGCCATCGCGATCTTAGACCGGCATGGAAGCCAGGTCAAGGTCCTTGCCGGAGGGACGGATCTTCTGGCGCTCCTGAAAGAGCGCACCCTCAAGCCCCGCTTTGTGGTCAACATCAAGGGCCTCAACGAGATGGCGGGTATCAATCATATCCCGGGCAAAGGCGTCAGGATCGGAGCCCTGACGACGATCCATACCCTCGAGACCTCCTCCCTGCTGAAAGAGAAATTCTCTGCCCTGGCCGAGGCTGCTCATCTTCTGGGCTCTCCCCAGGTGCGAAACCTGGCTACGATCGGAGGAAACCTGTGCAACGCAGCTCCTTCCGCGGAGACCGCACCTTCCCTTCTCTCTTTTTCTGCTTCCGTCCGTATCGCAGGTCCCAAAGGGGAGAGGACCCTGCCTCTCGGGTCCTTCTTTTCAGGGCCGGGCAGAACGGTTCTCCAGGAGGAAGAGCTCCTTGCAGAGATCTTCCTTCCCGAGCCCATGCCACGGATGGGATCTGTCTATCTCAAGCACTGTCCAAGGGGCTCGATGGATATTCCGGTGGTGGGAGTGGCTGTCATGGTCGCTCTTTCCTCGGCAGATGGTCGGGTGGAAGAGTGCCGGATCGGTCTGGGCGCCGTGGGCCCTACGCCGGTCAGGGCGACGGAGGCGGAAGAATTGCTTCGAGGAAGAAAGGCCCCGGAGCTTTTGGTGGAGGAGGCAGCCCAGAGGGCGGCAAAGGAGGGTCGCCCGTCGCTGCCGTGGCCGCCTTGGACCCGGAGACCGCGGAAGAAGCCCTGGAACTGATCCGCGTAACCTATGAGGAGCTTCCGGCAGTCTTCGATCCCCTCCTCGCAATGGAGCCTGACTCTCCCCTGGTCCATATCGATAGAGATTCCTATGAGCCCCGAAACTACCGCGGCCGGGGCAAGGGCAATATCCTCCTCGAAGAAACGACTATAAGCTTCCTATTGCGCTCACCATTCCTTCCATCGAGTCTGCCATCATCGAGGTCCCTTCCCGCTTCGGACCCTACGGAGCAAAAGGGGTGGGAGAACCTCCCTCTATTCCTGTGGCGGCCACCATTGCCAATGCGATCTACGATGCTGTAGGAGTGAGGATACGGGATCTTCCAATCACGCCGGAGAAGATTTTCAGGGCCTTCCAAAAATCCCGATCTTCGCAAATGGAGTAGTTCCGACCACGGAAGACAGGTCGGTGTGCTGAAGAAACTTTAGAGCGGCCCCTTTAAACATTTCACTATCCTCTTTCAAAGCCTGTTGCAAGACTCACCTCAGATGAAATCGTATGGCATTCATGCAATCTATAAAAGACCCGCAATTATAAAGTTTTGGAAGCGCACCAACCTGGCGTTTGAATGCAATGTTTAAGGTCAAGAGAGGAAACGTGGGGAAGGAGGAGCCTGCGGGTTATCTTTTCTTCAGGACTGGCTCAGAATAATAGGTGGTAACCATCTCATTGCTCTGGTCCGTATCGGTTTGAATCCCGATAGCGATCAGGTCCGGCGGTTCTTCTCCGAAGGCCTTCTTAAAATCTTTGCGAATATTTCTCCATTCATAGGCCCACTGCCCGGCCTTACCCTCTCCGGACTCCAGGACAAAAACCTTACAGTTCTTCTCTCCGGGATGGTCGAAGACATGCCCCTTGGGAAGATGGCTCGCCCAGATATACTCAATCTTTAATCCGGAGGGCTCTCCGATTCCAAGTATTCCAAACCCCTTCTCTTTCGCGAAGACGACCATTACACGGGCAGCCGCATCGAATCGATCTTTTCTGGTTTCCACTGCAGAACGGACGACGTTCGATATCTTCCATCCCCAGGAAAGAATCGGGAAGTCCTTTTCCTTCTCAGCGACCTCCTTGAAGAGGGAAGACCGGCTTCCCACGCTCTCGGCCTTGATGATCCCTTTTCCAGCCCTTGAATATTGGGTAGGAGGGACGGTAAAGTGAGAAACCATTTGCCAACCCTTGACCGGCGATGGCTTTTCCTCGGGTTTCTCGGATTCGGAAGGGCCAAAAGGGAGCTGAACCAGAATCAAAATCAGGCTGAGGGAGACCCACAGAAATTTCATCATATAAATTATACACTATTATTTCAAATCATGTGTTGAAAAAAATCAGGGAACCTGCTAAATTCGGGAGTATGAAGAAATCCCGGCTGCTCCCCAAGACCGGATACTGGATTCTCCTGCTATGGCTTTCTTTCTCCTCCATGGCGTATGGCGGTAACACAGGAGAGGTCTCCTCTCTTTCTCAATCTCTGATCCAGCGGCTTTCACAGGATGGATTCGATTCGGAATTCCTGTCAAAATTATTGACAGATCCCCGGGCAGGATTCATCGCGGAATTGACGATGATCTCCCTCATTTCAAGGGAAACCCCGGAAGCCTATGCCCAATTCTTAAGGCCGGAATCAATCCTTCTTGCAAAGAAATTTCTCCAAGAGAACCTTAAGATATTGAGGGAGGCGGAGCAGCAATTTAACGTGGATAAGGAAGTGATTGTCGGTATTCTTCTGGTGGAGTCGCGATTCGGTGAGAATATCGGAAGATACCGGGTCATCTCCACCCTGGCCAGCATGGCCCTCATGGACTCTCCGGAGGTCCTTCAAAAAGTTTATCTCAGCTTTCAGGAAATCAACCCTGATCTTTCCAGCGAATGGATCGAGGGCCTGGCAAAGAGGAAGTCGGAATGGGCGTATCAGGAGCTGAAATCCTTTCTAAGGATCGTTCAGAATGAGAAGATGGACCCTTTAGAAGTTTTCGGCTCTTACGCGGGCGCAATGGGGATGCCTCAGTTCATTCCTTCGAGTTACATCACTTATGCGGTAAGGAAAGAGAGTCTCGAAAAATGGCTTCTCAGCAAAGAAGAGGCGATCCTCAGTATCGGAAATTACTTAAAGTCCCATGGGTGGAAGAAGAGCCTTTCGACGAGCCAAAAGAAACAGATCCTTTTCCGCTACAATCAAAGCGATCCTTACGGGGAAACCATCCTCCAAGTCGCCCAGAAAATTAAACCCCAATTACCCAATTCCAAACCCCAGATAAATTCTGATAAACCACTACCAAACTCCAAGAACGTTAAATGATCAAATCCTTCCATCTAACGCCTCCCTCCTTTCTCCCCCCTCTTAAGATAAGAGGAGGAATTACGGTTAAATCCCTCTTGAACTTATCACCCTCGATCATTAAATTGAAAGGAGAAAGAGAGGAGGGGAAAAATGATTAAAGATGACAGGAACTATCATCAGCGGCTTCAGGAGTTTTGCGATTGTTTCATGGAAACCGATCCCAGGGAGGAGCTGGCGAGAGCCAGTAAAGGAGTCTCTGGCGACCCCGGTGGAGATCCGGATGAGCTGGCCCTCAAGTTTTTTGGCCTTACGATTTTTTATGGGGCGAGTGAAAAAGCGAAGAAGATATCCCTTGAGCGATCCAAAGGAGGGAAAGTGAGGTTCGGAGTCGAGGCGAGGGGTAAGTTCAAACTTCCTCCTCCGGATCCAAAGGTGGCCGATCGAATCATCTCCATTGCCCGATCCATCACCCACATCGATGAGGATCACGGGAGGGAGCCGGTCTCCATGGGTTTAAGAAGCGATCGGATCGAACTGACCTTCCAATTTGACCGTACTGCGGCAGGCGAGGCCTTCTCGATTCTGTTTCCGGAGCTGTAGGATTGAAAAGAAAGATGGGGTGATCGGGAGGTGAGAGATTACAGGAAGCTCACCACTCAGTCACGACAGAAAGGAGATAAGAATGCGTATTATTGCCATGGGTGCCGGTCCTATCGGAGGCATTATCGGTGGCCGTCTGGCCCATGCAGGCAACCCTGTGACGCTCGTCGATGTCAATCCGGAACATGTGCGAGCCATTCGGGAGCACGGCCTGGAGGTTAACGTGCCGGACGGGCCTTTCAAGGTCTCGGTGCCTACGCTCTTTCCGGACGAGGTAACGGGAAAATTCGACCTCGCCTTGATTGCGGTCCGGTCATACGACACCCCACGGGTTCTCTCGTCTCTGAAATCTCATCTGAACCAAAGAGCGATATTGGTGTCGCTTCAGAACGGTATCAACCCGCCTCTCCTTGAGGAGCTTGTTGGACCTGATCACGCGATCGGTACTGTGATCCGGATGCGGAGCCGCTTATTAGGACCAGGCCGTCTCGAGACGCAAGCTCGTGGGCATCTTTACGTCGGGCACCTCCACGGACGGACCACGCCGCAACTCACCGCGGTGCACGGGCTCTTTAATTCCGTCATTCCGACTGAAATCACAAGCAATATCTTCGGTTTTCTTTGGAGCAAATTGACCTTCACGAGCCTGGGTCTCTTTGAAGCCCTTTCCGGCGTCCCATTGAAGGAGATATGGCAAAGCCAACCGAATCGGCGCTTGTCCATGGCTTTCATGGCGGAGCTGACAGCGGTCGGAGCTGCTGCGGGAGTGCGCTTCGAGCCCTTGGAGGAATACGATCCGTCAGACTTCCTTCCCGGCCGGCCCTATGAAGACCGACAATCGGCATTCGCCGAAATGGCGTTGAACTGGAAAAGCGACAAGCCCGGCAACATTGCGAGAGCGCTGAAGAGCGGCCTGAGAACAGAAGTGGACTTCACGGTAGGCCACGCTGTGCGGGAAGGAGAACGGGTAGGCATTCGTACTCCGATCTGCCAGGCAGTGGTCGAGTTGATCCACGAGATCGAACAAGGCAAGCGGCCACCTCAACTGGAGAATTATGAGGGAATCGCCGCTGCAGCTCTTCGTTCACCCCCCCCGGTGGACTGAATGTGAAAACCGGGATAGGGTCGTCCAAAGGATCTCTGAGGCGTATGTTCTTCCAGCCTTTTTGCATTCCCTTAGCTTCCTACTTATTAGTCAACCTCCCTGCATAACCACCTATCCATCCCAAAATACATGATTTCATCCACAGAAATACAGAGATAACGGTATTTTCTCCCTGAGCTACTTTGAAGTAGTATGGATGAAGAACCGTCTGTGGAGGCAAGAATATGAAAATGAAGAAATGGTTTTTTCTCTTATGCTTTTTTCTTTTCTTGGGCGTCTACGGACTTTTCCATGCAGAATCCGGGGACGCGCAAACGAATCCTGTCCTATTAACAACCGGGGACGACATCGCCAAACTCAATCTTACCGGAAGCCGTCAGGGACAGGTAGTAGGGCTGGCCGATTTCGATGGAGACGGGATTGCGGATAAATTTGTGGGGGCTCCCTATGCAACGATTGAAGGGTCCAACCGGATAGGAGTCGTCCTTGTCTATCGGGGGAATTCACAAGGAGGGTTTTCTTTTCCACCCGCCACGTTGCTCAGTGGTGGTGACAACTTCGGATTCTCTTTTGCAACGCTTGGGGACGTGGATGGCGATAAGAGGAATGATTTTGCAGTAGGAGCACTCCATGGCGACGGGGAGGATGTATCGCTGTGCGGGACCGTAACAATCTACAAGGGAGGGAGTAAGGGGCAGATCATTTCCGTCCTTTCCGGGGAGGATCCTCTGGACAAATTCGGTTTCTCAATCGCCTCAGGCGATCTGGATAAGGATGGTTTTGTGGACGTAATCGTTGGGGCTCCTTTTCATACAAAGGATCCTGCTTTTTACCAGGGCGGAGCGATCTATCTCTTTCTCGGGCCCGATTTCAAACGGCGGATCTCGCTTCATGCCTCCAAAACCCATCAAGGTCTTGGCAGGGCAGTGGCCACCGGTGATGTGAATGGGGACGGGATCTCTGATCTCCTTTTCTCTTCAAACGGAAAGGTGTTGGGTTATTACGGAAGCCCGGCGTTTTCGCCGGCGATTGACGCTCCAGACTTCTTAGCCAAGAGTTCGGCTGCGGGCTTGGGCAATTCAATTGCTGTTCTGGAAGATTTGGATGGAGATGGAATGAGAGAAATGGCCTTCGGAGCTCCTGGGGCGACCATCGATGGCAAAGCGAGCACAGGATGCATCTTGATCGTCAAGGGAGGAAAGGGAAAAAGGGCGATCGATCTTGATAAGCCTTCCCCTGACTTGATCGTTCGAATCAATGGAAACAGGCCCTTCGATCGCTTGGGATCCTCCCTGGCTGTAGTCAGCGAAAAGGGATGTAAAGGGACCGGGCTGGCTGTTGGAGCTTCGACGGCAGATGCGGAGATGAATCTCATGGGAGGCAAAGTATATCTCTTCAAACCGGGAACTATGGATTCGATGACGTCCCTTACGGATTCCACGGTATTTGGCGGATCCGCGAGGGATCAGTGCTTTGGCACGTCTGTCGTCTTCTGCGATTGCGGCAATCTCTTAGTCGGAGCACCCGGTTTGAATGTGGGAACAGGAGGGGTCTTCATGGTTGGTCTTCAAGAAGCCAAGAGGATCTCCGAAGGAAGCAGCAACGGGAAGATCGAAACAGAGGAACCCTGCCATTAAAATCTGTTGATAGAAAGGGGCAGTCCATGAACAGAAACAACTACATTCGGTCCGTTCTGGTTATTTTCGCGTCCGTCTTAGCCTTTGCTTCTCAGACTTTGAGTTACGATGGGACCGATTTCTCGGCCGCAGGAAGAAAGTGGCAATCCGCGCCAGAAGGCCATAAACCAGGTAAAGATAATGGACCGGGAATAGGAACTCATAATGTGAGAGCGGATTGTGGTATCTGCCACAGCCCCAAGGGGAAGGCAGACAACTACATTTTCACTATGTCCGGTACATTATATGAAGATAGGATGTCAAGAAAACCGATGAAAAATGGTGAGGTCATCTTGGAGGATAGCAATGGAAAAGTGATCAGCATGACAACCAACGAGGTAGGGAATTTCTGGACTTATGCCGCTATCGGCAGCCATCCGTTGGCCATTGCGAGCCATAGTGGCAAGACAGTCAAGCTCTACTCTTCCGACCCGGAGGGAAATCTGATTCCGGCACCCTCCCATGACTCGAGAACATGGCTATACAAGACATGGGTCAGGACCGCTGATCAAGTCAGACCCATGGTCACCATTGCTCCGGTCGGAGGGTCGACCGATGGTACGTCAAGGATGAGCTGCAACATGCATCACGGGGCCCTGGCTGCCAGAGGAGCTCTATGGGGCTCGGAAAAAAGCACCCTCTCATCCTACCCTTCCTCGAATCTCCGCTTCAAGAAACATATCCTGCCCATCCTCAAGAATAAATGCGTGCCCTGCCATATCCCGGGAGACACGTGGACTAGGATGGTCACCCGATCAGATTACGAGGGAACGAGCAAGATAGACTATAGTAGCGGACTCGACATCACCTCTTACGGAGGATCGAAGGTCAGTGTCGGCGGGGTGCTCTGGGAAAAAATAGGTATTCAAAGCGTCGTATCCACGGAAGATCCGGACAGCAGTCCTTTGCTTCTCAAGACAAAGAAGGGCGCAACCCATGGAGGCGGTTGGTTCTGGGGGACCCAAGACGATGACTATAAGGCCATCCGGCAATGGATCAAGGAGGGAGCGCAGAATAAATAAACGTATTAGAGTGGATTCTGCTCGCAGAAACAGCCGAAGGTTCCTGTGGGACAACAGGTCGGCATTTCTTCAAGGCGAACGCATCTTCCACAGAGCTCCCCGGGTTCTTTCACTCCCTGGCACGGGACAATCACTCCAGGACAGACATAGTCACAGCCCCGGCAGAGACGACAGGTCTCGGACCTGACCTCAAAGGGCATGCTCACTTTTCTACCCATCCCTCTCCCTGCAAATCCGAGGGCTTTTCCGTCCATCTGCTCGTAACACATCCGGATACAAAGCCCGCAGAGAATACAGCGATGGTCCTCCATGGGAAATCGAACTCTGGTCAGGCCCATCCGAGCAGCGAGATCCTGAGCCATCTTCACATTGGGAGCGCTGGCCACAAGGAGTTCGGCCAACATCTTCCTCGCGCGGATGATCTTCGGGGACTTCGTCTGGATGTTCATCCCTTCCCTCACCTCGTGGGTGCAGGAGGTATCGACATAAGGTTTCCCCCCGTTGTTGCTGATCTCCACGACGCAGAGGCGACACCCCCCATAGGGAGAAAGATGCTCCATATAACACATCGTGGGGATGTGAATTCCAAATTCATGGGCCGCTTGGAGAATGGTGGTTCTCTCCTCCACATCCAAAGATCTTCCATCTATGGTCACGTTGACTGTTCTTCTCTCCATACCCATCCTCCTTACTGGACCATCACCGCATTCGATTGACACACGTCTTTGCAGGACCCGCATTTCGAGCAGACCTCTGCCAGGATCGAGTGGCTCTGCTTCTTCTCTCCTTTGATCGCCTGGGTCGGACAAACCTTTGAACAGGCCCCACATCCGGTGCAATCCGCTTCCGAGATGGAGTATCGAATCAGAGGGATACACACACCGGCAGGACATCTCTTTTGATGAATATGAGCCTCGAATTCTGGCTTGAAATATCTCAAGGCCGAAAGAACCGGATTCGGAGCTGTTTTTCCCAAGCCACAAAGGGAGGTATCCCCTACGACCTCCGCTAATTCATTGAGGAGTGACAGGTCTTCCTCGCTCCCCTTTCCTTCTGTAATCCTCTCCAGAATCTGCCCCATCCGTTTTAAACCTTCCCGGCAGGGAAGACATTTTCCACAGGATTCCTCCTGAAGGAAGTGGACGAAATACTTTGCCACATCGACCATACAGGTCCCTTCGTCCATGATGATCATTCCGCCCGAGCCCATCATGGAGCCGACCTGCGTAAGGCTATCGAAATCGACGGGCAGATCGAAGAGGGAGGCGGGAATGCAGCCGCCTGAAGGGCCTCCTGTCTGCACAGCCTTGATTCGTTTTCCATCTTGCTGACCGCCTCCAATATCGAAGATGATCTCCCTCAGGGTAATGCCCATGGGCACTTCGACCAATCCGGTATGTTTCACCTTTCCCACCAGAGAGAAGATCTTTGTCCCTTTGCTCTTTTCCGTGCCGATAGAGGCAAACCACTGGCTTCCCTTCTCAATGATCAAAGGGACATTTCCCCAGGTCTCCACATTGTTAAGGTTCGTAGGTTTTCCCCAAAGCCCTTTTGACGCGGTATGAATCTGTTTGCCCCTCGGTTCTCCAACTCTTCCTTCGATCGACGAAATCAACGCTGTCGATTCTCCGCAGACAAAGGCTCCACCTCCCTTTGTGATCTCCACATCAAAACTGAAATCGGAGCCCAAAATATTCTTACCCAATAATCCAGCTCTTCTGGCTTGTTGAATAGCCGTTTCTGCATTGTTACAAGCGAGAGGATATTCATGCCTGACGTAGATATACCCGTAGTTTCCACCTATGGCATAGGCACCAATCATCATCCCTTCTAAAACAGCGTGTGGGTTGCCTTCCAAAAGGCTTCGATCCATGTAAGCTCCAGGATCTCCTTCATCGCAGTTGCAGATAATGTACTTGGCCTCACCGGGGGCTTTCCGACACTCTTCCCATTTCTTTCCGGTCGGGTATCCTGCCCCTCCCCTTCCTCTCAAGCCGGAGGCCTTGATCTCTTTAATAATCTCGTCGGGTTCCATTCCGAAAAGAGCTTTTGACAAGGCCTGATATCCGCCGATTCCGATGTAATCCTCTATCTTGGTGGGTTCGATCAGACCGTTATTTCCCAGGACCAGCCGATTCTGCGCTCTGTAAAAAGGGATCTCTTTTTCGGAGATCGCCCTTCGCTTCGTGAGGGCGTCTTCATAAAGGAGGTGCTCCAAGATGTTTCCCTTCTCAACGGTTTCGGAAAGAATGAGGGGAACATCCTTCGCCTGAACCTTTTGGTAAAAGATCCCCTGAGGTTGGATGGAAACAATGGGTCCTCTCTCACAGAATCCCCTGCACCCAGTGAATCTCAATCGGATCTTTTTCGGATCACCATTCTTCTTAACGGTTTTTGAAAACTCATCCCTCACTTCCTTACACCCGTAGGCATGGCAACCGGTCCCTCCGCATACAGAGACAACCACCCCATCCTGTTTCCGTTTTGATAAAATGGCCGCCTTCCACTTCTCTAAATCAGATACCGACTTCATCTTTCTCATGACCTCACCCCATTTCTCTTCTTATTCTTATGATTATGATTGAGCTTCTCAATGATCCTCTTCGCTCTGAGTGAATTCATCTCACCATAGAATTTCCCGTCCACCATCATCACCGGACCGATGGCACAAACCCCCAGGCAGTTGACCACATTCAAAGAAAATTGTCTGTCCGCCGTGGTCTGCCCCGGTTCAATCCCGAGGAGCCCTTTGAGTTCTCTCAATATCTTTGGCCCTCCACGAACATGGCAGGCCGTCCCGAGGCAAAGAGTAACGGAGTGTTTCCCTTGAGGAGTCAGGGTGAAGGATCTATAGAAGGTGGCAACGCCGTAGATCTCATTGATGTCCATCCGGAGCCTTGAAGCCACCATTCTGAGGGCCTCCTCAGGAAGATACTTATACCGGTCCTGAACATCGTGAAGGATGCTGATCAGCGCTGTCCTCTTCTCCCGGTATTTGTCAACGATCAAATCAACTGGGTTTAGGTTCATTTCATCCTCCGAATTAACGAATGGTTAAGTTCCTTAGAAAAAATACATTTTCACTTAACTTTCATAACAAAAAAATATTATGCTTAAGTTTTGCTTAACTTTACAAGCCTCCTCTGGGTGGGCTTAAGATCCACAAAATAACGGCATCTCCTTTTCCCGTATTGGCCCATTTTGAGGGAAATGTCGATTCGATATAGAGACTATCTCCCTTTCTCACCAACTGTTTTTCATTATGGATTTCGACCTCCAGCTCCCCCTCCATCACATAAGCGAATTCATCGCCCTTATGGTCATAAAAATGGCCGTCGATCTCCGCCCCTTCTTTTATGGTTAACAGGTAGGGTTCCATTCTCCGATTGAGCACGTCCGAAACCAGAAGCTCAAGCTTGATGTTCGAACCCTTCAGGGCCGGAAGTTGAATATTCTGCCTTTCACTTGGTTTGATCACCATCTTCTGGAGTGGCCCGGTCTCTCCGTTGCTCAAAAAATAGATCGGCTGGGTATTCAATTTTTCGCTCAATTTCAAAAGGGAATCGAGGGAGGGACTGATCAGGTTCTTCTCCAGCTGAGAGATGAAGCTTGGGGTCAGGCCCACCTGTTCTGCCAGCTCCTTCTGGGTCATTCCTATCTTTTTCCTCAACGTTCTGATCTTGTCACCCAGGTTTCCGGGCCTTCGGCCTCCAATGGAAGGAAAAATAATTTCTTCGTCCCAGACTTCATAATGTTTCGGAAGAAAGGCGCTTCTTGAGAATCTCCCTTCAATCTTGATCGCCTTAAAGAAGAGATCTCCATCCTGCTTTTCAAGCTCGATCGCCACCTGCGTGATATGTCGGAGATTGGCTTTAAAGGTGGCCGTGTGGGCATCCTTTTCCAGGACCCAGTAGGCCACGGTCTGAAGATCGTAGAGTCTGGGACACGAGTAGGTAAAAAACTTGTAAGTAAGATTCTCATCACCCCATATATCCTGCATCCCGGTCAGACTGTCGAAGATATATCGGACACCTGACCCCTTTTCGATCTCGATCCGATCCATGGCGACACGGAATTGAGCAAGGTCTTTGGGGTTTTCGACTTTGATCACGCTTCCCTTAAATCCTTCTTTTCCTTTCTCATAAAATTGACCAAAGAGGGGGTCGCTGTTCCCTTTTCCCGCCGTAAAGCAGTCCAAGAGGGTCAGATATTCTAAATGAGGAAGATGGGCTAAGCGCTTGGTAAGGGTGGCGGGAGAGGCATTGAAGCTGACATAGATTAATTTGTATCCGCTCTTCAGATTGTGCTCAATGAAGCGCTGGAGAAAAATTTCAACATAGGTCCCCGCCTCAACCTCCCAGATCACATTATCCCCGGTCTTTAGAAAACCCAGGAGGTGGTCTAAGTATCCGATCCCTGAGGAAATCTTGCCAGCCATTTTGATTGGCCCTCGCTTCTCAAATGACCAATTCTATGGATCAGTTGATCGCGGAGTAATTTTAGTAAATATTAATATAGCATTAAAATTTAAATGTCAACTTATTTTTTAGTTATTTTTTGATTAATCGCCAATGGGGAGGTTTCAAAAGAAAAAAGCCTCTCTCTAACTCATTGCCGCATGGAAGGCACAATTGGGTGATGAGCTTGAGGAGTAAGATAACATTTGAAAAAACGCGTGGTGAAGGATAAAATCCTAAGGACAAAATCCTAATGAAAGAACTCCCTCGATGCGCATAGGAATTGTTCGAACTCGTGGATCGGTCTGTCGTTGTGCTGAGTCAATTGCTGAGGGCCTCGAATCTCTCGGTCATGACGCCATCATTGCCAACTCAGAGGAGGTCGAGTTTCTGGTCGAGGATCTGGTCCGCCGATGTGACCTGATTATTGACCATACCGATACGTTCAAAGGCAGCGGCCTCCTCCGGGCCTTGATCCGGCATCTTCTCGAGTCTCGAGGGGCAAGGATCGTGGGCTCGAATGCCATGGCTTGTTTTCTTGCAGACGACAAGGTCGCCGCGAAGGCAAGGCTCTCCGCCGCAGGGATACCCACTCCACCTGGAATCGTCGCCAGATCAAAAGAATGGGAACTCCCCCAGTGGCTTGAACCGCCTCTGGTGCTGAAGCCTGCCTTCGAGCATATGAGCCGCGGACTCGTCCTTGCACGAAATAAATCAGACGCTCTTTTGCACGCCACAGATCTGCTCGACCGATACGGACAACCCATCGTGATCGAAAGGTACCTGCCAGGCCGCGAACTTGCGGTTCCTCTGCTCTCTGGCCCCAAAGGGCTGGAGGTCTTGCCTTTCGTTGAGTGGCGGTTGGAGGATACGGGAAAGGGCATGCTCAGTGAAGGGTTCAAGAATCTGGATCCTCCCGCAGAGAGCATGGTGCCTGCAAACCTCACGGCGAATCTTCAAGGGGACATTGAAGCGTTGGCTCGCAGGGCATTTGAGGTTCTTGGTTTGAGGGATTACGCTCGGTTCGATTTACGACTTACGCAGAATGGAACCCCTTTTTTCCTTGAGGCGAACGTCACTCCTAGCCTTGAAATTGGTGAAGCTTTCGCACGCTCGGCGAAGTGGGCAGGATTGGATTATCCCGGCCTCATCGAACGTCTTCTCTCCTCAGCCCAAGGCCGTTGTGGTCCGTTCCAAGAAAAGGGTGCAAGGCATGTCAGCATTGAACTCCCAACAGGACCTGTCACTCTCGAAGTTCCGGAGGGGGTTCATGTGCCGCCCCCATCAAGCATTGATCTGGCAAAGCTCCTCGATGTTCGGTCAGGGGAAGCAGTCCTCGACCTCGGGTGCGGGAGTGGCCTGCTTTCCATCGCCGCAGCGAAGTTGGGTGCTGAACATGTCGTGGCCGTCGATATTGACCCGAGAGCCCTTACTGCAACGATCGACAATGCCCAGCGGAACGGAGTTCGAGAAAGGGTCCAGGTTCTTGCGGGGTCCTGGTTTGAGGCTTTAAGAGAACGGGACTCTTCACAGGACACTCTCAGGCAGTTCGATGTCATCATCGCCACTCCACCCCAAACTCCTGGCACTCGGCCTTTTGGGCCCCGGTATGGAGGCATAGATGGAACAAAGCATCTTTTCGCAATTCTTGATCAAGCCCCGAATTTTATCGAACCTAAACAAGGAAGGCTCTGGATACTCGCTATCTCTCTGGCAAATCCCACTGGTTTATGGCAGCGATTAGAGGAACGGTTTTCAATGGTTTCTCTCATGCGGGAAACTCAACGTTTTTTTACCCCGGATGAGTATGAGGCGATGGACGAAGGACTCTTCGGCCACCTCCTTCATTTGCGGTCCTCCGGCCGTTCTCAATTCTATGAGGGTTCGGATGGTCGATGGTTTTTCCGAAATCTCTTTATTCGCGCAGGAGGATTACGGTCGTCATGAAGCGGCTTATCATCAATGCGGACGACCTCGGTGCCGATGAGGCAAGAAACGCTGGGATCTTCGAGGCCATGCGGGCAGGCATTGTGACCAGTGCGAGTATCCTTCCGAATGGACCAGGGCTACAGGATGCTTTGAATAGAATCGGCTCTGAATCTTTTAAGAATATCTCCTGGGGAGTCCATCTCAATCTCTCCGAGGGAAAACCGGTCTCAACTGGGAATTCCCTTCTTCTTGGATCCGACGGCCTGTTCAAAGGAAAGAGCTCCACACAGGGCCTGCTGATGCGACAGGAGGACCGGGATCTGGAGACCGAGGTTGTTCGGGAGGTGGAGGCCCAAATCTCTCTTCTCAAAGCATCGGGTATTCCTCTTCATCATCTCGATGGGCACCAGCACGTCCATGTTCTTCCCGCTGTCCTGAAAGCCATGCTTGGGTCTGCTCAAAGGCATCATATCCCTTGGATCCGCGTTCCCGATGAACCCGAAGCGACATCCTCGGATTTCATTTTCCCCTGCTCTCTCTGTGAAGAGTCAAGATTTTTTAGCGGATTGGCCCAAAGGGCTCGACCGGTTATTTTGGGGGCGGGATTTCATGCCACGGATCAGTTTCGCGGCCTTTACTTAAAGGGGCGTCTTTCCATTCGAGGATTGGACTCTGTATTCCGGCGGCTCCCTGATGGTCTCACGGAGCTGATGGTTCATCCCGGCAGAATCGCCGGGAATCTTTCGACAACCCCCTTCTCGAATTTCTCAACCGTGGAAAGAGAAGCGGAACTTGAAACCTTGCTAAATGGGAGATGGAGTCTTATTTTAGAAGAAATGAAGATTATCCTGACCCCTTTTCCGGAGGCCCCCTATTGAGTTCCTGCCTCCGTATCCTCATTCTGACCCCTTCAGCCTTCCCATTTACCTCGGGAAATGCCTCGACGGCTGAAAGATGGAGGCGATCTCTCGTGAAACAAGGTCATGACGTAGAGGTCTTGGCTACGGAAGATCTCGAAGGCTCCGCCCTTGGGCAAAGGCTTTCCCGTTCTAAGCCAGACCTCATTCACCTCCACCATGCTTTTCGGACAGGTCAGTTACTTTTTGGTCCTTCCATCGACTCGATGATTAACGGACGGGCCCTTGTCGTCTCTCCCGGAGGAACGGACATACATCTCGATACCCAGGAGGAAGATCGCCGGAGAATCATCATTCAAGTCTTCGAAAAGGCGAGGGCAATCATCGCCCAGAGCCGAGAGATGGTCCAGCGCATCGTAGAGTGTTATCCCCAGTTTCAAAATAAGATCCTGATCCTCCCGAAGTCCTACTGCTGGATGGGAGAGGAGGAGTTTGACCTGCGAGGGGCTTCGAATTGTGGCCCAGAAGACATCCTTTTCTTCTTTCCAGCAGGAATACGCCCTGTCAAAGGGAATCTGGAGGCTCTTTACCTTCTCGAAAGGGTGCATACCTTGCGACCATCGATTCGGGCGGTCTTTGCCGGTCCTGTCCTCGACAAAGACTATGCAGGAAGATTCGAACAGGAGGTAAAACGTCTTCACGCCTTCTGCCGATGGCTGCCACCCATCCCTTTCCAAGCCATACGGTCTGCCTACAGGGGTGCTGATGTGATCCTCAACGTTTCCTCATCAGAGGGTATTTCGAATGTCCTCCTCGAAGCGAAAGCGGCCGGAAAACCGATTTTGGCCTCCGATATTCCGGGAAATCGGTGGCCGGTATTGGGAGATCAAGGCGATTTGCCCGCAGGGCTCCTGTATGATCTTCATTCACCAGAAGACTTTCTAAAACAGGCTTTCCTTCTCGTGGATGATCGAGAACTCCGAAAGAAGCTCGGTCAGGCAGGAAAAAACCAAGCTACCCGTCTGCCTGTGCCTGAGGAAGAGGCCAGAGGTCTGATTCGGGTTTACGAAAAGGCCTTAGACAAATCGCCCACCTATTATAAATCATTTGTACCCCCTCAGGAAATGAAGAAGGGGTGCTGTTAGTTTCCCCCGTTAGAAAGCCCCGTCCTTTCTAACGGGGTTGACATGGAGGTGAGAAAATGAAAAAGGGAATGTTGTTTGGAATGATCGGGCTGGTCATTTTGTTGTTTCAAGTGGGCATTGCATCTGCGAATAGGTCGGAAGCTTCCATTGATGGACCCACCCAGGCTGCGAAAGGATCCGAAGTGACCCTAAGGATCACCGTCACCCATAATGCAAATACTGCCTCACACTTTACGGAGTGGTTAAAGGTGACAGGCAACAAGAAAGAGATAGCCCGGTGGGACTATACCAGAGAGAATCGACCTGAAGGAGCGGTGTTTGCCAAAGAAATTAAGATCAAGGCGACGGAAGATATGGAGATCGTCGCAGAGGCAAGTTGCAATAACCACGGTAGCAAAGGACCTGCAAAGCATAAGATCATGGTGAAATGATCACTGAAAAATCGGAGGATTTTCTATGAAGATCGGTGGCGTTTCGATCATTTTAATCCTGGGATTCATTAACATGATCTTGATCCTATTCCAGCTCAGCACAGGACTTCGATGGATCAAAGTGCCATTCCAGATGCATCGGAGAACCGGAATGACCCTCTTCGTCAGCGCAGCCCTCCACGGTCTCCTTGCCTACATTGCAAATTATGGATGAGGAATGATCTTCACCCTTTTCCCCTGAATATTTCTCGGGTATGGCTTTTCGTGCTGGCCATCACCCTCCACAATTTTCCGGAGCGGATGTCAGTAGGGATAAGTTTTGGAAGAGGGGACATCAGGGAGACGACGGCTTTGACAGTGGGCATTGGCTTCCAGAACATGCCTGAGGGACTGGCCACAGCCTTAGCCCTTGTTCGGGCTGGATACCATCCTGCTAATGCACTTGGACATGCCACATTCACGGGATTGGTGGAACCTATAGGAGGACTATTGGGGGTGTCTGTTGTAACAATAACCCATCCGCTTCTTCCCTGGGGGCTTGCCTTTGCAAGTGGAGCTATGCTATTTGTGATTAGTAATGAAATTATACCGTTACAGGAGTATCAAGATATACAAGTGTTCCGGGTGTGAAGGGGTATGGCTTGATGCCGGTGAGTTAGAGGGCGTGTCGAAACTGGAAAAGACGGGCCTTGATAAGTGTTCAGCGTCTTCAAAAAATGAGAAGATCGCAATAATAGACCACAAGATGAGTCCCCTTGTTTAGGGGCTTCAATTTTGCAGCATAGAGAGAATATCATGCGCTGGTACCAAAAAGAGGTCAATGAGATTCTTCGAGATCTGAGTTCATCCCTTCAGGGACTTTCTTCCCAAGAAGCGATGAAGCGTCTGGAAACATACGGACGAAATGAATTGACGGAAAAGAAGAAAAGAACACCCTTCATGATGTTTCTCGATCAGTTCAAAGACTTTATGATACTTATTCTGATGGGGGCTGCCGTGGTCTCCGGGATGATCGGAGATTTCACTGACACGATTGCAATTGTTATCATCGTTGTCCTCAATGCCATCATCGGCTTTGTCCAGGAATACAGAGCGGAGAAGGCAATGGCAGCCCTAAAGCAAATGGCCCCCCCTACCGCTCTCGTTCTAAGAGATGGGATGCCTACCAGTGTTCCAGCATTTGGGCTTGTACCTGGAGATATGGTTATCCTCGATACAGGAAAGGTTGTACCAGCCGATATGAGACTGAATGAGGCTGTCCAATTGAAGGTGGAGGAGGCAGCTCTTACGGGAGAATCCGTCTCCGTGGAAAAACATGCGAGGCCAATACATGAAGATGCTCTCCCGCTGGGTGACCGGAAAAACATGGCCTTTAAGGGCACGGTCGTATCTTATGGAAGGGGCAGCGGGATTGTCGTTGCCACGGGCATGAATACAGAACTCGGTCGAATCGCGACTCTGCTTCAGGAAGAAGAAGAGGTAAAAACACCCCTCCAGAAAAGGCTTGCAAGATTTGGGCAGAAACTTGGTCTTGCCGTGCTTGCGATCTGCGCAATTGTTTTCGGTGTTGGCCTTCTCAGGGGAGAGCCTTTTGTGATGATGTTTCTCACGGCAATTTCCCTCGCTGTTGCGGCAATACCAGAGGCCCTCCCCGCAGTCGTCACGATTTCTCTTGCCCTGGGTGCAAAAAAGATGATCAAGCAGAATGTGCTGATAAGAAAACTCCCCGCAGTAGAAACCCTTGGCTCTGTAACCTATATCTGTTCTGATAAGACAGGCACCCTCACATTAAACCAAATGACTGTCGAAGAGATTTATGCGGAGGGAAAGATAATTCCAGTTTCTAATTTGAGTTCAGGGTCAGAAGGTCGGAATTCAGAGTCTTTGCTCAGCGCGTCGAACTCACCGCTGCAAAGTCTCCTCAGAGCTTTGGCTTTAAATAATGATGCGCAGACGGATGCGGCTGGGAATACGATCGGTGACCCCACGGAGATTGCTCTATATGCAATCGCAAAGGATAACGGTTTTAGTAAAAAAGAGCTTGAAGAACAATTTCCGCGCGTTGCAGAAATTCCCTTCGATTCTGAAAGGAAATGTATGACCACATTTCATCAATCGAAGGATGGCAAGGTCGTCTCTTTCACGAAGGGGGCCATAGAAATCTTAACGGCGAGGTCCAATGCCATCTTAACATCCGAAGGCATAAGAGACATTGATTCAAATGAGATTAATACGATCAATGAGAAAATGGCGTCTGATGGATTGAGGGTGATTGGCATAGCCACCCGGATATGGGACGAACCACCTGAACAGATTTCCCCAGAATATGCTGAAACAGGGCTCACCGTATTGGGTCTTGTGGGTATGATGGATCCCCCGAGGGCCGAGGTGAAGGAGTCCATCTCCTTATGTAAATCCGCTGGAATTAAACCCGTGATGATCACAGGTGATCATCCTGTAACGGCGCAGGCTATCGCAAATCGAATAGGTATATTGGAGGGCAATCATGGAGTCATCACAGGAAAGGAGCTTGAGAGACTTTCTCTTGAAGAATTCAAAAAGAGGGTTGAGGATATCAAGGTCTATGCGAGGGTTGCTCCTGAGCAGAAATTGAAGATCATTAAAGCTCTCCAGGATAAAGGGCAGTTTGTTGCGATGACAGGGGATGGCGTCAACGATGCTCCGGCTCTGAAGAGGGCAGATATTGGAGTATCCATGGGCATAACCGGCACAGATGTGGCTAAGGAATCGTCTCACATGATCCTCCTCGATGACAATTTCGCAACCATTGTCAAGGCAGTTAAAGAAGGGAGAAGGATTTTTGACAATACGCGAAAATTTATAAAGTATACGATGACGAGCAATTCCGGTGAGATATGGGCCATATTCCTTGCACCGTTCTTTGGGCTTCCCATCCCCCTCTTGCCGATTCACATTCTCTGGATCAATCTGGTAACGGACGGACTGCCAGGTCTTGCCCTTGCCGCGGAGAGAGAAGAAAAGGGCATTATGAAGAGGCCACCGCGCCATCCTCAGGAGAGTATTTTTGCACAGGGTCTCGGTGCCCATATCCTCTGGGTGGGACTCCTGATGGGGGCTGTATCCATATTCACACAGGCATGGTCCATCATGACAGGACATGCCCACTGGCAAACAATGGTTTTTACGGTGCTCTGTCTCAGCCAGATGGGACATGTCTTTGCCATAAGGTCGGAGAGAGAGTCCCTCTTCAGCCAGGGACTGCTATCCAATAAGCCACTCCTTGGTGCCTTTGTCTTGACCTTTGTGCTTCAAATGGCCACCATTTACATACCATTCTTAAACCCGGTGTTCAAGACAGAGGCCTTGACTCCGAGCGAACTGCTGTTGACTCTCGCGTTCTCAACGGTCGTCTTTTTCGCAGTGGAGTTTGAAAAAATGTTGAGGAGAAAAAGATAAGACTTCTCCTTTCGTGCGAATCTTTGAAGGCATGATGAGTCATGAGAATGATCTCCACGCAATATATTCCTTTCGGAAGATCGAAACTGCCCCCCTCTCACTTCTCCCCTTTGCCTGGTGCCGCAGGAGTCCGGTACGGAATGGGAATGAACTCTACGCCCGGACGCTGCTGCCTTGCCTGTGGATAGAATTCCATCAACTGATAGACCTCTGCAGGCATTTTGTCACTTACCGGGAGACCCATCTCCTTGGCCTGCTCGAAGTCTATCGGGTAGTCGTGCGTCCAGCGCCCCTCGCTAAACATTTTGGCCAGTTCCGAAGCCCTCTCCGGGGTCTGATGCTCTAAAAGGAGGGTGCGGACAGTTTCATAGACCTGATCAATGGCTTTCTTGGCTACATCCCCCAGGATAATGGTCTGGTCGTCCCGATTGGGGTTGGGTTGTTCCAGAGCCTTGAGGATGGAGGCCGCAGGGAAGTATCCGGCCTGCGGGCTTCCTAACTGCGGATCCACTGGACCCAGCACAGCATCCGGATCCATCACGATCTCGTCGGCGGCTAAGGCTACCAGAGTGCCACCGGACATTGCATAGTGAGGCACCAAGACTGTGACCTTACCCTTGTGACGTTTCAGGGCGCAGGCAATCTGCTCTGAAGCCAGGACCAGCCCACCCGGTGTATGCAATATAAGGTCAATGGGCATATCGATAGGTGTCATCCGGATGGCTCGGAGCAGGTGCTCTGAATCTTCGATATCAATGTAGCGGGCAATGGGAAAACCAAGGAAACTCATAGTTTCCTGCCTGTGGATCATGGAAATCACACGGGACTGACGCTTTTTTTCAATATTCCGGATTGTCGCAAGCCGCCGTGCCATCAGGATGCGTTTCTGAATAAGAGGAATGAAGATTTGAATCAAGATGAGGATCCATAAGATGTTCATTATGTCGCTCATAATTCTTCCTCCTTGCTGGTCGCTTTTGATATTTTCAAGACATTATATACATGGGAGCTTTTCTTTTGCCAACAATATTCAAAGAGATTCTTGTTGTCTTAACATGGCTCAAGCGGATCCTTCTTAATGAAAGCCTTTTTACTGGCAAAAATCATCAACCATGGAAAGGAACCGCACGGAATCGCACATTACCGTCGCGAGTATAAAGGCGCGGAGGGTAACGTCCTTGACACTTCCGTTGTGGTGCTCTAACATAAATAGTAAGAATTCAGAGAAATTTCGGTTTCTCGCGGGCTGTTCCGGGTTGCGTCTTAGACCAACAACCCTTTCAGAAATCCTGAGTCTTCGATGATCGAGCTTATTTACAAAACATTCGAAAGAATCGGCTACGCCAAGCCGCTGCATCCCTCGATGACCCATGTGTCGGTGGGACTTCTATCATCCGTATTCATTTTCGCGGTGATCGCACTGTTATTCCGGCGAAGAATCCTCACTTCCTCGGCTTACTCCCGACTTCTTGTCCTCAGCCTTATCTTTGCCTTGATTGCAATTGCAACCGGTATTACAGACTGGCAATACTATTATGAGGGGAAGTGGCTGACCTCCTTCCAAATCAAAGTTGTATTGTCAGGAATCCTGCTCGTCTTCTTGTCCCTCGGTATCCTTCATACAGCCAGAACGGAAGGTGAATCTAAAAAGAGCTTGTCAATTTATGCCATTTGCCTTCTATGCGTTATCGGCTTGGGGTATTTTGGAGGTGAATTGATCTGGGGAGAAAGAGTTGGGACCGTTCCGGAAGCATTAGAGTTTTTTCGTCCTGGAGAGAAGGTGTTCTCGGCACATTGCAATGCCTGTCACCCCGGCGGAACGGACCTCACTAGGCCCGCCGAGTTTATAAGTTTACGTGACTTTCTTGCGGTTTTAAGAAATCCAAAGCAAGCCGGATTTCCTCAAATGCCGGCTTTCCCCAGCGATCGTATTTCAGAAAACGATGCCCACGCCATTTATCATTACCTGGTCATGGTCTATGTTTCAAAAGCGATCCGTCGATCTGACAAATAGTACCTGTTCTTGAATACCGCCATAATCCGGCATAGACCCAAGATGGCAAGCCCTGAAGTTTGTTTGGACATTCAATACATGATGGAGATTTAACGCCCTGAGACAGGAAGAACTTCCCCCATGGTCAAAGTCTTAATATTTTCTACGACCTTCGCTAACCTCACCAAGTAATTTGTATGACTATAACCAAACCCCATCTCTCAGCAGTGTGCTCGAAGATAGTGGAACGGAAAGTAAGCCTGGCATAAGAGATCCTCTACTTTTTCAAGGTTAACCACTGAGACATTCGGTCGCGTACGCCTATCTTTTTGAATAGTAAGCCGAAGTTTCTCGGAATGCACCCGAAAGCGTAGGCGATGCACTCAAATGAACATGGTTCGGAATGAGTATCAAAAACAACAGAAAACTCTTCATCTGTCCCGTTTATTACTGCTGAAATATTGCTTGAACCTAGAAAAACGTACGAGGAAGTAACAAACGCGATGGGCTGATAAGTTTTATCCCCAGGCGGGCGGATATCTTGCCAGTTCCAACGAATTGAAAGGAATGAAGAAAAAGCTTTATCTGATCTTGAAATCGTAACTTTTTAGACTTCGGAAAAGGTGCTGAGGATAGCAGAAATCGATCCTTCGCAGAATCAAATTCTGGGAAGTCTCTTCGGTTATTTCGTTCACCTACCTTCGAGAGATGGAAATGCGGTCTGTTGAGGATTTATGAAGTCAACAGAAAAAGGAATCCGTCTTTGATCTTACCTCTTTCACACTTCACCATTTGCTGTTCATTTCGGCTCACTCACCGGTTGCCGCTCAATTTCTCCTTTATCGCTGGCAAATTTGTCAACGTACAAATCACTGTCCCAGGCATGGTCGTTGAGGGTGGGGTTCACTTCCAAATCATTCGTCAGCAATTGTTCCTGGAGTTGAATCTGTTCGCGGACATTGAAGATGTATGCACTCAGATCATGCCGATGTTTGACAAGCTTGTGCATCGCAGCCTCATCATATTTTATGAAGTTTTGACCGGCCCGGGTCGCGGTGTATTTGCGGCAACCCAGCTTGATAAGAACATCAATGCCCAGCCGCACGGACGTATCAAGGGATTCCCGGTATATGTCCTTCACCCCTAAATCCATGAGGTCGTAGGCATCCAGATGGCTCTTGGCCCGGGTCATGACTGTGATATGGGGGAATAGTTTTTGGGCCCTTTTCACCAAATCATAAGTGAGATCGGGTGAACCCACGGCCGCGACCAGAATCTTAGCCCGGTCAGCCCCGGCTGCTCTCAAAATATCTACACGCGTCACATCACCATAGAAGACCTTGAAACCCATTTTTCGCAAAAGTTCGACACGATCGGAATCATTGTCGAGAATGGTCGCATGAATGCCGTTCGCCCTTAAGAAACGTCCGATGATGCTGCCGAAATCGCCGAACCCGGCAATAATCACGGGATATTGCTCGTCAATGGTGTCGGCGTCCTTTTCTTCCTTCTCCTTTGTGCCGAAGCGGGGAAGAATAAACCGTTCGGCCATGAGTAAGAGCACGGGCGTCACGGTCATGCTGGCTGCGGTAACGCCCATCATCATATCCGTCCACTGAATCGACAGGATATTGAGTTGACGGATAAAGGAAAAGAGGACAAAAGCAAATTCCCCGACTTGTGCCAGCCCAAGGGTAAACAAGACGTTTTGGTCAAAGGCCAACCTGGAAAGCTTTCCGCTCAGGAACAACACACAACCCTTAAGCGCCATGATCCCGCAAACAAGGACAATGATTTTCAGCGGGTTTTCTATCATCAGGCTAAAGTTGATAGAGGCTCCGACAGAGATAAAAAACAAGCCAAGCAGTATCCCTTTAAAGGGCTCAATGTCGCTCTCCAGCTCGTGGCGGAATTCGCTGTTTGCTAGGACGACTCCAGCCAAGAATGCCCCCAGCGCCGGACTCAGTCCAACCAGCTCCATCAGGTACTCGGCACCGATCACGATTAATAGGGCTGCTGCCGTAAAAAGCTCCCGCAAACGAATGCGGCCAATAAACCGCAGAAAGGGGACGATCACGAGGCGACCGCTCAGGATCATCAGCCCCACCACAAGCAATACCATGATCGTTTGAGCCCATCTGGGCAACCCTGCCAGGAGCGTGGCATGGCCATCAGGGGCGGCGTAAGCGGTGACCAGCGCTAAAAGCGGCAACAGGGCCAAGATGGGAATAACGGATATGTCCTGGAACAGCAAGACGGCGAAAGACCTCTTTCCGGATGCAGTCTGAGTTAACCCTTTCTCCCGGAGGGTTTGCATGACAATGGCGGTGGATGACATGGAAAGGGCCAGTCCGCTGGATAATGCCGCCTGCCAGCTGAATCCCATGAACAGAAGAACAGGGAGAAGGAGCAGGGTCGTTGCACATACCTGCAAGGAGCCTGCTCCCAGAATGAGATTGCGCATTCCCCAGAAATGGGCTGGCTCCAGTTCCAGCCCGATCAGGAACAGCATCATCACCACGCCGAATTCGGCAAAGTGCATGATGTCCTTTCCTTCTTCGCCAATAAAACCGAAGCAAAAGGGTCCGATGATGATTCCGGCCAGAAGATATCCTAGCACCGACCCCATCCCCAGTTTCTTGGCAATAGGCACAAAGATGATCGCAGCTGCCAGATAGATCAATGCATCATGCAAGAGAGTATGATTCATGGTTTGGGTAATCCGACCTCCTCCAGGAGCCAATCGTTGAGAAAAGAGAACTGTTTCACGGCTTCGACGTCAAACGCCCCCCTTGCTAACCGATCCAGTAGGCCACGGTAAAGCGCAGCATAACGGTCCAACGCTTCGTCCGTCAGCAAATGTGTCCCTTGCACTGTGAACGGAGGCAGATAAATCATTTTGCAGTGAGTGGCTGTTTGGTTAAAAGGAATGAGGAATTCCTGCAGGGTGAAACGATTATAGGCACCAGCGGCATAGACTTCCCTTGTCCCGCCTGAGGTGAGGGTGTTGAAAATGATCTTGTCTTTTAGAAAATCGCCCCCCTTGCCGTGCGCCCATCCGTATTCCAGTACTAGATCAATCCACTGCTTGAGCAACGCCGGGGCGCCATACATGTAAAGAGGATGATGCCAGATGACGATCTGATGAGCCAGTAACAGATTCTTCTCACAGCAAACATCAATATTGAAATCCGGATATTGCTCATATAAGTCATTGAGCGTGACCCCTTTTTGATGCTCGATATTTCTTAGCAATGCCCGATTTGTTCTCGATTTTTCAAAACGAGGATGGGCGAAGAGAATCAGGATTTTGTTCATGGGAGATTGCCTGCCGTTCAATCCCATTTCGGGGATAGGAATTAGGCTTAAAAATAACTAAATGTAAGGAAAAGGGCAACTGTGTCAAGTCACAAACCCAAAATCCGGGGATGTCCTTCTCATTCATTCGAGCCTAAGCCGACACATTACAAGGCCAAACGTTGCCTTCGGTCTCAGCCGTGAATATCTTGCCAAATCCTGCACATACAGAACAGTTACGGTATGAATAAGAAATCTTCCGAACCAAAAGGAGTTGCCAGCAGGGATCGGGAGGAGATCAAATCCGACCTGAAGGACGGCAAGAGGGAGTTTAAGTTGCTCCACCAGAAGATCGACCGGATCATGTGGGCTCTAAAGCTGCCCCCAGCGAAAGAGAAGGACGAGGGAGATGGGATTTGATCGTGCTTTTGAGCAGACTGTAGGCATCGAAGGCGGATTCAGTATTACAGGGAGGGGTGAGGGTATGGATGATCAAGAGAAATATCTCAAGGAGTCTTCATTCTGGCAGATCATTCTCCGGGGATTGAAAAAACTTATCACCGAAATGACCTCTGTAAAATTCCTTCTCCTGGTTTTCATCTGTATCGGGATCTGGCAGAAGTTCATCCAGGACTCGATTGGTCTTGGGACGGCCCTTCTCATTATCGGGATTCGCGAGGTCCCGGTGGATGCCATTATCGGAAAGCTTACAGGAGGCTTGAAATGATCCAAAAGCTGTTGACCATTGCCAAGGGATTGCCATGGTGGGCCTGGGTCCTGATCGCTCTGGCCATCCTCTATCTCTTCAATGTGGCTTCTGGGTCCATCTATACCCGGAAACTCTGGAACATGCTTCACGATCAAATCGTCCCCCTCCCTCTTCCTCCTTCTACTGACCTTGATGCTCTGGCCGAAAGATTCAAGAGGCGAGGATACTCCCCTGTTGTGCTTCCCCAAAAACCTGCCCTGAGCCGTGAGCCTGTCGAACGGTCGAATGGGTGACGCCCAGCGTTTGCTCCGGATCGACGAAGAAGCGCCCCTCAAAGACCAGAAGATCGCCCTCATTGAGCAGCGCGAATCAAACTTGGAGAAGGAGAACGATCTCCTGAAGCAGGAGGCCACCATCCAGGAGAGGCTGACCGAGCTGGCCAAAAGAGAGACCGAGGTCTACCGGATGAGCTTTGAAAAACATAATATGGGAGGGACTGGGTGGGAGTTTAGTTCTCCCAAAAGAGAGAAGAGAATTGACAAAAATTGCAGAAAGGTGTAGGTTTCAACCAATAATCGATGGTTACTCATAAACAAAGCACTCCAGATGACAGACATTCGACGCAAGTTTCAGGGAAAAGGTAGAATAAGTGAATAATTTACTCATAAATAGAATTAATCTTAGGTTCAATAAAGACATTGAGTTCTATCTCAATATAACCAAGGCCACAGACTTCTCATTAGTGGGAAACTCTGTTAAATGGACAAAAGGGAAATTGCCATCAGACAAAATTCGACAATTTGAAGATTGGTTGAGGGAACAAGAACTTAACGAAGACGATTTTGTCTCCTTCAATTTCGGCATGACCCAAAAACAGGATACTTTTTCAGTTCAATTAATTACCACAACCATGCGACCTTTTAAACGTAAAGTACTCTTACAGGAATTGGGACGCCACTTGATTTCGATAGGTTTTTACATCGAACCCTCTAGAACCGTTGGAGATTTCGCGGCATATCAGCGAATGGGAGACTTTGATGAAGAATGGGAACAATACAGGCGTATTGATTTTAAATGGTATGAGAATAGGGAAGAGTTATCCTACAATATTGGCAGCGAGAATACATTCGTCAGCAGACAAAAGAGACCCATTGAGGGAGCAAAAATTCTAGACGAAGACAATCAGCTGATCTATAATTGGAAACACTCTCACAAACAGAAACCCCGAAGAGTTTTTGCTACCAATCTTATCAATGCAGGATTTCCTAAAAGGTTTAACTATAACCGACGATACAATGAGTTAAAACAAATAGCTACTGAATATCTAAACACATTCCGCTCCCTTTTTTTTCATGCCATCGATAACCCCGGACTTAAGAGTGTCCAACCAAGCGATGTACAAAGGATCTTCAGTCGCCAAAATTTGATGGTTTTCGGTGGCGGCAAAACTTCAGTGAATGCTGCTTTGGGAATGAGGGAATATGGTCCATTCAAAAAAATCGACAACGCTAACAAAATACAGATGCTATTCATCTACAAGAACCGCGATGATGCAAATAACCTTTACCTTTATCTCCGAAACGGATTAAAGCACTTTCCTGGGCTATTAAGCTATGTGGGTATTCCAGTAGCTTTGCCTAATGAAGATAGAGGGTTAAGTTACGATGACGCTGTCACCCTTCCGGATAAGCTTGAGGATTTTTTGAAACACGAATATCCAGACAAGGGCTATCCTACCACAATAGCCATTGTTATAGGTCCATACAAGAGGTATGAATCAGAAGAAAAGGAAAGCCAGACATATTACAAGGTAAAACAAATGTTGCTCGATAAAGAAATCTCATCACAATTCGTGAGTAACTCAAGCATAAGGGATCCCAATTTTCATTACTTCCTTTCCAATATTGCGATTGCAATTTTGGCCAAGTTGGGAGGTATCCCTTGGAAGCTGGATAATAAACGATACAATGAACTAATTATAGGGTTTAACATTAGAAAACAGGGTGAAAACTCCTTTTTGGGTAGTGCGGTTTTCTTCAACAATGAAGGAAAGCTCGGCTTGGTTCAAGGGTTTCCACAGGGCAGCGACAGAGAAATTATCAATCATTTGCGAGGTGCCATTCTTCAATATACTAAGGAATTCGGAGAACCAGACAGATTGGTTATTCACTATTACAAACCACCCCGAAAGGAGGAGGTAAAACATATTGAATTTCTGCTCAAGGATTTGAAATTAACGGTCCCCTTTGCAATGCTGGAGATAAACGACTCCAAATCGAAGATGGATGTCTGTTTTGACGCGGGATACCAAATGGGTATGCCAGAGAGTGGAATCTATGTAAGGATTGGGAGGGACGAATATTTATTATTCAATAATAATCGCTATGAGGAGAAGCCCGTAAGGAAAGTAGAAGAAGAGTTGCCTATTAAAGTAAAAATATATTTTGCGGATATAGCAGGTTTTCATCACAAGGAACTGATCAGCCAGGTATATGAGTTTTCAAGGTTAAACTGGAGAGGCTTGAAACAAAAAAGTCAGCCGGTAACCACCACCTACTCAAAAATGATTGCTGAGTTCTCTGCAAATTGTGAAGGAGCAATTCCTATTAATATAGTTGCCCAAACAACCCCGTGGTTTCTATAGCCATATGCGAATAAAACTCAAAACAGCAGATGTCATAAATAGGTCCTTGTTTTTTCTCGGAGCGGGGTTCTCCTTTGATGCCGGTTGTAAAATCTCATCTGAGATGTTTACTGACCTGAGAAAGTCACTCTTTGACGAACAAGATACCACTTTTAGCAAGACACAGAAGGAGGCACTAAAGTTTCTAATCGCCTGTTTACAATATCATTGCGAATGGCGAACCATGGATACTGTTGATTGCTTTCCCTTCAGTCCTAATATTGAAGAGCTGGCTCTCCTGATAAGAAGAATTGATAATAGGGAGAACTTTTTGCCTTACCCAATAACTGGCAATTGGGCGGATAAGTTGGTCAGGTTAGAATCTGAGTATTCGACTGAACCTAAGCCCCTCGAAAATTCTGGCGAAACATTATTTGAAAGTTTAGAGAGAGTTTTTAAGCATTTGCTGAAGACTAAGTGGCTTAAAATAAGTTCGGACTTATCTTATTTAGATCCGTTACTTGAATTTATTAGGAACACATCAAACGAGGATTACACGTTCGAGATATTCACGCTTAATAATGATATAGTTGTTGAGGAATATTTTTCGAAGCATAACGAAGTTCCTTGGCGTGGTTTTATTAATGGCAAATGGAGGGGCATCGAAAACGATATCAAAAATGATCCGTATAGTCGTATTTATTTGTATAAACTTCATGGATCAATTGACTGGGTTCGTCTGGAAGATATGGATACTTGGGAAGAAGGAAAACTTGATGAGAAGAAAAGGGAGTATATCCAACATAAACACAATCCCTACTTAATTTTCGGACAAGGCACCAAGACCTTTTCCGTAGAGCCATTTTTTTCTCTGATCAACCATTTTAATGATGAGCTCAACAGTAGCTCAAAAGAATACTTCTTTGTAATTGGATACAGTTTTTTTGATCCGTACATCAATAATTTGTTATTTAATGCGGTGAAGGGCTTCAAAAAACTTATTATTATAAATCCTTGTTTTGGGCCAAGGGCAATTTATCACAAAAACGAAAATGGTGTTGACGAATTGCTCGCGAATCCAGATAATTTTTTCAGGGTCAAATATCCCACAGGTACGAATCAAGGCGACCTAACAGATTATTTGAGAGACATTCAAAAGAACTCCTTCTATTCAGAATTACCGGAGTTCAATTATCTTACTGTAAGTGCGGAGAATGTTGAGTACATTCCATTACGTACTAAAGGGTTCATCCAGAAGTTTTTTGGTGACGACGGAAAGTTGTTACTTGAATTTATAAATTCATTTCAAGATAAAAAGGAGAAAATAGAAAAACCATTTTGACTGGTCGTGAAGTTCTGACCGGTTAGAGACCTCACTTCCCGCAAGATTGCCTAACAATATTTGATTGTTCTTTTCTGAGAGACTAAAGTTGATGAACACAAACATCTTTACCAACTTCAAGACTAATCCAGTCCCTTAAAACCGAGTGGGGCTTGGATCATTGTTTCATGGTCGCCGTCCTTGTTCTGTCCATTATGCTCATAATTTAGGGGGACCTACCTGGCAATCCTGTTAGAGATCAGTTTATACTCCCGCTCGCTTTTGACACATTGGTATCTCTCAACATTAGCGAAGTCGCCAGTCAAATATAAGATCTTTTCTCTGTCATCAGGGGTCGTCTTACATCCAAAATAAATTGCATGAATTTCCTGCGGATAGAGAGGGGCAACATCCCAGCCCGCTCGTTACATTTTGTGGGGGCAAGGGCACCGCGCCAGTGAGGTGGGTAGGCAAGATTCCAGAGGTAATTGGAAGCGTCCTGCCCTCGAAAGGAGACCAATTATGGAAACTGCGGCGATTCAAACGCCGGAGTTCGAAAGGACTCGAACCACTGACCCAAGAGAATCGAAATGGAAGTGATGCTATCCACCAGCTATTAGAAAGTACCGAGAGGGCATCTCCGAAGTGGACGTTACCATCTCGTACAAAGGACGGAATCATTTTCATTGAGGCGAAGTACCTTCCCCAATGAACCTCAGGACGACAAGGGACCCACGAAGAGATCAAATTATTGATATCTGGACGTGAATATCTGGAATACTCAAGTTTAACGTGCGTGGTTGATAAGACCCTTTATTTTTGGTATACATTATTTGCGGTCTTTAGGTAATGATCAAGAAGACATAACGCTCAATCCTGTAACCAGAGTTTGCTTCAATGGTCGATAAGAAGACCCCTTCGTTCTTGCGCCTTCGCAGATTTATCAGGGAATCTGCATCAATCCTTTTTTGGGCGTTCCTGATTGTAAAACTTGCAATATTTGACATTGACGATTCTTTGATTCATTTTCTGTTCCCAGAACACGATTGGCTCATGACATACAAGTTCGTCTTTGTCCTATTGACTTTGGCCATTTTCTGGTTGTCATTGGGTACCAAGCGGGCATTGTTAACAGCTTTATATATGCTTGCTTATCCTTTGATAGTTTTTTCTTGGAAAGTTCCCAAGATTCTATCCGGGTCATCGACAAACGTAATTTTTGCAGGTGTAGGCGCAGCCATTTTGACATTGAAATCCGCAAAGAAGTGGTTTATCTCTTTCGCTTTCTCTTTAGCCGCATGCGCAATGATCTTAATAAATTTGGGGGAAGCATTCACAGTGGTCGCCACACTTCTTCTCTTTGGGCTGCTCATCAAACACTATTTTGAACGACTTGTCTCGGCTTTTAGGCCGGAAACTGTGCTTAGCGGCATCAACAACTTTTTAAAGAATCAATGGACTGCAATGCGAGAGGACATTCTTTTTAAGGAAATAAGGGACTCTTCAAAATACGCTCCTGGATCCGAAGAATATTTGAAAAAGAGGTTTGAAACCATAAAGAGTCTCTTGTTACTTAATCAAGCTGTTCGGTTTGTAGCGGAAAACTTAAAGAGGTTTCATGAAAGTAGAATCCTCACAGTCTACTCCATTCTTAAATTGGTTTATACGTTTGTTACGACCGTCATAATATTTGGGTTCGCGTATTTCTCTCTTAATAGAATCAGTCCAGGGAGCTTCTCTGTAGGCGAAGATGCCAATTTGTTTCTATTTCTGTATTATAGTTTTAATACCTTTTTGACAATGGGGGTTGCTGACATTAATGCACTCACTCCGCTGGCACGCGTACTGACGACCTGCGAGTTACTGTTTAGCATCTTACTTGGAGTAATTTTGGTTTTTATTTTTACCACAATAATTAGAGAGAAATATGAGGATGAGCTGAAAGAACTGATAAGAGGGCTTGAAACTGAATCTACCAAGCTGTGCAGCGCCTTTGAACATGAATTCAATATCTCCTTAAAAGACATAGAAATCGAGGTTAGGGAAAAGGAACCCAATCTGTTGAACCTGTTAAACCATTTAAGGGGCAAATAACTACATATCATATGTCAACCAGAAAACAATAAGGCTAAGCCGCCAAGGTCCAGAGTATTTTGGGAGCCGTCGGAGCCAGAAAAGGCAGTTTTTAAGATCAAGGAGTTATCTCAATGAAGGCAATTTCAGATGAGTTAAAGAAGCAGTATCAAATATTGGAGCCAAATCTCCGCAAATGTCGATCAGAACTTGGCCGTCTCATTGAGAATCAACTCAGGAAGGTTCGTGGCCGAAGTCTCGTGAGGGTCAGGTTGACGGAATCTCGCATTAAGTCTTTGCCAAGTGTATGGAGGAAAGGTTTGAAAAAGGGTTGGAAACCCACTGAGATCTTGAGTAAGGTAACAGATTTGGTAGGATTCAGAATCGTGTGTGCAAACGTGGAGGATGTTCCACGGATCAGAGAGATTCTTGTGAGCAGCCCTCGAATTAGACAGATTGCTGGTTCAGAGGAAGATCGCACGAATTCCGCAACGGAATCTGGATACCGTGACTACAAATTTTATGTGGAGTATGAAGCAAGCGACAGCAGGCAAAAAGTGACATGCGAAATTCAAATTCGGACATTGCTTCAGGATAGTTGGGCAAGCCTCACCCATGATGACATCTATAAGGGAGAGGATGTGCCTGAATCTTTGAGAAAACTTTCGTATAGGCTATCCCAGCTCATCCATGTTGCTGATGAAATCGCCCAGGATATTAGAGAACAGGTCTCTCTAAGGAAGCAGCCCTCAAAAGGAAGAGGAAAGACAGTAACGCTTGATTCGTTAAGGCGACTGTATAAGAAAGCACAAGGTGAGCTTCCTTACGATTATGTAGTCCAGTTCGCGAAAACCAAATGTGACGAGTACGGTATCTCTTCTATTAAGGATCTTACAACCGTGATCAAATCGAGGACATACAAACGTCGGCTGGCCAAAGCCTATAAGGATCGTACAGGATGGAAACCTGAAGATGATTTAATATTTCAGTTATCTCCGTTGATAGCTGCTTTTGGGATCAAGGTAGGTATTGATGCGGCGACAACGAGGGGACAAAGTGAATGGGAAGAGGCTGACCAAATCTACAAAAGGGAAATTGCCAGTGAGCTTCCGGAGACTTTTGAGGAATTCCTTGAGTATTTGGAGCCCCATACCAAGGATGATCTGGACGATTTTCCAGAGAGAATGTATAGGTTGGCAGAGGTGTTCGGGGCTTTAGCAAAGTGCTCAATTTGCGCCGCTCCAATCGTTAACGAGGAGATATTTTCTCAAAACGCCCAGGAATACTATGGCGTTGAAGACCTTGACGGCAAAGTAGAGCACTTGGTTGCGAATTCCGGTGCCGATATTGCTGATGAAACTCTCTGCCCTTATCACGCTTATCATCGGGATGATTAAGGGCGGAATATGGAAGCACGGGCTATCGTTGGTGAGCCGGGCCTTGGCTGATCTGAACATTGCGAATGTCCTGAATAAGCACCTTTTATCGTAAGTAAATGATATCAACCACGTAAGAATTCTGATTCTTGAACTGAAGTGTCAGGATAACCGTTTTGGCTACCGCATTCGTAGCGTCGTCTCTAACGTACCAGATTGTAGAGGCAGAATCATATCCTCACGTTTTTAACCCCGATCTGGCTGATCCCGAAACGGTCTTTGGTCTTCAGGAGGAAATCGGAACGGCAAAAAGGGTCCCGCAATAGACCTGGATCCTGCACATTTCTCATTAGTAGACCCGGACGCAGGTAATCCAAGATTGCTATAAAATTAAATTTTTGGTATAAAGGGGTCAACCCTGAAAGGTGTCTCCTTTCCCCTGCATTGAAAGGAAGTGGACTCCGCTATTGAATAGGTCGATTTCGGGAGGCGGTCGGAACAGAAGCAGTTTTCCGGGATGCTTTATTAAGATTGCTTGATCCTCAAGTCCATGGCAATTTCAATATTTTAAATAGCATTGATTGAAAAGTAGTCAGTGAAAAACAGCCTATTAACCAAATCCATGGAAACTATTTCAAATACAGAGTCTGGAATAACAGAGGGTATTCAGGGTTTTGCCCAGCACGTTCTCCGTTACTTCCTTACCTTTCTTGAGACTGATTTTAAACGCCAACAGGCTCCGCGCCGGAGAATCCAGCTAAAGAACGAAAGTGGCTTTCGTACTGGAATCCCGTTGCGTAAATACCCTTCACTTTACGTAACAATATGGAAGTTTGCCGAACAAACCATCGGTGCCAGCAATGTAATCCGCATCCCACGGGGACGGCATACGGCCCCTGTCAGTCCAATTTTGCGCGACCTGATACATCAGCATGTTGGGGGCTTACCGGTTGAGAGCTTTGAGAAAGTTCGGCAGCAGGTTCTTGAATACGCCAAGCGTAACAGGAGTAAAGCGGTCAACAATCCAGAGAAGTATGTTGAAGATGTACAGTTGGCCTTTGTAGAGGCAGTCGAAGAGCGTGTTGTTGGCCCGATCTTAGCATTACTTGATGGCCCTTTCCGCCAACAGGCGTACTCATTGATCGAATCGGTATATGAGGTTGAGAGAGACCTTGCAGACCTACTTACTTTACCAACACTCACGCAACTGCCATCTACTATCAATACTTACATCGTTAGGGGCGATCTTGGACCTGCTGAGGCAATACTGAGGGATGTTTTTTCCGAGAAAGAAACCAAGGAGCGAATCGTCAGTTTCTTCGAGGATTTTGCCACAGTGGATGCTTTTCAGGAGGTGCGCGACCTAATTAACTATGCACACACTGCTGACAACCTGCAATTCTATCTTTATTTGTGTGAACTACGCTTCGGGACTTCGATGTACCCGATTTTCTACATTCCTGGCAGTGTAAGGTTTGATGAAGGCAAAGGGGAATATGTGTTGGAGTTTGATCCTCACCTATTTGTAAACAAACGCGCTATCGACTACGTTATACAAGAGCAGAAGAGTGAGACTGAACATTTGCCAATCTCTCCGGTGGAGGATCGGATCATCTATTTGAATGAATCCCAATCCTTCATCAACGAGATGGAGAAGGTGTGGCGGAGGCTCATTCCTGCCTTTGAGTTAGTTGGCGATATTGACCTGCGGAACAACAGAATACAGACAGTTTCAAGCGCTTCTCTTAGGTTTTCCAACTCTGCTTATTTTGCTGTCTTCGAAAAATCTGACGAGGCACTACTTAATGATTACGAGGCGCTCCTTGCGGCAGTGAACGAAGACCAAAAAAGCGCCAGCAACTTGTTTGAGAATATCATCCATAACTTTCTATTAGATAACCCGAAAACCGTTCGTCAGAAAATCGATGACCAATGGGAAAACATGCCAATTCTTGACCGCCTAGTGGCAGTCTCTCCGATCCCGGTGAATGAGGAACAGCGGAAGATTCTCGCTGCATTGCGTGACCCAGAGTGCCGATACTTGGCGATTCAAGGTCCTCCGGGCACGGGCAAGAGCCATACTATAACGGCAATCGCCTTCGACTGTATTCTAAAAGGAAGCAACATCCTAATTTTGTCAGACAAACAAGAGGCACTTGATGTAGTTCAGGAAAAATTAGAAAATGCTCTTTCCGCAGTCCGTCATGGAGAAGACTTCCCTAACCCAATCCTTCGTTTGGGTAAAAGCGAAGGTAGCTATGGCCGACTTATCTCCCAATCTTCTCAAGAACGTATTCGACAACAGTACCGTGCACACAAGAGTAATGCTGAGCAGCTTGAAAGAGACACAGTCTGCAACTGCGAGAACCTAAAGAAAGAAATTCAGAAAACTATTCGTGCTTATAGCGATGTAAATCTGCCAGAGATAGAGGAGTTGCACAGTCTGGAGGAAGAAATTAACAAAACATTGCCGGACTTTTCTTTACGACTGCGTGAGCCAAAGAAGCAGACCAAGTTATCCTTGATCGAGAAGGCTATGGCAGCAACCTCGGGCGACGCACTTATTATGGCACTTAACTTCTTTTCTAAGCAGTTCACGTCTGGCACGGTATTAGAATTGCTGACATTAGCTCGCGAGCACGCAGTGGCGGCAGAATTGTCTCGGCTCCGTCTGCACCGCGAGGCTTTATTGCTCTTCACCGCACTCGGGCCGCAACATCAGCCTGTGCTTACGCGCTTCATTAACGAGTACGAATCGCTCAAATTGCCCCTTTTCGGCTATTTGTTCCGGAGACAAAGGTTGAGATCGCTCAACATCCGTATGGGACAGGAGCTTCCATGTGCAAACACGCTTGACATACACAAGCGTCTTGCCGATATGCGAAAAGTCGCCGAGACCTTACAGCAGATTCGCCAGGCTGTAAGCCGGGAAAAACTCAGCGACAAGAATGGCGAAACTATTTACCAAATGCTCCTTCTAGATCGCGTTACGGTTCCGGGGTTATCTGAATTGAAAAACTTCATCGAGGTGTACTTGTCCGTTTGGGGTAGCGAGATTGATGACTCTGGGACACCTGTTGCCGTGGATGGCCTCCGGTTTACTACGGTAGAAAATCTAGTGGGCTTCATGATTAAAGCAGCACGCTATGGTTTGTTGTGGCAAAAAGTTAAGAAATCAATCGAATCAGCACCAGTGCTCGATTATGTAGGGGGGAAATCCAAACTTGAGAAACTCTATACCTCCAAAATTGCCTTAGAGATCGATCGACGGTTCATAGATTTCGTGGACAACAAACGCACTGACGCAAAAATTCTAGGTGCAGTCATCAAGGCCAAGCAACAATTCCCCCAGACCACCTTCGAAAACCTAAGAGATGCTTTCCCCTGTATAATTGCCAGCATCCGCGAGTTTTCAGAATATGTACCCCTTAGAAACAATATCTTTGATGTGGTGGTGATTGACGAAGCAAGCCAAGTATCCGTTGCGCAAGCGTTTCCAGCGCTCTTGCGAGCCAAAAAGGTATGTGTCTTTGGTGATCGAAAGCAATTTAATAACGTCAAATCGATGCAAGCAAGCAACATGCTTAATGCCGGATACCTAACAGGCATTGAGTCTTACTTTCGTGCCAAAATTGCGACGGCGGCAGATAAAATCCAAAGACTCAAGCAATTCGACGTTAAGAAATCCATCCTTGAATTCTTTGATCTGATTGCCTCTTATGCCGATATGTTGCGCAAACATTTCCGCGGTTATCAAGAACTCATCAGCTTCTCATCAAAATACTTTTACGAAGGGCAACTGCAGGCAATCAAAGTAAGAGGTAAACCGATAGAAGAAGTAATCTGCTTCACTGTACTTAAAGGTGACGAGATCAAAGAACGTTACCAGAATGTGAACACTCGAGAAGCGGAATTCATTCTATCCCAGTTAAAGGAGATGGTGGAAGAGGAAGTTGGAATGACGGTCGGTGTCATTACACCCTTCCGCGAACAGCAACAGCATCTTACGCGTATTCTGTTTGGGGATACTTACGCAGAACGATTCGAAAGTGAACTCCGACTTAAGATCATGACTTTCGATACATGTCAGGGAGAGGAACGCGAAGTTATCTTTTATTCAATGGTCGCTACGCCTAAATACGACGCGCTGAACTACGTCTTCCCAGTTGACTTGGAGAGCGCCGTCGACCGTGTAGAAGAGACCCTTAAGATGCAGCGACTCAATGTCGGTTTTTCACGAGCGAAGGAAACTATTCACTTTGTGCTTTCGAAGCCGGTGGAACAATTCCACGGCTCAATCGGGCGTGTGCTCTCGCATTACAAGTACGTTTTGGAGCAGAAAAAGGTGCCTGAACCTCAAGATACAGACCCATTATCACCAATGGAACGTAAGGTATTGGATTGGATTCAGAAGACCCCGTTCTTTCAACGCAACGAAGATCGTGTCGAACTTATCGCACAGTTTCCGATTGGCGACTATTTACGTCAACTTGATCCTTTCTACAACCACCCTGCCTACCGATGCGACTTCTTGATGCACTATCACGGCGCTGACAAGACTTTGAATGTTGTGATTGAATACGATGGTTTCTCCGAGCATTTCGTTGAGCATAAAAAAATCCATGAAGGAAACTATCAACAGTATTATCGTCCAGAGGATATTGAACGACAGATGGTGATCGAGTCTTACGGATACAAATTCCTGCGGTTGAATCGGTTTAACCTTGGGCGAAATCCAGTTGAGACACTTTCAAAACGGCTGTATGCGTTGATAAACGAGGCTAAAAAAGAAGACGAGAACCCAGAAGTTGTGACACGAATTCGCACCACTGCGGAGGAACAGGCAGCTGGGAATCTCAAACACTGCCGCAAGTGTGAGCAGTTGAAGCCACTCAAGAACTTTTGGGATCCCAGGCTTAAGGGAGGTGAAGGCGGGTACGGTCATATTTGCGTAGACTGCAAGACACCTAAACATCGGGTATGGCATCGAGGCGGTGCGCGGCGACACTGGCACCGACACTATTGATAAAGTGTAGCGGAAACATACGGGGCAGCATAAATATTAGCCTTTTCGCCGCCGTTGGTTTCAGTCGTTGGAAAAGGAAAATAGATATCATGAGGGCAATTTATACGCAAGAACATAGGGGACGTTCGTGCAGAACGTGATTAGAGAATCTGATATTTTGGCCTAAGCTCCTTCGACAATTCCCGTCCCCCGGCGATCCTCGTCACACACGATCCTGTCACTCCGATATAGCGCGCCACCTCTGCTCCTGAAAAACCTAACCCCTTCACCGCTACCCGGACAAGCTCTTCCCGCGCCTTCGAAATCAAATGCCTGCGAAAGACATGAGTGTCAGGCAATCGTAATAAAGCATTCCGAAAAAGTGTCTCCGTTCCAATCGGTTGGCTTTATTCGCTGTGTTGTTATTCCGGTGGTAGAGTCACTTACCAGTGGGCGTCATTCCATCCTTCTTCACTTGGTTTTCATCCCTTGAACGATAAACTGGAGTAATTCATAGGCGTCTCGGGTCGTTCTATCGTATTCGTCCTTGTCAGTAATTCCCATAAATGTTGCTACCGATACGGGTCCGATCGATTTCACATCCTTGACCCGAACGTGCCCCGCAAGCCCCGCCTTGTAGGCGGGTGCAGGGGCACAATATGAACGATAATACCTTTCGGGGAAGCGTCGGCTGTGGCCGGGGAGCTTCACTGGTCTTCAATCCGCCTCCGCCGGGTACCATGGGTATTACCCGTGGGGGAAGGCGCCAAGAGACTTCGGCGAGATGGAACCCGGGACCCATTGGAGGATGTCGCGCCGTAGCCGTCTTTCGGCGAAGGCGGACTATAGATGGTACCACGGGCTCTGCCCGTGGGGTTCCATATTTCTCAGAGCTTCCTTCATTAACCCATGACTCCCCAGTTTCTTTAATTCGGAAAGAACCGACTGAGGGCCTTCATTGCAATACCTTCTGTGGGATTTCTGAAGACAGGTGGGGCATATGACATTGAGGGTCAGGCAATCGTAATAAAGTATTCTGAAAGGCTGGTTTTGATCCGATGATCCCGTGAGGTTGACCGTTCGACCTCCCAATGCCGCTCAGAGCTAACCTATTTATATCAAAAATTTAATTTTATAGCAATTTTCCATATGCCGGAAAAGTGCGGCCTCCCTTTTGAGATTACCTTTAGAATTGACCTCTTTCTCAGGCAGAAGTAATCCCGCCTTCGAATTCAGTTCCTTACCGGGTCATTTTAGTTGGCGGTAATTTCACCGATAAAGAGTATTGTTGCTCTTTCGCTTGCTATCCCACTGGATAACCCATGAATCGGCGCCGGACTTTATGAATTGACATCCTAAGGCCGTTTGGGTTGGTATTGCCATATTGCAGACCTTCTGGTATAGTGGGTTCAATTTCAGGGGTGAAGAATACAGGGGAATTCAAGATAGGGTCCGTATGAAAGTGTCAACTACGACCGTGATGAGGTGTTGGTACGGGGGAGAGGCGCTCCGATGACAGCGAAGCTCCGCATATTCGTGAGTTCGGTACAAAAAGAGCTTGAAGACGGACGCCTCATTGTGCAAAACCTGGTAAGCACCGATCCGTTTCTTTCGGCGAATTATGTTCCGGTGCTTTTTGAGTTCGAGCCGGCCTCGCCGGGCAAAGCTCTGGAGATCTGCCTCGAATCCCTCGACGGCTGCAACGTGTATCTGCTCATCGTGGGCATCGAGTACGGCACGCCTCTGAATGGACTATCTATTACTCACGCCGAATATCGACGGGCGAAGGAGAGGAAACTCCCCATCCTTGCCTTCATCAAGGGCGACCGTAGCGCAAAAAGGGAGGAAGGGACATCGAAGCTCCTTGCTGAACTCGATGCAGACGGGCCGAAGTACAAGCGTTTCGGCAACGTCATCGAGCTTCAGAAGGAGGTCCGTTCCGCTCTGGTGAAACTGCTGAAAGACCGGTTTGGCATCGCACCAACCAGCGACGAGAACCAGATCGCTGAACAGACCATCGAGGCCACTTCCTTGTTCGAATCGCAACGGCTTGCTCGTCTCCGTTGGCAAGATCTTGACCACGAGGTGCTACGGAGATTGATTGTTGCTGCAGAGAACCGAGATGCGGGCAGTCTTTCGTCGGCGGTTCTCATGTCCGGCGCCTCTGCTCGCGGCCTTTCCTGGCATGATTATGGCACGAGCGAAACTTACGCCACGGCTGCGGGCATCGTTCTCCTTGCCAAGGATCCCTCGATCGTGTTCCCTCAGTGTCGCATCCTCGCCGATGCCTACCGAAGTACGGAAGCAGACGGCGACCCGCGGGACCACGAGGATATTCGGGCGCCCATGCCGTTGGCGATCGATCGCGCCATTGCCTTCATTGATCGGAACACACGCCATCCAATGCGCATCATCGGCCTCAACCGCGTGCGCCTCGACGAGTATCCCGTCGATGGCCTGCGCGAGGCGCTGGTGAACGCGGTTGCCCACCGCCAGTATGAGGACGCGGGCCGCAAGATCCTACTCGAAGTCTTTGCAGACCGTGTTGTTCTCTCCAGCCCGGGTCTCCCGCCCAAGCCGATTACCATTGCCAGCCTGAGAAGGGGTAAGTATCGGCCCTGTTCCCGCAATCCAGTTCTTGCACAGTGCCTTTCCTATTTTCACCGTATCGAGGAGCGCGGCAGCGGTTTCCGCAGGATGCGCGACCAGATGCTCGACCACGGGCTCGATCCGCCACTCCTCGGCACCGATATGGGATACTTCCAAGTCATTTTCCAGGGGCCTGGCGAGAACATCGAGCGCCTGCGGACACCTGAGAAACAGCTTTTGGTCACCCCTTCTGTGGAGGCGCAGCTTAACGAACGGCAGAAAGAGATACTGGCTTACGTCCTTACTGAAGGTGCTGTCACCAATCGCTGGTGCCGCGCTCGGTTCAGCGTTGTCTACAACACCGCCTATCGAGACCTGCAAGGCTTGGTAGACCTGGGCTTGATCGAGTCGATTGGAAGCGGTCGCAGCGCCAAATACATTCCGAAAGGCAGTCATGCCTAATCCATCGATAATCCATCGACCAATTTGCGTAATCCATCGATCCGGCTTGGGTATAGCCTTCTCGCGTCTCCGAATACCTGGAGAGCGGCGGACCGATCACGGAAGGACTGATCAGGGAAATCCACAAACGCCTCGTAGAAGGCGTGCGGGGAGGGGCCGCAGCTCCGGGAGAGTACCGGAAGATTCAGAACTATGTGGTCAACTCCATCACCGGCGAGACGATTTACACGCCGCCCCCGGCCCACGATGTCCCGATAATGATGGCGGAGTTAGTAGATTGGCTCAACCAGGAGAAAGAGACCCATCGTGTTTTGGTAAGCGGGATTGCCCAGTTTCAGTTCGTTCATATCCATCCTTTCCTGGATGGCAACGGTCGTACCTCACGACTGCTCTCAACGCTGTATCTCTATCGGGCCGGATACGATTTCAAGCGTTTGTTCACGATCAGCGAATATTACGACCGGGATCGAGGCCTTTTCTATCGGGCGATTCAGAGCGTCCGCGAAAGCCACATGGACATGACCGGCTGGCTCGAGTACTTTGTCGATGGCTTGACTACCCAACTGGCCGAGGTCAAACAACGTGGGGAACTGGCGATCCGGCGCGATGTTTTGGTCAAGCAGCATGACCTTTCTGGCCGACAATCAAAGGTCCTCGAGTACATCCTGGAATACGGCGGTTTGACAATCCAGGACTTCGAGCGCCTTTGTCCGGAGGTCAACCGGCGGACTCTTGAGAGGGACCTGAAAAAGATGGTCGAAGGAGAATTGCTCTCAACCGAAGGTAAGACGCACAATCTTCATTACCGCCTTAGAGGAAAAAACCGTTGATTTTTGCGACAGGTTTGCGACAATTTTTGCGACATGTTCACGACAAGATTCGCGATATGTATCCCCGGTCTTGCCTGGAATAAGATGGCGCTTGATGCCCGCCGATATCAAACGATCGGTTCACGGAAAGGCTCTCCATCCATGAAAAACAGACGTTAGACTTCGGACCTCAGACACCAGACTTTTCAACATACGAGATCAAACCTTGGAGAGTCCGTGAACCTTCCCGACTCTTTTCCCAGAGTGCCTCATATCTGTCTGCTGGCAGGTAGCCGATTTCCTTTGTAAACCTGATATAATAGCTCAACTCTGCCAACGACGAAGATGCAATATATAAGAATTGCGGATATTCATTCCTACTCCTCCGCGCTGAAGTGCCTTTTTTTGTCAGACTTGGACATGATGTTCAAATGAAGGGAAAGAACACGCAAAGGTTACTGACTAGAAATCGGTAGCGAGGCCGTCAGAATATTAAATGATTTCAAATTATTACGTGGTCAACAGATAATAAGGATTATCCTCGTTTTCCGATGCTTTCCCACTATCCAAATCTTGATCCCCTACTTGATCAGTTTCACCGTGTGGGAAACGAATTCATTAGGAGTGACAATCGAGGTGTGGTGGAATTTCTTTCCTGGGAAATGGTGAATGTTTCCGGTTATTAGGAAGTCAGCCTTGGATTCTAAAGCACATTCCAAAAAGACATTGTCATCCGGGTCTTCAGTTATGCCGTCAACGGGGACCTCCGGGACGACCCATAAAGCCCTCCTTCTGAGTGCCGACAGGAATTCCCTGACGCTGGCCTGGTCTAACTTTTTGAACTTGCCCCGGCCTGAAACCTCTTCGTATTCTACGAAGATCTTTTCGGTCAAACAAAGTGTACAGATCCCCCTCAGGATGAGCGACATAATTAGCGCGGGATTGCTCTCCTGTTTGAGAAGTGCCGAGATAACGACGTTGGTATCAATGACGAGCTTGAGCATGCAGAGAGGTCATTTCTTGGACTTGGACCGGCGGTAAGAAGCAATCTCACCTTCAATTTCTTCGTCACTCATCTTATCCAGCCCGGCCTTCCGGGCGCTGAGCTGAATGGTGGTCAAAATCTCAGGTTGTTTTACAACGTTCTTCAGATAGTCTTCAACACTTAGAATGACCACTTTCGGTTTCCCCCGCCTGCTCACCAAAAACCGGGTCTTTTCCTTCTCCGCTTCTTCCATCATTTCCCCAAAATGAGTCCGGGCAGAAAGGGCGTCGACCAGTTTCGTTGCCGATTTAGTCGCCATGATTTTCTCCTGGTTGAACTAATTAGTTTATTAATCATTTTATACCAGAAGGGATTTCATTAGTCAATAAGTCGAACAAGAACTCTTTGAGCAAGTTCCCTCAAAGTGAGTGTGTCGGGACTTCATCCCTTAAAGTTACTCGGCGTTCGGTTCGTTCGAGTAGGAGTGAGTTTTTATCTGCCGGGTACTTCAAGGTCCAGTCGAGCCGATATCCTACAACTTTTCCCATACTTCCTTCGGCGTCAACGTGGAGAGATAATACCCGGCTTTGAGAGCGTCATTATCCTCCTCTATCTCAACCACCACAAACTTATAATTTCGCATCGACGGGGGAAGCGAAGATTCCTCGTCTGGCCTCTTGGGCAACCGGCCGAGGGGAGAAATGAAGGTTAAGTGTCCAAGATTATTTTTGCACCAAGAAATATCCTTCTCCCCCTTGAGATCGCCCTGGTCAGGTTGATCTCCGGGTCTTCCGAACCAGATCTTTGCCATGGTACGGGTCCTGCTAATTATTGAAGGAAGGGTATCCGATTCGGAACGGAAAAGTCAATTGACCAAAACCATATGGACTCTTACCTTCTATCGATATGCCTTATCCCCACACCACATTACGAATCCCAAATCTTATGATTTTAAGTTCAGATAGGCCCTCATTTTCAACGGCTTACAAGTGACAAGATATGTTCAGATGGGTAAACTGTGATAGGGTTAATTCGTGGGTTGGGGGGTCTTGATGAGTCTGCTCACATCAAAATGTTGCTGGCGGAGTCTTTCGAGAATTTGATCATAAAGGGTCTCATCCATCAGGGGGGTACGGCTGAGGATCCATAGATATTTCCGGTTGGGCTGGCTTACGACCGCATAGTTGTAGTTCTTCCCCAGATCGATGATCCAGTAGTCTCCTGAGAAGGGCCAGAAAAAACTGACTTTTAATCTGGCGTTCGTCTCTTTATCTACAACCCACGCCTTGCCTTTGGCTGTAGAAAGCTTTCCATCGAAGCCGTTCTTGCGACACTGGTTGAGAACTCCTATTTTGCCGTCTTCAAGTAACGTGTAAGTCGCCTGGGTTGCCGCACAACCCTCCTGGATACGGAAAGGAAAACGGGCGATCTCGTACCAAGTTCCAAGGTATCGATCTAATTCGACACGGGGGACAACCTGGAGAGGCGGCTCGGCTTGTTTCATTCCTGTCGCACATCCAAAAAGGATTGAAGAGCTTATCCCCAAAATAAGCATCAATTGGATTATCTTCGGGATCATCTTCCAAAAACTTATAAGATTTTTTTTCCCACGAGGCAACCTGCACCCCGGCCCCTGGTGAGCTCAGCATCAGCTTCTTATATGAAGCTTCATGACGTTTTGGAACTCACGGACCACATAGTAAGTCTCTACATTCATTTTTAGCAAGGCACAGGTGGGAGAGGAAACGAAATCCTTCAGGTAAGGATGCTCAGAAAGGTAGAGTTTTAGCAGGGTCTCCTTCCCCGGTCCCTCCACTTCCTCCACCACACCTGTTGCCGTGACAGCTGCGGCCCGGTGGAAATCGGCCTCCTGGTTAGATCGATTGTCTATGACCATTGCCACCCTCGGGTTATCGGAGATATTGGAATATTTCCGAGTACCGCGGGTTGTAGCAAACAGCAGGTATTTCAAGTCATTCGCCGCGACAAAGGCAACGAGGTTTCCATAAGGTTGTCTTTTGCTCTGTGTGGCCAAGACCGCGAGCCTTTGCGAGGAGAAAAGGTCTCTCAAGAACTCTTTCAATTGTGATGTCTCTTCCATCTCGATAGCCCTCATAATCTTTCAAGAAAACGATTGGCGACGGCTAGATGCTCTTTCATCCGTCCCTACGCACAGGGAGAATCCTCTATTCATCGAGAAACCGTATCACCTCGCCGTCTGGAATTGACCTTAGGCGGCCACCCTGGTTCATGTCCCGGACTTTTCCCGCAGTGATGAGGGCATCGTCAGGATATCCCCGTTGTTCCCAGAACCCGGAAAGATAACGGTCCATCAATTCAACCTTAATAACACTCTTGGCCGACTTGTAGCCCCACAGATAAGGGCAGAATCCCCTGACAGGGCCTCCGTAATCCTCATCCAGGTATTCGCCATCGAACTCGTAAGCGAGAAGGGTTCTCTCACGAAGGGCCACCTCGACCGGAATGGTGGTGTCATAGATCATCCTATGAGACCAGAAACGGACGTACCGGGTCTTTGGATCAGCCCGGACTGCATCGAGTAAATCGGCAACCTTCACGCCTCCCCACTTCCCTCGAACAGAGAATCTGGTGACACTTGTCAGGCGTGCGTCGGCAATCGATTTCGGTAACGCGATCAGTTCCTTCCAGGTGAATGTTTTCGGGTTCGCGCAGAGGCCGCCCATCTCGATGCTCCACCCCTCCCGATTGAGTTTGCCCGGATGGCCTTCCGCCCAGAAAATCGGCGTGCGCAACTCCTTGAGCCTGCTCACTTGCTACCTCCTTGTTAGAATTATTCTTCCGTCAGTTTGCTACCGCATCCCAGGAATCAGGATTTCTTCAATGGGATCTGCCTCCTCCAGGACAGTCTGGGCCGCGCGTTTCCCGCTCTCCATCGCCGTGGGTATACCCCCTGCGAAGAGGGCGGAAAAAGCCTGATAACCGGCCATATACAATCCTTGAATCGGCGTCCGGATCAATTCCTTTGGTTTCTCATCTTGGAAGTCTTCATAATCCCAAGACCATCCCGCAACGGCGCCTCCGCTCCGTCCGCCCTGGTCCTCGAAGGTGAGGGGGGTTGCCACGTCCATGACCTGAATCGAGCCCTCCAGCCCGGGGATGAGATTCTCCGCCTCCTTGACCAAGGCATTGCCTAACCGGGTCTTATAGGCCTCATAGCCGGGGGCCCTCTTTCTCCAACCGAGTCTGAAGCGAGCAAAATGGGAATATTCCGCTTCGGTACGAATGACCACAACGGCTTCTCCTCCGGGTGCCAGTGATTCGTCTTCCTTGCTCCAGAGGCTGACCTCCAGCTCTTCCTTCGCGAGTGAAGCAGGATCAATTTCGACTGCATTCCAATCGATTCCTTCTGGGGCCCGGACAGCCTCCCGGCTCCTGTAGATCAGCCGGCTCGCTTCATGGAAGGATGAAAGATCGGTCTTGCCTTTGTCCACTCCAAGAGAGACTTGCAGGATGGAACCGGTTTGCCTGGCCTGGTGCACGGCTCGATACCATTGAGAAGGGATCTTCCTGCGATCCAGCAGGCTCAAAAAAGTGGTCTTGTAGTCGGCATTAGAGACGACCGAGGGGGAATCGATCTTGGAGCCGTCCCTGAGTGTCACCCCCACGACCTTACCGTTTTCCACCCTGATGTTGGAAACCTCCGTCCCGAGCTTAATTTCTCCGGGTACCTCCGAGGCCTTTTCCGCGTCAGACCGTCCTGTCACTGCTTCCACCAGCTTCTCCGAAAGTACCCTCAGGCCGGATTCCGGATACCAGATGCCTTCCTCGGTCATCAGCTTCCACATGGCGGCAAGAAGGGGAAGGCCGCTGTATGGTTCCCGTGTCCCAATGCTTCCCAGGATCCGGCGCAGTCTCCAATCCCGGATCCGGCGGCTTAAGTAGTCGGACGCTGAGCTTCGATAAAGGTCAGCCGGTGCAGAGCTATCCGTTTTAGAGTTGGGATGGGACGAAGGGGACAAAATGGCCTTCATCTCCTGAAAGAACATCTCCACGGCCTGAGCATCCGAAGGGAATCTTTCCGACAGCGCCTTCACCATCTCCGCGGAAGGCAACGTAAGCGGGACGTCACAGCCAAAGGCCCTGATGCGATAATGAACCCGGTGAAGAGCGAGGTTGTCTTCGACGTTCACATCTCTGAGGATGGATCGAACAAGTCCGGGATGGCTGAAACCAAGAGGACCCATCGGGAAGGAGAATCCTCGTCGGTTGTAGACATAAGCTGTTCCTCCAGGGTGGGGGTTTCTTTCGAGGATCAATACGCGTCGGCCTGCCCCAACCAGTTTGGCTGCGGCGGTTAACCCGCCCAGGCCAGCACCGACGATGATCGTATCCCATTTATTTCGCATAGGGCTTCTCATTCTTCAAAACAGGCCTTTGGGAGGCTGAAGAGGTCAAGGGCCTCATAAAATCTCTCGATCTTGATCGACCTCTCCCTGATGACGTCGAGGACAGAAGCGGGAATCCGGAGTGTCGTCTGAGCGACGACGTCTTCATAGAGGTTATGCCTCAGGTACGGCGGTTCAGTCTCGCCAAACCAGATCTTTGCCTCCCATGATTTCTGATTGAAAGACTCCGTCCTGAAATCCTTCTGGGCAAGCCCGAAAGAACTGCCGGGTGAGACGAAGACCAGGGTCCCGTGGTTCGAAGCCGATCTTGTCGAGAGGTTGGCGTACATGCACATGAACCGGCCGCCAAATGCTACCGAGCGGATCGAGAAATGAAATCCGTCAATCGTGCTCTCAACATATTTCTGCAGCAGGCAATCCTTCAAATCCGGCTTTAGAGTCATGAATGTTTGGGAGTCGTTGATTTTTTGTAATCCCCTTCCTCCCCGTCCGAGCCGCCGCTTCAGAACAACGGTTCCTTCCCGTTCAAGAAATCTTTCGGCTTCCGGCAGATGGAGGGGATCGAAAATCATTGTTTCAGGCATAGGAATCATCGGGTGGATCAGCTGATATTGAATCCATTTGTCTTCCAGCCTTAACCCGGGGTGGAAGGCGCTTGGGAAAGGACCCATCCCGTCCATCCAGATCTTGAAAGGTTTAAGGCTTTCGATGAAGGGAAGGGAATGGAGATAATCCTGGAAGGGCTTGCCATAAACCTCTCGGGAGGTCCTCTCAATTTTTTCGAAGATGCCTGATGGTTTTCCACGAAAGACTTGGTGGGTAAGTTCGTACTCTTGTGCTCCACCCGGGAGCCCTACATTCACTTCTACGACAAAAGGCTTCTGTTGCGGGGTAATAAGGAAGTCGATCCCGAGATACATCGCTTCAGCCTTAAATGGACAATCCCCCTGCGCTATTCATTCAGGGGGATTGTTTTCTGACCCTTTTCTATGAGATAAAACAGGACGGTTCGAGTCAGGTTTGATTGTTCTCTCACTCTCCTGCTGGATCTTTGGTCTGGCGATCGGACCCTTCCTTTCAGTGGAGGGGATCTCAGCACGGCTCTTAGCAGGATGCCTTGCACTTGCACATTGCCGAAAATCTCTTGGCCACTTTCTTAATCGTCATCCAGCTCACCCCCTTTCCTTACGCCCCGGGCGTAACATTGAAAAACATCCGGATCGAGAATGCCCCCTCGAAGTTTGGCTCTGTAACGGCATCCGCCCCTGCATTCCTCCAGCACAGAGCAGTTGCATGTGAGTTCTTTCAGCTGAATTCGGGGAACCCTCTCCCAACAAACCCTGAGTCCCTCATCAATAAATCCCACCGGGGTCTGAGCGAAGAGTCCGCATTTTGCGACATGCCCAGTTGGTATTATAGCACAAAGGTGGGCTCCGCAAGTAGAATTTTTTGCTGAGCTGTGTAGTCCCCCTCCGTACCCGTATTGGAGGAATGGGCCTGCCTCGGAAGGCTCGACCCAGAGATCTCTATTCTCTTCCATTCTCCCTGTGATACAAGGGACATCCACGTTCCATTCTCCAATATTCTTGGATTGAATAAAGGAAGATAATTGATCAAATTCCTTTAAGTTTTTTCGATGAATCATCGTAGCGATTGATACCTGGATATTAGCTTCCTGAAGATTTTCGATCGCTTGTAGAGCCTTCTCGAAGGTCCCTTCTCCCCGGATGGATTCATGGCCTTCCTTCATCCCATCGAGGCTGAGCTGAACTTCATGTACACGAAATCTTCCTGCGATTTCTCTTGTGATCAACGTTCCATTTGAAAGTAAAACAGAACGAAAGGCATAGTCTCTCAGGACATCATTCATTTCCCAGAAATGGGGATGGAGCAGAGGTTCTCCGCCCGAGATAAGAAGCCTCAGACCCTGAATCTCTTCAAACTCCTGTAAAACCTTTAAGATTTTGGCCATGGGAAGATCTTGACGCAGACCATCTCCTATATAACAATGGCGGCAACGAAGATTACAGCGATCCGTGATCTGAAACTCAAGATATCGAAGAGAAGGAATGGGCGAAGGCTGAGGAATTCCATTTCCCTTGACCGGATTTTCTGAGAGAGTGATAAGATTCTCAGAGAGACAGTATTGAATGAACTCTTCATCTTCTTTTCTTACAAAAACGCTTTCCCCCTGAGAACATTTGAGAAGAAACTGAAAAGCCTCTTCACCCAGCTCATAGAGCTCATCATTCTCAATGTCGTAGACGCAGGGTCCTTCGAGCCTCTTCAGAGAACAGCGGGGGGCTAGGGCAAAAAATCTATTCTGGAATGGCATCTTTAACTTCTTCTGGAGTAATGACTCCTTTCTCGAGGAGTTTCTTGAGGATTTTGTAGGCGCCACACTCCAGATCCTTGTCAGATTCTTTGTAAAAATCACACTGTTTACAGATAAGATCGATGAGGGATTCTTTATTTAGAGACATTTTGGGGCCTTAATACGAATCATAATCATTAAGGAGTTCTAATTCAAGCCGATTCCTTTGGACAATTTGCGTTAAAATAATTAAAATTAAATTTATGAATAGACCGAGTCCCCGATCTTTTCTTACAAATCTTAGAATCAACATGCCGTGGCCGAAGAAATTGTGGCTTCTCTTTAGGAATAATTGGACCAAAATAAGCCGTTTTCAATCCTGCTGCGCTCATCCAGGTGAGCCAGGCTGTTGACAGATGGGACGGGAAAAGCCTCGGTGAGGTTTTAGAAATATGAGATTGATGAGTCAATTCAAGAAATGGGCAAGCCGCGAGTATAGTAAGACCCAGAGAATGATTGCGGTGATTTCGGGAGGATTCATCTTCTGGATCCTCACCCCTTTCTTCATTGTGATTCTATCCTCTCCTATTGACCGACGGCTCGGTCTTCCGAGATTTGTTTGCGGAATTTTCAATCCTTTGATTGGTCTTCTTCTCATTATCGCCGGTTGGTTATTCGCCAATTGGACAGTAAGAGTTCAGTTCTCGCGGGGAAAGGGAACGCCTATTCCTCTGATGCCTCCCCAAAAACTGGTTGTCAACAAACCCTATACTTACTGTCGAAACCCGATGACCTTAGGAACAATGGCCTTCTATCTTGGGGTAGCTATCTGGTTGGGTTCTTTTTCTGCTGTCGGATTGGCTCTTATTTATCCGGTGGGAATATTAATCTATATCAAACTCATCGAAGAAAAAGAATTGGAGGAAAGATTCGGTCATGAATATTTGGAGTATAAGCAGAGAACGCCTTTTCTGATTCCTCGTCTTTGGAGAAAAAGGGTGGAACATGCAAAAGATTAAGCTCGGGATCAGTACCTGTTTGCTGGGAGAAAACGTCCGTTATGATGGAGGACACAAGCTTGACCGTTTTCTCACGGATACCCTGGGACAATATGTGGAGTATGTACCGGTTTGTCCTGAAGTAGAGTGTGGCCTACCTATTCCAAGGGAGTCCATGCACTTGGAGGGAGATCCGGAGTCTCCCCGGTTAATCACCTCCCGAACAAAAAAAGATATGACAGATCAAATGGTCAACTGGGCTAAGGGACGCGTGGTAGACCTTGAGAAAGAGGATCTTTGTGGTTTTATTTTTAAAAGTGATTCACCCAGCAGCGGGATGGAACGAGTCAGGGTCTATAACGAAGAGGGAATGCCGGTTAAAAAGGGAGTGGGGATGTTTGCAAAGATTTTCATGGATCATTTTCCACTGCTTCCAGTGGAAGATGAGGGACGTCTTCATGATCCGAAGCTCCGAGAAAATTTTGTTGAGCGTATCTTTACATTAAAAAGATGGCGAGAAGTCCTGATGAGGAAAGAAAGCCGTGGGAATGTCGTAGACTTTCATGCTTGCCACAAATTATTGATCCTTTCCCATAGCCCGAAACATCATCCGTTGATGGGAAACCTTGTTGCCAGAGCCAAGGATATTCCGTTAAAAGAACTCTACCAGCAATACCAGACGATCCTGATGGAAGCCCTTCAATTAAAAACCACTCCAAAGAAAAATGCCAATGTCCTCATGCACATGATGGGTTATTTCAGGGAAGAACTCTCTTCCGATGAGAAAAAGGAACTGTTGGAAGTGATTGAGAATTACCGCCAGGAAGTTATTCCCTTGATTGTCCCTATCACACTCATCAACCACTATGTTCGAAAATATGATCAGCCTTACCTCAAACAACAGGTTTATCTAAATCCCCATCCTCTTGAGCTTCAATTGAGAAACCATGTTTGAATGTGGCTCTAGTTTTGGAATGAGATAAAGACAAGCACCATCACTCAAAAAGCATTCCTCGGTTTCCAGACTTCCCAAACCTTTCCAGAGATTGGGGACGTTTCTTCTTCCTTCGGCAAAGTCGGTTTACCGGGCTCCCAGCCGCAGGGCATAAATTCTCCTGTAGCTTGGTGGTGTTTCAGGGCTCTCAATTGCCGAAGGATTTCGGCGACGTTCCGGCCGATCGGTGCGGCCAAGATTTCCATGGCCTGGAGAACTCTCCGGGGATCGATCAAGAAATGACTGCGAAGGTCCAAACCGGCTTTAGCATCATAGACTCCGAAGAGAGAGCCGATTTTTCCTTGGGGGTCAGAGATCATCGGATAAAGAGCTCCTCCCTCTACCATCCGGGACAATTCCTTTTCCTGCCACTCTCTGTGCGTTGTCACCGAATCGACACTCACGGTCAGCAGCTCGGCACCGAGTTCTCGGAAGGCCGGATATTTGACGGCAACTGCCGCCATCTCGGTCGGTCAGACGAGGGTGAAGTCTGCAGGATAGAAAAGCAGTAAAACCCACTGCCCCTCGTACTGAGAAAACTGAATTTCTTGGACCCTTCCTCGGTAGTAGGCCTTGGCTTTGAAATCAGGTACCTTGTCTCCGATCTGAATTGCCATCTTCTTCTTCCTCCGGCCTTTGACTACCTCAAGTCGGAAGCCGTAAAGGGTAGGAGATGAAACCGAAAGATTACCCCGTTTCTTTTCATTTCTGGCTTTCTTTCTCGACTATGGGAACAGGTTGGGCAGGGCGAGGCGCCCGGTCATTGATATACACATCCATGATCTGCCCCGGATAGACCGGCAGCTTGCCTCGCTTGAAGCTGTAGACAACCTGCATGACCCGGGTATCGACCCGCTCGGTACTGTCCCCTGTAAGGGAGCGCTTGGGCACAACGTAAGCTTCTACGTATTCAAAACTCAGATCCGTCTTGAACTGAGGATTGCCGCGGATGTAGGCGACCGCCGGAACCCCCGGCTGAAACCGCCAGGCGTCATTCTCATCGATGTCCACACGGACATGGAGTTTGTCCAGATTGCCCAGAAGGATCAGGGGCTCTGCTGTCGTGCCGCTGGAAGCGAACTCACCGGGGCGGACATTAACCTGGAGAATATCACCCTCCACCGGTGCCCGTACAATCAAACGCTCGATCTCCACTCGCGCCGCCTTCGCCTCAGATTCGGCTGAGGCAACATTGGCGATGACCACATCGATGTCCGGCTTCCAGGGTCCGGCTTCCAATAGTTTGAGATCGGCTCTGGCCTGGTTCAGTCTTGCCTCCGCCGCCTCGACCGCAAATCTCCGCTTATTCACATCATCGATGGCAATGGCCCGGGCGTCTTTTAACTTCTCAGTAATCCGAAGTTGGTGTTGCGCTTCTTCGAGAAGCGCTTCGGCTTCTTTGACCCTGGCCAAGGCTGGAGGAAGTTCCTCGGCACGGGGGGCCTGCTTCAGTCTGGCTAGCTTTGCCCTGGCTTCGGTAAGGGTTGCCTCCTTCACCAAGAGATCCGCCTGCTGTTTTCTGTCATCCAAGGCAAAGAGAGGGTCCCCGGATTTCACTCGTTGGCCCACCGTGACAAAGACCTTGGCGACAATTCCTGGAACGTGAGCCCCGACAGAGATGTTGCGAGTGCTCGCCTCGACGATTCCGGATCCAGAGATCTTGCTCGCGAAGGGGGAACTCGGAGGATTCGAGACTGCCTTACTGGGAGGGACTGGCTTGGCCGCCTGTTTCGCCATCCAGATCGCAAAGACGACGCCCACAGCAGCCAGAATCGGAAGAAGGTATTTACGAATCATGAGACCTCCTTAGGGATGGGCGACCTGGGATTCGACTAAAGTAATCCGTCCGTCATCCATGCGAGCAATACGGTCGGCAAAATTAAAAATACGATTGTCATGGGTCACAATAATCAGAGCCCGTTCTGCAGACAGGGCTGTTTCCCGCAGAATCCCTAAGACCATCCGCCCGGTATCGGCATCCAGGGCGCTCGTCGGCTCATCGCAAACGATCAGCTTCGGACCATGTACCAGGGCCCTGGCAATGGCCACCCGCTGTTGCTGCCCGCCAGAAAGGTCCGAAGGAAGAACATTCAGTTTATCCTCCAGACCCACACGGGTCAGCAACTCTCTTGCCCTGGAAAGCGCCTCTGCGCGGCGTTTTCCCAAGATCAACAGGGGAACAGCCACATTTTCCATGACAGAGAGGGTGGGGATTAGATTATAGGCTTGAAAGACAAATCCAATGTTGGACCCCCGGTAGCGGGTTTTCTGTGTCTGCCCCATGTCCCGGACGTTCTGCTCAAAGACCAGACAGTCCCCTTCGTCATGGTCGAGAATGCCGGCGATCACGGAGATGAGGGTTGTCTTGCCGCAGCCCGAAGGACCCACGAGCATAAGCAGTTCTCCTACGCGCACGTCGAGGTCAATGCCCCGAAGCGCGAGAACCTTAGTGGCCCCTGTGACGTAAGTCTTGGTCACTCCCCTGCATGAAACGGCCATTCCATTGGTCGACATGGATACCTCTAGGCTTTGAAGACGATGGCCGGTTCCAGGCGCATCACCTTGAGGATACTGATCAATGCGGAAAAGATGATAATCACGGTAATCGCTCCAGCGGAGAGATAGAGAAGCTCCTGGGTCAGGCGAAAGGAGAGCTCTGTTCCGCCCAACATATAACCAAAGAGAGAAGCCCCTCCCACTCCAAGACCATAACCCAGGGCCCCGACCATCAGGGCCTGGAGGAGAATCATGCGGAGGAGAATTCCATTGGTGGCCCCCATGGCCTTGAGCGTTCCGAAATAGCGGAGATTTTCCAGGGTGAAGCTGTAAAACGTCTGACCGGCAATAGCGGTGCCGATGAGAAATCCCAGTGTAACGGCGATCCCGAAATTGATGGGGATTCCCGTGTTTTTCACATAATAGCGATAGGTAAGATCTTTGAATTCCTGCGCTGTGTATGCCGCCAATCCTGTGTTTTCCCTGATTCTTTCGGTTAGGGCCTTAAGATCCTCCCCTGCCCCTGCCTTAACCAAGACAAAGGACAAGAGTTTTCGTTCCCGAGGGGCAAAGGAGGTGGCCCGGCTGTAGGTCGTGTAAACAACGGGTTGGGACTGAAAGGTCCGCGTCACCCTACAAATTCCCACAACCACAGCACGGTGGTCATTGATCTCCAATGTATCGCCCACCTTGAGGGGGATGGGTTTAGCCCCTGGCTGGGTGGGCCGTTTTGCCAGCCGAGTCCTTGCCCCGACATCATTGACGATTATTGCGTCTTGCTGGCGAAGGTCGCTTAGGCTACCCTGGATCATCTGAGGAGGGCCGCCGATAAGCGTTGCGTCATCAATTCCAAGAACGTTGCAGACTTGAAAAGTGCCACTTTCCAACCGGGCCTTAAGAAGACCTTTGTAGAGAGGAACCGCCCACTCAACCCCCTTCACACCACGGATGCGGTACAGTTCTGTAACCTGGAGAGGTTTACTGTCGTCAATGTATTGGACCTTGGGATCCATGACCCAAATGTCTGGCTGAGAAAGATCGCCAATAAAACTGTACGTTCGTGTCATCAAACCGGTAAAGATTGACGATTGCTGGGTGATGAGAAGGGAAGCGAAGGTGAGCCCAACAATGATTCCGAGGTATTTACCCCGGTCACCGACCAACATTTTCAGGGCGATCAAGTACATGTTTTAATTCCTCATCCACATCCGTAAGATGCTGGGCATTTATATAATCGAAGAAAGAGATTAATTGTCAGCTCCGAACTCTTAGAATATAAGGGAAGCGTCTATTTTATAAATCCCGCTCTTATAAAAGAATTCATGGAGTTTACTGGCCTACTATTCCTCTTAAGGCTTTGTCAATGTCAGGATATTGGAAGATAAACCCGCTCTCCAGCAACCTTTTTGGGATCACCCTCTGGCCTTCAAGAATGACTGACCCAAATTCTCCCAGAACAAGCTTGATCATAAACCCTGGGGCTGGCATGAAAGAAGGCCGGTGAAGTGCTTTTCCAAGAGCCTTTGCCAGATCCTTATTTCTCACAGGGTTCGGAGAACAGATGTTGACAGGACCCGAAATCTCAGGGCGCTTCAAAAGGAATACAAAAGCCTCAGCAAGATCTTTGATGTGAACCCATGAGAACCACTGCTTTCCACTTCCAATTGGGCCTCCGATATATTTCTTGAAAAGTGGAATCATCTGGTTGAGAGCTCCTCCTTTTTCTCCCATGACGATACCGAATCGTGTGATGACCACACGAGCCCCCTTCTCTTTGGCCTTGAGAGCTTCTCCTTCCCATTCCACGGCAATTCTGGCAAGGAAATCGTCTCCCGGAGGGGCATCTTCTGCCAGCTCCTCATCCCCACAAAAGCCATAGTAGCCAACCGCAGAGGTACTGAAGAGAGTAACGGGTCTCTCAGGACGATTTGGTATTCCTTCAACGATGTTCTGGGTCGTGTTAACCCGACTCTCCCTGATGGCCTTCTTGTGTTCATCAGTCCACTTGCTGAAGATCGATGCGCCTGCAAGATTGATGATGGCGTCGTGGTTTTTAATGGCCTCCTGCCAAGGGCCTTTCTTGGTAGGATCCCCTTCTAAGTAGGAGATTCCTGGTAAGGATCCTTTGGCCGTCTTCAAAGACCGGGTTAGAATAGTCATTCCATGGCCATCTTTAACCAAACGAGAGGTCAGCTGTGTGCCGACGAAGCCTGTACCACCGGTCATCAGGATCTTCATTTTCATCCCCCTTCCCATGAATACAAATCATTTCTATATGGTAATGAATCAAGTTAATTGTTTCGAACCGATCAGGGGTAAGACCTTATCAATCTTAAAATAGACAAGGAATCGAGTCCCTTTTTTATACCCCTCGTCCACCGGGCAGGTTTCTCTACGGCGAATTTGATCAATTAATTCAATGTCTTTCTCTTCTCTTATCTTTGTTAAATAAAGCCTTTTTCCGACATATCTTTCACCCGATTCCATGAAAAGGTAGGCCGCATGGGGGTTGGACTCCAGATTCTTGTGAATGAGCCGGTCAGCCATAATAAAGGCGACGGTCTTCTCATCGATAAAATGGGGTCTCGCATAGACAGCAACAGCCACGTTTCCGTCTGAATTTGCAGCAGCGATAACTCCCCTCCCCTTTTTCTTCTCAAAATATTCGCTTAGTTTCATTTTTTTCCTCCCCAAAACGGTAATGGAATCATTGACAGCCAATTAAATCTTAATAAAATCCCTTGTCTAATGTTTGTCAAGGTCAATCCCCATCATCAATTTCACATATTGATCGGCATCGAATTTTCTTCTTAACCCCTTATCATTCATATATCTCACATTTCCAAAGATCGGCCTTTCTCCCCAGGGGCGATCGTGCTTTCCAAAGCACCAGGCCACTCCGGTAAACCCATTCGGGTCTCTCCCATCCAATTCATATTTGTTATTAAGGTAGAGGGCAATTCGAAAGGCTTCTTCAGGCGTTTTAGTCCATTCGATGATCTTCTTCCCCCAATACATTCTCATATACCCATGCATCTTCCCTTGTACAATCATCTCTCTTTGAGCAGCATTCCAGTAAGGATCATGAGTTTTTGCATTTTCAAACTCTTCAAGGGGATAGAGATAGGGTCTCTTATCTCTCTGATGAGATTTCAAGGTCTTTTTTGCCCACTCAGGAAGTCCTTCAAACGAATCATACTTTTCATTATAAAGAACAAAATTCATGCTCAATTCTCTTCGAACAATCAGTTCTTCAAGAAAAGCCTCTATCCCAGAACTTCTGGTCTCTTTTACCTTCAAAGCGATAAAGAGAGGTGAAATCTGTCCGAAATGCAAATACGGACTCATATGGGAAAGGTAATCGAGGGTGGGGTCATTTCTCAGTTCTGGGAAACGGTTCAATTTCCCTTCTAAAAAAACTCCGAGATGCTTTTTTGCTTCTCTTGTTCCTCCCTGAAATGAATCAACTTTTTTAATGCTCCGATCAATCTGGAGCTTAGCAACAGTCTTTCTTAAATCCCCAATATCGAAAGATTCAAAATCGAGAGAAAGAGATTCGACAACAGGGTCTTTCCCTTGCAACGGGACCAGAAAATGGCTAAGCTTCTTATGAATCTTTGGCCTTAAGGTAGCCGCCGCATATTCTTCTTTTGGGGAGGCTTCTTCAATCGGTACGACCACATCGCTTTCAACCTGAATCAAGGGGCAATCGATTTCTTGAGCGACTTGATTTCTCCATACTCTTTGTATCCTTAGATACCCTCGATCCACCACGACCAGAGATGCTCTTTTGGCTAACTGAACAGCCCCCAACTCAGGAGGCTTGTGCAGGACTGCCATCTGGATGCCTCTCTTCTCAAGAGATTGCTTCACCTCTTGGAGCCCTTCCAGCATAAAGGTGTAATGTCTCTCGTTGGCCTCGGGGAAACGATCTGTGATTCCGAAAAAGACAATTAACGGCTGTCGAAGCTCATTAGCCTTTAAGATGGCATACTCCAGGGCATGGTTATATTCAACCCTTTGAGAGGCCTGCATCCAGTAAAGGATATAGGCCCCCCTGCGAAGACTTTTCTGATTGAGAAGCCTCACTCTCTCCTTATGAATCATTTCATCCGGCTCTTCGTATTGGATCTTCGATCATTAGGACACACGGATCCCTGAAGATGGCTCCCTCGTCAAGATTATATCATTGCATTGGTTTCAATGGGAAGGACGAATTGAGGAGGATTTAAATCCCTTCCTGATATGAGATCAAATCCAGAAACTGTTTCAAAATGCGGGCGGTCGCTCCCCAGATAACATGATGTTCATATTGATAATTGTAGACGATTTCATTCCGACCGCCTCGAAAGATCTCGCTTTCACTAAAACAATTTCCATTAAGCAAGAACGAAAGAGGAACTTCGATTAATTCTGCAATCTCTGCTTCACTGACCTTAAAAGGATAGGGGTAGGGAAAGAGGCCCACGATTGGAGTGACAATAAATTGGGTGATGGTCACAATGTCGTCTAATAACCCGATCACTTGAACATCCGTTTCTTTGAGTCCGATCTCTTCGTGGGCTTCCCGGAGAGCGGTATGGATCAATTCCGAATCATCTTCATCCACGACCCCTCCGGGGAAGGAGATTTCGCCTTTATGGTACTTGACCTCCTGCGACCTCTTGGTGAAGAGGAGATGGCAATCTTCGCCTTTCTTAAAGAGCGGAACAAGAACCGCCGCATGGGAGAACGGAGGATGTTCAATCACCCTTCTCTCTCTTGAGGAAAGGATCTTCCGTATTTGATCCATAAAGTCTCTATCGCAATAATCCATTTTCAAAAATCCCTTCACTCTGCCACACACGGGAGATTCTACGATGATATCTCTTTCATCAATTCATCCAGTGTCATGACTCTCAAAAGAGGGTGCAGGGTCGAATCCCGGTAGAGGCTGAGGCACCCCTGATGAAACTCTTTGCTCCGGCTGGCTGAGCAATCCTCCAAAAGGATCACTGAAAAATCATGACAGAGCCCATCCATGGCCGTCATCAGGACGCAGACTTCCGTGGTCATGCCTGCCACGACGATCGTATCCACACCGAGCATTCGGAGCGTCTGGTCAAGATCGGTCTTAAAGAAAGCGCTGAAGCGCCTCTTGGGCAGAATGAAATCTGCCGGCTCCGGCTTTAAGTCGTCGATCACCTCTGCACCTTTTGTCCCCCGAATGGAATGGATTTTCAACCTGCTCTTGAAAATAAAATCGCCGGTTAAGAAACTATCACAGGCAAAAACGATTGGAAAATTTTTCTTCCGGCTCTCTCCTAAGAGTTTTTTCAAATTGGGGAGAATGGCCCTTCCCTCTTGAAGAAACGGGTTACGAGGGCTCTCTTTAAAATTGTCTTTCAACATATCGATGACAAGGATTGCCGGTTTCACGCCCCCTCCTTTTCCTTTACTAAATCTTTCAGCCGATAAACTCTTAATGCATTCTCGGTGGTCATCTCAGCCACCTTCTCAAAAGGAATCCCTTTCACTTCTGCCACCTTTTGCGCCGTATAGCGAACATAACCGGGCTCATTCCTCTTTCCGCGAAAAGGCTCGGGGGTTATGAAAGGGGCATCGGTCTCTACGAGAAGAGCGTCCAGGGGAAGCTTTTTGACGATCTCTCTCAATCTCTCCGCATTCTTGAAAGTGATGCTACCCGGGATCGAGATCAGGAAACCCATGTCGATACACGCCCTGGCCATTTTATCATCCCCTGAAAAACAGTGAATGATCCCGCCGCACGCTTCTGCCTTTTCGTCCCTTAGGATCTGGAGGGTCTCCTGATGGGCCTCCCGGTCATGGATCACGATGGGGAGGCGAAACTCCTTAGCCCATCCAATCTGTTCCCGAAACCTCTTCAATTGGATTTCCCGGGGAGAGTGATTTCTGAAGAAGTCAAGGCCGATCTCTCCGTAGGCCCTCACCTTCTGATCCTGACAGAGTTCTCTTAAAGCCGGATAGGTCTTGTCATCGATCTCCTTTGCGTTATGGGGATGGACCCCAAGGATGGCATAGACCGAGGGGTGGGTCTTGGCGATTTCAAGAGCCCTCTTCCAGTCTCTCCTCTCTGTTCCCACAGTGAAGATATATCCGACACCGGAGTCCTGGGCCCTTTGAATCACGGCTTCCAGATCCTTCTTGAAATCTGCCATCTCTAAATGGGCGTGAGAATCGATCAGCATCTTTTAAATCTCAATCATCAAATCCCGATATCCCTGCCTACCGATTGGCAGGGGATTTGGAATTTTTGCTGCCTGTCGCTTTGACTCGATTGAAATAATCGGTCAACTCCTTGGCCAGCTCTCTGGATCGAATGAGGACAGAGACCTCATTATTGTTGGTCAGTGCATAATAAGTCCAGTTTGTGCTACCCAAAAGGGTGAGAAAGCCATCGACGACCATGCATTTGGTATGGGTGGTCTTAAAAAGCGGGTCATAAACGACTTCCACTCCCCCGCTCGACAAGATCTTCCCGGTGGCTCGATTTCTCTCAGCCGTTCGGTCCCTTCCTTCCTTCACTTCCAAGATGACCTCCACCCTTACCCCCCGTCTTTTCGCATCAACTAACTCCTTGATGAGAAGATTAGAAGGGGTATTCGGATACCGATCATAATATCCCATCTCGAACATCATTACCCGGATCGAAGATTTGGCCTCCTGGATCATCTTCTTTGCAACCTCGAAATACTGGGCATCGGTCACCAATTGAACGTCTTCCGCAGGCAGTCCGAAGGAAAAGGAACTGGGAAAAGCGAAAAGGGTGAAAGAAATCAAGAGAAGTAACAACACCTTCTTGATGGTCATGATAAATTTCATCTCTGTTCTCATTCCATGGAACGGCTGGCCCGGCGGAGCCGATCCATGATGGCCCGTCCCAATCCCTCCTCGGGCACGGGTTCGGCCAGTATCAGATCCAAATTCAAGGCATCCAAACGCCGGATAGCAGAAAAGAGGTTGGCTGCCGCCTCCCTCAAATCCCCCTTTTTCGAAAGCACTTCCAGATGATCATATTTCAAATCGTTCGAAGGCTTTTGCAAAACAAGCAATCCGATCCTCTTGTCACCGTAGGCATCGGAGTTCTTCTTAGACCACTCGAGTACGATCGGGGTTCGGGGAGCGTAGTGCCTGGGCAGCATGCCCGGAGCAGAGGGTTTCTCCTCACCCGAGGAACCGGTTTTCACCCTTCCGATAATGGATTCGATCTCCTCAAGGGGAATTCCCCCGGGCCTTAATATTTCAGGTCCCTTTTCAGAAAAAGAGAGGATGGTCGATTCCACTCCCACTTCACAGGGTCCCCCGTCCAAAATAAAATCGATCTGCTTTCCCAATTGATCCCGGACATGTCCGGCTGTGGTCGGGCTCAAATAGCCAAAGGGGTTAGCGCTCGGTCCTACAATCGGTGAGCCTGCCAGCTCAATCAAGCTTAATGCCATCGGATGTTTCGGCATTCGGATGGCAACGGTGGGAAGCCCTGCGGTTACGATGTCAGGAACACGTTCCTTCTTTGAGAGGACAACCGTTAACGGTCCAGGCCAGAATCGCTCCATCAATTTCTTGGCGCTGGATGGAATTTCTCCGGTCAACCGATTCAGATCCTTGTCGCTGGCCACATGGACGATCAGCGGGTCGAAATGGGGCCTTCCCTTGACCTCAAAGATCCGCGCCACCGCCATTGGATTGAAGGTGTCCGCTCCCAATCCGTAAACCGTCTCGGTTGGGAAGGCAACGATGCCGCCTCGCTTGATAATCTCAGCAGCGTGACGAACATTATGATCCTTCATCTTCTCGACGACTTTCTTCTGATCCCTCCGCGCCTCCCCTGCCTACCGCAGGCAGGCTTTAGAAAAGGGAGGGAGCTTTTATCCCCCATTTGTAAGGGGGGATCAAGGAGGATGAATGGCAAGGAATTAAGATTTCCGCCGTTTCAGTACCTTTGATTTTGCTTCCAATGATCTTCTCATCTGGGACCTGAAATCCTCTATTTTTTTTACGATCTCAGGGTATTTGATGGAGAGGATTTCACAAGCCAGGTAAGCCGCATTCTTTGCTCCGTCGATCCCGACGGTGGCGACCGGGATACCAGGAGGCATCTGGACTGTGGAATATAAGGCATCCGCGCCATTGAGGGCCCCTGATTTTATGGGAACGCCGATCACGGGAAGAGTGGTGTGGCTTGCTAAAACCCCTGCAAGGTGGGCAGCCATTCCTGCACCTGCAATTAAGACTTCAATGCCACGCCTCCTCGCGCCTTTGGCATATTTCGCCGTCTTTTCAGGGAGCCGATGGGCTGAGCGGATCTCCATCTCGTAGGGAATCCCTAACTCCTTCAAAACTTCTGCCGCCTTTTCCATCACCGGCAGATCACTCTCACTTCCCATCAGAATTCCGATCAAAGGCTTCTTCATGTTCCTCCCTTCACCCCACCCTCTCCCACCAGACATCGTGTCGTAATCCCTTTTCTGTCATTGCGAGCGACCCCGCACTCGATGCGGGGGGAGCACGGCAATCTCATTATCTTCGGAGCCTTGTGAGATTGCTTCGGTCGTTTCCTGCCTACCGGCAGGCAGGCGCTCCCTCGCAATGACATTGTGACACGGTCTCCCCAAGGGAGAGGGAATATAATAGATTTATCGAATTCCGTGCTTCGCCTGCCGAGGCAGGCATTTCGAATTTATGCTTTAGATTATTATCTTAAGAAATTCGTCCAGTTTTCACAAGAGAATAAGAAGCCCTCTCCAGAAGGAATCGAGAGGGCTTCTTCTAAATCGACCTTAATCTGTCCACAGACTCTAGTAGCGGCGATAGCTCGCTATCTTTCTTCTCGAATGAAGCTTTGCCCTCAAGAGTGCCTTGATCACCTCCATCGAGATAAAGACGGCCAAGCCGAAGGCGAGGATGATCGTTAAATCTGAGAGTGAGGGTCTGACGATCCCGAAGGCATCCTCCATCGCCGGGATCCGAATCAACAAGGAGGTCAATATGATCTGCGAGATGATGGCTGCCCAGAGCCACCTGTGGGGCGCCGCCTTGAAAACACTGTATCTCAGGGAACGGAAGTTAAGGGCAATGATCAGCTCGATAATGATGAAAAGGAAGAAAGTTTCCGTCCGCGCCCATCGGATGTCGTCGAGCCCGTGATAAAAGAGGAAGAAGAAGAAGGGAATCTCGATCAACAGAGCCATTGCAATGAAGGCGCGAACATCCCACGAGAAAACACTCTCCCTGGGGTCTCTGGGCGGTCTCTCCATGACGTCAGGATCAGGAGGTGCGATTCCCAGGGCAAGGGCGGGCAATCCATCCGTAACCAGGTTCATGTATAAGATGGCTGCTGGCAGCATTGGAAGGTAATCCGGGCCCGAGATCAGAACGACGCCGCCAATGACCACCACCTCTGTGATATTGCACCTGAGGAGGTAGGTGAGATATCTTTTGATATTGTCGTAGATCCATCTGCCACGCTCAATCGCCTTCACAATGGTCGCAAAGTTGTCATCACTCAAAACCATATCCGATGCCTCTTTCGTCACCTCTGTTCCTGAGATGCCCATCGCCACTCCGATATCGGCATGCTTCAAAGCCGGGGCGTCATTGACGCCGTCGCCCGTCATGGCAACGACTTCCCCCCTCGCCTTCCACGCCTTAACAATCTTTAACTTATCCATGGGTGACACTCTGGCATAGACCGTGACCTGATCGACGACTTTCTCAAGCTCTTCTTCGGATTTTTTCTCCAGGTCCTCACCGGTCAATACCATATCGCCTTCCTTATAAATCCCCATTTCTTTTGCGATGGCAACGGCTGTAAGTTTATGGTCTCCTGTAATCATGACAGGTTTGATACCCACCTGTTTACACACTCTGATGGCCTCTGTTGCCTCCTCCCTCGGCGGGTCGATCATTCCGCTAAGGCCTACAAAGATCATATGGTGCTCAAGATAGGATTCTGTGCATTCAAAGGGCTCGGCACATTCCCTATAGGCGAAGCCAAGTACCCTCAGGGCTGCCTCCGCCATTTCCTCATTAACCTTTAAAATCTCATCCCTCTCCTTCTTTCCCAGCTCCTTGATCTCACCATCGACTAAAAAATGAGAACATCTTTCCAAAACCAATTCGGGAGCACCTTTCATAAAGGCCGTTTTCTTACCATCCGCCATGTCATGGATGGTCGTCATGCGTTTTCTTTCGGAACTGAAAGGAATCTCCTCGAACCTGGGGTTTTCAAGCCTCGTTTCAGCCTCGTGCAAGCCTGCCTTTACGGCTGCCACAACAAGGGCACCCTCTGTGGGATCACCCTTAATGATCCACTTGCCCTCTTTTTCTTCTAAGACAGCGTCACTGCAAAGGAGCCCTGCCTGAAGAAGCAGGCGCAAGGAAGGATGATTCGCCGCCTGGATGTCACCCCCCTTAAACTCCCCCTCGGGTTTATAACCCACTCCCGTGACTTCGACCTGTTTCCCTCCAGTAAATATCTTCCTCAAGGTCATTTCTCCCTTGGTGAGTGTTCCTGTCTTATCCGAGCAAATGACCGTGGTACATCCAAGGGTCTCAACCGCCGGCATCTTTCTTACCAGGGCGTTTCTCTTAGACATTTGATGCATCCCGATGGCCAGGGCACCCGTAACAATGGCTGCTAAGGCCTCCGGTACAGCCGCCACCGCAAGGGAGACCGCAAACATCACCATGGTGACAATGAAGGGAATGTCGATCTTCCCTCCTCCCGCCATTGTCCTCACGACACTCACCGCTGCAACCAGGAAACAGATCGCAAAGGAAATGATGCCAAGCCACTTGCCGATCTCGTCAGTCCTTTTCTCGAGAGGGGTCTTCTCCGTTTCAACGGCCAGCACCTCTTCGGCAATCTTTCCAAATTCGGTATTCATCCCTGTGGACGTCACGACAGCCTTACCCCTGCCATAGGATACCGTCGTACCCGTAAAGACCATATTTTTTCTATCATTGACTCGCACATTCTCGGACAATGCCTTAATATCCTTACTCACAGGAACAGACTCTCCTGTCAAAGGAGCCTCGTCACATCGTAAAGAGTGATTTTCAATCAACCTTGCGTCCGCAGGAATCTTATCTCCCGCCTCGAGAAGCAGGATATCACCGGGAACGAGTTCCTTCGAGGGAACCTCCTCTTCCCTGCTTCTCCTCAGGACCGTAATCGTAGGGGAGAGCATCTTTTTCAATGCCTCAAGGGCCCGTTCCGCCCGGAACTCCTGAACAAACCCGAGAACTGCGCAAAAGAGGACGATCACCAGAATCAGTCCTGCATCAAATGTTTCACCGACCAGAGCCGAGAGGACAGTAGCGATCAAGAGGATGATGATGAGGATGTTTTTAAACTGGTTGACGAACAGGGTGAAAGGCGAGATACTTTCCTCCTTTTTCAATTCATTATAGCCGTATTTCTCAAGGCGTCTCTTAACCTCGTCCTCGGTTAGACCATTATGAGGGTCAGTATTCAACTCCTTTAAGACTCCCGCTGCCTCAATCGAATGCCAATTCGCCACGTCTTTTACCTCCTCTCTCTTGAAATGATATTAATCAGGCGCGTGCCTGGTTATGACCTCATCATTTTTGTATGACGACAGCAACAGAGACCAAGAAGGCAGAAAAAATCTAACCAAAGATAAATCAAATGATTCCCATGCCTTTGAGCACGGAAAGCATGACGGCTGCAGCCAGCACAGACCCGACCTGACCACCTGTGTTGGCCCCCATGGCATGCATGAGGAGGAAATTCCTCTTATCGTATTTCTGTCCCTCTTTCTGCACCACCCTTGCTGACATGGGATAGGCTGAGATGCCGGCCGCTCCGATCAGCGGATTAACCTTCCCGCCTGTTACAACTTTCATCAGTTTTCCAAATAGGACGCCGCAGGCGGTGTCGAGGCAGATGGCTACAAAGCCAAGGCCTAAGATGATAATGGTGTCTTTTGTCAGAAATTTCTCGCCACCCATGGTAGCCCCAATCGAGATTCCCAGAAGGAGCGTTACAATATTTGCGATCTCGTTTTCGGAAGCCTTCGTCAGCCGGCTCACGACGCCGCATTCCTTCATGAAATTTCCCAACATGATCGTTCCCAGAAGGGGCAACCCTTTGGGAGCGATGAGCCCTCCCAGAATGGTCACGACCAAGGGGAAGAGAAGCTTCGTGGTCTTTGAAACCGATTTTTTCACGACACCCATATTGATGGTTTTCTCCTCCTTGGTCGTCAACAACCTCATGATCGGGGGTTGGATGATCGGAACGAGAGACATATAGCAGTAAGCAGCCACAGAGACGGGTCCCAAGAGCTCCGGGGCGAACTGAGAGGTCACATAGATCGCGGTAGGGCCATCACAGGCACCGATGATCCCGATGGAAACGGCCTGCAGCTTTGTGAAGCCCAGGGCTAACGCCAAAGCCAGAGTTAAGAAAATTCCAAATTGTCCTGCCGCACCGAGAAGGAAGATTTTGGGATTCTCCAAAAGAGGCCCAAAATCGGTCATCGCCCCGATCCCTATAAAGATGAAGAGCGGGAATAATTCTGTCGTAATACCTGCGTCATAGATAATTCGAAGAAACCCCTCCTTATCCATCAGCCCGGCCAAGGGAATATTGACCAGGATGCACCCAAATCCAATGGGAACAAGGAGTACGGGCTCAATATCCTTCTTGATCCCGAGGTACAGAAGAACGAAACCCACCACGATCATGATCGGATTTGACCAGTGCATGCTGAGAAATCCGTCAATAAGCCCGTACAATCCGTTTACAATTGCCTCTGACATCTTTCATTCCTCCTTTAGGAAACCAATTTTACTTTTCTTCCGTTGAATATGGGAAAATCTTCTTCATCAAACTCATGACGAGACTCAGGATCCAAAGGGTCAGCAGAGTGCCCCCCATCCCCACAATGATCATCGTGCCTCCAAAGGTCCAATTGTCCATTTCGAGATACCTCCCGGTCATACAAGAATAAAAACTACCTCCTTATATCATCCTGAAAAAGGAATTTCAACAAAAAAGTGATTTTTTTAACAAGGCGATTTGAAAATCAGGATTGGTGTTTGAAATCAGAATGTTACTGCTTTTTAGAACTTCTGTTCTGGAACTCTTTGGCCTGGTACATGAAGGCTTCGAGGCGGGTCAACGTATTGGTCTGCTCCTGGCCATCGTAGGCCATGTTGAGAATGGGAATATTCGTATTGTCTTCCCTGTATCTTTTCAGAAGGGTGCTCACGATCGTCCCTGGCATACAGGTAAAGGGCATGATATTGACGATCCCACTGGCACCCCTTTTGGCAAAATCGATCGTCTTTCCTACGGAGAGAATGGCTTCCCCCTCGAATGAGGAGTCCAAGTAAGGCCGGGCTTTCTTAAAAATCTGCCGTGTCTTGGGTTCGCCAAAGTTTCTGAGATGGTTCTTAAATATCTTCTCCAAGTGATGTTCATCTCTCTTCTGATAATAGTCTGTCAGAAAAACCTTCAAGAGGTTAGAAAACGATTTCCTCCTCAGACTTCTTCTCGTCGCAATGGTGTTGACATAGAGAATCCATTCGGTCAGGGGAGCAATCCACGCTTCTCCCCCGAACTGTTCGATCTTTCGAACCACATTCTCGTTAGCAAAAGGATTGAGCCGAACAAAGATCTCTCCTACAATTCCGATCAAAGGCTTTGTACCCGCCCCATCGATTTCGATCCGATTCAGATCACCAATGCTTTTCCGAAGGACCTCCTCTAAATCTCCCCCTCCCCGGATCGCCTCGCAAACTCTTTTTAAGGACTCTTGATAGACTCGGTCGGTCTGCCCTCTTTCCCTCTCGTAGGGTCGCACTTCCAGGAGTTTCTTCATCAACAGGTCAACTGCGACGATCCCCTGCCATCCTAAGCGTGTGAATTGAGACCCCATAATGCCCAGGTCGCTGTAAAGCGTATCATCCTGATTCGGCGAATAGATAGGGACGTGATGAAAACCGAGGTCGTCCAGAACCAGACGGTGGAATCGATGATACTGTCCAAACCGGCAGGGGCCATTGCCCGAAGGCATGAAGAAGGCGGCCCGCTCATGATCAAAATCGGGATTGTTGAGCAACTTGACCATATCGCCTGTGGTCAGGATGCAGGGATAACATTCTTTGCCGGAGGTCAGTTTTCTCCCCCAGTAAAGGGTCTCCTCATCCGATTCGGGAAAGACATCGGCTTCCACGCCGCAGGCATTGAACGCAGCCGCCACGGCAAAGGAATGGTCACACATATAGGGAATATAGATCTTTTTGGTGCGGTCGGTCTTCGGCTTCTCCCTTTTCGGAGAGAGCACCTTCTCGGTCTTGACATTCTTCAGGCTGTCCAGGAAGGCTTCACACCGTGTGATCGCACCGGCATCCGCACTATGTTCATCGATCTCCAGCTGGAGGTAAGGCTTCCCTTTCGACAGGTCCCTGAAGAAATGGCTGATGAAGGAATCCGGGCCGCAACCGAAGTTGGTGATATAGACTCCATAGAGCCTGGGGTCCTCTTTGACGATCTTTCCCCCGGCCAAGATCTTCTGTCCGTAACGCCAATACATCTCCCGAATCTCCTCGGAAGGGTTGATCGAATCCAGAGGCAGGTAATCCATGGGGATCGGAAGCACTCCCAGGTCCCGAAGTTTCTTGGGAATCTCCAGGTTGACCCCGGAATCGCAAGCGTTATAAGGCCTGCCGATAATCACCATCACCTTCTCGTTCGGTTCGACCCGATCCAGAATTTCTTTCCCCCGATGGAGCAGCGATTGGTAGAACAAAGCCTGAAATCTTTCCGCTTTCTCAAAAGCCTTTCTTACCTCCTTGGGCCTTCGATCGAGCGCTCTGCCAAAATGGATCAATTCCTTTTCCAGATGATCCTTCCCGAAGCCGAGGTGAAGGATGGGCTGAAGCACTTCGACCTTGGCCTTCTTGAAGTCGATCGAGGAATGGACCGCATAAGGAAAGGATTGTGCATAAGGGCATGCCGCGCTGTTGGGGATCTCAGGGTCAGGGGGTTTGATATTGACAAGGCTCGGGAGAAAAATCCTCTTCACCCCTTTCTCCAAGAGATTGAGGACATGGCCATGACTCACCTTGATTGGGAAACAGGTCTCGGCAACCACATTCTCCACCCCTTTTCGAATCAGCTCTTTGTTCGTGGCATCCGAAAGAACGACCCGATAACCCAGTTCAGTAAAAAATGCCCTCCAAAAAGGAATCATCTCGTGGAAATTGAGAATCCTCGGTATCCCGATCTCTGGAGCCTCAGGTGAAAGCTTTTCTTCTCCTTCGTAAGGAGCGAAGAGCATCTTCTCTCTCTCTGCAAAGAGGTCCGGAATGTCAGTCCCCTTTGTCCTCTTAATCACATCATACTTCTCGCATCGGCTTCCATAAAAGAGGGGCTTCTCTCCTTCCACGCTCACCTTTCGAATGAGGCAGAGATTGGGACAGCCTTTGCACTCGAAGGAGGATTGTTCGTATCTCCGATGGCTCAGGTCAAAGCCCTTAAAACCCGATTTCTCCCACGTCTTTTCCTCCATGGCCAGGATGGCAACCCCAATGGCTCCTGTCACGTCATGATCCGGCGGAACGACAATCTCCCGATTCAGAACCCTTTCAAAGGCGGCCACCACCCCCTTGTTGAAAGCGGTCCCTCCTTGAAAGAAGATGCGATTCCCGATCCGTCTGTCCCCGACGACCCGGTTCAGGTAGTTCTGGACGATGGAGTAACTCAGGCCTGCAACCAGGTCATCCTTCTGGGCACCCCTCTGCTGATGATGAACCAGGTCGGATTCGATGAAGACCGTACATCGTTCACCCATCCTGACCGGCTCCTGGGCAGAGAGGGCGATGGTCCCGAATTCCTCCTTGATGGAGACGTCCAGTTTCTCCGCCTGCTCTTCCAGAAAAGAGCCTGTCCCTGCTGCGCAGACCTTGTTCATCTCGAAATCGACGACCACCCCGTTCTCAAGGCTGATATATTTTGAATCCTGGCCGCCGATCTCGAAGATCGTATCCACGGCCGGGTCGATGTGAACTGCCGCAGTGGCCTGAGCCGTGATCTCGTTTCGGACCAGATCCGCGCCGACGAAATCCGCCGTCAGATAACGACCCGATCCGGTCGTACCGACTCCTTCGATCTCGACTTCCCCTCCAATCTCCTCACCGATCTCCTGAAGCCCAAGGCGTACGGCCTCGATCGGCCGGCCTGCCGTCATCAGGTAACGCTTGGAAAGGATCTTCTTCTCCCGGTCGATCACGACCAGATTGGTGCTGATTGACCCCACATCCAGTCCCAGATAGGCCTCGATCTTCTTCTTCTCGTTGAGAGGGGATCGGCCCTGAACCATGTTAGGTTCAGGACTGCCATGCACCCTCCGTGGTGCACGGGGTGGGGGTGAAATAAGGTGCTGGGAGGAAAGACAGAGCGGTTTTAATGATGTCTGCTCTTCTTTATGCTCTCTTAGATATTGATTCAGTTTGTCGAGGCCAAACCATCCCTTTTTGACCTCCGGGCTCTCCATCGTCACGAATATGGCACCGATGGCCCCCATCGAGGCAAAGTATTTCGGGATAATCAGCTCCCCGTCGGAAAGTTCTAATACATCCTTGAAGGCTTTTCTCATTCCCACATTGGCTGCAACCCCTCCCTGGAAGGAGATGGGTTTCGTAAAGACCTTTCCCTTACCGATGTTGCTCTTAAAATTTCTTGCCAGGGCATAGCAGAGGCCGGCAACGATATCGTAATCGGGTGTGGCAATCTGTTGAAGATGGATCATATCCGATTTGGCGAAAACACTGCATCGTCCTGCGATCCGAGGCGGATTCATCGATCGCAGGGCAAGTTGGCCAAACTCCTCGATCGTAAGACCCAGCCGGCTGGCCTGCTGGTCCAGAAAGGAGCCCGTGCCCGCGGCGCAGAGGGTGTTCATCGAAAAGTCATCGATCTTGAAGTGCCCATTCTCGTCCTTGATGAGAACCAGTTTGGAATCTTCTCCCCCGATGTCGATGATCGTCCTCACCTGAGGATAAAGATGTTGAACCGCCTTTGCCTGGGCAATGATCTCGTTAACAAAAATTCCGCCTAAGAGTTCCGAGAGAAGTTTTCCCCCGATGCCCGTAAAGGAGACGGAATGAAGCTGTTCCGGCGGAATTCTTTGGAGGATCTCCTGCAATATCTTCTGAACCGTTTGGAGAGGCTGGCCCTTGATTCGAGTATAGTGCTCCTCCAGCACCTCCCGATCAACATCCATTATAACCGTATTGGCGCTGACCGAGCCAACATCGATCCCTAAATAGAGTTCTTTCATTCCCTTCACCCTTCTGAATAGAGCAACTCGAATTTTAATCGATCCGAAGACATTTTTTCAAGTCGAATTTATCTCCATCTTGAATTCATGATTGCCTTAAAGATGATCCTGTGATAACTTGATCGGTGTGATGGAAAAGGTGAGAGCTCGGGCAATCATCGAGGGGCGGGTCCAGGGGGTCTTCTTCCGTTATCATACCCAGGAGATGGCACTCCATCTGGAGCTAAAGGGCTGGGTGAAGAATCGAAGGGACGGCAGCGTCGAGGCCGTCTTTGAAGGGGATAAAGAGAAAGTTGATCAGATCATCCGATGGTGTCACAAGGGCCCTTCAGAGGCCAGGGTGACGGAGGTCCATATTTTTTGGGAGGATTATACCGGAGAGTTTAAAGATTTCAGAATCCATCACTGAGCCTTCTTGGGAGCAGGCGTCTTGTCCTCTTTCAGGATTCTCTTCTTCACCCCACTCTTCATCCCGTCCCATACCTCATCCTTCTCCTTCTTGATCGCTTCCTCCAAGACTTCCATCTTTTTCCCGGTATCGGTTAAACCCTCTCCAACCTTCTTGACAAACGTTCCTCCTCCAGCCCAGATAAAGATGAAAAGGAGGAGGATACCCACGATCACTCCCAAGATGAACTTTATCATAGTCTCTCTACCCCCTGTCTAATTCTAACTTATCAAGAGTTTTGGATTTTTTCAATCGATTTCTCGGCTGACCGCTCCTTGTTGAATTCTCCAAGTTAATGGTTATCATTTGATTAGGAGAGCTTACTTTTCGCTCTCTGATTACGCGGATTTCAAAAAGTGATTCCACAGATTTCTCGCTATTATTCAATCTATTTCCAATCTGCGTAATCGTTTCATAATCCCTGCCTGCGGCAAGCAGGGGTGTAGTCAGAGATTATAACGGAGGTGATCGTTATGAAAATTCAACTCATAATCGGCCTGGCCTTCTTTTTCGTGATTGGAGTGGGCTTGCTTTTCATGAGCGGGTATCAGAGGTCCGAGGCTGTTCAAAAGGGGGGAAAGATGGATGTGGAAAAGGAAGAGATGAACCTGCGAAAGGCCACATTTGCGGGCGGCTGTTTCTGGTGCACCGAGGCTGACTTTGAGAAACTTCCGGGCGTAGTGAAGGTGATATCGGGCTATACCGGCGGGAACAAGGAAAACCCCACCTATGAGGAAGTATCCTCCGGAAAAACCGGCCACGTCGAAGCCATACAGGTCTATTATGACCCTAAAAAGATTACCTATGAAGAATTGCTCGACTACTTCTGGAAACATATCGACCCCACCGACGGGGGTGGACAATTTGTAGACCGAGGTTCCCAGTACCGAAGTGTGATCTTTTATCATGACGAAGAGCAGAAACGGCTTGCCGAGAAGTCAAAGGAATCCCTGGGCAAAGCCGGAAAGTTCAACAAACCCATCGCCACAGAGATCATCAAATTTACCAAATTCTACGAGGCTGAAGATTACCATCAGGATTATTACAAAACCCACTCACTCAAATACAAATTTTACAGATACGGGTCCGGTCGTGACCAGTTTCTGGCAAAGACATGGGGAAAGGAATCGGAGACCCCCAAACCGACGGGAGAAAACTCTTATAAGAAACCCGATCAGGCAACCTTGAAAAAGAGATTGACTCCCCTTCAGTTCGAGGTGACCCAAAAAAAAGGGACGGAAAGGCCCTTTCAAAATGAGTACTGGGACAACCACGAGGAGGGGATCTACGTCGATATCGTTTCCGGTGAACCTCTGTTCAGTTCTTTAGACAAATTCGATTCGGGGACAGGATGGCCGAGCTTTACGAAACCCCTTGAGCCAAACAACATTGTTGAAAAGGAGGACAGAAGCCTTTTCATGAAACGGACCGAAGTAAGGAGCAAGCATGGCGATTCACATCTCGGCCATGTATTCAATGACGGACCGCCGCCAACAGGGCTCCGTTACTGCATGAACTCTGCCGCCATGAAGTTCATTCCTAAACAGGATTTGGAGAAAGAGGGGTACGAGGAATATCTGAGGATCTTCACTCAGAGTCATACCGCCGGGAAGTGACCCCGAGCAGGGGATGGCCCGTAGGAAAGGGATCATAGGATATGGACTTTAAGAAATTGGCGTTGACGCTAATGATTCTTCTCCTGACCGTGATTTTTACAATCAACGGAACCTGCTGGTAAAGACACGCCCGGAAGGAATGAGTTTACGAGGATCAGGCGTGAAATGAATTGGGTTGCTAAGATTAAGAACATCGTTTTGATATTAGCTTTGACAATCCTCTTATCCTACTTTTCGCCAGGTTTTTCCTCGCAGTCCGAAGAAGTCATGGAAGTAGGAAGATTCTCTGCAGAGCCTGTTGGCAATGTACTTCCTTTTCAATGGAAGCCTTTGACCTTCAAAAAGATCGAGAAGCATACGGTCTATACCCTGGTGAAAGATGGGGATACAGTGGTCATCAAGGCCGAGGCCGAGGCTTCCGCCTCAGGATTGACCCGCGAGATAAGGATTGATCCCAAAGAATATCCGGTCGTTCAATGGCGCTGGAAAGTCAATAACATCCTGAAAAAGGGTGATGTGACCCGGAAGGAGGGGGATGATTATCCGGCCCGTATCTATATCACTTTCGAATACGATGCAAGCAAATTGAGGTTCTTTGAGAAGATCAAATATGAAGCCGCCCGATTGCTGTATGGACAGTATCCACCCCTCGGAGCGATCAATTACATCTGGGAAAGCAGGGCTCCCAAGGGGACGATGGTTCCTAACCCTTATACGGATCGGGTGATGATGATTGTGGTGGAGAGCGGGGACGAAAAGCTCAACCAGTGGGTCAATGAAGAAAGAAACGTCTACGAGGACTACAAGAAGGCCTTCGGCAAGGAACCGCCGGCAATCTCCGGCGTGGCGATCATGACCGATACGGACAACACCGGCGAGAATGCCATCGCCTATTACGGCGACGTCTTCTTCAAGAAGTGAAGCCTAACTTGATTCTTTTCTCGCGACGGGATCTGTTTTTGGATCATCCCTGTCTCTTTTAATTATCAACTATCCGAAAATCCTCACCACTCAGATCATCCAGTGTCCCCCATCGACAATCATGGTTTCGCCGGTCATGAAATCGCTGTCACTTGAACTCAAGAAAACGATCGTCCCTACCAGATCTTCAGGAACTTGCACTCTTTTCAAACATCGAGTGTCAGCAGCCTTTCCTCTCATCTCAAGAGCTTTTGGATCCTTCGGGCTCTCGCTCAGAGTTGATCCTGGAGCCAGGCTGTTTACGGTAATACCGAATTCTCCCAATTCTCGGGCCAGTGTCCGAGTGAAGCCAAGGACTCCCGCCTTAGAAGTTGCATAGTGGATTCGCATGCCCCGTCCTGAAAGTGCAGCTCCTGAAGAGATATTAATAATCTTGCCGCTTTTCTGTTGTTTCATATAAGGAACGACAGCGCGGCAGCACAACCATATTCCCTTGAGATTAACAAGCATCACTTTGTCCCACTCGTCAAGAGGCACCTTGTCAAAGGAAACCCTGGAAATGGGGATCGTGGCAAATACTGCGGCATTATTGATGAGGATGTCAATCTTGCCGTAAGCCTTCACTGTCGCTTCAGCCATAGCCAGGGTGCTTTTCTCGTCTGCCACATCCACTTGAAGGGCCAATGCATTGCCTCCATCTTGTTCTACTAATCTTTTTGTTTCCTGAGCCGCAGGAAAGTCGATCTCTGCTATAACCACCTTTGCCCCTTCCTTCCCCAGCCCTCGGCAATAAGCGCGGCCGATACCATGACCACCCCCTGTTACGATAGCCACTCTGTTTTCTAACCTCAACATCGTTACACCCCCCTTAAGATTTAGTTCCACAGCATCATTTGGATTGTTCCCCTATAGGTGGCAAACCCAACAAGATGGCCGGATTGTATTGAACCATCTTTTTTAAGCTCTCTTCATCAATCCCTGAAATCATGAGTAGACGACCAATAAACATCCTTAGAAGCTCAGGCCCCGGCGGAACCCATTCCCTAAAGGCATCGGTGCTCAATATACAATGGTCAGCTCCCAGTTCAACTATAAACTCTGGTATCCTTTCCAGATTTCTCCCCTTGAAAATGTTGACGGCACAAAACTCAATGTAGGCTCCTCTTCTTACCATTTCCTTCGTTTCGTCTAATGAGGCAGGAATAACACCTGCCAGTGGATGAGTAAAGACTAATCGGCTGAAACCTATTCGCTCAGCTTCTTGAGCGACAGCCAAGCTTTCGTTGAATGAAATATGCCCTGTACAAAGCACCAAATCCATATCTTTGCACAGTTCTATGACGCTTCGTACGTCAGGGGTCACCTTTCCAGATGCGTTAATACAACATAGACCAGGCTCAAATTTCAACGATGGAAACCAGCCCTTGATCATTTTGCTGAAACCTACTTCTCCTATCATATGTGTTGAACTCCAAGTAGGTAGCCAAACCACCTTCGCCCCCTGTTTTGCGGCAACTTCTACCACCCAAGGACTAAGTCCTCCCACGATCGAGTTTAAAGTAATACTGGAAAAGCACTCTATACCAGTGACACGCTGACGCAAATGATAGACCCGTCCCATTGTAGGCCACATTTGAGATTTGATCACTATCCCCCGCATCCCCAGCTCGCGAGCCATCTCCAACATCGCAACATCATCGACGCGAGATTTAATCTGAGGGGTCATCTCAGGATAGCCGTGGTAGTGCATATCAATGGCACCTTGAAGAAGAGGACCAACACTTTTAGTCTGAGCCACCATCGCCTGCTTCTCCCGGTCCATTTCCCCTGGCATTTAATTACCTCCTTAAAAGCGCATTAATAGACAGTAGGGTACTCGCCGCCTTTCCACACCTTCTTTAATCCCAATTGGCTAAGGTCTTTTCCAGAACAGGAATAACGAACTCCATGCCGAGCCTCTTTAGATTCTCTTTCGGCGGGATTCCGTTACGATCCAGCTCAAAAGCAAAATAGGTTTTCTCCCTCTTTTCTAAAAATTCCTCTCTCTTTAATATCTTGGGCTCGCCATACTTATTGTAGATGGTCTCTTCAAAGAAACGATCGGGCATCATATCATCTCTGACCGGGACGTAGCCTTCTCTTATGCAATAGCAACGTTCCATGTAGGCACCCCTCCGGACCATATCCAGCCATTCTTCCTGGCTCACATCCCAGCCGGCCACTCCATGGAGCATATCACGGGCAAATTTGTCGATCCCAAAGATTTCCTGAATATGCTTACGCAAGAAAGCACAGATCGTCAGAGAATCACACACCACTCTCTTTGGAAGACCTCTGCCCGCATGAAGCTCACCCACTGGAACAACGGCCAGGTCGATCGCATCCTGCATGCTTCCCCGTGGCTCATACGAGGTGATCGCAATCCCTTTTGTCGTGATCGCATAGGGCGCCATTTCCTTCTTTAAACGGGGAGGGGCAAGCTTTAACCCTTCGGCAAGGATATCGCCAATTCCTTCGCGGTAAGCGATCTTTTTCAGCAACTGGCAAATAGCCGGAAGATTTCCCCAGGTCAAATCGATGCCATCCAACTCTTTTTTGCTGATCAGCCCCCGCTGATAGCATTCCATCATCCAGGCAACGACTCCTGAGACATCCTCGCTGTCGAGGCCCAATTCATCGACATAAGAGGTCAGGTAGACCTGGACATCATAGCCCGGAAGCATGACATTGGCATCCCAGCCTCCGGCATTATCGTGCCGCAATTCAGCAATCGTAGGTCCCAGGGGAGGGTTTCTGCGGAAGGAGGGCACCTTGCAACCCGTATGGCAGTAATTACAGGAATCATTCCAGAGTTTATACTGCTGTTCGAGAATCAAAGAGTTACTGAGATCGCACATGGGATCCCAGCCAAGTTGTTTATTCTTCACCCCTTCGGTCGTATTATAGTAACGGCCGGATACGGAGAGGTTATGCCCCCAGCGGCGGTCCTGAGCTTTCTTGAGTCGGGCCTCCTTATGAAATTGGGTGACCATCTCGTAGATCTCTCCTGGGTGGGAATACGCGGGTGCCTTGGTCCCACGAACGGCAACCGCTTTAAGGTTTTTGGACCCCATGACCGCGCCCATGCCCAGCCGGGCGGCAAAATGGTAGAACTCGTGCGAAATGGCAGCATTTCGGACCAGATGTTCCCCGGCCGGGCCAATGCTTATTAGACGAAAATTCTGGTCGTCCAGTTCTTTACGGAGATCCTGATGCAGGGCCTGCTGAGCCGCCAGATTCGTTTTTCCCCAGAGATGCGTTGCATCTCGAATCTCTACATGATCGTCTTTAATAGATAGGTAGACTGGTTTAGGAGATTTGCCGGTGAGGAGAATACCTGCATTATAACCGGCATAAATAAGCTCATTCCCAAAATGACCGTTCATATGCGAAGTGCCACCTCTAAGGGTCAAGGGAGACTTGCCATTGAAACTGGTCACTGCTCCGACGAAGCCTGTAATCGGCCCTACGCCGATGTAAAGGATATTTTCCTCTCCCAGAGGATCAGCACCCTGCGGAATCCTGTCCCACATCAGCTTCGCACCGTAGCCCCTGCCCCCCAAGTACTGCCGGATCTCCTGGCTCACATCAACGACCTTCTTTTCTCCAGTAGAAAGATTGATTTCCAACAATTGAAATTTCATCTTATTTCTCCTCTTTGAAAAGCTCTTCAGGGGGGATCTGCATCCTGTCTTTCGGCAAAGGATAGAGACGCTTGGATAGATACTCCGCCTTCTCGTCAGGATGAATCCTTTCGAGGTGCTGCGGAAACTGGGGAGCCATATATTCCAAGGCAGAGTTGGGGCAGACTTCCACGCACTGAGGTCTTCTCTCCCCGTTTGTCTCGCATAGATCACAGACAAGGGAGTAGTCGGCCCGAGGAGGACAAAAGCGCGGGACCCTGGCCGGACAGGCCTCTTGGCACTGGGCACAGGAAGAACCGAGGCATCTCTCTGTATCGACAACCATATGGAGTTTCTCTTTATCAAAATGGATAACCGGAGGATCCACAGGGCATGCCTTCTCGCACTCCCTCTCTTTCTCCGAACACTGGCAGCAGACATTTTGGACCGATTTCGGAACAGGAAGGAGATAACGGAAGATTCTGATCCGTGAGAGCTCGCGATGGATCACTCCGAAATGCTTCATGCTGCAAGCCATCTCACAGGTCCCGCAGCCGGTACACAGATCCCATCTGGCCTGGATCAAAGCGACCCCTTTAGGATAAGGGAATTTTTCTACTCCCCAACCTTCTTGCCTGGCCTTTTGGCCCGGATTCGCTTCCCGAAGTGGGGCTGCTTCTGGTCTCATTTTTTCCACCATGGCCTTTTTCTCCTTCAAAAGTTAATAGCCAAATTTTAAATCAGAATCCGATTTTTCTCCACTCATCAGCTCTTTGAATAGGATAAGAAGATTTCACATGAATAGCAAACCTTCATGACTGCGAGCAGACGTAACTATTTAATTTTCAGATACTACTTGTCAAGAGAAAAATTTAGACCAAAAAAGACCAAAAAATTTCTTGACTTCATGGGATCAGCGTACTATTTTATCACGGGTCTTGATTCCTCTTGATGCCTTTGATTCTCGGCGATTCATCTAAGAGAACCGGCAGGGAAAAAACGTTTGTCATACGGTCATGAGTAAGTCGCATAATGGAAGTAGCGAGAAGAGATTTTTTTAGCACATTCTTTTGGTTGATATTTGCCATCTGTATTTCTATCGAATCCTACCGCCTTGGCTTGGGGACCTGGAGCGCGCCCGGTCCTGGCTATTTTCCTTTTGGGGCTGGTATCTTATTGGGATTGATCAGCCTGTCAATTTTGATTAAATCGCTGTTAAGACTACCTTTAAGAAAAAAGCCGAGCAATGTCATTCATCTCGAGGAGCGTCCGAACTGGCAGCGTGTGATCCTTGCACTAACGGGGATGCTTTTTTACGTTTTTCTTTTTTACCGGTTAGGATTTGTATTGTCCACTTTTCTGTTAATCGCCTTTTTTGTTTGGGTCATTGGCAGACGCAGCTGGTTCGTCTCATTTATCGCTGCTTTGTTGACCACTGCGGCATCTTATCTGCTGTTTGAAATTTTGCTGGATGCTCAGCTTCCCAAAGGCATCCTAGAGCGTTTTCTTTAAGTTTGTAAGAGGAAGAGACGTGGAGAGTCTGCATTATCTTTTTACAGGTCTGGGAGCAGCGCTACAACCGATTAATCTTTTCTATTGTCTTCTCGGCGTTTTTATAGGGACTTTGATCGGGGTCTTACCCGGCATTGGCCCTCCGGGTGCAATTGCACTTCTTTTCCCAATCACCTTCAAGGCGCCACCGCTTTCCGGCCTTATTATGCTATGCGGCATTATGTATGGTGCACAGTACGGAGGATCCACGACCTCAATTCTGGTCAATATTCCGGGTGAGACATCTTCAATCATGACCTGTATAGAGGGCTATCAGATGGCCCGGAAGGGACGGGCTGGACCTGCCTTGGGAATGGCTGCATTCGGATCTTTCATTGCAGGGACAATCGCCCTTTTCGGACTCGTCTTTGTAGCTCCTCCTCTGGCGGAGTTTTCCTTACGCTTTGGGCCCCCCGAATATTTTGCCTTGATGGCATTTGCATTAACGGTTGTGCTCTACCTGGCTCGCGAATCAATGGCAAAATCTTTAATGATGGCTCTCTTTGGACTTATCCTCGGTACGGTCGGGTTTGATCCCGTGACTGGTCTTCTTCGCTTCACCTATAATATACTGGCTTTGAGGGACGGGGTGGGGATCGCCCAGGTCGTTATCGGACTCTACGGGGTTTCGGAAGTATTCGTAACGTTGGAAAGGGGAGTCAAGCGGACAATCTTTGAAACTAAAATTAAAGGACTCCTCCCCACATTAAAGGACTGGAGGGATTCTATCTTCCCCATGATTCGCGCCACGTTCATAGGCTTTTTTATGTCGATCATTCCTGGGGTGAATGTGGTCGTCCCTACTTTTGTTTCCTATACCTTGGAAAAGAAGATCTCCAAACATCCTGAGAAGTTTGGAACAGGGGTGATCGAAGGGGTGGCCGCTCCTGAATCAGCCAATAATGCCGCTGCTTCCGGAGGATTGGTGCCTTTGCTCAGCTTAGGTATTCCGACCGGAGCCTCCACTGCCCTGATATACGGGATGTTGATGGTTCATGGAATAATTCCCGGACCATTGTTCATCCAACAATCCCCCCACATTTTTTGGGGGTTAGTGGGAAGTATGTATATCGGTAATGTCATGTTGCTGGCCCTTAACCTTCCTTTAATAGGTATTTGGATTAAGTTGTTGAAAGTCCCTTATACTATCCTTTTCTCGTTGATTCTCTTTTTCTGCCTGATTGGTTCCTATACCATGAGCAATAGCTTAACAGATATGTTGATCATGACCATTTTTGGTGTTATGGGTTATATCATGAAAAAATTTAACTACGAGGGAGTGCCACTCGTTCTGGGCTTGGTGCTGGGGCCGCAACTGGAGACTGCGTTCCGGCGCTCTTTGGTCATGTCCCATGGGAGTTTCTCAATCTTCTTTCAACGACCGATCTCCATGGTTCTTATGGGAATGGTACTACTCATGTTCGTTTCTCCATTTTTTACTAAAAAAAGGTTGGCAGAAGAAATTGTTAAAAAAGGTGAGGACGATTAATGCTTGATGATCTTTTTAGAAGAAGAATGAAATTTGAAGACAAAATGGAGGTGTCCTATGAAGGCAAAGACTTTACTTATTTTCCTGCTCACCCTTTCATTTATTGCTGGGGCAAATTCGATCAGCTATGCAAGAGAAGAAGAATATCCCAGCAAACCAATTCAGATTCTAGTAGCCCATAGGGCAGGTGGAGGCATCGATCTTTTTTTCCGATTACTTTCCGAAGAATTAACAAAGTCTTGGAAAGTCCCGGTGAACGTTGCAAACGAGAGCGGTGCTGGCGGCGCAGTAGGAGCCGACAGAGTCATAAAAGCCCGGAAGGATGGATATAGTGTCTTAGGAATCCTTGTGGCTTCAATCTCCTCAATGACCGTGGCTCAACCTGGTCAACCCATCAGTTTACCCCGTGATTTTGACCCCATACTCACGAACATGGGTTATGCGGCAACGGTTTATTGCGTCAGAAGCGACTCTAACTTCAAGACCTTTAAAGACGTTATCAATTTCGCTAAGGAAAATCCGGGCAAGCTGATATTTGGAACGGGGGTACCGGGGGGCGAATTTTTTCTCGAATGGACACTGCTTCAACGTGCGGCAAAGGTTAACATAACCACACTGAAGCTTTCATCAGCAGAAATGATTCCGCAGCTTTTGGGAGGTCACATCCAAATGTGTGGGACTTCCGAGGTTGCGGCTAAACCTTATATAGACTCTGGGAGGATGAGGGGGCTTGCCGTGGATGTTAAATCGTCAGCTTTTCCTAATCTCCCCACTTTATCCGAAATGGGTTATCCTGAAGATATCAACGTCGTCTCTTCTCTGACCCTGTTGGGGCCGAAAGGGCTGCCACCGGCTGTTCTTAAGGCCTGGGAGACTGCCTTACAGGTAATCGTGAAGGGCTCCTCTTTTAACGCTTCTCTCAAGAAAGTAGGTTTCAACAACAACTGTGAGACCAGTCCCGAGAAAATCAAGACCATTCTTCAAAAAGAGCTTGTAAAATACAAACAATTTACGCCTGAAGAGTTGGGCTGGAAATAGATTGGAATCTTGATTTTTGCCATTCAAATCTTCGTAGCTCTCCCAGGTGTTGTTTTCGGCTGGGAACTGTTAGGAGTTTGGCCAACCCTGAGATGACTTCAGGCGTAATCTTAAGAGGTTTGGTCTGATGATGTTTGTCAAATCAAGCCTTTGTTTTCACATCTTCACTTTTTTTGCGAGCCTTCTTGATATCCTCCAAATAATACTTAACCAACGGGGACATCTCGGGAGGTTGCCAGTCTGTCTTTTTGGATTCCTCGGGCCAGGCGAAAGGAAGGTGAAAGACCTCGCCTGGTCTTTTGGCCTTTTCCAGGACTGAAAGAGCCTCGAGAAGAACCCTCCTCTGCCCTTCTCGATCTCCAACCTGTCCGACCGGCCTTCCGTAAGGATATTCAATCGCTGCTGATCGGGGAATGCCTATGGCCCGGGTAAATTCGTAGGTCGGGGTAAGAACGACAGTGGAAAAACCCCTCTCTTCCAAAAACCTGGCACCCAGTCCAACGGACTGGCAGCAGAAGGGTCAGGCCGGTGTCAGGAGTACTGCTTCAACTTCTTCAACCTTCATTTTCTCAGAAATTGGCTCAAAGGCTTCCAAAAGAAAGTCCGTGTTCTGCCATTGAAAACCATAAAAAGAGTAAGCCGTAGGAGCGAGACGGCCAATGATTCTCTCTTTCTCCAACTCAGCCATCCGGGCCAGGGGAAGCATGACGTTGATGTCTCGCTTGATATAGCTCGTATTGATATGTAGATGATTGACATCGATCTCCTTTTCAGTCGTTCCAGTCGGTATCATCCGGAAAGAGCGGTCACCCCACAGAGGTTCCTTCTTCTCCCTTTCCATATCAAAAGGAGGATCTGATTTCAAACTGATACCCGCACTCGTCACCAGCGCAATCGTCGTCTGGCTCAAGGGTTTTGACATCGGCGTCCATGGGAGGGACCCCTCAAACTCTTCTTCCGGGATGAAGCTTTGAACCCACGCCTTTAGACCCGGCGGAAGAAAACGGAATCCATCAACCATTTTTTCTTCGTGTTCCACAAGCCCTCCTTTATCTTCCCAAGTCCCTCTCGTATAGGCAAGATTCAAGATTGATGCCCCATTCCAAAGGGGGTGAGCAGGGATATTGGAAAAATTTTACAGCGACACCTTTTGGGCCTAACTACTGAAGATGAAGAAGCTGTATCACCACTGTTTGCTTGCACAACCTTGCACTCTTTTGCCTATGAATGACCGCATTTGTAAAACTTTGAACGTATCCCTCCCCACCCAATAGTCCAAATTTCTTAACAGTTTCAGGGACAGAAGGGAAGAACCATCCTCTTTATATAAGGACACACCGGAATAATCAAGCCGAAAACCCAAACTCCACAAAACAATAACTTGAATGCAAAACAAGAGAGGGGTAAAATTTATGGTAAAGACATTTTGCTCTAAGGTTCAAAGATGACAGGGGAAGGAACTAAATCCAAGAGTTCCACTTCGTGGGTCAAGATCTTTATCCTATGCATTTTTGCAGGAGGATTCGCTGCCTTCTTTATCTTGGGCGGCCATCGATACCTTAACTTTGAAACGATCAAGGCGAATCGTGCTCTCTTATTAACTTATACCCAAAATCATTACTGGGGTATGCTCGCAGGATCGGTGGTAGTTTACACCGCTTCAACAGCATTAAGCCTTCCCATTGCAACCGTGCTCTCTCTGGCCATAGGATTCCTCTTCGGCCTATGGGTAGGGATCGGGATCATCATTTTTTCTGCAACTCTGGGAGCCACGCTCGTCTTTCTGGCCGCCCGTTACCTCTTTGCCGAAACGGCTCAAAGGCGGATGGGAGCAACGGGCAAGAAGATCATCTCCGGCTTCCATGAGAATGCTTTCAATTACCTTCTCTTCCTCCGGCTGGTAGCCCTCTTTCCCTTCTGGCTGGTGAATCTGGCTCCGGCTTTTACACCGATTAAACTGCGCACGTATGTCGTTGCAACGGCCATCGGCATTACACCAGGCAGCTTTGTCTTCGCCAATCTGGGACAATCTCTGGGAAGCATCGAAACCCCCCGGCATCTGCTCTCCCTGCGAACCTTGAGTGCATTCATGCTGCTGGGAGTCCTTGCGCTGATTCCAGTAGTCGTCGAAAAATTCAAATTTAAGAAACAAAGGATGACACAAGATGATCACCCCGTTTCCCGCCATTAATCGAGTCCGCTTAGAAACCTTGCAGGTGAACCTGGGTTACCGCTGTAATCAACAATGCGCCCATTGTCATGTCAACGCAGGACCTGACCGGAAGGAGATGATGGGGCTCTCCACTCTCAGACAGGTCATGGGTTACCTCCATTCGTCAGGGGTCAAAAGGCTCGACTTAACAGGAGGGGCGCCGGAATTGAATCCTCATTTCAGAGAAATGATCCGTGAGGCGCGGAAGATAGGCGTTCACGTCATCGACCGGTGCAATCTCACCATCCTCGAGGAATCCGGACAGGAAGACTTGCCACAATTTCTCGCCGAGAACCGGGTGGAGATCACAGCTTCCATGCCCTGTTACCTTCAGGAGAACGTCAATCGCCAACGGGGTATTGGCGTTTACGAAAAAAGTATTCGTGCCCTTCAGAGGCTCAATTATTTTGGCTATGGCAAAGAGAACTCAGAATTGATATTGAATCTGGTCTACAATCCCTTGGGTCCCTTCTTACCCCCGCCACAAAAAATCTTAGAGGACGATTACAGAAGAGAACTGGGTGAACATTACGGCATCGTTTTCCACCGCCTCCTAACCATGACCAATATGCCCATCCACCGTTTCAGGAAGGTGCTGATCTCGAATGGGGAGCTTTCCAGCTATATGGAACAGCTCCGATCGGCACACCAGGACATCAATCTTGATTCTCTGATGTGCCGAACCCTGATCAGCGTGGACTGGCAGGGTCATGTTTACGATTGCGATTTCAACCAGATGCTCGGGTTGCCACTCTATATGGAAGACAATTCGTCCGTCAATCTGTCAGACATGATCGGGATGAAACTGGAGGGAAGACCCATCGCGGTGAGAGAACATTGCTACGGCTGTACGGCAGGACAGGGAAGTAGCTGCACTGGAGCTTTAAGTAGTCCAATGCCTCAATAGTCTAATAGTCCCATAGTCGCATAGCAGACTACATGACTATTAGTCTAATGACTATAAGTACTATATCGAATGACCGAGCTTTCGATCATTATTCCGGCCTTTAACGAGGCTGGGCTCATCACCCAGACTCTTTCAGCTCTCCAGCCACTTCGGGCAGCAGGGAACGAACTGATTGTGGTGGATGGCGGCAGCAGCGATGATACGATTGCTCTTTCAAAACCGTTAGCCGACCGGATCGTCCGGTCCGCAAGAGGACGAAGCCGACAGATGAACGCAGGTGCAAGAATCAGCCGGGGTGAGGTTCTCCTCTTCCTCCACGCGGACACCCTGTTGCCGGAAGGGGCTGATCAATTGATCCTTTGCGAAATGGAGAAAAGAGGAAGAAATTGGGGAAGGTTCGATATCCGTCTTTCTGGCAGACATCTCATCTTCCGTGTGGTGGAGCTACTGATGAATCTCCGTTCACGAATCACTGGCATTGCCACGGGCGATCAGGCCATCTTTGTCCAAAGAAAACTTTTTGAAACCGTGGGCGGCTTTCCTGAAGTCGATCTTATGGAAGACATTGCCATGAGCAAATTTCTTAACAAATGCGGACCTCCTCTGTGCCTCTGGCAAAGGGTGGTAAGCTCCAGCCGGCGCTGGCAGAGGAATGGAATTGTCCGAACCATTCTGACGATGTGGTCTCTTCGGTTGGCCTATTTCTACAAGGCTGAACCGGGGCGGCTTGCCCAAGTCTATGAATCAAGACAGGAATCAAGAAGGGAATAAAGAAAGGGTTTGCTCCATCCTCGTCTTTGCCAAAGCGCCCATCCCTGGAGAGGTTAAGACCCGTCTGATCCCCTCCCTGGGTGGCGAGGCTGCGGCATCGCTTCACAAAAAACTGGTATTTCGTTCCCTTCAAACCGTATCCCGTGCGGGTCTTGGTCCTGCGGAGCTTTGGTGCACGCCCTCTATGGAAGATCCTTTCTTTAAGCTCTGTGCCGGGAAATTCAACTTAGAACTCCGCAGGCAAACCGATGGGGATATCGGCAAACGAATGGCTTATGCTTTCGATCGTGCCCTGAGGAAAGCCCCCTACGCCCTCCTCATAGGAACGGATTGTCCTTCTTTGACTCCAGACGACCTGAAGAAGGCCTTTGAAGTCTTGGCCCAGGGGATGGATGCGGTCATCGGACCCGCTGAAGATGGTGGGTATGTTCTTCTCGGTCTCCGTCGCTCTGCTCCCGAACTTTTCGGAGGGATATCCTGGGGGTCGAATTCGGTTTTGGAAGTGACCCGGAAACGCCTTCGAGTATTGGGCTGGCAATGGCATGAACTTGAGAAGCGCTGGGACGTCGATCGTCCGGGAGATTTAGACCGTCTGAGGAGAGAGGGATACCTCGATTTGATGAACTCGACGGAGGACAAATGACTCATTGGATCCTCACCTACGAAGGACTGATCAGGCTTCTATTCTTCCTTGGCATCTTTCTCCTGATGGCCCTCTGGGAGATCTTCGCGCCGCGGAGAAAATTGAATACCTCGAAGAAGGTCCGCTGGTATAGCAATCTGGGCATGGTTTTTATCGATACTCTGGCTGTACGTTTTTTGCTTCCGATCCAGGCGGTGACCACGGCATTATTGATCGAAGATCAGGGCTGGGGTGTGCTCCATAATCTCTCACTGCCTTACTGGATGGCCTTCGTGATCGGTGTGCTCGTCCTCGATTTCGCCATCTATCTTCAGCATGCCATGTTCCACTTCATTCCAACTTTCTGGCGACTCCACCGCGTTCATCACACCGATCTTGATTTTGATGTCACCACAGGGGTCCGTTTCCATCCCGTAGAGATTCTTCTCTCCATGGCCATAAAAATGGGGGTGGTGGCTTCCTGGGGAATCTCTGCCCTCGCCGTGGTCATTTTCGAAATCCTTCTCAACGCCACCAGCCTCTTCAACCACGGGAATGTCCGGTTCCCGAGATGGATCGACCGGCTGGTGAGACTCTTCGTTGTGACGCCCGAAATGCATCGGGTCCATCACTCTGTACTGATAAAAGAGTACAATAGGAATTTTGGCTTTAATCTGCCCTGGTGGGATCGTCTCCTCGGAACTTATCGTGACCAGCCACAGGCTGGCCACGAAGGCATGACCATCGGTCTCGGCCCGTTCCGGGACGAAAATTCTCTCACCTTGCTCAGGCTGCTCATTCTCCCCTTCCTCCGGAAGTAATAATTCTTGGAAGTATCTCTAATTTTGTGATGTTAGAGGAAGACAACCCAGACTACTAAAGTCTTGTAATTGCGGTTATTTTATTCGGCATGGGAAACTTTCGTCTTAGCCTAGATAGGGGGTTTGAGTAAGTTCTACCCAACTCCCCTGCTAAGCGTGTTAAAGGTTTCGCTACAGGCCTTTCTCAGCTGGGCTGTCTTTCTCATGCCTGCCCGCCGCAGGCAGGGAGTTAAGCGCCGGAACGGGAAAAGAAATGCTTTCCTGATCCTTGTTTTACATTTCATTTTATTGAAAGATAGCTTATAATAGGCACGATTTAGGAATGCAAACAGGGACAGGAGAGGAGCAAAGAAATGGAAATCATCAAGACAAACCAGAGCAGAAGAGAGCAGATCGATTTTGAAAATCTCGGTTTCGGCGAGGTCTTTTCGGACCACATGTTGATCATGGACTATCGTGATGGAGAATGGGGGCCAGCCCGGATCGTTCCCTATGGAAAGATAGAGGTTTACCCTGCCATGTGTTCATTCCATTACGGGCAGATGATCTTCGAGGGTCTCAAAGGATTTTATACACGAATGGGGGCAATCAATATCTTTCGACCGCAGAAATATCATGAACGGATGAACCGGTCTTGCCAGAGGCTCTGTATACCGGAAATGAATTTCGACCTTTTCATGGAGGGACTTAAGGAACTGGTCACTCTGGATAGGGAGTGGGTTCCGAAAAAGAGGGGAAACTCTCTCTACATCCGGCCATTCATCTTTGCGACCGAGAGCTTTCTCGGGGTTAAGGTCTCTGACTCTTATCGCTTCATGATCATCACCTCTCCTGTGGGAGCCTATTACAAAGAAGGGATTAATCCCGTAAGATTGATTACGCCGGGAGATTATATTCGGGCGGCAAAGGGCGGACTGGGAGCCGCAAAGACACCCGCCAATTACGCCGCGACCCTCCTGCCTGCTGAGGAGGCCAAAAAGAAAGGCTTCACCCAGGTGTTGTGGCTGGATGGAATAAGAAGAAAGTATGTGGAGGAAGTGGGAACGATGAACCTCTTCTTCTTCATCGGTGATAAATTGATCACTCCCCCTTTGGAGGGTACGATTCTCCCCGGAGTCACCCGGGATTCGGTGATTCAATTGGCAAAGGATTGGAATATCAAAGTGCTCGAACGGAAGATCTCCATTGACGAAGTCTTCAAAACGGCTAAGGAGGGGAAATTGAAGGAGGCTTTTGGGAGCGGGACGGCAGCTGTCATCTCTCCTGTGGGCGAGATTCATCATGAGAAGAGGCGAATCATCATCAACAAGGGAAAGATCGGGCCTCTCGCCCAGAAGCTCTATGATGAAATTACGGGGATCCAGTATGGAGAAAAGCCGGATAAATTCGGCTGGTCTTATCTGATCTGAGAAGGGTCGATCCTCGGTTGACAGAGGATGGGGAATTGTCTTATATTTTGTTTAGATTTCAAATAGTTACTTAATGGAGAATTGGAGCAAAGGTTGCCACTCTTTATCACTTTCGAGGGTGTCGAGGGAAGTGGAAAGACCACTCAGATAGAACGTCTGAAACGATACCTGGCACAAAAGGGGATCGCCTGTAGAGTAACCAGAGAACCGGGAGGGTCTCCTATCGGTGAGAAGGTAAGGAAAATCCTCTTAAACCCTGACCATCAGGAAATGTCTCCTCTGAGTGAACTTCTCCTCTACGAAGCATCCAGGGCGCAGCATGTGACAGAGGTGGTTAAACCTCTTCTGAAAAAAGGAAGGGTGGTTCTTTGCGACCGTTTTAGCGATGCCAGTGTCGCCTACCAGGGTTATGGCCGTAAGGTGGACCTGAAATGGGTCGAAAGACTGAATCGCCTCTCCTCTCAAGGGATCCGTCCGGATATTACTTTCCTTCTGGATTGCCCTTCAGACATCGGATTGAAGAGAGCGCTTCAAAGAAATCGGGCATTGAAAAGAGAGAAAGAGGATCGATTCGAAAGGGAGAAGATTCAATTTCATCATCGAGTAAGGAGAGGGTATCTCTCCATTGCGAGGAAAGACCCGGAACGGGTCAAGGTGATCGACACCCGAGAGGGTGAAGAAAAGGTGTTCGAGAAGATTCGTCGAATCGTTGATGAACTCATAGTCGCCAAGCGCATCATGGCCCCACCCAGCCCCTCCCCTTCAAGGGGAGGGTGAGGGAGGGGATGGGGTAGATTGAAGGAACCATGTCTTTTAAAGACGTCTTGGGTCATGAAAGGCCCATTGAATTTCTTCAACGGGCGATGATGAACGATAAGGTCGTTCACAGCTACCTCTTTCTGGGTAATGAAGGCATTGGAAAGAAGTGGGCGGCACTCCAATTTGCCAAGGCCCTTAACTGTCTGGAAGGAGCAATGGGAAAAAAGGACGCCTGTGATCATTGTCCTTCCTGCAAAAAGATCGACCATCATCTCCATCCGGATGTCTTGGTCATCGAGCCCGAAGGTCAAACCCTGAAGGTGGACCAGGTGAGGCAGATGCAGAAGGACCTCGCTTACCGGCCCTATGAGGGCCAACGCCGGGTCTGCATTCTGGATGCTGCGGATCGCATGGCTCCGAACATGTCCAACACTCTCCTCAAGACCTTGGAAGAACCCCCTCTTCATACCGTGATCATCCTGCTGGCCAACAGTCCCAAGTGGTTACTGCCCACGATCCTTTCCCGATGCCAGCCGATTCATTTCCATCCCTTGCCGATCTCTCTGGTTTCGAATTGGCTGACCGGGCGGAACGGGATCGATGAAGAGGAGGCTCATCTGCTCGCCTCTCTTTCAGAAGGGAGCCCCGGGAAGGCCATGGAGATCCGAGAAAAGATAGAACAGATTCCAAGAGATGAACTCTTGATTGACTTTGTTGGATTAAAATCAATTCCTTTTGAGAGGAAAGAGCGCTGGGCTGAATCACTCTCCTCCAATCGAGAGGATCTCATTCTGATTCTTGAGGTGGCCAGAACCCTGCTGAGGGATTTGGTCATCAGAAAGACGTTGAAGGATCCCTCCAAACTGATCCATGCCGATCTCTCACAAGTGATAGAGGTACTCGCTCCAAAGTGGAGCTTGTCCTCTCTTTTGAACCGGATGGAGGGTCTCCATCAAACCATACTTGCTATCAGGAGCAATGCCAATATGGCATTGGCCTTGGAGGCGATGATGCTCTCCTGGGCTGAAGGATAACGAATATGCTTCGAATGGTCTTTATCAAATTAGCCAACGGAAAGGCAGAAGAATTCGACGCCGTGGATCTCATCCTGGAAAAGGGTGAGCACGTTGTTGTGGATACGGAGAAAGGGTTCGTCTTGGGAAAAGTCCTCTCCCCACCTCGTGAAAAAGAGAAACGCTTCTTTCTAAAATCTCCGAGAAAGGTGATCCGGAAAGCCATCCCTGAAGATCTTGAGCAGTTTGAGAAGAATCGACAATCGGAGAAGGATGCCTTCCAGTTCTGCCTCCGGAAGATCAAGGAGAAGGGTTTGAACATGAAACTGGTCAAGACAGAGATCCTTCTGGATCGGTCCAAGGCCCTTTTTTACTTCACCTCCGAAAAGAGGGTCGATTTCCGAGAGCTGGTCAGAGATCTTGCCGCAGAATTCAGGATGCGGATCGAGATGCGACAGATTGGCGTGAGGGATGAGGCCAAGATGGTCTGTGGAATTGGAGGCTGTGGAAGGGAACTCTGTTGTGCCAAGTACATGAACCGCTTCGAGCTGGTCTCCGTCAAAATGGCCAAAGAGCAGAATCTGGCACTCAATCCGACAAAGATCTCAGGTGTCTGTGGCCGCTTGATGTGCTGCCTGGCCTATGAGTTTCCCACCTATGTCGAACTGAAGAAGAACCTGCCCAAGGTGGGGAAGCACATCATCACTCCAGCCGGCAAAGGGAAGGTGATTCGCCAGAATGTGCTCAACCGTACAGTGACCGTGGAACTGGAAGAAGGGAGAGAGATCACCATCGATGCATCCAAAATCTGAGGGTAGCTTTTACGTCACCACCCCAATCTACTACGTCAATGACGTTCCCCATATCGGTCATGCTTACACCACGGTTGCCGCTGACATCCTTGCACGCTACAAACGTTTGGAAGGCTACCAGGTCTTTTTCCTCACGGGAACGGACGAACACGGCCAGAAGGTGGAGAGGGCAGCTCAGGAGCGCGGGATAGATCCAAAAGCGCACTGCGATGAAATGGTCAAACGCTTCCAATCCCTCTGGAAGAGACTCACCATCTCCAACAACGACTTCATCCGAACGACAGAGATTCGTCATAAGAAGGTGGTTCAGAAGATCCTGCAGGATCTCTATGATCGAGGGGAGATCTATCAGGACAATTATCAGGGCTGGTATTGTGTTCCCGACGAACGGTTCTGGATGGAAAAGGACCTCACCGACGGGAAATGTCCGGACTGCCTCCGTCCGGTCATCGAGATCTCCGAGAAGAACTACTTCTTCCGGATGAGCAAATATCAATCCTGGCTGATCGAAGAGATCGAGAGAAATGACCGTTTCATCCTCCCCTTATCGAGAAGAAACGAGATCCTGGGATTTCTTCGCGCGCCTTTGGAAGATCTCTGCATCTCAAGACCGAAGAAACGTTTGAGCTGGGGAATTGAAATCCCCTTTGATCCGGAGTATGTGACCTATGTCTGGTTCGATGCCCTGATTAACTATGTCAGCGGAATCGGGTACGGTTCCGAAGGAAGCCGCTTCTCTGATTTTTGGTCCGAAGCAGTTCATCTCATCGGTAAGGATATTCTTACGACCCATACGGTCTACTGGCCGACCATGCTCAGGGGAATTGGATTGACGCCGCCCAAAATGGTATTCGCCCATGGCTGGTGGACGGTCGAGGGCAAGAAGATGTCCAAATCTCTTCAGAATGTGGTGGAGCCTAACCGTTTGATCGACACTTACGGAGTGGATGCGGTCAGATATTTCCTCATGCGGGAGGTCCCTTTCGGGACCGATGGCGACTTTTCCGATGAGGCCATGGTCCACCGGATCAATAGCGATCTGGCAAACGATCTCGGCAATCTTTTCAGCCGGACCCTCAGCATGGTCATCCGATACTTCGACGGTCTTATCCCCACTCCCTCCGTTCAACAGGAAGTGGAGCAGGCTTTGCAGGAGCTTTCAGAAAAGGTCTTTTCTCAATTATCGAAACAGATGGACGATCTTGCTTTTAACAAGGCATTGGCCTCGATCTGGGAGATCATTAACGGGACCAATAAATATGTGGATGAGACTGCACCCTGGTCCCTTGCCAAAGAGGAGAAAGACCGGCCTCGCCTTGGCACCGTCCTCTACAACGCTCTGGAGGCCCTTCGGATTATTGCCCTTCTCCTTGCTGCCTTCATGCCTTCGACCTCTGAAAAGATGTGGTCACAGCTCGGGATCGAAGAAAACCTCTGGGAACAAAATCTAAGAGAGAACGGAAGGTGGGGGGGATTGAAACCGGGAAGAAAAGTTGTTAAACCAACACCTCTCTTTCCCAGGATCGATACCTCGAAGGCATCGGAAGCTCCAGAGCTCAAAGCTGAAAGCTCAAAGTGAAAATCTGAAATCTAATCTTTTATGAAAAAACCCCAACCGATCCATTCGGTCTTAGAGCAGATCTTAAGGTCTCTGGAGATCGATGTCCCCTTGAAGAGTTACACGATCTGGGGGGCGTGGAAGGAGATTGTGGGCGATTCCGTGGCCCTTCAGGCCCAACCACGGGCCATCCGAAATCGAATTCTCTTTATTGATGTCTCCCATTCCACCTGGATGCAACAGCTCCAGTTTCTCAAACCCACCCTTCTGGAAAAAATAAATGCCTTTTTAGGGCAACCTCTCCTTCAGGACATTCGATTCAGGCTGGGGAAGATCTCTCAAGCGGTATCTCTTCCTCCGAGGGTGAATCCGTTGGAAGAGGAAAAACTTGGCAACGCAACTCTCAATCAAATCGAGAGCGTTCTTCAGAAGATCGAAGACCAAGAGGTGAGGAAGAGTTTGCGGAATGTCCTGATCAAAGGCGCAAAATTAGAACACCGCAGAAAGAAATCAAAATAGTTAGGCGATTCGCTTGAATTTAATACTTCTTTCCCAAAACCCAAAACTTCCAAAAATTCAAAAAAGGGTGTATATTAACCCATAAATTAACAATGAACCATCTTCAATCTTAAAGGAATAATTTATCTGTGAATTATTCTGATCGAATTGTATCGCTGCATTTTCTTTCAATAAAGATGGGGTACCAAGCCACTTTAGGATGAAAAGAGACATTTACTGGATGCCGGAGGTCCGATGTTAATGACAATAGGTTGTCCCCTTGATCCTTTAAGCTTAGTGAGCCTCCGTCTGGAGTTGTTAGGAAGAGGGTGTTCACTCGGTTTTGCAACTGGATTCGTAATCAAGTGGAATGATAAAGCATATCTGATTACAAATTGGCATGTCCTTTCAGGAAAGCATCCCGAAACTTATGCCGCTTTATCTTCAACGGGGGATATTCCAGACGAGGTGCGGATAAACCACCATAGTAAAAAGATTATGTCATGGGTGACGCATACCGAACCTCTCTTGGACTCGCAAGGTCATCCGAGGTGGTTAGAACTCTTCAGCAAGACTAGACTTGATGTTGTCGCTCTCCCGCTTCGAGAACAGGATGATGAGATTCAACTATACCTGCTAGACCTTGCACTGGCGAACACTGATATAATTCCAATGGTTGCTATGCCCGTATCCACTATTGGATTTCCCATGGGCATGGTGGCATCGTTTTCCCTTCCAATTTGGAAAACAGGTCATATTGCCTCAGACTTTGGCTGGTATTACCAAGATAAACCAGCTTTCCTGATCGACGCTACGACCCGTCCTGGGATGTCTGGAGCACCCGTCTTTTTGCGTGTATTCGGTGGATATGTGACAAGCTCTGGCCAGTACGTTATAGCCCAACAGTCTGGTGGGGTCTCTACGCGATTCCTTGGCATATATTCAGGAAGGGTGCATAACGAATCAGAAATCGGGACAGTGTGGTATCCGGATGTGATTAGCAGGATTTTAGAACAAAAGGCTTCAGCTACCCCCTAACTCTTATAAGGTCTTGGATGTCAACAAGGAAAAGCGATTCAGGCTGAAACCATATCTGATTTTTTTTGGAGCAAGCCGCTGAAAGGTCCCGTTGCTTATAATCGTTCATCAATCAATTGAAAAATGAATAAGAACCTGATAGAGTTAACCCATGAATCAGAGTGAGGTTCTTAAGAACTTACCTGACCGTGTTGAAAAGGCTGTTGCACACTATTGGCAAACAAGGACTTCCCAGCGAAAGAAACAGGAGCAGACCGGAAAAGCAGACCAAGGCTTGCGGAGCGCCGTGACCGGTGGTGCGCAAATGGACGGGTTCATCGACCTTTTTACAGAGCTTGTGACCCAAGCCGGAATCCATTCCCGATATGTTTTCCGGAAGAAGGCTGTGGAACTTCCCGGTTTCTTTCGTCCCACCAAGGAGTGGGACCTCCTCGTTGTCCGCGATCGGACATTGATCGCTGCCATCGAAGCTAAATCCCAAGTCGGCCCATCCTTTGGCAACAATTTCAACAACAGAACAGAAGAAGCGATGGGCAGTGCCCTTGACCTCTGGACGGCCTTCCGCGAACGAGCATACATGGATAGTCCTCAACCCTTTCTCGGTTATTTTTTCATGCTAGAGGACTCCAAAGCATCTAATCGCCCTGTTAAAGTTCAGGAACCTCACTTTAAGGTCTTCCCCGAGTTTGTTGGTGCATCATACATGCGTCGGTACGAACTATTTTGCCGAAAGCTCGTTTTGGAACGTCATTACAGCGCCTCGGCATTCATCACTTCGTCCAGTCAAGAGGGTCTCAATGGTGTGTTCAAAACCCCTGCGGACGATCTTTCAGTAGAACGCTTTGCAAGAGTTCTTGCCTCCCATGTGGCGGCATTTGTGTGAGATTATGCAGTCCACGTTTCATAGGCTGATCAACGGTGATGCGAGGAACTTGTCTTTCCTGGAGAACGAGTCCGTGCATCTCGTTGTTACTTCACCACCGTATTGGAACCTCAAGCGTTACAACGAAAACCCAGACCAACTCGGCCATATTCAGGACTATGAAATATTTCTCAATGAATTAGAAAAGGTTTGGCGACACATATTTCGGATTCTTGTTCCGGGCGGCCGTTTGGTCTGCGTTGTTGGAGATGTCTGCGTTGCTCGGCGCAACTTCGGGCGACATCTTGTATTTCCACTTCATGCGGATATCTGTGTTATTTGCAGGCGTATTGGTTTTGACAACCTCAATCCAATTGTTTGGCACAAAATTGCCAATGCCTCCTATGAAGTCCCAAATGGTTCGAAGTTCCTCGGAAAACCTTATGAGCCGAATGCTATTATCAAGAACGATATAGAATTCATCCTCATGCAGAGAAAACCCGGTGGGTATCGAAAACCCACAGATATGCAACGGAAGGCAAGCAAACTAAGCAAAGAGGATTTCGACCGCTGGTTTCAACAAATCTGGAACATCACGGGGGCTTCAACCAAACAGCATCCCGCACCGTTTCCTTTAGAACTGGCCACCCGGCTAATACGGATGTTTTCATTCACAGGAGATACTGTACTCGATCCTTTTTGCGGCTCGGGCACAACAATGGTTGCGGCCCTGAGAATGGGTCGGAACAGTATCGGGGTTGAAATTGATCCCGAATATTGTCGGATGGCTGCACGATACCTGAAAGCAGAAAACATAGATCTCTTCTCAGGCTCCAAGCTCCTCTTCGAAAAGGCTGAAACAGAGCGGGCACTCCTTGTTAAGGAAGATCAGGCTCTCTACCAAGTTAAACCCTCAAAGAAAAAACTTAAATAAGTCAACAAGACTGTCCACAGGAAAGGTATTGTTTTTCGCTTCATTGCAGCAGGGGATACGCCTCTGGTAAAGGAATTGTGACTTACTGACTAAGAAGGGCTTGTCATTTCGAATTTATGCCTTTTCCAGGGTGATCTTGTCGCCATCCTTTCCTTTTCGGAAGATTTTGGGGTCTCCTGAGGCCTTGCCGATGATATTGACAGCGCTGGCAGCTCGAATCTCATCTCCCCGGCTTGCAGGGGTTGGACCAAAAAAGATACAGAAGGCATGACCTGTGGGCCAATATCCCAATTCTCCCGCTGATACGACCTCCCTCGCTCCTTCCTCCAGCCCTGTCTTAACCGGAATGCCGAAGTAGATCTCCTCACCCCAGGTATTGGCCCTCGCCTCAATGGGTAAGGCCTCCCAGATCAACTGAGCCGTCCTGGATTCATTCAGCTCGGCCTCAACGTTTAGGTCATTCACGAGGATTCGGATCTTCTTTCCCATCGTATTCTCCTGCTCCTTCAATGGGATCAAACTCATTGTAAAGGACTTGCTGCTCTCCTTGGGCGGACAGACTATTCGGAAAGAAGAGGATCTCCCGATCCACCTTCACAACCTCTCCCCTCAAGGAAAGAAACTTATGGGTCTGGGCTCTTAATAAAAAGAGGCCCAGGATCACCAGGATGTAATTTGAGAGCTCTCTGACGAGAATATAGAAGAATTGAGATTTCAGGTGCAAAGAGAAGTAGGCTTCTAAAAAATGCATCGCGCTGTTAATCAAAAGGCCAAGCGTAACAAGGTACAAGAGGCGTTGGGTCTTCTTCGTATTCTTGGATAAGGAAAGGAGACATTCGTCATAAGCCTTTTTGAACTTCTTCCAGCTGTTGGAAATGTTCTTAAGAAGTTCGTGACGTATTTTCTCCTCATCTCCGTAAATCTTCAAACGGATCTGTTTGTCCCCTCGAAAAAGGAGATACCGTTTTAACAACTCTTCCCGTTCCGTGAGCAGTGCTTGATTCTTCTTGAACCCACGATATGAAATGAAACCCAGTCCAATGAGAAGAAGAAGGGAAATTCCTTGGTTTAACAAATTGACCAAAATCTCTTCATTCATTTTGAGGGGTACCCTTTCCTAAGTAGATTCACATTCGATTGATCAAGCTGGCTATATAGCCCGCCCCAAATCCATTATCGATGTTGACCACTGCCACCCCGGAGGCACAGGAGTTGAGCATGGCCAGAAGCGCGGTAATCCCACCAAAACTGGCCCCGTATCCGACGCTCGTCGGGACCGCAATCACCGGCCGATCCACCAATCCTCCGACCACGCTGGGCAGGGCTCCTTCCATTCCCGCCACCACGATGAGAACACGCGCTGTCTCCAATCTCTTCCTTTCGGAAAGCAAACGGTGAATTCCCGATACGCCCACATCGTAAAGAGTCTCCGCACGATTCCCCATGAACTGAACGGTGAGAGCCGCTTCTTCTGCCACAGGGATATCCGTTGTCCCAGCGGTGATAACCAGAATCGTCCCTTTCCCCTCCGGCTTCACCGGATGAGTGAAATACATAAGAACTTTTGACCGGGGATAGTGCTGGCTTTTGGGGAAGGATCTTTGAATGACTTTGGCCGTCCTCTCTTCCAGACGGGTGATGAGGACATTCTGGCCTTTTCTCTTCAGCTCTCTCATGATCGAAAGAATCTGCTGGGCGGTCTTCCCTTCTCCCCAGATCACCTCCGGATAGCCCCTCCGGAGACTTCGATGGTGGTCAATCCTCGCATCGCCCAGATCTTCAAAAGGAAGCGACTTCAATCGAGACATGGCCTCGGCAATCGAGGTCTTTCCTGATTTCACCTTTTTAAGAAGGTCTTCAAGCTTTCGAATATTCATCTTTTCAGAAACCATTCTATTCGGTCTTTTGACGAAAATCAAGGAAGAACTCTTTTGCGGAAGAGAAATGGAAAAAAAGAAGGGGAGGCGGATCGGCGACTCCCTTTAATGTCTCATATAGCTTAACCCCCTGTCGCTGTGTATAGAGGCTTTGATCACTACTTATGGTCCTCCATCTTTGTTTTCGTCCCTATCTTCTGAAACTGAATCGTGATCGGAAACCATGTGATATCATCGTCAATTTTTACAAAATTTTTGGGATCAACTTTTAAATGTTTATCTTCGGCAGGTTTGGGCCCGCTCTTCAGGCTGCCCCCCTTGCCTGAGGCAATCAGCTTGCCTTTGGAATCATAGATTCCAGAATCACCAATAATAGCTGTACCGCCCCTGCTCTTCTGCAATCCCCTTACCTCTATGACCCTTCCATCAGGAAGCTTAAACTTAAAGTGGCCTGCTTCGAGTTTCTCCACGGTGGTCCCTTTGGGCAGGGTGATCGATTGGGGCGCCGGAGGTTCTGGTTGAGGATTGAGTTGTGCCCATACCGGAAGAACAAGGATTGCGGCAAAACATACCAATGCGATAACCATCGTTAAACTCTTTAGCATCTTCATCTTTTCCTCCTCAAAATGTCTTTTGACAAGTGGGATCTTGGATCATTTCCCAGGTGCTTTCGGTGCTGTGGGTGGAGATGGTTTGGGTTTCCTTTCTTTTATCGTTAACCGTTCCGTTCGATAAGGAATCCCAACCAGAAGCTTCTCACACTTGTCGTCCATGATCTGAGCGACGGCCTCAAACTCGCCTGCTGAAGAATAGGTCACAGGATTGAAGGCCACGTTGATCGGAGGATCTTTCCGAATCCCGATCCCCGGATGTGTCTGGCTCTCAGGGCTCCCCTTAGGGGTGAGGAGCCTGATGCAGATCTGCGCTTTTGGTCCGGGATTGACGACTTTCACAACGAACCTGACAGGCTCTCCCGGCGCAGGCGATGCAGGCGTCCACGTGATATCAACAATAGACTGAGCCCAGACATTCGAAGCGACTCCTCCCAAAATCAAGAATCCCAACAAAATAAAGATCTTTTTCATCTCTCAATCCCTCCTTTAAGGGCTGAATTTCGCTTTTGCGGGTCAGGTCACTTCGCACCCTTGGGCTTTACCTCCACGGCCGGGGGTTTTCGGAGCTCGAGAGGCGGCAACTGGACTTCGAGCCATGGGGTCACATTATCCCTTTCATTAGACTCTCTTACTTCATTATTACTATCTATGATGCCCCTTATCTTGACCTTTTGGCCCGTCATCCTTCTTGGAAAAATAACGTTCCACAGAAGATTGTAAGATCCAATGCCCTCTCCATAGCGGGCAGTTGGACGAAGGCCTGCGATATACCTGTCGCCCTCTACCATGGTTACGGATTCTGGACCTGGAGGAGTGATTGGCTGCCGCATGATTGAAATTTGAAACCTTCCCGCATCTCCGTCCCCTCTGTTTTCTATCCGGAAACGGATTGGGACAATAATCGCCTCTTCACGGGCAAGTGAAGAAAAGGCAATGAATGGTTGGCGATCAAGGTGTAATCCACCAGAGATGATTAAATCGGGCAGAGGCGGTGGACCCATGGGTTTCGTTTTTTTAACGTCCGGCGGTGGGGCGGGGTTTATTTCTCTCGACGTATCCTTCTCTGCATAAGCTTGAGAAGAAAATAAAGCGGCTGCAACAAGAATTGCCAAAATCATCAAGAAAGCATGCCTTCTCATCTTTCTACCTCCTCTCGGCTTTCCCTATCATTGACATCCCATCAAAGGAGATTTGCATTTAACTCTTCATTCAACAACGCATTATCTCGGAGGACTCATCACACACTCTTTTTGGATCTTAACATTATTAGCTGAATTCGGATCCGTGTTAGCATATCCTGGAGAGTTGAGTTGGATCTCTGCCCTTATCCCTACAGACTTCTTTATAAGCACAGGAGTTGCAACAGCTGTTACAGAACCTGTATGCATATGAGAATTCTGAATCATCATTGTTCTGGTTTCGACGCGGCCCAGAAGAAGGTTATGGTAGCTGACTCTGAGTGTGCCCACGACAGCTGAAGGCTCTGTTCTTATACGCTCCGGAGTTGAAATGTCTCTCTTCCCCACATCAACGGTGATATTGCCGACATAGAGTGCATCGACATCGGTCAGGTCGCATTTACACCGTTCAGCATAAATACCGTTGACGCTCAGATCGGCCTGGGTCGGTATTGTCGCAGTCACCGCGGGCGTTACTCTTTCGACCGGCGATGCAGCCCCCCAATGACAGTGAAGACAGTGCCACCACAAAAATAGCAATCAAACTGACGAATACTCCTCTTTTCCTTTCCATTTTCTTTCCCTCCTCTTTACTTGTTTTAATATTCCCTTCAAAAAAACTCTTTCTTGGTTCAATGGGCACCGGCCTTGTGGATTTCAACTCTTGTGCTACAGGATTCATTATTGTTCTCATTACTCTCGGCTATCACGTTTCGTGGATCCGCACGGACACAGACGTAATACCATCCCGGGGGTATCTTGACGATGCTATTCGCCCTGCTCGACACCAGCACTGCTCCAGCACGGCTTGCACTCCCTGGCGGAATTGTGTCTCTTACCACAATCCTTTCCAATAAGATGTCATCGGGTGATACTTTCATGTCTTTTGAAAGAACCACATCCACTTCAAAACCTCTCACTTCCACGCTGCCCCAATTGAACACCTGCCCTCTTACCGTCATGGCATTAGGACCCATTCCCGGGCTATCGATATAGAAATCGGTAAAGCCTTCCCGAATATTGAACGGCCCTATTGAAAGATCGGGCTTCGGGGGGACTGGGGGGACTGTTACCTTTGGCAGTTCTGGTACTCCCTTAGGGGGTAACCCTGGACCTCGGGGAGGCTCAGGCACTGCTGAAAAAGAATGAGAAAACCCAATCCCCACTAAAATTGCTGCCAAAAGAATGACTCTGCAAATTCTCGTTCTTCTCATGACCTTACCTCCTTGTTATTCCATTTTTTCTATTTGCGGTAATTTCTATCAATCTGACCTGATCACAAAATACGGAGCAGGTACTGTTCCGAATCGCTTCGATCTATGCACACCCCTATACTCTACATCAACGGTATATTCGCCTGGGGCACCTGTGAAACCCGTATCCGGAAGCCTAAAGGTCGCCAATCCCGTTCCATGTCCTACTCTAACGTCTCTCAGGCTGCCCACCGTTCTCCCCCCGTGTGTCACGATAATATTCATCCCAAGAAGCGGAGCTCCTTCTCTATTTGAGAAGTCAATCGCAAGATCAACGGGACGCCCCGCCCTGAATTCCGGTGGATTTGCACGGAGAGATATTCCAAGTTGATCCAGGGCATCTCGTATCAAAATATGTCGAACGGTCAGGGTTCGACTGGCGGATCTGCCTATCCCATTTGTAGCTGTCAGCCTATAGGGCCGGTCTTCTGCATAATCGCCACCAAGAAAAAGAAACCTTCGCTCGCCAATCGGACGCGATGGCTCATCCGGTAGATAAGGAGCAATGATGCTGACGTTAGTGATCGGGCTTCCGCCCGGACCTGGCTCAACCCTCCACCGCAAGGTTACTTCGGTCCCCTGGACCACGGGGTAAGCAGGTCCTGTGAACTCTCTGATCACAGGGTCGTCAGGAGCGGTGAGTGTCTTCCCCGGAACCTTAGGCTGAACCGGCGAAGGTGGAGGCGAAGCCGGAGTCTTAGGCCCTCCAATTTCAATTGCATAGGATAATGAAACCAACAGAACGACAATGATTACCGAAAAAAAGACTACTCTTAAAAATGCGCTCATAACGTTTCTCCTGATATGAACTTTACTATGAGTGGCCGTTCTAATGAAGAAGGTTCAAACTATTCTCCGCAGATGGAGACTTTTAGAAGCTCTTCCTCCCATTTACAAATATCGCCACGAAATCGAGGTAACTTATCCTTGTCAATCTCCCCATCTTTTCCGGCTGCTACTGTGATCAAACCCGCTATGCAGGCTGAGGCCATGGAGGTACCCGTGAGGAAGTTGTGCCGATCTGCCGGAATAGTGGTTAGCACATTCATTGCAGGCGCTGAAACCAGCGCCTTCTTGGCGATCTCTTGATTTGGATAGGGGTTTCCCCTATCGTCAATTCCCGCTACGGCCACGACACTGGGATGTGAAGCTGGGAAGGGCAGTTCTTTCTGACGGGGCATATTCCCGGCAGGGGCAACGAATACTAATCCCCTCTGTATACCTTCTTCGATAAGCTTCAATATCAGCCTGTCTGGCGAAACAGATCCAAAACTCATATTCACGACTTTCGCTTTCTTCTCTATCGCCACATCAATTGCCTTTGAAATCGATGAGGTGTAGCATTCTCCTTCCGGGTTTGTCTCTGATACCTGCCTGCATGCCCTAAGGGAGATGATGCTTGACTCTGGAGCCATTCCTTCGATCCCATATCCGTTGATCATTGCGCCGATGACACCAGCAACAGCCGTGCCATGAATCTCTGGTAAGTAGGGAGAGTCTTTAACAAGATTCTCAGAGGACAAGACCCTCTCTTTTAAATCCCTGTGCTGAAGGTCAACTCCAGTATCAATGACAGCAACGATGACCCCTTTACCTCGGAAACGTTCGTGCAGTTTCTTGAGGTTCAGAATTCTATAGAGGTTCTGCCTATCACTCAGCGGTTCTGCCATGGTTCTGAAGATATCATTAGGTTGGGCTAATACAACCCCATCTTCTCTCACGATGGAGGTGATGAGTCTGAAGATATCTTCCCTTGTTTGGAAGACGGCCACCTTCAGATGGAGGGATCTGATATCATAGGTTTCTAACAAACCGAGGTTGTACTGCTGACCGATCCTCCCGATCAGGTCGATCCCTCTTTGAGAAAGCTCTGTTGCCATCAGGATCTGTCCGGGTAGATATGAGGCGAGCTCTCTAAAATTGAAACGAAACAGAGGGCTTTCACCAACGATATTGTTCTCCGCATCGAAACCCTTCACCCTCCAGAGATAGCTTTTCCCTGAAGAGAATATGTTGTTAAGGACAGAGGTTGGAAGGCTGTAGTCAAACTTCCTGGTGTATGCAGAGAAGATGGGTTTTCCGCCCTCTTCCTCAAGGAACTCTATGAGATAGGTGACTGTCTTTTCCTTTCCCTCCCATTGGAAAGTGGGAGGGGTGTAATCCAGTTCAGATCTGTCCTTGGGGGAGATGAGGCGGATCGAAAAGATCGTTCTGAACTCCTCGGCCGTAACGAAATAGATTGCTTCCGGCATGGGCAAAGCATCGGATGGGTTTGTGACGACAAATTTTACAATATGCGTTCCTGTCTCAAAGGTGGGAAGGAATGGAACTTCTGGGCTCTCAAGGGTCACACTCCGACCATAAACAAGATTCATGTTTACGTAAGAAAGAATCCTGCCGTCCACTTCCCAGTAACCCCGGAGAAACCCTGATCCCACAAACCGGATATCGGCATAGGCCTTGAGGTGAGGCTGATTCCTCTTCACTGTTATCTCTGCTCTTCCATTCTCAAAATAGAGTTGGAGCCTTGTTATCTTGAATTCCGCCGCTGCCTCAGAGGTCAAGGTGATCTGAACAGAGCTGTTTTCAGGGAGTGTATTACAACCCGCGCCTGAGTAATTAAATACTCTTCTATATTGAAATCTGTTGAGACTGAGTTCCTCTGCTCTCTTGATGACTCTGATCGGTATGACAACGGTTTCAGTAGCCCTCCCTGCGCCTTGATTCAATTGAGTTGACACGGGTGTATTCACATCCCCCAGAATCGTTTGTCCGCTTATAAACTGTCCATTATTTGAAGTAGCCTGTGTACAGTCTATACCGATGTTCGCAAAATTATACGTGATGGATCGCGTTGTTTGGAGCCCCCGGGGGATGGTGATGGAAGATGGAGATGTTGTTACTGCAGCCTCGGTGACCTCCGTCAACATCAAAAAAATGATGATCATCAAAAACAAGTATCCCGTTCTCTTCATTAAACCACCCTCCCTAAAACGAAAATGGCATGGTCGTTTGGATCACCAGAAAGATTGCCAATTCGTTTGTTGTTTGTTCAAGAACCCTATCGTTTATCCTGTTATAGAGTCCCCGGATGCCCACCGAAGGGTTCAAAAATCCCCAGAGGTTTTTCACAAGGAGATAAGAGAGATTGAAGGTCGTATTGATGGTATCCTGTTTCGTAGTTGAATCACTGGCCTTGATCCAATTATACGTACCTCCGAATCCGTAAGTGACCCTTTTCTCGAAGAGATTTCCCCGGAGATCGAGGCTAGAGGTATAAGTATCTGTATGAACATCTGTCAGAGAGGTCTTCACACGGTTAAAAGAAAGGGCCGGAGCGATGGATAGGAATTCTGTGGTATACATCGGGGTAAGCGTGTGGGTCACAATTGTCGTATCATTGTCTTGGGTGGTTTGGTCATTCTGTATGGAGTAACTCGAAAAAAAACCCAAATTCCATGGTCCCTTGATGTAGTTGATCCTTCCTGTCACCGTATCGGTGTCCGTTTCCACAGGCAGAGTTTCAGCAGGTTCCGAGCGGCTCTCAAGTCTCGTTTTCTGATAACTTAATCCTACGGGTAAGCTCTGAAACTTACTGAAGGTATAGTCCACCGTTCCCTGAGTCGTGTAGGTTCGGGGAAAGAGCTCATTTTTCTTCACATTATCGTTATATTGTGAAAAGGAGAGATTGACGATGTGGATCTGGTAATTCGCTCCGGCATTAAGGGTGTATCCTTCCCGATTCTTCTGAAGGCCCGGGCTCCCAATGACCTCATAGTCGGGCCCCACGTACTCGTAAAGGGCTTCATAGTTGTATTTGTCCCAGGTGCCATTGATCTTGAACGTGTAAGCCTTATCCCTCTCGGACAAAAACTCATCGCGGGTATCGGGATCAAACCTTGAAATATCGAGCTCAGCCAATGTCACCAGTTTTTGTCTAAAGAAATCTGTTTTGAAGAAATAACCAAGAACATTGCCTTTCTTCTTTCCACCTGTGGTCGAAATTCCAAGAGAGTCTCCCTCCTCACCTCCTGTGACATAGATGGTCCCGAATCTTACCTTATCTGCAAGAAGAAACAGGGTCCCTGACCCGCCTATGATGTGGTCATCTGTAGAGGTTTCTAGCCCCATTCCCCCGTTAAAGCCAAAGACCTGCTCGCTTTTCACGGCGAAAGTCCTCAATTGGAACCCCAGGTCTTTCTCCGATTGAGAGGATTGAAAGACAAAATCCCCACCCCTCCTTGCAAGGCCATAAACCGTGTTAGGAGTCTCGTTGATCACGACGTCCCCTGTCCGTCCAAGGAAACTAAATCCTTTTCCGGTGTACTTTCCCTGCACAAGATAGTCCGCAACGCTGAACCCTTTTTCTAAAGGGGGAATTGGCGGAAGGTTTTGATCAAGATGTCTGACATTGGTCTTAAATGAAAATTCCCACTCCTTCTCCTTCAGTTTGGACTCACTGGATAGATTGGACTCGTCTTTCCAGGAGGGCTGATTCATTGCTTCGTCAGACTGCCCCAATAATTTTTCATAGAGAGTTGTGATTTCATTATTGGAGTAAACCTCCTCCAATTTCTCCGAATGGCGGGTCGAGAATGTGAAATCTTGTTTCAACTCCTTTCCATCCGGAGTCAAGGCTGTGACATTGAGGGTATGGTTGCCGGAAGGTAAGGCCACTACTGGCTTATACTCGAATCCTTCACGAGTAATCTCCAAAATTCCACTAATATCTATTCCGTCAAGGAGAACAAAAAGCTTGTGAGGATCAAAAGGTATTCTGATCGAGCATTTGATTACAGGCTTTTTGGCGATGCTCTGCGCACCTTGGAGGGGGTTGATAAGCTCAATCAGACGATCACTGGCTGCCTCCGGTTGAGCATAGGCGGGACTATGAAGGATGAGAAAGAGCAAACACAGGATGGAAATGAGCCATTTCAGGTTTCGAGAGATGCAGAAGATATCCCTCCTCATGATTCCTCCTCAGATCAAAATCGATCAACTAATAGGCTCTTTCGGCAAACCTGACGATCTTTGTCTTGCTGAGATCTCTCAATACCTCTTCCACATCCTTTCTTTCCTTAATCTCAATGAGATAGAGCCCTTCAGGTGAAGGTCCCCTGATAATCACCCCTCCTGCTTTGTTGAGAACACCCCTTATCTCTTCTTCTCTCGAATCCTGATCGAAAATGATATTGACTCTTATCGCATTCTTCGGTGGGCTATGTGTTGAGGTGAGTGTCCTGAAACGATCCCTCTCCACCAAGGTTATGACAAGAAGTAAAATCACTGCAAACTGGACTGCGACAACTCCCCAGGACAGACGAGGGGACGAAAACAGACTTTTCAAAAATTCCCGTAAACTTTCAATATGGCTTCTCGGTGAAGGCCTCAATGATAACTTATCCTTAGACTTAATGTTCGTCAGTATTCTTTGATAAAGAAGGCTTGAAGGCGCTGGGATTTCGCGTTCTATCTCGCGATAGACATCTTTTATCTCGGAAAGCTCCTTAACTTCCCGTTTCAGTTCAGGACATTGGTCCAGGGTATTCTCAAAGTCCTCTCTTTCTCTCTCTGAAAGCCTATTGTTCAGGTAGAGGGGAATCAATTCTTTAGAATCATAGGTCATTCTTAGCAACTCCCATCTTTTCCAGTGTTTCCCTTAATGCCTCTTTGGCGTAGAAGATCCTCGTCTTTACCGTATTGACAGGAATATCGAGGATCTCTGAGACCTCCGGATATGTCATCTCATGAAAAAAGACGAGGTCTAATATCTCCTGATGCTTTGGTGACAGCTTCAAGATCGCATCCTTTAGGCACCTCTGCCGATCAAACCCGTCTGGATCGGCCGTAGATCCATCGGTGAGGTTGGGAAAATTATCAATGTCCTCATGGCATTTCACCTTTTTCAATTCATTCATTGCAAGGTTCCGGCTAATCCCTATCATCCATGTGACCACTTTAGATTTTCCTCTATACCGGCCCGCCCCTCTCCAGACTTCCGTATAAGTCTCCACCAAAATGTCTTCGACCAAAGCCTTATCCCTGAGCAGGCGGTATAAGTAGAAATAGATCCTTTTGTGAGTCAAATCATAAAGCTCCCTAAAAGCCTCCATGCTGCCTTCGGAGACCCTGCTTAAGAGGCCAACCTCGATCCTCTGGGATGCCTCGCTATTCATAGTGGCTATTTTTTCAAAAAAGGTTCAAAGTAGCTAAATGGGTGCCGATTACGTCTGGTTCTCTGCCCTGAATCCGGGGGCAGGTGTGAGAAAATTGCCGATTTTCCATATCTTTTACTAAATTAGTAGATAAAAGTCAAAAAAAATGTGGCACTCTAAGGTCTGGAAATTCTTTTCGAAAAATGGCTTCCCTCTTATCTTGACAACGGAAGCCAAAAAAGATACGTATAAACTGTTTGGAGGGAATAAGATGAACCGAACAGCGGTTGTGAAGGATCGTCGATATTTAGAGCATGTGATGGACCCCGGTCACCCGGAGAGTCCAGAGCGGTTGAAAGCCATCTATCAGATGCTGGAAGCAGAGGAGATGAAGGGACGCCCCCTTGGAAAAGTCAAACCCAGACCCGCCACCCGACAGGAGCTCGAAACGATTCACTCTCCTGCCTACATTGATCTGATCGCATCCACAGCCGGCAAGCCCTACTTCCGACTCGACGGCGATACCTCCACCTGCGCCAAGTCTTATGAAGCTGCCCTTCTGGCTGCCGGAGGTTTTCTGGAGTTGATCAAGGTTGTGATGGAAGGGAAATTTAATAACGGATTTGCGCTCGTGAGGCCTCCCGGTCATCATGCGGAACGAGAAAGAGCCATGGGATTTTGCTTCTTCAATAATGTGGCCATCGGCGCCCGATACGCGATCCAGAATTTTTCTCTGCAGAAGATTTTAATCGTCGACTGGGATGTCCATCATGGAAACGGGACACAGAACTCTTTTTACGATGACCCCAGGGTTCTCTACTTTTCCACTCATCGTTATGGTTTCTTTTATCCCGGATCAGGAGGGGCCAACGAGGTCGGCAAGGGCAAGGGAGAGGGATTCAACGTGAACGTTCCTCTTTCGCCCGGGGCGGGCGATGCGGAATATGGAATTATATTTGAAGAAATACTTAAGCCCATTGCTCTGGAATACCAGCCCCAGTTGATCTTAGTTTCGGCAGGTTTCGATATTCATTATGCAGATCCCTTAGGTGGAATGGCGGTTTCAGAAAAGGGGTTTGCGAGGATGACCCAGATCCTGATGGAGATAGCAGAAGCCACGGCAAAAGGAAACCTTGCGATCACCCTTGAGGGCGGCTATGATGTGGCAGGACAAAAACGATCGGTGAAGGCCGTATTAGAGGAGCTTTCTCAAGCTTCCCCCCTCGAGAAAGAGGATCTTCTGGAAAAAGAGAAAGAGAGCTATCCGCGGGTTGAGCCCTTGCTCCTTCAACTGAAAAAGATCCAGCAGCGATACTGGAAAAGCCTTTAAGGGAGCTTCGGAAAATCTTTTTCGCTCTCTCCTGTCATCAGGGATTTGGAGTATTCACCAGCTCCTTCAGTTCTTTCCCGACCTTGAAAAAAGGGAGTTTTTTTGGGGGGACATCCACGACCTGTCCTGTTTTGGGATTTCGTCCTTTATAACCCCCATAGTTTCTCACAACAAAGCTTCCAAAACCTCTGATCTCGATTCGATCCCCCTTTTCCAGGCTCTCTTTCATCCCATCAAAAAGGGTGTCTACGATCACTTTGGCCACCTTCTGAGTCACATTTGCTTTCTCTGAAACCTTTGTAATGAGTTGTGCCTTATTCATGCTTCCTCCCCTCTTCCTTAGCCTTACCTACCGCCCGGCAGGTCTCCCTTTTCACTCTTGGGAGTGAGGCTTAAAGTAAACGGTTTCGGATATATTGCACCACATTTTCCAAAAAAGCAATCCCAAAGTTATTGAGTTATTAGGTCAATAAGTCATTAGTCATTAAATGACTCCGTTACACCGTGACGAATAACTATTCATGACTTGGAATTTGATTATTGGAATTTTGTTGTATTTCGTACTCCTTCCACTAACTGGCTAAATGTCTTTTCAAACCCGACCCTGTTCTTGTTAGTGGAACCCGCTAAGATGATCTCTTTGCCAGAATCCTTCGGAATCCTGATCCAAACCCTTTGGTGAGAAAAGAAGAAGGAGATAATCAGGCCGAAGATCATCAGGCCGCTTCCGATCCAGACGATCCAGACTCCGGGGTCTTTCGTCACCTGTAGTCCTGTATACTCTCTCGAAGTGACCCCTTCAAAGGTGAGGAAGAAATCATTATTACCCTGAGGGTCAAATCTCGGGAAGCTTTTCAATACCCAGAAGGTTCGCGGCGCTTGGTTGGGTCTAAACAGGACCACTTGAACACCTTCTCCGAAGTTGTGGACCTGCGGGACATATCTCAACACCTGGATCCGGCTATCCGAGGATGGAATCGAAACCGTCTCTCCTTCAAGGGACTTCAAGAGTTCCTTTCCCTTCTTGTTCTTCCATTCAATCCCAAGAGTCACATCATGAAGGGCTCCATAACTCGCTTGATAGAATGCTAACCCTTTATAATGAAGGGGATGATTGACCTCTATAGACCTCTTCAAAACTTCCTTGCCATTTTCAAGAATAGTGAGGGTGCTGGCATATTCCTTGACATGTTTTTCCGGACGGGGAAGGTCGTAATAGGTAATCCTGAAATCATCACATCGCACTGAAAACCCAATGGGCTTCAGAATCTCTTTATCTTTTACCCTCAAAAAAACTTGATCAACGGTCTCCCCTTCCAAGATATTGACAAATCCCTTGAATCCAAAAAGGGACCCCCCAAGCCCTCCTACCATAATAATCAGAAGGCTCAAATGGGTGAGATAGACTCCCAATCTGGAGAACTTCCCTTTCTCCGAGAAAAGGGTGATCGCCGATTCCGTCTCCGCCCGGCTGGGATTTCCAAACCATCTTTTCAACTGAGATCGAGCTTCCTCTTCTGTCTTGTCTCCCGCTCTGGTTATCGCCCGGACCTTCTCTACATAGGGAAGGGTTTTCAACATAGAGTCTTCTAGTCCATTTGAGTCGAGTCCACGGGAGATCTGGTTCCAGACCCCAGGAAGCCGATTCAGGGAACAGGCGATTAAATTGATCACCAAGAGTATGAGAACGGCGCTGAACCACCATGAATGGTACATGTCGAAGAGGTTGAAAAAGTTCAATACCTCATAAAGTCCGACGCCGTACCTTTGAACGTATGCCGCCCTGGTTGCATTCTGCGTAATCACCGTTCCGATGATGGAGAGAAGGGCGAGTAAAATGAGCAGTGAGATCGTGAGCTTGAGTGAGCAGAAAAGGTCAAAAAGTGTGCTGAAAAAGCCTTTTTCCCCTCTCTTTACTGTTTCCTTCGCTTCTTTCATAGAATTCCAATTGCGGAAAGAAAAAAACCAAGCCTTCCTTTCCCTCATCAATAGGCAGGGAAGTATCTGAAGTATTTGAAATATTTAACACAACTCCAGGTCCACTGTCAAATAAAAAGGGGTAGATTCCATTTGGAACTACCCCTTTTTGTCGTCTTTGCAGGAAGTCTCAGCCTATTTCTTTTTTATCTTTGTATTGTGGCACTTAATACACGTGGTTGGAGCCTTCTTTGCCTTGTCCTGCTTGTGACATTCCTGGCAATCCTTATGATAGGCGTCTTTTGAGGACGGAGTCTTTCCCTCTGCCGCTGCCTTATGGCATGAATTACAAGACTTCGGCACTTCGCCCGGTTTCTTACCCTTCAATTCGTGGTGACATTTCTCGCACGTGAGCTTCAGCGTCTCCGCATGCTTCTTATGGTCGAATTTCACCTGGCCATAAGTATTGTCCATGGCGTAATTATCTTTTGCCTGTGCAAAAGCGCCAGTCACCATAAACAGGGAAATGATGAACCCTGCCAGGATCCCCATGCTGATCAAGCCTTTTTTCATTGCTGCTTCACCCCCTTTCTCTCAACGTTTGATCACCCTTCGATTTTTTAGACTCAGAAAGTCTAACAAATATTCATTGGTTGGTCAAGAAAAATTTGGGAAAATTTCTTGCGGGAAAAATCGGACCGATGTAATCGCAAATGTATTTTATTTTCAGTATGTTGAGATGAGGATAAGCACCTTTTTGGAAACTTACAGAATCCTCTTGATTTTTATGCTCCAATTGATAAAAGGGATTGTGACGACCTCTCTAAAATCCTGGAAGAGGGCTTCGTAGAAATTTCTTTCAGGAAAAACCTTTGGTCGTCCACCAGGATGATGATAAAAGACCAAAACTTCTGGTTACGTAAGCTTGAAACGTTGCGGATTGACCGTGCGAGGGGAATTTCGCGACTCCCGCAACAATGATCCACGCAATGGGATAGCACTTTCAAAAAACGCACACTGGCAGTTCGATCGGGGGCTTTGGTCGTTGAGTGATGATTATCGAGTTCTTGTTAACAGAGAAAGGTTCATCGAAGATGGTGTACCGGGTCAACGCCTTGCAGATTTCGAGGGGCGAAGGATCTTTCTCCCCAGCGATCCCAAATATTGGCCAGAGAATGCCTATCTTGAATGGCACCGCAGGCGCCACGGTTTCCCGCCGATGTGATAATGTGCTTTTTTTGGGGATTGGCTTTCAGCGCCGCTTGAATCGCGGCGTTGTTGCTCTCGGTCGCACACGAATTTCTTAACGACCTCTCAAACAGGGAAGGATAGGCTTCCCTTCAATTTCAATTGACAGAGAAGGCTTTAAGCCAGAGGGGATCCATTATGTCTCGGAGGTTAATGCGGCTCATGTCTTACGGTTGGTTTTCCAGAATCTTTTTAAGGAACGGCTTGACCTGCGGAACCCTTTCCTTAATCGTTCGCCACACCAGATGGTAATCCACGCCAAAGTAGGCGTGAATAAGCCTGTCTCTCATTCCGGCCATCTCTCCCCAGGGTATTTCAGGAAATTCCCGGCGTATATCATCCGGAATTTGCTTGGCTGCCTCACCGATAATTTCGAGTTTACGGACAGCAGCACTTGCAGTCTTGTCATCCGTGAGAAAAAGATCGAATGTCATCCCCTGCACGAATTCCTCAGCACGCTCCATAGCTTGAATAATATCTTCAAGGTAGTACCGGTAATCCCTCATATCGAGACCATTTCCTTCAGTACCTGCCTCCGAATTTCCTTTCGAAGGGAGCCTTTTGTGCCAAGATCCACCTTCCTGCCAAGGCGCTCTTCAAGGAATTGTCCAAGAGCCACTAAATCGAAGAGATCTGCCTTTTCCTCGAATTCGACGACAAGGTCAATATCACTGGCAGGATTCTGCTCACTTCGGAGGAATGACCCGAAAAGGCCAATTTCCTTGACTTTGAACCGCTTGGCTATTTCCGGTTTTAGTGTCCTAAGGGATTGAAGAACTTGTTCTTTATTGTTCATCGCTCTTGCTCCAGATTGGGTACATATAAAAATATATACTCTTTCGGGGCAAATTATCAACCGAAACTTTCGGTTGCCATCTATTAAAAAACGACAACCCGATGTAGAGTTATGCTGCAAATTGGGAAACGGGAAGATATTCAAACCAAGATCAAATTGTGCTGCAACAAAAAGGAACTGCCGAAATGGCAATCCGTCAAAACGGTGGCTATGTATAAATGCCGAACATGGTTATTTCTGCTTCAGGGGGATCACGTTGGCCTTGCCGGAGTCTGCATTTTTGAGCGACTCCGCCTTCCTGAGAAAACTCGGGGATACGTTCCAGTGTTGTCCATCATCGGTAATAATGGTCACCGTCTTCCTATTATAGCGAGTCAACATACCGAAAACAGGTGGATGGCCCTCCGGCTGAAAGGTGACACGGTCTCCGATCTTGAACTCCAGCATCTTGCCGTGCGCACGCATCTGGTTCAGGAAGCGAAGGCGTTCCACGATTCTATGATTGAGGTCGATCAGTTCTGCCTCGGTGAGTTCGTCGATATTGATCTTCATGTTTTTATTCTACAGGATCTCGACTTCCTTAAAGATCCGCTGTTTTATTTCAAGAGGGGTATGGTTCTTTCTTGCCTTCTCCACAATCTCTTTTCCAAGCAAGGCAGCACCCAGGGCTCCGGTGATCAAGGGCTCCTCAGGTACAAGGATCTCATGGCCCAACTGTTCAGCAAGGGCTTTGATCAGCCCTCTATTCTTACCCCCTCCGCCCGTTACAACAACTTCCTCTTCGACTCTTAAACGACTGACCATTCTCGCTATCCTGTCAGCGAGGGATCGATGAACCCCAGCGAGGAGATCCTGAATTGGCACACCTTCTGCCAAGCTCGACGCTACCTCTTGCTGGGCCCATATCGTACAGATGTTACTGATGTTCGCAGGGTTCTTGCTTTGCAGGGAGAGGGGGCTGACCTCGTCCAATGGCACCCCGAGGGTATCGGCGATCACTTCTATGAATCGACCGCTACCGGCTGCACACTTGTCATTCATCACGAAATCGACGATCTTGCCGGCAGCATCGATCTTGATTCCCTTCACATCCTGGCCCCCGATATCGATGATCGTCCTGGCTCTGGGGAAGAGACGATTGATACCTCTCGCATGGCAGGTGATTTCCGTGAACTGCTTATCGGCAAAGGGGACGTTGATTCTACCGTAGCCCGTCGAAACAATGTAGGCGATGGTTTGGAAGGAGAGCGCCGCTTGATTCAGAGCCTCCTCCATCACCTTATTGGCTAATCGACGCTGCTCCGGGCCCGTAGGCCCAGTGATCGAAGCAACGATCCCTTCGTTCAGGATCACCGCCTTCGTCATCGTGGAACCGACATCAATGCCTGCGAAGTAGGTTGCCATACAAAAGAGATTAATCCCTAAAATTTCAAAGTCCGCTTGGTAAAGGTTTGAAGACCCATCTGCCTGTCCTTTCCTGCAATAAGGATCACGCGGCCTTATTCATTCGAATCGATTCCAGGGTCTCGATGAAGGCGTCGATCTTGTTTCGTGTATCCACCTCTGAATACGAGGTGATATCGATGATATCGCTTTCCAGAATCAGGGAAGGAAGCTCCCGGTAGACCTTCTCCTTCTTTCCATCCTTCCCGACGACAAATAGAGGGATCGGTTTGTATATTTTAGCCAGTTGATTAAGCTGCCAGATCAGGCCCACATGCCAGGTTCGACATGAGAAGGCCTCGTGCATCACAACGCCGTCGATCTTATACTCCTCGATCCAATTGATCAGGCGCTCCACGTCAGGCTCTGAACCGGGCCGCTTCTTCGCCCTGTCGTACCAGAAGGTCCAGTATCCGAGCCACCTCCACGCCAGGTGCTCGATGGGATCCTTGGTCTCGGGGATATCCATTTCCGAGAGGGGCGCCACCATCCGGTAGGTGGTCTCAACAGGAAACGAAGCCCCTTTGCTATTGAAGTAATTGAAATCGTTCAGGGCAAACCATGCAGGCAATCCGCCTCCCCACATCAGTCTATACTTTTCGTTTTGGATCTCCCCCTCTCCTTTGGCAATCTTCTCCTCCAACTCCTTTTTCAGGCCCACGAAGAAGTCGTAAGCCGTCTGGGTGGCCATCATAAAGCAAAGGGGGACCATCGTATTCATCGCATCGCCTGTCCCCATGGGGCAGGGGACTGCACTTCGGAGTTTATACGTTTCATCGACCAGGTTCCATGTCCGATCACTCAAATCGACCAGCTCTCTTAGACGATCATAATCCATCTTCTTTTTGGTCTTATCTTCGAGGAAAGACACCAGTCCCTGCAATTGCTTGACGATATATTTGTGGTAATAGTCCCAAACCTCCCTGTGATCGCGGTCCCTCTGAAAAAGAGGATAGGGAAGGTCGATATTGTAAATCGGAACATCGGGCATAAATTGCTGGGAGGCCTGGTACCATTTGGATCTCGGATCGCAGAGAATCTGACCGCTCGATATCATGAAATCAGGCTTTGCCTGCCCGCCCCAGGGAGCATCGGGGGGCATCTGGCCCAATTCTTCCCGCCACTGGTCAAAACCGATCCCACAAAGGGCGTAGGTGCACAAGGAACGGGAAAGGCCCAGCGACTCCGCTCTCTGGAGAAATCTTTCCGCATCCCTTTTTGCCCCGCAGATACCGGCAAAATTTTCCGTCCAGACAGGCATCACATCCATGGCCCGGAAGATCTCTTCATGATGGCAGACGATGAAGGTATACGCTAATTTCTGTTTCCCCTCTGCCCTCGCCCGGAGTGTGCCGGTAATGAATTCCTTGACCAAGGGGCCGATGGAAGCAGCCGCCTGGGTTGCCGTCATCCTCTTTTTTGGTTTTGCCTCTTTCTGTTCTTCAGCCATGATCTATACCTCCCTTACCGTAACGTGGGTCATTAAGTCACTGTGTGATTAAGTCCTTCAATAACAAATAACTTATTAACCTAATGACAGAATATTTTATTGGGGGCCTGAACATTATCACCCGATCATCTCCAAAAAAGCCTGAATTCTGGTTCTGAGTTGACCCATCGTACCCGCAGAATAGACGTCCTCCAGATGAAGAAGGGGGGTATGAATCGACTGATAGTAGGCCTTTCGTGCAGGGACCTCAAAACCAAAAGGATCGCAATATTTGTACACATAGAGAATCGCGCCATCCACTTTGAATTCCTTGGCATAGGCTCCGATATCACCGAATCGAGCCGCACTATCTCCCTCAAAGGTGCCTGTCTTGTTTTCCCTGTAGGTCTTCGGACAATTGACCTTATCCAGATAACGGTGGGCCAGTGCATTGATCGGATCTCCTCCGACCTCCGTCCGGGGGAAATAATCCCTGGCTCCGTTGCAAATCGTATCGGCCACCACATTGCCTCCGATCTCTTCTACGAGTTTGATCAGCTCGATGTTATCGAGACAGGCCCCGTCGATCAGAAGTCGGGGCCCTTTCTGGAGAGGAGATTTCTTTCTTCGTCCGACTTCCGATATAACCCGATCGAACAGGGCATTCGACTCACTAATGGGCAAGCTCGATCCTACCGTCAACACCCTGGTCAATTCGGTTCCGGAGATGAGGGGCGGGTCAACCTTTCTGAATTCGTAAAGGGCTCTTACCTTATCCCTGTTCTCATTGTGGGTTCGAATGGCCGAAGCCAGATCGTCATCGGTGATCGCCTTTCCGATAAACTTCTCCAGGCTCTTTTTGAAGGTCTTCAATTCCGCACCGAAGAACTCAAGAGAAGATTCATCACAGACAGAAGGAATGTTCACAAAGTGAAAATAAGAATAGGGCAGGGAATGGCTCCACGCGCTGTAGCTCCGCACCATGCTGTCACACCCATGAGGGATGACCATCCCGGAGAGGAAGCCATATTTCTGTTTTACCGAAAGGTCGAAGCAACTGCGGTAATAGGGGCATACAATGGTTTCCAGGAGTGTATCCCCTGTCGTAATAGGCTCATGGATATCTCCTCTCACCCGAAAAGGGACGCAGCCGGCTGCCGAAATGATTTCCAGAGGAACGAAAGAACAGACATACCCGATCACCCTTCTCCCTTCCCCTTTCAGCTCCCTGGCCCTGAGACCGTAATCCCTGTAATATCTCTCCACCGTCTCGAAAATATCATTCTGCTCTTTGCTCATCGATCTCCTCCTTATGAGCGTTGATCAACCCGCCTTCGGACCTTAACATACCATAGTCTCTTTGAATTTGGAATATGCTTGCCTGTAGGGGACGCCCACCTGCCGGACGGGCAGGCATCTATGCGTTTCCTACTCTCTCAATTGTTCCCTCGCAATGAGGGCTGCACCGAGTGCAGCGGTCATCTGTGGGTTTGAGGGCACAAAAATATCGCACCCTCTAATTTCCTTCAATGCCTGGACCAGACCTCCGTCCCTTGCGCCACCCCCAACCATGGCCATATCCTGCTCGATGCCCATTCGTTCTGCCAAAGCGTTGATCTGAGCTGCAAGGGCTCTGTGAATGCCTGCAAGAAGGTCTTCTTTGGAGACCTCCTGAGAGAGCCGCGTGATCGCCTCCGATTCCGCAAAAACAGCGCACCCGGTGTTGAAATCAACTCTTTTTTTTGATCTTAGAGACAGCCCGCCGATCTCTTCCACCTTGACCCGGAGAACCTTTGCAATGACCTGAAGAATTCTGCCGCTTCCTCCGGCACACTTACCGCTCAACAGAAAATTGTGGACGCTGCCATTCCCGTCGATGCGAAAGACCTTCGTGTAAAGATCTCCTACATCGATAACCGTCCTCACAGAGGGAAGAAGGGAGGAAACCCCTCTTGCATGGCAGACGATATCCGGCTTGACCTCATCGGCAAAGGCCACCAGTTTCGACCCATATCCTGTGGCGACCGTCCGGGAAATATCACCTGTGGGAACACCGGTCTGGGAAAGCAGGGTTTCCCTGATCCTCTCGGCCGTAAGCCTAAAATCTCCTCCGGAGGGACACTCAAAGGAACCTAAAGGCCCTTCCCCGCCCAGAGCAATCCCTTTGGATGAAGCCGAACCAATATCAATGCCCAATACAAAAACCATCTTTCCTCTTTAATCGAATAGAATGAAGAAAGCCGAATCAGAATCAATTGAAATCATTCGACTCTGTGCCATTCGTGCGATTCGCTGTCATTCGGCCCATTTGTATATAAAAATAACACAAATCCCAAGCCTCCTCAAATGAACGATTACCCGTGCGGATATTACCGAGATCACGGGAATGAAATCCGTGCGGAAAATCGCGACCCAAGGGTCCTACTGACGGAAAATGTTAAGAACCATGTATAAGAGAAATACATACTTTCGTTATAGCAAAATGGGTATTTCTACGTATTGACCTTCACACGCACCAAATGATCTAATGGCCGTTAAATCAATACCGGAAAATAAATCAAGCACGACAGGGAGACTAACGTGATTACCCGAACCTAAGACATTCAGCATTTAACCCTTTTCACTTTGGGCAACATTTTTTTCGGAGAGAGTGATGGAGGGAAAGTCCAAAAGCCTGGTCTTCAAAAGAGCGAAGCGCCGGGCTTTTTTGTTTTTCCGGGGATTGTTTTGACTGTGAGGGGGTGACGTATGGG
>JBHGBJ010000030.1:0-42086 GCA_041947025.1 Thermodesulfobacteriota bacterium
CGCATTCTAAAATTTTGGAACCTGACTGCCTCTCCCTCTTTGTTTGCCATTACAACACAATCTCTCAAGGGAGAGGGGAGACTGTTGGTTCCTCTTGTAAGATGAAGGGATCCTCAACGGCTTATTCTTTCGAATCCTCCATTTCAGGCATGTAGCTTGCGATTCTTGCTGCCGCCGATGCAGCGGCTTTTTCTCTGCCTTCTCTCACCTCCCAGATCGGAACGATGGGAAAGACTTTCGTAAAAAGGGCGTAGAGTAGCATGAATAAAGAGAGGCATCCCGCCAGAATCGACCACTCCACCCAGGTGGGCGTGTAAAAGGCCCCTTCCACAGGCATCCTCTGTCTGGTTAAGGTGGGAACGATGATCACAAACCGTTCCAGCCACATTCCCAATATGATCGAGATCGAAGCGATGACCGTTCCCCGGATCGTTCGATATCTTTTGATGGCCAGTACCGGCAACGGGATGACAAAGCACAGAACAAAGTGGAACCAGAAAAGAGGCGCAAACTTCCCGCTGATCTTCGACCAGAAGATGGCCATATGAACGGGCTCATTCCCATAAACGATCGTGATATATTCCGCAAAGGTAAAGTAGAACCAGAGAAGGGCCATGGCCATCAGAAAGATGCCGATGTTGTTGAAGTGAATCGGCTTGATATAGTTCTCAAGATGGTAAGCCTTTCGCAGCACAGCCATAACGACGATCACGCTCGCTACTCCGGAAAAGATCGCGCCCACGACGAAATATGGACCGAATATGGCACTGTGCCAGAGGGGCTGAATCGTCATGGCAAAGACAAAGGAAACGACAGTGTGGACCGTGATCATCACCGGGATGACCAGGACCGATACGAAGCCGATGGCCTTGTCCAGACGGTGATGCTGGCTCTCCGTGCCTCTCCATCCCAAAGAGAGGATGCGGTAAAACCATTCCCTTTTTCCTCCGAGATCTCTGAGCATGGCAATATCCGGGATGAGAGCCAGATAGAGGGAGATGGAACTTACCGTCAGGTAGGTGGCGATGCTGCAAACGTCCCAGAGCAGAGGAGAGCGAAAATGGGCGTACCGGATGGCATAGAGCATCCGGTCCGGTCTCCCGAGATCGATCAGGACGCTCCCCACCCCGAACAACAAAATGAATACCGTTGTCAATTCCGAGGCTCGACTGATGGGTCTCCGCCATTCCGCCTTGAGGATGCGAAGGACGGCTGAGATGAAGGTCCCCGCGTGGCTGATCCCGATGAAGAAGACGAAGTTTGTAATATAGACGCCCCAGAAAATCTGTCTGGAAAGTCCGGTCACCGCTAAACCCGTTCGATACTGAGTGACATAGGCATACAATCCCAGCAGAACAAGGGCACCGAGAATGGAGACGGTGATGTAGAACGCCCTACCTGTTTTCCAGATGTGGTCGAAGAGAACCGGATCGTCTCCAATAATCTTCTGTCTCTGGTCAATCATGAGTTCTTTCAGTAGCGATTTGAATGATGCTGAAAATCATTCCTAAATCCCTCTTCACCTTCCCTGCCTACCGGCAGGCAGGCTTTTGCAAAGGGAGGAAATAATGAATCCCCCTTTTCTAAAGGGGGACGAAGGGGGATTATAAAATATAATGAACTTTTGGTTTTGTACCCAGCTCAGGTTGCCGTTGATAAATGGTCTTATATCTCAGGGCCTCCCGGATTTCTGACTTAGGATCCTTCAAGTCGCCGAAGACCAAGGCCTTTCCCTTGCAAGCTTCCACGCAGGCAGGGATAAGCCCCTGGGCCAGCCTTTCAACACAGAAGTTGCATTTCTCTACAACGCCCCTGGTTCGAGTCGGAAAGTCGGGATTCACCTTCTTGATGAAAGGCCTCGGGTCTCTCCAGTTGAAGCTTCTCGAACCGTAAGGGCATCCCGCCATGCAGTAGCGGCACCCGATGCACCGGTGAAAGTCCATCATCACAATCCCGTCTTCCCGCCTCCAAGTTGCTCGGGTCGGGCAATATCTCACACAGGGGGGATCGTCACAGTGGTTGCAAAGCAGAAGAAGGGGTTTGTGCTGAAAGTCTTCCTCGGTTACCTCAAATTCATGCTCCGGGAAAACCTTTGTGTAGGGCTCCGTCCAAACCCATTTGATCTCTTCTTTGAGGGTCCCCAAATTTGGAACGTTGTGGATGCGATGACAGGCATCGATGCAATCCCTGCATCCTTCTTTTTCCCAGCATTTCCGGAAATAGATCGCCATCCCCCACTTATTCTTCGCCAAGGCTTCGGCCTGTGGAGAGGGCTCGGGAGTTGCCATCTTGGAGAAGATTTGCCAGCCAGGTTTCGCAGATAGTCCCAAGAGGGTGAGTCCACCAATTTTTAAGAGGGTTCTCCTGTCAAATTCCATCCCCTTAATCCTGTCCTATTTGTTTTGGGTAGATGTGACAATCCCAGCACTTGTTTGTGACGCCCATGTAGTTATGGCATTGATCACAAAATTTTGCCTTGTCTGTGTGGCAATTCATACACGTACGATTCAGACTCATCGTATGTTTCTTCTTGTTGCTTGCTTCATAGGTTCTCATACCATTGCGGACAACAGAGGTTTTCCAGTCCTCTAAGAGATCTTTGTGGTTCACCCGGATATAAGCTTTTGGTTCAACACACTCCTTCTTTTCCTTATCCACGGGAAGCTCTAACTTTGGCACATAGCTAACTTTCCCGCTCGCCAGATTGTGCCAGAAGGGATAAGTGACCAGGCCTAAGAAGATGATCAAGCCCGGAATGATCTTCTTGCCATCATACATCGACAAACCCCAATAAATTGTAGATCAGGAGATCAGGATACCAGCATGCAGGACCTCTCTTTTCTTACCTGATAGCCTGATATTCTGATACCCTTCCAACTGATACCCTGATATCCGGATACACGTTCTTTTACCCCTCAGTGAATGGCGTTCCTCTCAAGTCAGCGGTCCTTTCCTTTTCCCCTTTGAGCACCAACGCATTTCCGACCAACTCGTGAACACCGGCAACTTCCACCCCGGGGACCCAGTACTCCAGAAGCGGGGGCAGGGTAGCCTTATCAATGGCGCAGATGCAGGCGAGTAGGTTCACTCCATACTGCTCCTTTACATACCGGACAGCATTCGCCCTTGGAAATCCTCCCCTCAAGCGCGTCTCCATATTTTCGTCAGACCCCAGTCCGGCCCCGCTTCCGCAACAGAAGGTCCTTTCGCGAACCGTGTTAGCTGGCATTTCGTAGAACTCGCTGCACACGTTTTGGAGAATGTACCGAGGTTCTTCAAGAAGCCCCACTCCTCTGGAGATATTACAAGAGTCATGATAAGTGACTTTCCATTTGTTGTTTCGGCCCGGGGCGAGGTTCAACCGATTGTTCTTGATCAAGTCGGCCGTGAATTCACAGATATGAACCATCTTCGTCGATCCTGCATTTTCGAAATGGGTCCCTGTTACCGGAGAGACCGGTTTTTCCAAGAAATCGGCCGGACCATTAAAGGTGTCCATATATTGATGGATCACCCTCCACATATGGCCGCATTCTCCTCCGAGGACCCATTTGACTTTGAGCCTTTTGGCTTCGCTGTAAATCTTTGCATTCAGTCTTTTTGCCAGATCCGTGGAATGAAAGAAACCGAAATTTCCTCCTTCCGAGGCATACGTGCTCCATGTATAGTCGAGCCCGATTTCATGAAAGAGAATAAGATAACCCAAGAAGGTATACCAGTGGGGGGTTCCGAAGTAGTCAGCGGATGGGGAGATGAAAAGGATCTCAGCCCCCTTCCGGTTGACAGGGACTTCTACGGTCACCCCCGTCAAATCCCGGATCTCATCCACGGCAAAGTCGACCGTAGACTTAAAGGCATGGGGAGGAATGCCCAGATGATTTCCAGTGCGGTAGCTATTGGATGCCGGTTCCACAATCCAGTTGATGTTGCAGCCGACCAGATTAAGCAACTCTCTGGCCAGCATCGTGATCTCACAGGTATCGATCCCATAGGGGCAGAAGACAGAACAACGCCGGCACTCCGTGCACTGAAAAAAATAATAGAACCATTCCTTCAAGACCTCTTCGGTCAGTTCTCTGGCTCCCGCGAGTTTGCCGAAGATCCTTCCAGAGAGCGTGAAATACCTTCGGTAGACCGACCTCAGGAGTTCGGCCCTCAGGACCGGCATGTTTTTCGGGTCTCCAGAACCGATAAAGAAGTGGCACTTGTCCGCACAGGCTCCGCATCTCACGCAGATATCGAGAAAGAGCCGATAGGACCGGTATCGACCCAAGAGGTCTTCCATCCCTTTGAGGATGATCTCTTTCCAGTCTTCCGGGAGTTTCCAATCCGGTTCGGCCGGTTGCCACTCTCTTGAGTTCGGGAGCCCAAGGTACTTCTCATGTTTGGAGGCTCCCGGGTAACCATAGGTCCCTTTGCGGAATTCCGCCGATGGTTCCATCCAACCCTTGGGAGGAGGTGTGTAGTCGATCTTAATCGATTTATCTTTCAATGCCTCTTCTGACATGGCTACTTCTTTTCCACCGGTAACCCTGCTTCCTCCATGAAATCCCGAAACTCCTCTTCGTACTCTTCATAGGTGTGGATCTTGACCGGACGGTTCCAGGGATTGATATGCCGATCATTCCGACTGGTATTCCGCAAGTTCTTCGTGGGACTTAAAAAGATCCCCGGCATGTGCATCAGCTTGCTCTGGGGGAAATACGCGACGAAGAGACTCACAAGAAAGAGATGGATATAGAAGAACAGGTTGACGCCCTTCGGAGCCATCGGATGGAAGCGCAACATGGCCATGACCCATTCTTTCACCTGTACCAGGTCAACCTTAAAGACCAGCCGCAAGAGGACGCCGGAGATGGCGATCCCTCCAATCAGAAGAAGCACAAAGTAGTCCGATGCAAGAGAGATATGCCGGATCTGAAAGGTGATGATCCGTCTTAAGAAGAGATATCCAAGGGCGAATAGAATGATGATATCGCTGATGTAGAGGATCGGCAAAAGATTCTGTAAGATCGAATCAACCCTCTGGAGGACCACCAGCACAGAGGGGACGGGCTCAAGAAAGAATCTCCAGTGCCTCAGGAGAATCACGAAGAGAGACCAATGGAAAGCCATGGCTCCCACCCAGAGAAGGGTGCTTGTCTTGAAAAGAAGCCTGTAAGGCGCCTCGATCTCAACCTTTTCGTTCCTAAGGAGGGAACGGAAAAGAAGAATCTCAAGAGCCAGTCTCTTCACAACCCCTCCCGCGGTATAAGGGCTACCGGTATTGTCGGCTTTGATCCAGGGAAGCGACTTCTGTTGCCCCGAGACCGCAGGGATATGAAAGGGAACCGGAGAGCTTGCCCACTTCAAAACGCGGTAGATGAAGCCAATGATGAAGAAAAGAACGGCTGCGTAAGGGATGAAGATGCCGAAGAGGGAGTAGAGCCCCATTTCTTCGATGCCGATGGCGACAAGAAGGATAAGCAGAAGAATTGCTGAAAAGGAATACCAGAGACCCATATTTTACCTGCAAACGTCAAACCTTCGCTAAAGGGGGGAGGAAGGGGGATTACCGCTTCTCCTTTGAACCGCTCATTCGCTCCATCATCCGGAGGGCCATCTCCCTCTCGGTCCTGGCCTGGTTGACCCGGATCTCGCAGATCTTCTCCCGGCACTCCATATAGACGTCGAAGGCCCGAAGGGTCAGGTCGTCGATTCGCGATTGAAACTTCAGCCATTCATCCATCACCGGCCTCTGACCCATTTCATCCCTCAGCGTCTCTTCAACCGCCCTCTTTAACAGAAAGAGAAATCCCACAGCTTCCGAGGGAGAGAAATCCTGAACCGATCTGATCTTCAGAATCGATTCCAGAGAAGCCCGGGACTTTTCGTCCTGAATACCTTCACCGAGCTTTTCGAAGAGGACCTCTATTCCCCGAAAGATCGTAGAACCCACGGGGTTCGTAAAGGGATTTTTATCCTTTCTCATCGCGGCTGCCGCATGGCCGGGGTAGGTTTCCAGGATGAGATCGAACCATCTCTTCAAAATTGCATCTTTATGTTTGGTCAGTAGATTCTTCATCGGGAAAGAATTCAATGCAACATTAAGGCTGCAAGAGTAACATCACGCGATTTTCGATTCGCTATATTTCCCATTGCTGCATTCGCATTGCTCATTTTTTCAATTTAGATTGATGTCCGTGATCAATGCCATTCCCATTCGATGAGGGGCTTTTTCAGATCCGCCATTGCATTTGCGACAAGTTCTACAAGACCGCCGTAATAAATGCCATGTGTTTCCCACAAATCCCGGCTGGCAAGGACATCTCTTATTGCCCCTTTGCAGTTGGAACAAGGAGCGCACACATATTTCTTGATCCCCGGATCGAGAACTTCCTGGAAGCTTTCGAGGATCTGCTTCAGCTTCATCCTGCTTGATATATTTTCCCTCCATTCCTTAAAGTTCATGGAGTTCATGATCGCGAAGCCGCTTCCCCCACCACAACAATAGTTTTCAACCCCATGGGGCTCCATCTCTCTGAATTGAGGACAGATTTTCCGAAGAATCCGTCTCTGAGGTTCCACAATTCCCATCAACCTCACGAAATTGCACGGATCGTGGAGGGTAACAGGAAAATTATTCTTCCGGGGATCCAGCTTAAGCCTGCCCGCTGCCACGAGACCCTCAAGAAGAGGAAGAAAACTCTCCCTCGGAAAGTTCATTTCCTCCACCAGGATTCGATCCGCAACCACGATCAGGCCCTTATGTGCATGGCCGCATTCTCCCATCACCATTTTCTTGACTTTTAATCTTCTCGCAACCTCGACCTGCTTGATCGCAATCCTGGCAAACTGGACATCATCGTACCACGTCCCATAATTCGTCGCTTCATACCCGTAGATTTCGCTGGAGAGCGTCCAACTCAGGCCTGCCGCCTCAAAAATGATCGCAAAGGCTACCGGATTTTCGATCCAGGACATGAATTCACCAGAATTATGGATGAGCAAAATGTCCGCTCCTTCCCGATCCACGGGTATCTTGATTCTCTTGCCCCATGTCTCGTCGATCTCATCCTCCATAAATTGGACCATGCCCTGGAATGCTCCGGACGAAATCCCAGTGCTTGTGCCTATTCTCAGATGTTGAACCGTTCCCGATCCGTGAAGTTCTTTCGGGGCAATCCCCATCTCCTGGCTGAATAGTTTTCTGAGCTCTCGAGCGATCAACCCATTGTCGCTTCCAAGGGGGCAGTGTTGGGCGCATCGCCGGCAAAGGCTGCATCGATAGGCCAATTCAGCCAGCCGGGACACCGTTGCCCAGTTCAGCTCAATATCGTCCCCTGTCAATTTGGAGAGGAGCTTCCCCTGCTTCTTGATATACTTCTTAACGATTCTCCTGAAAATTTCAGATTTGAAAGTGGGGCGATAAATTTCTTGTTTTCCGCTGGAAACGTAGACAGGACAGGCATCGCTGCAGTTCTGGCACCTGACACAGCCATCAAGGGATTGAGTCAAAGGTTGCCAGAATAGCCAGTTGTCGTCCGGGGAAAGCAATTTTTCAACACCCTTGAGGAATCGGCCGACCAGTCTCTCTTCCTCTTCTTTACTCTGTGGCTTGGGGAGAGCAAGGGCAGAAACGCCGTCGAGAGAACATTCGTACTTTTTCTTCTGATCCCCGGACAAAGGGGAGTAAGGACCTCTCTTTTCTCCTTTGTCCAGAGGCGGTGGAAGGGGCATTAAATCGGCCCCTGTAACGGTGATCAGGGATTGATCGGTGCGAAGGCTGATGTCTCGCAGACGGATCTCTTTCTTTTCAGTAATCATGGCTCAGATAATAGAAACAAATAGCATGAATGGCAGCGAATAACCCGAATCGATCTCATTTGTGAAATTCGTTATCTTTCGGTTGATTCGTCTGATCCCTCTTTAAAGAAATTTGTTCGAATCCCGAGGCAACCTCCCTCCATGGTTTTCCCGATTGGATATGAGGGGCAGACCAGGTCACAGGCCGCTCCAGATGCTTCTTGATCCTCTTCTCGATTTCACTTCCTTTCTTATTGGGCATATGATCCCATCGAAGGTAGTGATAGAACCGGAAGAAGAGCTGAAAGACATGACCGAACGGTAAGTAGATCAACCAGATCGATGCAAACAGGACATGGAGAGCCGGTGCCGGTGCCGGGTGAAGCTTATGTCCAAGCTCCGCAAATGTGACCTGTTCCCTGACATACTTCAAAAGAGCCGGCATGCTCGATTTGAAATGGAGATCGACTGCATAGATTCCCCCCAGCAGGGTAAGCAAGAGAAAGCTCCATTTTAAATAGTGGATTGGTGGATAGTAGAGTTTCAGCTCTTTATCCGTTGCTCTCAGCCAGAGGATCAGCGCTCCTCCGACAAACATCCCCGCTGTAGCACCCGTTCCCCATGTCCATCCGAAACTGGATGCCGTTTCAGCGTTTCCAACGACTGCTCTGATAAAGAGCCAGAGATGCCAAAGGATCAACAGATAGAGTCCGATGTGAAAGGTGAAAAGGGAATACCAGAACTTTCTGTTTCGATAATAAAATTCTCTCAAAAAGAGAATCTCCAGAACCAATGACCACAGCTTTTCGCCCAACCTATGATGGGCCGTTGTCCACCAGTCCGGGATCTCGTAAACAGAGCTCCCCCTGTAAAGCTCCCCGTGGAGGTGGAGAGGAGCACGGATGCATTTGGCAACGCGAAGACTGGTCGCGATAATAAAAAAAAGGATAGACCCATAGAAAATAAAGAGGATGATAGCACCCATTCGTGGTCGCTCTAAGAATGATATCGTTTCCCGGCAACGGTGACAATATCTGGTTCGTCACAAAGATCTTCAATTTACGATCTGCAATTTGCGATTCTTCAAGGCTCTTAAAATCGTAAATCGGCAATCGCAAATCGAAAATGTCAGTTGGGTATTAAACGCAGCCTGTCGGTTTGGGCAAACCGGCTACTTTACAGGCGCCTTTGGCCGGACCACCCGGAAATAACTTATAGATCTGTTTGAGATCGATTCCTGTCTGTTTGACGACCATACGGATCGGCGGAGCGATTCCGAATTTGAGGTAGTAATCTCTGAGATAATTGACCAGCTTCCAATGCTCTTCGCTCATGGGAGAAGCGTTCTCCATCTTGGCCAGGTCTTCCGCCACGGCTTTATTCCATTTGTCCGGTTCCTGGATGAAGCCATCCTCGTCGATCTCGATCTCTGCCCCGCCAAGTTGTGTCTTTGCCATTTCCTTACCTCCTGTTTGAAATAAGCCAAACAAATCCCTCGCCAAGAAAGTCATTCCTGCCTGCCTGCGGTAGGCAGGCGAAAGCAGGAGTCCAGAATCTTAAAGAATCCCCCTGGATTCCCGCCTCCCTCTTCAAGGGCCGCTCCCCAAAGGGGCCGCTTAGCGGTAGCGGGCGCGGGAATGACAAACAAAAAGCCCCTTCCATTCTAATATATCCGTTTCCGACCCGCCATGCGCTGAGATTGACCTGACCTCATTGTCCGCATGGAGAGGCTTGCGGACCGGTCTTCTTTACCCTCGACGCGAGCGCTACAAAACCCTCGGCCCATTCGGGCGTTCCAAGGGCATGCAAATGAATATACGAAGCAAAGAGATTCTTATATACGATTCCGTCCTCTCTGCCGTTCATCCCGCGCCCCCTGGTCACTTGGTAAGCGAACGGAGAATCATTCAAATGAAATACCTTGGAATGGTGAAACTCATGGCCCCGAACAGTCAACCCTACCGGAAAGAGGCCGTTTTCCCTGACCACCTTAGCCATCACGTAGCCATGACCTTCTGGTTTCCGGGATAACACAACGTCAGCAGGAATGATCCCAACCATTTGATAGCATCGGCCCTGCCAGCGGATGCTGCGGCACAAATACATGAAGCCGCCACATTCAGCATAAACCGGCAATCCCTTTTCGACAGCCTGTGCGATGTGATGCCGCAGGTCGCTGTTTCGTTCCAACTCGTCAAGGAAGAATTCCGGGAATCCGCCGCCGATATAAAGGCCGTCGATCTCCGGCAAGCGGTCTCTTAAAGAGTTCATGAAGATGATCTCTGCTCCGGCTTTTTCCAATGCTTCGAAGTTTTCAGGGTAGTAGAAGTTGAAAACACGGTCGCGTATGACGCCAATCCTGACTTTGGGAGTTCCGTTTCCCCTCCCCCCCACCCTCTCCCCCAAGGGGCGAGGGGATGCAAGAGGTGGGAGAAGGGTACGTCGAGGGGGACGAAATTCTCGTGCAATTGCCAAAATACGATCCAGATCGAGATAAGATTCCATCTTGCGGCCGATTCTTTCAACCATCGACTCCGATTCCTCCGATTCCGGGGAGGGTATGAGCCCCAAATGGCGCTCACTCATATGAAGATCGTCATCTTTCGGAACGGTTCCAAGGACAGGAATTGCGCAATATTGCTCGACCGCATCCCTTAACTTTCGTTCATGACGGCTTCCTGAGACATGGTTGAGGATGACCCCTTCGATCCTGATACCCGGTTGGAACCTCTGGTAGCCCGTTACCATGGCTGCGATGCTTGTCGTCATTCTCGCCGTATGAATTACCAGGAGGATCGGGATGTCCATCAGCCGGGCGATTTCTGCCGTCGTTCCATGTTCGGCAGAATCCATGCCATCATAAAGCCCCATCGCGCCTTCAACAACGGCAAGATCGCTTCCCTGGCAAACCTGCTCAAACATCTGAATCAGTCTGTCTTTGGAAATCAGGAAGAGGTCGAGATTGCGGCAACTTCTACCCGCTGCAACCGTGAGCCACGAGGGGTCGATGTAGTCAGGGCCCTTCTTGAAAGGCTGGATCTCAAGGCCTCGGTGCTTCAACGCATCACACAAACCAACCGTGATGATCGTTTTGCCCGAACGCCCCTGAGGGGAAGAGATCAACACGCAACCGAACGGTTGATTCGCGGAGCCAGAACGATCAGGAGAAATCATTGCTGCTCAGGTCCCACTTTTACCGGGGAGGGCGATATAGGTGATGCCGCCGAAACTTCGGTACTCGATCTTCCCTTGTTTTGCCAGGTCTGCTATCGCCTTATCGACAAGATTCTTTTCTTGCCCGATCGCCCTTGCGACTTCCTTATTTCTGGCCTGGCTCACCGTTCCCAGGTATTTCAATATTCCTTCCTTCAGATCGTCACTCATCGGATCATCACCTGGTTTCTCTCGTAGGGGACGCATATATGCGGCTCCTACCATGAATGAAATCTCCACCTATGGCCTGATTACCATTTGAACTGAGTGGTGGTTCTAAAGGTCTCCCTTGCGTAAGTGAAGTCATCGATGTGCTGTTCGGCAAAGGGGATCCCGGTCAGCCGGAAAAACTTCTCCCAACCGATTCTCTCAATCCACTCTCCCATCCGCTCATATTTTCGAGCATTCTTCGCATAGACCTCAACGATCTTCTTAATGGTATCTACAACCTCGGGCCATCGTGGAGGGTTGTTCGGAAGGTAGGGGACAATCAACCGGGAAAACATGGGAGGTTTTCTTGCGTTTGAAACCTTGCCCCCGGCATAGATAGCTATGCCGTCTCCTTCCGCATCGGCAAGGGGCATGGCCGGACAGACGGTAAAGCAGTTGCCGCAATACATACATAGATCTTCTTTGATGACCAGACCCTTTACATCCTTGTCGGGATGACGGCGGATCGCGCCCGTGGGACAGGAGGCCATCACCGTCGGAATCTCGCAGACCGCAGCCAGTTTTTCATTATCCACCTTCGGCACTCTGGTGTGGATCCCGACCACGGCCAGATCCGAGCAATGAACTGCGCCGCACATATTGATACAGCAGGCTAAGGAAACCCTCAGCTTGCCCGGGAGTTTCATGCTGGTGAAGTATCCGTAGAGCTCGTCCATCAATGCCTTCACAATGCCTGAGGCATCCGTGGCCGCACTGTGACAATGGATCCACCCCTGAGTATGAACGATGTTGGAAATGGAATTCCCCGTACCCCCCAGGGGGAGTCCGAGCTTCTTGGCCTCGTCGATGATCCATTTCACATTCTTCTTGCTCGGGGTCATGAATTCAACGTTATAGCGGCTTGTAAACCGAAGATGCCCGTCACAGTACTTATCGGCGATATCGCATAGGTCCCTGATAAAATCGACGCTGACGAGCCTTGGCGATCCCACCCTTACCGTAAAGACTTCATCCCCGCTTTCCGAAACATGCCGTAATACGCCGGGTTTCAATATTTCATGATATTTCCAGCCCCCATAATTCTTTTTGATGATCTCGGGAAGCATCTCCTGAAAATTCGGAGGACCAATGTCTGTCTTGGGCATACAATCACCTCCTGCACGTTATTGCTCTCTATCACGTCTTGGTCTCACGGCAAGCGTCAAATTCCAAATTCCAGATAAATTCCCAAATTAAAAGAAGACGTAGGGGTTTGTTCTCGGTGCCTTGATCATCTGCGGCACCGGCTTGAGCCCCATTGCTTTGAGGAAAGTCCTCATGCCCACTTTCTCAATCAGCTCACCAACCCTTTCCCTCGGCCTTCCATTTTCATCCCACCAGTCCCATATCTTCCGAAGCAACTCTTTGACCTCGGCATAAGGAGGTTCCACTTTCATGAACGGAACAAGGACCGAGGAAAGCATGGCCCCTTTCACAATGGGTGCTTTTCCTCCGATGAGAATGGTTGCGCCCTTATCCACTCCGGGCCGGATGGCCTTGGTCATTTTATCGATGCAATGCATGCACCGGACACAATCTTGGGGGATCAATTTTAATTTCTTTGTCTTGCCATCCCATTTGAGTGCGTTGGTCGGACACCGATCGACAACCAGACCCTTGACGTCAAAACCCGCCTGCACATATTCCTTAACGGCCTTTTGATCGATCTTCAGACTATCTTTCCAGGTACCAATGATTGTAAGATCGGCCCTTGCAATGGCGGCCACACAGTCATTCGGGCATCCGGAGATCTTGATCTTAAATTTATAGGGCCATCGAGGGCGATGGATCTCATCCTGAAATTCCATTGTCAGGTTGTGAACCAGGTCAAGGGTATCAATATTGGTCCACTCGCATCGGGCCGGCCCGATGCAGGCGGTTGGTGTCCTCAGGGCCGATCCCGAACCTCCCAAGTCAAACCCCACGTCTGTTAACGCATCAAAAGAGGGCTGAAGGTTTGCGGTCGGCGCTCCCAGAAGGATGATATCTCCCGTAGAGCCATGCATGTTTGTCAGGCCGCTTCCGTATTTTTCCCAGACATCACAAATTTTTCTGAGAGCCTTGGTCGTATAAAACCAACCCGCAGGGTGATTGACTCGGAGAGTGTGGAAGGATTCCACATTTGGAAAGAGATGGGGCACATCGCTATACCTGCCGATTACACCGCCCCCGTACCCGGTCACGCCCACGATTCCGCCATGCTTCCAGTGAGTTACCTTGTCATTGAATGAGAGTTCCTGCACACCCAGAAGATCTCTGGCGGCGGCATTCTTCTTGGCTGCCCTCTTTATCTCCTTCACATAACTCGGCCAGGGCCCCTTCTCTAACTCACCCAATTTCGGCGTATCTTCGGCCATCTGTTTGCCTCCACAAGAAAATTTTTAATAATGTTAAAATATTTCGTTTTTTTAGTAAAGCTTTCCTTAAAAAGCTCGGCCTTGATTTAGAAAACGAAACCCTTTCCCCTCCGTGTCATTACCAGCACCTGAACGGGATGCAGTATATCAAGCTTCTTCTGGCCTTTGCCATTTTTCTCTATGTCGTCCTTGACGGCTTCAGCCTGGGGGTTTACGACCCCACTCTTATTGATCGGGCAGGATAAAATTGATTTGATTTTATCTTCTTTCTTTCCCATAATGAAACATGGTTTCTCCCGCTTTTGTGTGGGCAGCGATCCCCTCTTACCCCCTCCTACCTCCCCTTCCTGTAAGGGGAGGCTGGGTGGGGTTATCATAGAGAGGATGAGAGGGAGGGTAAGGGGAGTCCGAAATGAGAATAGCCTATTTTGACTGTTTTTCCGGAGCCAGCGGGGATATGATTCTCGGCTCCTTGATCGATGCCGGTCTAAATCCCAGTCGGTTAAGAGAGGAGTTGCGGAAACTTCGTATTCCAACCGTCCGTCTCAGAGTCAAGAAAGTTCTGAAAGGGGGAATTTCCGCAACTCAAGTCATGGTCGTGGGAAGAGGTGAGAAGAAGAAACATCGCAATCTGGATGAGATGATAGAGATCATCGACCGGAGCGAGGTCAGGCCCGAAGTGAAGGAGAAGAGCAAAGAGGTCTTTCGGCGGATCTCCTCTGTAGAGGCGAAGATTCATCGAAAACCGGTTGATCAAACCCACTTCCACGAGATTGGAGGATTGGATTCCGTGGTCGATATCGTCGGAGCGGTCTGGGGCGTTCAACAGATGGGGATTGATGAAGTTCATGTCTCGAGAGTCAATGTCGGAACGGGATTTGTGAAATGTGCCCACGGCATTCTTCCAGTCCCTGCCCCTGCCACTTTGGCGTTGATGAAAGGAAAACCCATCTATTCTTTCGGTGCAGAAAAGGAACTCCTTACGCCTACAGGAGCTGCCCTGTTAACTTCGTTGGGGTCTCAATTCGGGCAGATGCCTCCAATGAAAGTGGAGGAGGTCGGGTACGGAGCTGGAAAAGATGATTTTTCTCATCCCAATCTCCTCCGGCTGATCATTGGAACTTCGGTGGAAAATTCCGGAAGGGAAAGGGTTCTGGTCGTCGAAACGAACATCGATGACATGAATCCGCAGCTTTATGACTACGTGATGGAGAAGCTCTTCGAGATGAAGGTGAAGGAGGTCTTTTTCACTCCTATCTTGATGAAGAAGAGTCGCCCTGCCACGTTGCTTACAGTGATCTGTTTTCCTTCGCAGTTGTCTGCTGTGACAGAATTTTTCTTCAAGGAAACGACCACCCTTGGCCTGAGATGGCGTGAGGAGGAGAGGGCCCGGGCCGATCGTGAAATCATAACACTCGATACCCGATACGGAACGATCCGCTATAAGATTGCCCGATGGGAAGAGCGCCTGATCAACCTTGCCCCCGAATACGAGGATTGCAAAAGAATCGCATTGAGAAGGAAGGTCCCCCTCAAAGACGTCTTTGAAGAAGCAAGAAGAGTTGCCATGACCTTTCAAGAGGATCAGGCGGAGGTTTCTTCTCTTAAAACGAAGGCGAAAAGGTGATCATTCGAACGATTCGGCGGTGCCATACCTTCCTTGAAATTCCCACCTTGAAGCCTTATATTGAAATTGAAGGGAGCGTGAAGGAAGAATGAAAAGCAGATACGTACGGTTTGCTGTTTTGCCGTTTATTTTGATTAATCTCCTACTAGTTGCTCAAGGCAAGGCAGAGCCTTTGTTTCCATCCGTAGGGGGGAGCGAGCCCAAACCGGGGACACACGCACCGATCATTACTCACGCATTCGCTGTCGATAAAGGATATTTCGGATACATCTGGAAGATCTATATTGAAGCCGAGGATCCTGATGGGGATATGCTGAGGATTGCTTCTGTCGCCGACCAAGTGGGCTTTGGCGGTTACCCAACCGATTGGATTTATCTTAGGGGGCAAAATCAGAAGCGTTTCAGGGGATACATCCAATGGAATACGTACAGTTCAAAAGCAGGTTATCTTCCCGAATGGACGCGAATCACATTGAAGGTTTCCGTTTTCGATAAGGCAGGGAATGAGAGTAATGTAGTCGTTTTCCCGTTTACCTTTGAAACCGGGGTTATCAATGCGTACAATTATAAAGTGCCTCCTCCCTTCGACCAAGGAGACCTGCCGAGGCTTGGGTATATTGCGATCGACCTGCGTAATCCTACAGGTGATGGAGACAATCGGCGGATAAATGACTGAGTCAGTTGTCATGTAGGCTTGGAAGACCGGCAAAGAAAAAGAAGGATTATTTATCTTTTTAACTTAGATTCCAGGCCAGGGTAGTATTTGCCAACCTATCGATAATTAACAGTTATTTCCCACGTTTTTCCTTATAAGCTTCCTTGAATTTCTTATCCCCCGTTCTTATATTTAAATTGAGAGGAGGTACGGAAAATGAATGCAAATAGATTCCTTTTTTCTTTTATTCTATTGCTTGCCATGACCTTGTTCATTGCTCATGAGGGATTGGCAAATACCAAACCAGGGACAAAAGCCCCGGTTATCACTCACGCTTACGCTATCGATAAGGGAAGAGGTTCCATCATAAAAATCTATATCGAGGCAGAGGATCCGGACGGTGATATGTCGAGGATCGCAACGGTAGTGGGACAGGTTGGCTTTGGTAGTCACAGGACCGACTGGACAGTGGTCAAGCCTCAAAGCGGAAGCCGTCTATTAGGATACCTTCAGTGGAATACCCTCGGTTCGAGAGGAAGGATCGATGAGTGGACACGCGTTGGCATAAGGGTTTCTGTATTCGATAAGGCCGGAAACGAGAGCAATGAGGTTGTGCTCCCCTTCACCTTCGTGTCAGAAACCGTGCCCAAACCGAAACGACCTGCTCCTTTTGACAAAGAGGATATCCCAAGATTGGGCCATATCGATGTTCAACTTCGCGGGTCAAGCTCTCAAAATTAAGGAGAGGATGTGATTGGTTGAGAATTCAATCGTCCAGTCCCGTGTACTTCGGGGTTTCTTCTTAAAGGCCTCTTTCAGGAGGCCTTTTTCATTGCTCTTGCTTTTCTCACGATGGAATGGTAAACATTTTTATCATGTCGTTTAAAAAGGGAGGAATGCCATGAAACAGAATGTTTTGAGAAGCCTATCGGTGACCGCACTGTTGATGGTCATGCTTGCCGGTTGGGTGTGGACAGGGTGCACGTCGGCAGTCAAACAAAGGCGGGAGGAGCCGGTTGTAAGCGAGTCGAAGGGGGCCGGCAAGTACTACCATTTTGATGACGTCCTCGTTCCCGGGCAGTTGAACTATAAACAGAGCAAATCCTTCATCTATGAGACCCCCCGATTCAAAACAGGCGTTATGGTTTTCTCAAAATGGTGGCTCGATGTTGAATCTCTGATGGATTTCTTTACTTATCACATGGAGAAGGACAACTGGAAGCTGGTGAATAGCTTCAGGGGAAAGGAATCCATCCTCAATTTTTCGAAACCCGATAGGACCTGCGCCGTCAGGATTACTGAAAAATGGTATGGGATGACAGAGGTTGAGATCAGAGTCGGCCCGGTGGGAGAGAAGAAGATGTGAGCGTTCGTTATGTTATTGCAGAGAGTCAAAAGGACCATTGACCGCTACCATTTGTTGAGCCAAGGTGACCGGTTGGTCGTGGGGGTATCCGGAGGAGCGGATTCGATGGTTCTCATCCATCTGTTAAATGCCTATCGTCCAGCCTTTGACCTTTCCCTCGTCGTTGCCCATATCAACCACGGTCTTCGACCCACAGAATCAGAAAAAGAGGCCGAACTCGTTCAAAAAGAGTCAGATCGGCTCGGCTTAACCTTTGAATACGGCCAATTCAGTGTGAGGGAATTTCAGAGGAACGAGAAACTCTCCCTTCAAGAAGCAGCCAGGGAGCTTCGCTTCCGTTTCTTTGAGGTTCTTCTCCAGAAGCATGGCGCCAACAAGATTGCACTGGGCCATAACGCGGATGATCAGGTGGAGACCGTTCTCTTAAGATTCATGAGAGGATCCGGATCAAGGGGCCTGAAAGGAATGCTTCCGATTCGAGAGGGGAAGGTCATCCGGCCTCTCCTTGAGGTATGGAGGAAAGAGATTGAGTGCTTCGCAGAAGAGAAAAGGATTCCTTATCTTCTGGACTCTTCGAATCTTAAGGAGGACTATTTTCGAAACCGCCTTCGTCTGGCGCTCATTCCGTTGATTGAAAAGGAGTATCAGCCGAACTTTAAGAAGATCGTTTTGAAGACCTCCGCCATCTTCAGGGAAGAGAATGCCCATCTGGAGAGCGAGACAGAGAAGGCTTATGAGAAGATTGTCCGCGAGGATAGGGCTGTCCTTTCCTTCAAATTTCCGGACTACCAGTCCCTTCATCCGGCGATTCAGTGGAGGGTGATCCGGGTGATGTTGGATAAGATGGGACATGGAGAATTGGTTTCAGCTGAAAGGAAGGGCTCGGAGGTCGGCCGGATTTGCCGAAAATTGTATCAGCCTTCTCCCAGCTTCTTAATGAGACTGTCCCATGGGATTTCTTTAGAGAAGCGATATGATTTGGTTTCACTCAGGAGGGGATGGACGAAGCCGGTTCCGCCTTTTGAGGTTGAGCTCCTTTCGCCCGGCCGAAACTATATCGAAGAAATTGAACGGGAAATCGTGATTGAGGAAGCCGGAAAGGAGGACAAGACCGAAGCTCTTTATGGACTTCCAGAAGTAGCTCTTCTGGATTACCAGACTCTCCGATTTCCCTTGAGGGTGCGGAATCTCAGACCGGGAGATCGGTTCCAGCCATTGGGGGTGAAGGGGACCCAGAAGCTGAAGGAGTTTTTTATCGATCATAAGGTCCCAAAATATGAGAGGCCGGGAATTCCCTTGCTCATGTCAGGAGAGATGATCGCCTGGGTCGTTGGTTACCGGATAGATGAACGAGTAAAAGTCACCGAGAAGACCCAAAAGGTTCTTAAGGTTAGGGTCATGTAAGCCTATCCTCATTTCCCGCGTTCCAACCAATAAAGCCTTCACAACTTCCCACCGTTGCTGGCCTGTCAAAGGGTCCATCCTGAGACCTGAGCGCATTGAAGGGCCGAAGGGTTCATCCTGAGCTTGCCGAAGGGTTGACAAATGGCACTAAAATAGGTTACTAAAAAAAATTCCTATAGAAAAAGTATGATATTGTAACTCATGAAAATTTCAACTAAAATTAGATACGGAGCAAGAGCGATGTTAGAACTTGCCTCCCACTACGGAGAGGGGCCCATAGAATTAAGGGAGATCGCAAGAAAAGAAAATATCTCCCTGAAATACCTGGAACAAGTCATCATTCCCCTCCGTTCGGCCGGGTTGGTCAAGTCTGTTCGCGGTTCCAAGGGTGGCTATTCGTTAGCTAAACCCCCATCGGAAATCTCTCTAAATGATCTGGTTGAGATTCTTGAGGGTCCTATCGATTTGACAGCGTGTTTGAGAGATCCGAAAGCTTGTCAAAGATCCTCATCCTGCGTGACGAGAGATATCTGGAAGGAGGTCTCGGATACGATCTATCGGATCTTCCATGGCATTACCTTGGAAGAGATGGTGAACCGAAAGAGAGCAAAAGAAGGACCCATTCCTCCGATGTACCAAATATAGTGAATCAGGATACCGAGATATCAGGGCACCAGCAAAGACTTTTGCGTAACCTGATATCCATTCAGTATTGGGAGAATTGAAATGGCGAAAATTGCCAACTCTATTTCCGAGTTGATCGGAAAGACACCTTTATTAAGATTGAATAAGATTACAAAGGGTTGTGAGGCGGAGGTCGTGGCAAAGCTTGAGTCTTTTAACCCTTGCGGGAGCATCAAAGACCGGATCGGTGTTTCAATGATCGAAGCCGCTGAGAAAGAGGGCTTGATCCATAAGGATACGATTATCTTGGAGCCCACCAGCGGAAACACGGGCATTGCCCTTGCATTTGTCTGTGCAGCGAAAGGGTATCCTTTGGTTCTGACCATGCCAGATACGATGTCCGTAGAGAGGATCCATCTTCTTCGGTTTTTTGGAGCAGACGTGGTCCTGACACCGGGAAATGAAGGGATGACAGGTTCCGTGAGGAAGGCAGAGGAGATGGCTGCTCAAGACCGGCGATACTTCATCCCTCAGCAGTTTAAAAATCCTGCCAATCCGGAGATCCATAGAAAGACGACAGCCCTTGAGATTTGGGAAGAAACGGATGGGAAGGTGGATATCTTAGTGGCAGGTGTTGGCACTGGAGGGACCATTACCGGGATCTCAGAAGTGATCAAGAAGAAGAAACCGGAATTTAAAGCGATCGCGGTGGAGCCAGAGAATTCGCCCGTGCTCTCAGGAGGAAGACCGGGCCCTCACAAGATACAAGGGATCGGGGCGGGTTTCGTACCGGAGGTCCTTAAGATGAATCTGGTCGATGAGGTGATGAAGGTATCGAGTGAAGATGCAGGATGGTTGGCGAGGAGGCTGGCAAAAGAGGAAGGAATTTTGGGGGGGATCTCCTCTGGCGCAGCCACCTGGGCGGCGATAGAAGTGGCGAGGAGGCAGGAGAACAGGGGCAAAATGATCGTGGTCATCTTACCCGATACCGGTGAGCGCTATATCAGCACCTGGTTGTTTAATGAGCAGAGATAGGAAAAAATTCGAAATACGAAGCACGAAATCCTGATAGGTTATCAGGCCATCAGGAAATCAGTAGGTAGGACACCAGGTGTCAGGATATCAGGAAAGGTCAAAGAATGAAACATTGTTCAACCTGATACTCTGATATTCGGATAAGCATTTTTGAATTTGAGGTTCCCGGCTTCGCCGGAGGAAGAGGGGGTGTTGTTATGTTATGGATCATGGATCACCCCGCAAAGGGGAAGACATTGAAGAAGCTCAACGTTCAAAGCTGAAAGCGAAGAACCAAAACCTTCAATCCGAAATCCGAATTCTGCAATCGACAATAAATTTTGGGAGGTTAGAAATGGCAAAGACCATTGAGGAGATAAACGACAAGATTAGCAAAGGAAAGGCCGTTGTCTTGACGGCCGAAGAGATTATTGGGGTCGTGGCTGAAAAAGGGTTGAAAGGGGCAGCTCAAGAAGTCGATGTCGTCACCACAGGGACTTTTGGTCCCATGTGTTCCTCCGGGGCTTATTTTAACATCGGCCATACGAAACCACGCATCAAACTTGGGGGAGGAAGGACCTGCCTCAATGACGTACCGGTCTATACCGGGTTTGCGGCAGTTGATTTCTTCCTGGGAGCCACTGCGATGTCGGATGATGATCCTCGAAATAAGATCTTTCCCGGAAAGTTTTCCTATGGAGGAGCCCATATCATTGAAGAGCTGGTGGCTGGAAAAGACGTAAGGCTTACGGCAAGCGCTTACGGAACGGATTGCTATCCCAGAAAGTCCTTGGAAACCTATATCTCGCTGAAGGACATGAATGAGGCTGTCCTTTTCGATATGAGAAACGCTTACCAGAATTATAATGTTGCGGTCAATCTCTCGGACAAGGTGATTTATACGTATATGGGGGTTCTTCAACCCAAGATGGGTAATGCGAACTATTGCAGCGCAGGCCAGTTGAGTCCTCTCCTGAATGATCCCTATTATAAAACGATCGGTATTGGTACCAGAATCTTTTTAGGCGGAGGGATTGGGTATGTGGTCGGAAGCGGGACACAGCATAACCCGGATGTGAAAAGGACAGAAGGAGGTGTTCCTAAGACGACTGCGGGAACCCTCGCCGTAAAAGGGGATCTCAAGATGATGAGTCCGAAATGGCTGAGAGGGACTTCTTTTACGGGTTACGGCGTCACCCTCACAGTGGGGATCGGAGTTCCCATCCCCATCTTGGATGAGGAGATCCTTCGATACACAGCGGTCCGGGATGAGGAGATCTGGGCACAGGTCGTGGACTACAGTGATGCCTACCCGCAACTCATTCCAGGGAGTTTAGGGGAAGTGAATTATAAGCAACTGAAGAGCGGAAAGATCACGGTCCAGGGAAAAGAGATCCCCACTTCCGGGCTTTCCAGTTATTTCAGGGCAAAGGAGATTGCCCAGATCCTGAAGGAGTGGATTGAGGCGGGGAAGTTCTTTTTGACCAAACCCGTTGAGCTTCTTCCTTCCGTTGATTCAGGCATCGCCTTCAAGGCGGTAAAGGAAAGACCCATCAAAAAGAAATGATAATTTCAAATTGCAGATCGCAGATTTCAAATTGCTGAGGTCTAAAGTCTGAAATTTGGAAAGGGTCTCAAATTTGAAATTTGAAATCTGAAATCTGAAATTGAAAAGGAGATATTCCATGCAGAAAAAAAGAATCGTACTCAGCTATCCTTCTCATCTCGTCGATCAACCGGTCATCTCGAGGCTCGTTAAGGATTTCGACCTGATGGTCAACATATCGAGGGCACGGATCACGCCGAGGGAAGAGGGAAGGCTTGTTTTGGAGATCACCGGAAAGAAGGCCGGGATGGACGCAGGGTTTAAGTACCTCAACGAAATCGGAGTGAAGATTCAACCCCTGGCGCAAGATGTTAAATGGCACGAGGACCGGTGTACTCATTGCACGGCCTGTATTTCAATCTGTCCTACGAAGGCCTTGGATGTGGACCGGAAGGAGATGAAGGTCTCCTTTTTGCGAACGAAGTGCATTGCCTGTGAACTTTGCATCCCGGTCTGCACCTATCAGGCCATGGAAATCCTTTTTTGACACGAAGGTCAAGGAGAGATGAAGAAGCGGGTTGTTGTGGCGATGAGCGGCGGGGTTGATTCGAGCACCACCGCCTGGTTTCTCAAGGAGATGGGTTATGACGTCATCGGAGCCACCATATGCATCGGGGTGACGGAAAGAACCGGGGAAGGGCCGGCACGGTGCTGCGGCCTTGCCGATATGGAAGATGCCAGGCGAGTTGCCCTTCAGTTAGAGATTCCCTTTAATGTCTTCTATTTGAAAGATGAGTTTGAAAAGGAGGTCATCCAGTATTTTTGCAGAGAGTATGAGAAGGGGAGAACCCCCAATCCATGTATCCTCTGTAATGAGAAGATCAAGTTTGGCTCGTTTTGGGAGAAGGCAAAAGCATTGGGAGCAAATTTTATCTCTACCGGCCACTACGCAAACCTCGAATTTGATGAAAAGACCGCTCTTTCCATTCTGAAGAAAGGGGTCGATCAAAAAAAAGATCAGTCCTATGTTCTCTTTTCCCTCACTCAAGACCAGCTTCGCCATGTCCTTTTCCCATTAGGGAAATACAGGAAGGAGGAGGTCAGACGAAAAGCCTTTGAACTCGGGCTTAAGGTACATGATAAACCCGAGAGTCAGGAGGTCTGTTTCGTTCAAGAGTCCACTTACCATTTCTTTTTGCAGGAAAGGCTAAAGGAGTCGATCGAGCCCGGACCGATCATCGATCAGAAGGGATCGGTTCTGGGAAAACATAAGGGGATCCCTTTTTATACGATCGGGCAGCGAAGAGGGCTCAACCTGGCAAAGGGAAAACCCCTCTATGTGATCGGGATCGATCGAGAAAAGAACGCGATCGTTGTGGGAGAAGAGAAAGAGGTTTATGGAGAAACGTTCATTGTTAACTCTGTCAATTGGATTATTTCTCCCTCAGGAGATCCACCTTTTTCTGCCAGGGTCAAGATCCGATATAACCACCCGGGTGCAGAAGCTCTTGTCTCTATGAAAGGGAAAGATGAGCTGGAAGTGAGGTTTAAGTCGCCGCAGAAGGCGATCACCCCGGGTCAGGCTGCTGTCTTTTATGATGGAGATACGGTGCTTGGAGGAGGATGGATCAAAGAAGTGATCGGGTAGGAGTTTGCCTGCCTGCCGCAGGCAGGGAGTGATGAGTTCAAATAAGAAAGTAATCCGGTTGGCAGTAAGCAGCAGCGGACTGTCCCAGAATTACGGCCGTCCCCGAATAGGATAGAACCATGGATCAAGCCGTTAAAGAGAAATACGAACATCTGAGAAAGATCTTTCAATCCATGGGAAAGGTGTTGGTCGCCTATTCGGGAGGGGTTGACAGCACTCTCCTCCTCAGGGTGGCCAAAGATACCCTCGGAGGCGATCATGTGATTGCTGTGACTGCCTCTTCTCCTCTTTATCCTGAGCGGGAGCTCGCCGGAGCCAAAAACATTGCCCGGGGAATGGGAGTGCGTCACATTCTGATCGAATCGAACGAATTGGAGATCGAAGGGTTTTCAAAAAATCCCCCCAATCGATGTTACTATTGCAAGAAAGAGCTTTTCGGAGAATTGACCAAGCTGGCTCAAGCCGAGGCGATTCCCTTGATCGTTGAAGGTTCGACATTGGATGATGAAAAAGATCACCGGCCAGGGAGAAGAGCGATCCAGGAGCTGGGGATCCGGAGCCCTCTCAAGGAGGCGATGTTTACGAAGCAGGAAGTGAGGGAGTTGTCCCACGCTTTAGGCTTGACCACATGGGATAAGCCCTCTTTTGCCTGCCTTGCCTCACGTTTCCCTTATGGAGAAGAGATCATCCCGGAAGAGTTGAAGAAGGTGGATGAGGCAGAGGATTTTCTTTTCGGATTAGGGTTCAGGCAGGTTCGGGTTCGCCATCATGGAGATCTGGCCAGGATCGAAATCTATCCTGAAGAGATTGATCGCTTATTGGATAGATCCCTGAGAGAAAAGGTGGTGACCCACCTGAAAAAAATCGGTTATCATTATATCACCGTCGATCTTCAGGGTTTTCGCTCAGGATCGATGAATGAGGTGCTGTAAGAAAAGTTTGAAAAAGGAGATTTTTGGAGAGACGGATGAAGGCAATTGCTCTTCTTTCGGGAGGACTTGACAGCACGCTTGCAGCCAAGGTCGTAATGGAACAGGGCGTCGAGCTGGAAGCCCTCAACTTTCTCACGGTCTTCTGTACCTGTACGAATCGCGGAGAGACCTGTTTGGCCTCGCAGAAGGCGGTGGATGCCATCGGGATTTCCTTAAAGGTGTTTAATGTTTCTGAAGAGTACCTCCATGTCGTAAAGAATCCAAAGCACGGCTATGGAAGCAATATGAACCCATGCATTGACTGCCGGATCTTCATGTTGAAGAAGACAAAAATCTATATGGTAGAGAGAGGCGCTTCGTTCATCGTTACAGGCGAGGTCTTGGGCCAGAGGCCTATGTCCCAGCGAAGGGATGCCATGCAGTTGATCGAAAAAGAGGCAGGCCTTCAGGGGTATATCCTCCGGCCTCTCTCCGCAAAGTTTCTTCCGGTCACAATCCCCGAGAAGGAGGGCTGGATCAGCCGGGAGAACCTTCTTTCCATCCAGGGACGTTCAAGAAAACCGCAAATCCAATTGGCGGACCATTATGGGATTCGCGACTATCCCTGTCCTGCGGGTGGGTGTCTCCTCACCGACCCGGGATTCGCGAGAAGGATCAGGGACCTGCTGGAACACAAGCCTGATTTTTCTCTCAATGACGTCCATCTCCTGAAGATAGGAAGACATTTCCGGCTCTCTCCCCGCTTGAAGCTGGTGGTCGGGAGAAATGAAGAAGACAATCAGAAGATCCAGACCTTTGCCCAGGATGAGGATATCCTGTTGAAGGCTCTTCATCATCCCGGCCCTCTTTCCCTCCTCAGGGGAGAAGCCGATCGAGCGGAGATAGAGACCGCTGCTTCCCTCACGGTCCGTTACGGCAAGGCAAAAGATTTGAAAGGTGTGGAAGTCCGTTATCAAAAAGCAGGCGCAGACACGTTTCGATCCGTTTCTGTCTCATCCCTCCCCGAAAACAGGATCAGAGACCTAATGATCGGCGAATAGTCCCCTCATTCTTCCCATTTCTTCAGAGGCTGCAGGATCGAATCATGATGAACGAGATAATTGACCGCAAGATCTCGGTGCAAAAAATTATATGTTTTTTGAGATGACGCGGAGGTCCTCGCGAAATGTCCAGCCCATACTCATCCAAAATTTGATTCCGTTTTGATTGTCAGGAAAGATAAAGATGTGACATTTCTGAATGCCAATAGCTTTTAAGCGAGATAGGCATTCTTGAACAAGTCTCCGACCGGTGCCTTGGCGCCGAAAACCTTGGCGGACCGCAAGGTGGTGGATATATCCTCTTCTCCCATCGTGACCGCATAAGATAGCACCGAGAATAGCACCCTCCTGATCTTTCGTAACAAAACTCATACCCGGGTTTCGTTCGAGATAGAATCGGATGCCCTCTTTGGAATCCGCTTCGCTGAGGCCGATGCCTTCTGATTCCTGCCAGAGGGCGATGACCTCTTCGTACAGATCGATTGTGAAAGGTAAGATCGCATCGGTCATATCGTTGCAATTTTCTCCGAAATCTCTTCGGCGAAGTGGCAGGCGGCAAGGTGATTCGGCCTTACTTCTCTAAGCAGGGGTTCTTGCCGACGGCAAAGATCTTTTGCGTAAGGGCAGCGCGTATGGAAACGGCATCCCGAGGGAGGGGATATGGGGCTCGGAACGTCTCCAGCTAAGACGATCCGCTTCCTCTTTCTCCTGGGATCAGGCACAGGTGCTGCCGAAAGGAGGGCCTGGGTGTAAGGATGAAGCGGGTTTCTGTAGAGTGTTTCAGAGTCTGCCAACTCCACAATCTTGCCGAGATACATTACCGCTACCCGGTCGCTGATATGCTCCACAACGCTCAAATCATGAGAGATGAAGAGATAGGTCAACCCCCATTCTTCCTGTAAATCCTGAAGCAGATTGATCACCTGCCCTCGAATGGAGACATCGAGAGCTGAAACCGCCTCATCGCAGATGATCAGCTTGGGGTTGAGAGCCAGAGCACGGGCTACGCCGATACGCTGGCGCTGTCCGCCCGAGAACTGGTGTGGATAGCGACGCATGTGCTCCTGTTTGAGGCCGACGACCCGTAGAAGCTCAAGGACCCTTGCTTCACGTTCATGGCGGTCAGTCATCCCGTGGACATAGAGGGGCTCTCCCACAATGTGAGCCACATTCTTTCGGGGATTGAGCGAGGAGAACGGATCCTGAAAAATGATCTGCATTTCCTTTCGCAAAGCCCTCATCTGTTTCGCATCATAGCCAAGAATACTCCGGCCCCGAAAGAGAATGTCCCCTCGGGTCGGCTCCTCCAGACGGAGAATCAGCCTGCCCAATGTCGATTTACCGCACCCTGATTCTCCCACAAGTCCCAGGGTTTCACCCGGCAGGATAGTTAAACTCACACCCTCCACAGCCCTGACCGAAGCCACCTGCCGCAGAAAGACTCCTCCCGTGACAGGATAGTGTTTGACGACTTCCTTCGTCTGAACGAGCGGCGTATGGAGTTGCTCACTCACCTCGCACATATCTGTAACACCTAACGAGGTGCCCCTTGCCAAGGTCGATCACCGGAGGCTGCATGCGATCACACTCCTCCTGGCTTAGGGTGCACCGTTCGTGGAAAAGACAGCCTTCGGGCAGTTTGAAGAGCGAAGGAACCACCCCGGCAACAGTGCTGAGACGCCTCTGTTTCTTACCAATCCCGAGGATAGGAATCGAATTGATCAGGCCGATGGTATAAGGATGCTTTGGCTCGGCAAAGAGGGTGTCCACATCAGCCTCCTCCATGATTTTCCCTGCGTACATTACCGCGACCCTCTGAGCCATCTCAGCGATCACACCGAGATCGTGAGTAATAAAGAGAATGGAGGCGCCGGTTTCTTCCTTGAGCCTGTTCATGAGGTCAAGAATCTGGGCCTGGATGGTCACATCCAAAGCGGTGGTGGGCTCGTCTGCGATCATCAGCTTCGGATGGCAGGCAAGGGCCATGGCGATCATCACCCGCTGCCGCATGCCGCCGCTCATCTGATGAGGATAATCTTTAATTCGTGATTCGGGGGCCGGGATACGGACCAATCGGAAGGCTTCAATGACCCGGTCTCGAATCTCTCGCTGGGAGAGCTTTTCATGAAGCCCGATGACTTCGGCAACCTGACCGCCCACCGTGAAAACGGGGTTGAGGGAAGTCATCGGCTCCTGAAAGATCATAGAGATCTTCATGCCCCTGATCTTTCTCATTTCCGATGTAGAGAGTTTCAGAATATCGACTTCCTCAAAGAGGATTTCGCCTCCGGCAATATATCCTGGTGGAATAGGGATGAGGCGCATGATGGAGGACGCGGTGACGCTCTTGCCGCAGGCAGACTCACCCACAAGCCCCAGGGTTTCTCCAGCCTTGATCGTCAGGCTGACATCGTCCACGGCCTTGAGAACCCCTCCCCGGACGTGGAAGTAGGTTTTGAGGTTACGAATCTCAAGAAGGTTCTCACGGGTCATGGCTTCAATCCCTCAGCCTCGGATCTAAAGCGTCTCGAAGACCGTCGCCGAGAAGGTTAAAACCGAGAACAGCGAGAAGGATCGCAATGCCGGGGTAGGTCATGACCCACCAGGCCCGGAGGATCATGGATCGGCCCTGGGCAATCATCGCGCCCCACTCCGAAAGAGGGGGCTGGGCCCCCAGGCCCAAAAAGCTCAGCCCGGCCGCATCGAGGATGGCCGCTCCGAAGCCAAGACTCGCCTGAACAATGATCGGGGCCAGACAGTTGGGAAAGATCGCGTTGAAGATGATTCGACGATTGTTTGCCCCTACTGCCCGCGTGGCAGTGACATAGTCCTTTTCGTATTCCTCCATGACCGAGGCCCGGATGATACGGGCGAAGCGGGGGATATTGATGATCCCGATGGCAATCATGGCATTCCTCAGCCCCGGGCCCAGGTAGGCGACAATCACGATGGCCAGCAGGGTGTAGGGAAAGGCGAGAATGATATCCATGAAGCGCATGATCAGGTTATCGGGCCACCCCTTGTAGTAACCTGCAAGGGATCCCAGTACGGACCCAAAGATCAGGGCAATTCCCACACTGACGATGCCGAGGGCCAGCGATACCCGTGCGCCATAAATCAACCGTGATAACATGTCCCGACCTAAGTCGTCCGTGCCGAGGAGATTTTGGGTCGATCCCCCCTCATCCCACACGGGCGGCTTGAGCTGGTCATAAAGGGAATTCTCATCCGGGTCGTGGGGGCTGATGAGAGGAGCGAGAATAGCAGTGAGGATGAAGAGTATCGTGATGGTCAGGCCCGCCACGCCGGTCCGATTCTTGAAGAGCTTCTCGATCTGGTCAAAGAAAGGGTGTCGGCTCTCAGGATCGGTTATGCGCGTCCAAAAGCTCATCTTTCGGTTCCTATCCTCCGTTATTGAAAAGGTTCCGCCCTGCCTGCCGCAGGCAGGGATAGGGTTTTCTCAGCATCCCTGTGTGATTCTTATGCAATCTCTTGCAGCAAACAAACTTACTTCACACTGATCCGGGGATTGATGACGGCGTAGAGCACATCCACAATCAAGTTGACAAAAACAAAAACAGTAGCCACAAGCAAAGATCCACCTTGAATCACCATATAGTCACGCTTGACCACACCATCGAAGAGCCATTTTCCAACTCCCGGCCATGCGAATACGGTTTCGGTCAGAATCGCTCCGCCCAGAAGAATTCCAAACTGGAGGCCTACCACGGTCACCACCGGGATTAAGCCATTTCTCAAGGCGTGTTTGAAAACGATCTTCACCTCACTGAGTCCTTTTGCCCTTGCCGTCTTGATGTAGTCCTGCCTCAGCACTTCGAGCATGGAGGAGCGGGTCATTCGGGCGACAATGGCAAGAGGAATTGTGCTCAAGGCGATGGCCGGCAAGGCCAGATGCATCAAGGTGTCTTTGAGGGCTGCCCAGTTTCTTGTCAGAATGGAGTCGAGGAGAAAGAAGTTGGTGATCACATTCAGATCGATATCGACCCCCAATCTGCCTGACATGGGAAACCAGCCAAGGGTCAAGGCAAAGACGAGCATGAGCATCAATCCCAGCCAGAATACGGGCATACTGACCCCAAAAAGCGAGCCTAACATGCTGGCATAATCGAACCAGGAATATTGCTTTGCGGCCGATATCATTCCAAGGAAGACTCCCAAGAAGCTGCTGATGATCATCGCAGCAACAGCCAGCTCGATTGTGGCAGGAAAGCGATCCATGATCTCCTTGGAAACCCTCTCGCGGCTCCAGATGGTTTCACCCAGATCAAACCGACCCACCCGTTTGAGAAACATCCAGTACTGGATATAAACAGGTTTGTTCAGACCCAGATATTCGCGCATGGCATTGAGGGATTCTTGCGTCGCCCGCTCGCCCAGGAGGAGCTCGGCTGGGTCTCCAGGGGTGATCGCGAGCATGGAGAAGATGACAAGGGTCACTCCAAGAAGGGTAGGGATAACAACCAGGGTTCGACGAATAATAAATCCGATCATAGCTCAGGAAAGTTGCAGGGACACTTCCCTATTTTTGACCTCGCGAAACCAGAACCGCATTGATAAAAATAGGGAAGTGTCCCTAACCCCAGAATGTAATCACTGGAGCCACACGCTCTTCATCCGGATCGAAGCAGTGGGATGGAGTTTATAGTTCATCACTTTCTTCGAAGCGGGCGTCATCACGATGGAATGGGCGATCGGGATGACCGGGCATTCGTCGTACATCAATTGCTGTGCTTTCTTGTAGATCTCGGCCCGCTTCGCCTGGTCGATGGTCTGTTTGCCTTCAAGCATCAGCTTGTGGTAGGCCTCATCGTGCCACTGAGTACGGATTGCTGATGAGGCGAGGCCATCGAAGAGAACGGCCAGGAAGTTGTCAGGATCACCATTATCGCCTGTCCAGCCGAGTTGGAAGAGATCCATATCCTGAGGTTGTTCCCGTTGACGCTTCAGGTAAGTCCCCCAGTCGTAGCTCACAATCCTGGATGCAATGCCGATTTTACCCAAGTCGCCGATCATCGCGACTCCGACCTTCAAGCCTTCAGGATTGTAAGGTCTGGGAACCGGCATGGACCAGAGGGTGATCTCGGGCAATCCTTTACCCTCCGGGTAACCCGCCTCAGCAAGCAGCTTCTTGGCTAATTCCACATCGTAAGTATAGCCAGGGACATCTTTGTTATAGCCCCACATCGTTGGAGGAATGCAGTTCCTGGCGACTTCTCCCATGCCTTGATAGATCTTATCGACGATGGCCTTTCGGTTGACCGAATGGGCAATGGCTTGGCGAAGCTTCACATTGCTCTTCCATGGCTCTTTCTTGAGGTTAAAGCCCAAGTAGCCGATGTTCATTCCCGGCTGGCTGAAGATCTGAAGTTTGGGGTCCTTCTTTGCCAGTTCGATATCCGCAGGATTGGGGAACTCGCACATATGGATGTTCCCGGTCTTGACCTCTAAGAAACGAACGGAGTTCTCCGGGATGACCCGGAAAATGAGTCTGTTCAGATAAGGCCCCTTGCCTTTGTCCCAATAATCCTTGAAGGCTTCGAGGGTGATACGGTCATCTTTAACCCACTGGACAAATTTGAACGGACCGGTGCCAACAGGATTTCGGACGAAGGCCTTTGGGTCCTTCATGAAAGCGGCCGGGCTGATGATGTCGGCAAAATCCATCCCCATGTTGGCCAGGAAGGGCGCCTCCACCCTTTTCAGTTTGTAAACCACGGTATCATCATCCTTGGCCTCGATGGAGTCTATGGTATTATCCATCTCCATGGAAACCCAGTATTCGGGTGGCCGTTCTTGTTTTGGGATATCCCAGCCTTTGCCGAAGAATTTGACTTTCCGCTCTTTCATCATCCGTCCGTGAGAAAAGACAACGGCATCCGCATTGAAAGGAGTTCCATCGTGGAACTTGACTCCCTTTCGAAGCTTGAATGTGTAAGTCAGGCCATCGGGACTAATTTCCCATGAAGTGGCCAGACCCGGTTCAATCGCAGTGGACTCGTCCTTAAAGAATACGAGAGCCTCGTAGATATTGTCGCAGACCATGAACGAGTTCCCGTCTGTCTCGTAGGCCGGATCCAATCCGACACTGTCGCCCCCGCGTCCGTAGACAAGAGTTCCCCCTTTTTTTGGAGTTTGAACAAGAGACTCCTTTTTGGATGTGGGTTGGGCGGTGGACTCGGTCTTCTTAGTAGGCTGAGGTGGTGCACTTTTCTTGGTGGCTTGAGCAAAGACGCTCACCGCAACCAGCAACATGAGAATAGAAACCAAAGCGACTATTTTCCTCATCATCACCCTCCTCCTTTCTTCAATGGTTTTAAGGGGCCCCTCGGTGGGGCCAAGACCAAGAAAAAATCATACAGAGAAAGGATTTCCTTGTCAACCTGGAAAAAAATACCCCGAATCCCGATTTAGAAGGCGTCATTGCAAATGCTGCCGACAGGCAGGAAATGAAGCCCCCATTAAAAGGCCCAGAGAATAATGAGATTGCCGCGCTTCCCCTCATCGAGTGCGGGGTCGCTCGCAATGACGGATTGGCAAGTGTTCTTTCAACAGCGGGATTAGGGTAAAAAGCTAGCCAGAGGATAGATTCAGGGTTGGTGACGAGCCACCTCGAAGATGTCCTGGTCGACTTGGGTGAGGATTTCACAGCCGGTCTTGGTCACATAGAGGGTGTTTTCAATTCCGGCCGAGCCTTCTCCGGGAAAGACGATTTTGGGTTCTATCGCCAATGTCATTTGCTCTTCCAAGGGGTAAGAATGACCTTGTGCGGCGAATGGAAATTCGTTCAGCTCAAGGCCGATGCCGTGGCCGATGAAACGGGTCTGAAGCCCTGGGGGCCCGAGATAACTGTCCTTATATCCCAGTCTCTCAGCCAATCGAAGAGTCTTATTAAAAATGAGTTCACAATCCGCGCCCGGACGAACTTCTCCAAGGACCGCATCGTGAATCTCCCGGCAGGCATTGAAAGCGTCAATAAATTTTTGGTTCATCCTGCCGATAGAGAACATACGGGTTTGGTCCGCCTGGTAGCCATGGTAGCATATGCCAAAATCCACCAGGACAGGCTCATGGGCCCGGATGGTCTTGAAGCTTGCACCAACCGGAAATGCCGGGGAGAGGCCGAGGCCGCCCATGGGAGAATCCGATTGGCTGACGATCCCGCCCGAGAGACCGCTCAGGACATGCCAACTGTAGGCTTCGTAGTTGAGGGACCTTACCCGGAGAAGCCCTTCGTGGCCATACTTCTTCGCGGCCGCTTCGAGGAGGCCTCCGAACTGGATTTCAGTCATTCCCTCTCTGAGAATCTCTCTGGCATGAAGGTAAACCTTCCTTCCGATTTCTGCCGCCGCTCTCATCAGATCGATCTCAAAAGGGGTCTTTATCTTGCGGGCATTTCTTGGGATGAATGAGGCATCGACCCATTCCGTACCCGGAAAGAGATCCTGCAACCTGAAGTAATCTTTCACAGGAAGGACGTCTAACTCCAGGCCCAGTTTACGAGGCAGTTTCCCCCAATAATCCTTGATGTGGGGCGGGAGTTGCCGGCTGGAATTCAAGGCGACTGCATTCCTGATCGGCGACTCCACTTTGGCTCGCTCTAATTCCCGTTTAATCATGAGTAGAGGCTCTCCTTCCACAGGTACGAAAAGAATCCCATCTTGAGTGGTTCCGGAGAGATAGTAGAAGTTCATCTTTTCGATGACCAGCAGCGCGTCGATCTCTTTTTCCTTCATCCCCTGTCTGACTCTGGTCAAGCGTTGCTCGATCTCTTCCATCGGTATGTATCTGAAACCGAGAGAGTTACCCAGTTGTCTCAATTCTTTCTGCACCCAGTCTTTGTGGTTCATCCTTCCTCCTTTGGACTTCTAGCGCAAGGTTGCCGCTGCGACGCCCGTGTCCTAAACGCGGATGAGGAGCATGGGAGGCGGGGTGATGAGGAGAAAAATCTCTTGTCCCTGATCTCCTCAGCCCCTTATCTCCTCATAGATTTATGGAGACGGGTGTAAATGGTCTTGCAACGATCGCTGAGGACAGGGGCACTAAGGCAAGCCGCACATTCTTCAGAAGAACGATCCACAGGTTCGAGAAGTACTTCAAATCCGAGTTCTTTATACTGTTCCACCATCTCCGAGAGCCGAGGCTCATCGCTTGTGAAACGTTTTTCCCAGCCTTGTTTGTTCAGCTCTTTTTCTCTGGTCATTTCCCTTCGGGTGAAAAGTCAAAGGCGAAAAACGAACGGTCTCCATTGATCATGGATCATTTTGCATTGATTATCTTATCACCGTCCGTAAAGATTCTTCCATCCCTCCGTGTGAGAAATGGCTCCAGGTTCGCAGGCAGCAACACAGGGTGGGGGGCCTACACCGTAGCCGGGTCGACAGGGAGCGCAATTATGCCTCACCTTTCTGCGCTCTTCATGTTTTACACTGAGCACCGGCGTTTCCCGGAAGAGATCGAATTCATCCGGGCCCACTTCAAGCATCGAGGCTCGGCAAACCGCTATACATTTCCCGCACGCATTACACTTTTCCGAATCGATTGTGACGTACCAATCGCCGGACCCATCCTTAAAACCATACTTCGCAATCATGTCTTATTCTTCCTGAGGTTTATACTTTCTATAAAAGGTGATAAGGTACTTGTCAAGGAGAAAAACGATGAACGTTGGCAAAAGCTAACCACCGGAATTTAAACATCATTCAGGATAATCAAACCGGATTACACGGGAGATCTGTGCTCGGGCCAGAAAAAGTTGTGACAGATTTTTTGATTTGTGCTACTGAATTGGATAGAGGATATCTTGTTTCAGATTGGAATCGCACCAATCCTGTACGAGCGCAATTTTGGTGGCTTTGAGAGTTTGGATCATTTGGAGGTAATCGCGATCTGGCTCGGGAGGAGAAAGTCATGGAAAAGAGAAAGGAATTTTTTGATCGTCACGCCCAACACTGGGATGATCGAATCCTTCCCGATAAGGTTAAGGCACTCCATGAGATGGTGAGGGTATTAAAAAAGGATGGGATATTATTGATCGCTCACCTCCATAGTGTGGAGGAGATCAATCAATTCCATCAGAGGGTGGGAGGGTCGGTGGGTCAGGATTTTCTGCCTCCTCCTGAGCAAATGCAGACCCTCCTGAGCGAATCCGGACTTGATGAAGTCTCGGTGATCAATCAACCCGGGAAGTTTTTAGCAAAAGGGAAGAAGATATAACCTATTGTTCGAAGGGGCCAAGACTATATTCCCGTTTCTTCCTTAACCTCTTTCTTGCCTTCCTCCAATTCTTTTTCCTGTTCCTCGTCCTCGATTAACAAGAGGGTCTGGAATTCCCCCACGTGGGTCTTCTCCTCTCTTGCGATGTCGAGGAGGATCTTCCTGATATTCTTATTCTCCGTCAGGGCAGCCATCTGTTCATAAAGATTGATCGCATCCAATTCGGCAATGATTCCTGCCCTCAATATTTCTTTGTTAAGATTCCCTTTCGCCACTTTCTTGAGATTCAGGGGTATTCTTGAAAGCATATTCTTTACCTCCTTTGTAATGCTCCCTTAGGGAATGCATACAGGGGTTCCCTACAATTTCTTGTCCACCTCGATTCCTACCAGCTTTCCCATCTTCACGTAAAGGTCGGGTAACGGATACTCATGCCTCATGTCCGGGGCATAACGGCTGTATCCCCTGCCAAGCTCATCGAAATACCTCAGCCCCAACAGGAGATCTTCCAATCGGCTGGCGGGTACGGAAAAGATCATCTCATCGTCTTGAGCCAAGGCGTGGGAGCGGTCGCCACCACAGGGCACGGTCACCTGACACTCCCTGGTTTGAATCACCGGCACCGTGCATTGAAGGCAGGCCCCGCCCGGGTCAAGTTTGGATGTGACCATATATCCTTCTTTGTACTTCATTCCCGTAAGCAAACATCTCAGTTGGTTGGAGTTGCAATAGATCACCACCAGATCGGGCTCGAAGCTCGCTGCTCTTAGTGGACTTGAGACGGATCCCACGTACCTTCCGTATTCCAGACGGGGCAGGTCCTTTGCCATCCTCTTGGCTATTTTCAAATCCCCAACGCCCCGTTTGAAATAGGTGCTTCCATCCATGAAGAAATCCGGGGGTTTGGCAAGTCCATAAGCAATGACGGGCAGGTAGCACCAATGGTCTTCCTTGAACATGGCAATGGTCTCCTTGTTTCGTCGTGACATCGCAAAAGCCTGGCAAAGGGATAGATGAAAACCAAAATCCCTCTTGGGTCTCTTGGCCCCTTCGGGGAGATCCCTTTCTTTTTTCAACAGCTTTATGGCGATGGGAGACGTTCTCAGTTGCAGTAGCCTCTCCAGTTCCACGCCATACTCATTAAAACTCGACAAGGCCGTCATAGGACTTACCTCCCTTCCATCAAGAAAAAAATGCTCAACCCTTTGGGTCTTCAGAAATTGACCTCCCAAACCGCAGACGAAGCGTCTCGGGCATGCTGACGAGCAACGGTGCCCTCAAAAAAAGATCAATGACGATGAAGGCAAGAAAAACGTATTGCGGTCCCAACCGATCCCAGATCACACCGCCTATGATCACCATACCGGCATTTAAAAACATCTTGAAGAATCGTGCAATTCCCAGCCATCTGCCCATCTGCTCCGGAGGGACTAATTCCCTCTCCATAGAGGCCGAGATCGGTGCGCCAATGTAGTAGAAACCTTGTAAGATGCCGGCCATCACCAGGAGTGCGGGGTGTGTGGACCACACCAGAACCAGGTTGGAAGCCCAGAAAAGCGGTATGGTCGCATACAAAACTTTCTTTCTTCCCACACGATCCGCCAGCCTGCCCAGGGGGATTGAAAAGATGATGGAAGAGAGCGCAGAGCCCGTGACCATTGCCCCCAAGATAAATTGGTCTGCTCCCTTAATCTTATAGGCAAATACCTGAGAGAAAGGAAAAACCATGGCGTGGGGCAATTGAGCGACGGAGGCGATCACAAGCCATCGTTTCAAGAAACGTCCTTCCTTCAGTACCTGGTGGAGGTCCCGAAGGATATTGCGCTTGGTCAGGGTTGCGATTCTCCATCTCCTGTTTGACAACTGGGTCCACACGACCATGAACGTGCATACGATTATGATCAAGCTGAAAAAGAACACGGGTCTGATACCCCTGACATTCACGCCTCCGAAGAGGGTGACGAACCACGCCCCCATCATCGGACCGATCATCCCGAGGAGACCCGCGGCAACGGTTTCGCAGATGGTCATCCCTGTGGCCCTGTCTTCATTGGCCAGGCAGTTTCCGCAAACGGTCGAACAACTATGGACGCTGACCGAATGGCCCAGCCAGTATGCGGCCATTGCGACAATCGCAAAGACCCAGCTTTGAGCGATTCCATAAGTGAAATAGGAGATGGCCAGCAGACCGATGCCAAAGAGGTAAATCTTCTTAGGGCCGGTCCTGTCGATGAACCAGCCCGTCAGCGGGCCAACCATGCCGGCAGCAATCATTCCCACACTGTTCACCATCCCCAGTTGGGTGACCGTGGCCCCCAATGCAACAATGTAGATGGACAAGTAAGGAAAGACCATTTGGTAGGCAAGCTTATCGAGGGATGTTCTGATGACGGTGACCTTCCAGTCCCGCTGTTGTCGTCGCAGGAAAGCGATTCCCTCCGAGAAGCCCGAACACTGCAAATTCACTAAAAATCCCTTTCGATTGACAGGAGGCGTTTGATCAGGTCCCGGTTCCGACAGAATTAAATCCTCAACATCCGTTTTAGATTCTTTGTCGTGGTTTCACCGACTTCCTTTGCAGTGGTGCCCCTCCAGGAGGCTACGACTTCTGCCACTTGAAGGACTCGTGCCTGCCCTTCCAGAACCCCCTTCGGTGAGCGGGCAGCGCCGTCGGTCTCCAGAAGTAGTTTATCTTCCGGTATCCGCTGAACTACGGCCTTCAGTTTTTCTCCTTCCTTCCCGAGAACGGACCGGCCAATGATAACATAGTATCCCAAATCCAGCCACTCCTTCAGTTCGGCGAGATCGCCACTGAAACCGTGGATGGCGCTCACGGGAGGCTTTTCGCGATAAATCGCCTCCATCAGCTCCTCGTGATATCCGCGCTGGTGGAATAGAGCAGGAAGGCCCGTTTCTCTGGCGAGGCGAAGTTGCTGGATGAGAGCCTGGAGCTGAACATCCTTGCTTGCCCGGGAGCGATTATGATCGACGCCTATTTCGCCAATGGCCACGACTTTGGGTCTCTTGGTCAGCTCCAAGAAACTCTTGTACGCCCGGTCGTCGATGGGAGTTGCGATCCAGGGATGGAGACCTACGGAGACATAGACATTCTCCTCGGAAGAAGCGATCTCTATCACCCGCTCCGAAGAGGGGAGATCGTGACTTCCAACCACCATCAGGACGACCCCTTGATCGCGGGCCTCTTTTAAAACCGTTTGGATTTCTCTGGGCTCAAGAATGTTTTCACCAAAAGGGTTACCAATCAAATGGGTGTGGGCATCCGAAAACATAGCCATCCTCCTTATGAAGAAAAGTGGTTAAGTTCTAAAACTCAATGACCGTTCCCACCGAAGAAATGATGAAGTTCTTAGGAAAAGCTTGCCGGATAGCAGCCATGGCTTCAAAACCGGTGCAGTGGAGAGGAAGAAGGTATCGAATCTCTTTTTCTTTGAGGGCTTGAACGGTTTTCGCAACCCGTCCGGAGGAAGCCTGGGTAATATGAAATCCTCCGATGACGGCATGAATCTCTTCATCTCCTCCCAATTTCTGGCAGTGAAGAATGGTATTGATAATGCCTGAATGGGCACAACCAGTAGCGATCACCAAGCCTTTTCCCTTGATCTTTAAAAGTAGGGCACCATCATCTAAAAACGCTTCCGGTTCCATGACCCCGTCTCTTTCCACCTTGCGCTCGGAGAGGCCGATGATTTCTTCAAATCCCGTTGTTCGTGAAACCGATCCGGAAGTCAGGAGGAATGGTGCCATGAATTGAGGCCCTTCTGCGGCTTGCCATATTGCTCCGAGCTCTGCCAGCCGATCCTTGTCCAGGCGGTTCGGCCTGGTTTTTATCCACTTGGTGTAGAATCCATAAGGGTGTATGAAAACAGGGATAGGGCCGGTGATTGACAGCACTGTTTCCAGGCCGTTGGTGTGATCCTTGTGATTGTGACTGAGAAAGATTCCTTTCAGCCTCTTCAGGTCAATTCCCATTTTTTCTGCATTATAAGGGACCGCTAACTTCGTGGAGCCCGTATCGAGCAGGAAGGCGGTTCTTTCTCCCTGGTGGGTAACTTCAAGCAGAAGTGAAAGGCCGTGCTCAGCCAAAAGGGGTTCAAAGATTTCTCTATCCCTGATTCGACTTACCCCGGGTGAACTTTTTAAAGTCACATCAATAAAATTATCTGCCAGGATGGTGATTTTCACCTTCTCAGCAGCTTCCAAGGGCCTCACTCCAGCCATCGCACTCTTATCCCGCCTCATCTTGACCCTCCTTGACGAACGTCAGCAGTACACGGGCTGCCTCGATCTTAGCGAAAGGAGTCATCCTTTTGGACAGATAGCATCGCAAGGATCGCGCGTTTTGTCAATGGGAAACGCATTGGAGGCCCTTGCGAACGGATTCGGATAACGGGCCTCCTTTTGCGGCCGGCTTATTCTTAGCGGGGGCGAGAAAGATGCGTTTAGGTCAATTTCTTAAGACCATCTAATACCGCTTCATAATTTGGCTCCTGGGTCAATTCCTCGACTAACTGGATATATTGGAGGGTTCCTTTTCGATCTACGATAAATACCGCCCTTGCCAGCAGCCTCAGTTCCTTAATTAAGACCCCAAAGGAAGTGCCGAAGGAAGCATCCCGGTGATCCGATAATGTTTGAACCCTGTTTACACCCGCTGCCGCACACCAGCGTTTTTGGGCGAAGGGTAAATCCATGCTGATGGTCAAGATCAGAATCTCTGAGCCCAAACGGCTTGCCTCTTCATTGAACCTCCTGGTCTCCATATCACAAACCGGAGTGTCAAGAGACGGGACGGAAGAGAGAATGCAGATTTTGCCCCGGTAGGATGAAAATTGGACCGGGGAAAGGTCATTGGCAAGAGCCATAAAGTCCGGGGCCTTCTCTCCCATCCTCACTTCGTTTCCAATTAAGGTCAGGGGGTTGCCTCTCATCGTGATCAGCCCGTGTCGTTCTTTCATTTAGGCCTCCTGTGTTGCTTTGTTTGTGCCCGCCTTTCGCGGCATGGTAAGTGTTGGTCCGAGCACTCCGGCTACAGAAACAAATTTGCGTCAACTCAAAACTCGTGGCGGTATAATCTTCTCCCTCTAAAAAAGAGCACTGACTCCAATCTTCTTTCTGTTACCTGACTCGGGCCGCCTCAGACTTTGCCAGAACAATCTTTGCTTCCGCAAGTTTCTTATATTCCTTTCTCGTTTTTTCCATACTCCCGGAAGCCACCGCTTTCAAGAGATCGCCTTCGAGCTCAGCCACCTCAAGGAGTTTGTAATAGTCGAGAGACTCTTTGAGATGAGCGAGCACAATCATTCCAGTCAAGATGGGATGATTATTTGTCACATTGGCATCTTGAAATCGGATTCCGTGTTCGAGTTCAACCTCCAACCCTTTACGGAATTCCTCAGGATCGATTTTCATCTTCTCCGTATTGACCTGCGCAAGAATAACCTTCGCTTCTTTTGGCAAAACCTTGGCTCTCTTGAGTTGTGTCCAATCCCTGAATTTCAGATCGTGACAGACCCTTCTCACCTCTTCTCTGTTAATATACTCTGGTATCTTCATAAGATCTCCTCCGCTCTTTTGCCGTCCTGTTTATGTCAGGGCACCCGTTTGTATTCGGGAATCCTGTATGAACCTCGATCAGGCGATGTCGAAGCGATCAAGGTTCATCACCTTCGTCCAGGCCACGATGAAGTCCCGGACAAACTTCTTCTGCGCGTCGGCGCTTCCGTAGACCTCGGCCAGAGCCCGGAGCTGGGAGTTCGAACCGAAGATAAGATCGACGCGCGTGCCGGTCCACTTGACTTTGCCCGTCGCACGGTCGCGGACCTCGAACACGTCAGCGTCTTTCGAGACCGCCTTCCAATCCGTGCCCATGTCAAGCAGGTTCACGAAGAAGTCGTTGGTTAGCGTTTCCGGCCGCTCGGTCAAGACGCCGTGTCGGGTCTGGCCGAAATTGGTATTCAGGACGCGCATGCCGCCAATGAGGACCGTCATCTCCGGTGCGGTCAGCGTCAGCAATTGCGCCTTGTCAACCAGCAACTCCTCGGCCGATACGGCGTATCCGGTTTTTTGGTAGTTGCGGAAGCCGTCCGCCTTCGGCTCGAGCACGGCGAAGGACTCCACATCGGTTTGCTTCTGCGACGCATCCATGCGTCCCGGCATGAAGGGAACCGTACCCTTGTGACCAGCATTTTTCGCAGCCTGCTCGACACCCGCGCAACCGGCTAAAACGATCAGGTCAGCCAGTGATACCTTCTTGCCGCCTTTTGCCGTCTTGTTGAACGCGCTCTGGATACCCTTTAGGGTCTTGAGGACCTTCGCGAGCTGGGCAGGCTGGTTGACTTCCCAGTCCTTCTGCGGCGCCAGGCGAATGCGGGCGCCGTTGGCGCCGCCGCGTTTGTCGGAGCCGCGAAAGGTGGAGGCCGACGCCCAGGCGGTCGAAACCAGTTGCGAGACCGACAAACCAGAGGCCAGGATCTTGCCCTTTAGGGAGGCGATGTCCCGTGCACCAATCAGTTTGTGATTGACGGCAGGGATGGGGTCTTGCCAGATGAGCTCTTCTGCCGGAACCTCCGGGCCGAGATAACGCGAGCGGGGGCCCATGTCGCGGTGCGTCAGTTTGAACCACGCCCGGGCGAAAGCATCCGCGAACTGATCCGGATTTTCCATGAAGCGCCGCGAGATCTTCTCGTAGGCAGGGTCGAACCGCAAGGCGAGGTCCGTGGTCAACATGCCTGGCGCGTGACGCTTCGACGGGTCGTGCGGATCCGGCACCATACCGGCGCCTGCGCCACCCTTCGGCTTCCACTGATACGCACCGGCCGGGCTCTTCGTCAGTTCCCACTCATAGTTGAACAGGTTCTTCAAGAAGGTGATGCTCCACGTCGTGGGAGTGTCGGTCCAGATGAGTTCCGGGCCGCCTGTAATTGCGTCGTTGCCTTTACCCGTGCCAAAGCTGCTCTTCCAGCCCAGGCCCTGCTCCTCGATGCCGGCGGCCTCCGGTTCCGGGCCCACCAGTGACTTATCACCGGCGCCGTGGGTTTTGCCGAAGGCGTGGCCGCCCGCGATGAGGGCCACCGTCTCCTCATCGTTCATCGCCATGCGACCAAAGATCTCACGGATATCCCGCGCCGCAGCGATCGGGTCCGGGTTGCCGTTCGGGCCTTCCGGGTTCACATAGATCAGGCCCATCTGAACGGCGCCGAGGGGTTTCTCGAGTTCCCGGTCACCCGTGTAGCGCCTGTCTCCAAGCCACTCGCTCTCGGGCCCCCAGTAGATGTCCTTTTCCGGTTCCCAGATGTCCTCCCGCCCGCCGCCGAAACCGAAGGTTTTGAAACCCATCGACTCCAGGGCGACGTTGCCGGCGAGGATCATCAGGTCGGCCCAGGAAATTTTCCGGCCGTACTTCTGCTTGAT
>JBHGBJ010000031.1:0-40089 GCA_041947025.1 Thermodesulfobacteriota bacterium
GATAGAGCACCGGACTCCAAATCCGGGTGTTGGGGGTTCGAATCCCTCCTGGCCTGCCATGCACCCTATGTGGTTCATGGCTGCTACTCAGAGTGAAGGGACGATGGAATTTTCAATCCGAGAGAAATTCGAAGGCGCCAAGCAATTCTTAAGAGAAGTGAGGACGGAATTAAAAAAAGTGACATGGCCTTCACGGAAGGATACACTTTCGGGTACCGCAGTCGTCTTGGTTGCGGTCTTCATTATTGCCCTTTTTTTAGGGATTGTTGATTCCGGCCTGTCAAATCTCATTAAGTGGGTTTTGAAATGGGCCGTCAGTTAAAGATCTGACAGAGAGCGAGTCGGGATTTTCCGGGCCTCTCTTTGGCAATGGGGATACGGTAGGGGTTCATGGAACACCAATGGTATGTCGTCCACACATATTCGGGTTTTGAAAACAGGGCGAAGCAAAATTTAGAGGAACGCATTAAGAATCTCGGCAAGGGAGATTCTTTCTCCGCCATTCTGGTGCCCACGGAGACCGTGGTCGAGTTGGTCAAGGGAAAGAGGAAGACCTCCCAGCGGAAGATTTTCCCGGGATACCTCCTGGTCAAAATGGAATTGAACGAAGAGACATGGCATATCGTGAAGGATACGCCGAAGGTGACGGGTTTTGCCGGTGACGGGACAAAACCTATTCCCATTGCGGCAAAAGAGGTGGAAGAAATTTTATCTCAGACGAAGGAGGGGGGCGCGAGGGTAAAAGCCAAGGTCTCCTTCAACGTTGGCGATAGCGTTCGGGTGATCGATGGTCCCTTTGTCAATTTTATTGGGACGATCGAAGAGGTCAAACCCGACAAGAGAAAACTGAAGGTGTTGGTCTCGATCTTCGGAAGAGCCACGCCAGTGGAGTTAGACTTTATCCAAGTGGAGAAAAATTAATCTCGATATTCGGGTCTTGAAAGTTTGCAGTTCGTGGGGAATTCACAATGGCAAAAAAAGCGGTCGCGTTGGTGAAACTTCAAATTCAGGCAGGGCAAGCCAATCCTTCTCCTCCGGTGGGGCCAGCCCTCGGGCAGCACGGGGTCAATATCATGGAATTTTGCAAAGCCTTCAATGCCCGAACCCAGGGGCAGGAGGGGATGGTCATCCCTGCAGTCATTACCATCTATTCGGATCGATCCTTCAGCTTTGTCACCAAGACACCGCCTGCCTCGGTCCTTCTAAAAAAGATGGCAAAGATCGTGAAGGGTTCGGGAGAACCCAACCGAAACAAGGTGGGCAAGGTCACAAGAGACCAGGTCCGAGAAATCGCTCAGATCAAATTCAAGGATCTGAATGCGGTCGATATGGAAGGTGCGATCCGTACGATCGAAGGCACCGCTCGAAGCATGGGATTAGAGGTGGTGTGAGAGAAGGCTATGGCAAATAGAGGAAAGAAATATTTAGAGGCAAGAGGCAAGGTCGATCGGGATAAACGCTACGAATTGGAAGATGGAGTGAAGCTTCTTCTGGAGACGACCTATGTAAAATTTGATGAGGGGGTGGACCTCGCCGTCCGCCTGGGCGTGGATCCTAAGAAAGCCGACCAGATGGTGAGAGGAACCGTCGTCCTTCCCCACGGGACGGGGAAGAAGGTCAGGGTATTGGTCTTCGCCAAAGGGCAGAAAGAGAAGGAGGCCCAAGATGCGGGGGCGGATATCGTAGGGGGAGAGGAACTGATCGAGAAGATCTCGAAAGGATGGCTGGAGTTCGACAAGGCCATCGCAACCCCCGACATGATGGGGCAGGTGAGTAAATTGGGGAAGATCTTAGGTCCCCGGGGCTTGATGCCCAACCCCAAGGTCGGAACGGTGACCTTCGACTTGGAGAGGGCGATTAAAGAGATCAAAGCCGGCAAGGTGGAGTTTAAGGTTGAGAAGGCCGGGATCATCCATGTCCCCGTCGGTAAAGTCTCCTTTGGATTTGACCGACTCCTGGAGAATGTCCGGACCATTCTGGAGATGATCCTTCGGGCAAAGCCCCCGACCAGCAAGGGAATCTATCTTCGAAGCGTCGCTTTGTCAACCACGATGGGGCCCGGGATCAAGATCGATCCGCTCGCTGTGCGAAATATTTTGAGATAGGTGAAGACATCACCCGCCTCATGGAGGAGGTACGGACCATTGAATCGTAAAGAGAAAGAATTGACCATATCGGACCTTTCGAAGAAGATCGAAGGGCACAAAGCCGTTGTCTTGACTCATTACAGGGGACTGAACGTCGAGCAGATGAGTCAATTAAGAAACCGCTTGAGGGAAGAGAAGGTTGATTATCATGTCATCAAGAATACATTGATGAGGTTGGCCTCCAAAGGGACCGATTTGGAAAAACTGAATGACTATTTTGAGGGCCCGACGGCGATTGCGATCTCCTACGGAGATCCGATTCTTCTGGCGAAGGTCTTATCGGAATTCACAAAGACACAGCCTTCCCTCGAGATTAAGGTGGGCTTGATCGAAGGGAGGGTCTCCCCCCCCGAAGAAGTCAAAGCCCTGGCCACCATGCCTTCTCGAGAAGTGCTTTTAACCCAACTCCTCACAGCGATCCAAATGCCGGCGAGCCAGCTTTTGGGAACGATTCTTATCAGCTTTCAAGAGTTCTTATCGGTGCTCGAAGCCCGGATCGACCAGCTGGGTCAATCTACAAATGAAGTCAGCAGCGTCGAAGGTCAAAACAAACAATAATTTAAAGACAGGAGGATGTTTCCCATGGACGAAGTGGTTCAGAAGATTTTAGAGGATATTGGCAAACTGAATCTGTTTCAGTTGCGCGACTTGACGAAGGGGTTTGAAGAGAAGTTCGGAGTAAAGGCCGCGGCCCCGATGGCGGTGGCCGCGATGGCGGTTCCTGGGGCAGGGGCCGGAGCGGAAGCGGCTCCGTCCGAAGAGAAGACGGAATTTGATGTGATTCTCAAAGGGTTTGGCGATAAGAAGATCCAGGTGATTAAGGTGGTCAGAGAACTGACCGGTTTGGGTCTGAAAGAGGCCAAAGACCTTGTCGAAGGTGTTCCCAAGCCTGTCAAAGAAGGGGTTTCAAAAGAAGACGCAGCGACCATGAAGAAAAAGCTTGAAGAGGCTGGGGGAACGGTCGAAGTTAAGTAGTCGTTTCAGGATGGTTTAACCACAAGGCGTAAGAGAGGGACATTGTTGTCTCTTCCCAGAAGGACAGAGAAAAAAGTGAAGGTCAGTCCGAGGGGGAAGGGACTTTTTATTTGAGGAAAAGGAGTCTTTATGGCCAGTATCATTCCCATCTATCGAAGATGCCGCAAGAACTTCTCGAAGATCAAAGAGATGTTGGAAATTTCCAATTTGATCGATGTTCAGAAGAGATCCTACGAGAAATTTTTGCAGGCCGACGTGGATCCCGATAAGCGGGATCCTTCCGGACTTCAAGCGGTCTTTAAAACGGTCTTTCCGATCAAAGATTTCTATGAAACCGCTTCACTCGAATTTGTCAGTTACCGTCTGACCGAGCCCAAGTATGATGTCGAGGAGTGCCTCTTGAGAGGGATGACGTACGCTGCTCCGGTTAAGGTGACCGTCCGTCTGGTGGTTTGGGATGTGAATGAAGAGACCAAGGCCAAGAGCATTAAAGCGGTCAAGGAGCAGGAGGTCTATTTTGGTGAAATTCCGCTGATGACAGACAATGGGACATTCATTATCAATGGAACAGAGCGGGTGATCGTCAGTCAGCTCCATCGTTCCCCCGGAGTCTTTTTTGATCAGGACCAAATCAAACCCCACACCGGAGGAAAGATCTCCTACTATGCCCGTATCATTCCCTATCGCGGATCCTGGATCGATTTTGAATTCGATCAGAAAGATCTCCTTTACGTTCGCATCGATCGGCGGCGAAAAATCCCGGTCACCATCCTCCTTCGGGCCCTAAAATATACGGGGGAAGAGCTCCTGAATTATTTCTATCATAAGGAGAAGATCCTGATTCGGAAAGGAAAGCTTCTCAAAGAGATTTCGAAGGAAGTGTTGGTCGGCCAGAAGGCAACCGCCGATATCCTGGACCCGGAGTCCCACAAGGTGATCTTCAAGAAACACCGCCGGATCACGGAGGAGTCCTTTCGAAGACTGGAGATGACCAAGATCAATACCATCGCGGTCGAGCCCCAGGACCTGATCGGACGGTATCTGGCAAAGGATGTGGTGGATCCTGGAACGGGTGAGGTGATCGCCGAGTGTAACGATGAGGTGACCGAGAAGCTGCTCAACGAGATCAAAGAGAGGAATGTGGAGTCCTTTGAGACCCTCTTTATCGACAACATTAACGTCAGTTCTTCCCTCAGGGATACCCTGGTGATCGACAAGATCGAATTGAGCCAGGAGGAGAAGGAGAAGCTGCCCGTTCTTGAACCCGGCAAATCGATACGGGAAAAAGAGTCGGAAAAGGCGATGATTGACATCTACAAGAGGCTCCGTCCCGGAGACCCCCCGACCATTGAAACGGCGAGTGGCCTCTTCTATAACCTCTTTTTCAATTTAGAACGTTACGACCTCTCCAAGGTGGGGAGGATGAAGTTGAACCATAAACTGGGCTTAAAGGGAAATCCTCCGAAGGTGCTGGTCTTCACCGAGCGGTGGAAGAAAGAGGCGTTAGAAGCCGGAGCGACCTATGCAGGAGGAAAAGAGTTGATCGATCGGGTCTCGGACGGATGGCTCGATTTTGACGAGGCCCTTGCGACGCCGGAGATGGCCGATGAGATCCAGCCCCTGGCGAAGCTCCTTCAATCCATCGGGTTAATGCCATCCCTGAAGGATGGGACGATCACCGATGATGTTCAGGGAAAGGTTCGGAAGATTCTGGAAGATGAAAAGACCACCCTGAGGAGAAGGGATATTTTGGAGGTCGTGAAATATCTGATCAGATTGAAGGATGGCCAAGGCGCGGTTGACGATATCGACCACCTGGGTAACCGCAGGGTCAGGACCGTTGGGGAGTTATTGGAGAATCAATATCACATTGGGCTGGTGAGAATCGAGAGGGCGATCAAAGAGAGGATGAGCCTTCAGGATGTGGAGACCCTGATGCCCCATGACCTGATCAACTCCAAGCCGCTGTCTGCCGTGATCAAAGAGTTTTTCGGCTCCAGTCAGCTTTCGCAATTCATGGATCAGACCAATCCCCTTGCGGAGATCACCCACAAGCGTCGGCTCTCGGCCTTGGGTCCGGGAGGACTGACCCGGGAGAGGGCAGGGTTTGAAGTGAGAGACGTGCACCCCACCCATTATGGCCGAATCTGCCCCATTGAGACACCGGAAGGTCCCAACATCGGTCTGATTACCTCTCTCAGCACCTATGCCCGGGTGAACGACTATGGATTTATTGAGACCCCTTATCGGGAAGTGATCAATGGAAAGGTGACGAATAACATCCGCTACCTCTTTGCCCTTGATGAGGAAGAAGAGATCGAAGGGCAGAAGCCTGCGATTGCTCAAGCCAACGCCCCTCTGGATCGGGAAGGAAGGTTCACCGTCCCCCTGATCTCCGCCCGGAGGGGAGGCGAATTTGTGATGGTGAAGCCTGAGGAGATCCGGTACATGGACGTCTCCCCGAAGCAATTGGTCAGTGTCGCCACTTCTCTCGTCCCCTTTTTAGAGAATGACGATGCCAACCGGGCCCTGATGGGATCGAATATGCAGCGTCAGGCGGTTCCCCTTTTGAGGGCGGACGCCCCCTTGATCGGAACCGGAATGGAGGCGATCGTGGCAAGGGATTCCGGGGTGACGATCGTTGCGAAAAGAGATGGAGTGGTTGAGGATGTGGATGCTTCGCGCATCGTCATCCGTGCCGATGAGGACGGCCAGAAGGAGAATGATTCCGGCGTGGACATTTACACGTTGATCAAATACAGACGGTCCAACCAGAATACTTGCATTAACCAAAGACCCATCGTCCACGTTGGGGAACGAGTCAAGCGGGGAGAGATGATTGCCGACGGGCCCGCCACGGAAACGGGGGAGCTGGCCTTAGGGAAAAATGTCCTGGTCGCCTTTATGCCCTGGGGCGGATACAACTTTGAAGACTCGATTCTGATCAGCGAAAAGTTGTTAAAAGAGGATACCTATACCTCGATCCATATTGAAGAGCTGGAGTGCATGGCCCGGGATACGAAGCTGGGAAAGGAAGAGATCACCTGTGACATTCCCAATGTCGGAGAAGAGGCATTGAAGGATCTGGATGAAAGCGGTATTGTCCGCATTGGAGCTGAGGTGAAGGCAGGCGACATCCTCGTTGGCAAAGTGACCCCCAAGGGAGAAACACAGCTCTCCCCGGAGGAAAAGCTTCTGCGGGCGATCTTTGGCGAGAAGGCGGGCGATGTTCGGGATACCTCTTTAAGGGTTCCTCATGGCATCGAGGGGATCGTCATTGACGCGAAAGTCTTCTCCCGGAAGGGGCAGGAGAAGGACGAGAGGACCAAGGCGATCGAGGATCAGGAAAAGGCGAGATTGTTGAAGAACCAGGCCGATGAAATTCGAATCATCATGAACAGCACCCGGAGGAAGATCGGGAAGTATCTGATCGATAAAAAGGCCGCCCACCGGATCGCTGACGAGAAGAAAAACCGTGTCTATCTCGATGCCAAAGAACGGATTAAGGAAGAACACCTCTTTGCGATTCCCTTCGACCGTCTGGGGGAAATCGATGTCCTGGAAGGAAAGAAGGTGATCCCTGAGGTTCAACGTTTCCTGAACCATGCGGAGCTCCAGATCAATGTGGTGAAGGGGGTCTTCGCGGATAAACTGGCCAAGTTGAAAAGGGGAGATGAATTGGCGCCGGGGGTGATCAAGACCGTTAAAGTCTACATCGCCATGAAACGTAAACTTTCTGTCGGAGATAAGATGTCCGGACGCCATGGAAACAAGGGGATCATCTCTCGAATTCTTCCTGAAGAGGATATGCCCTATTTGGAGGACGGGACTCCCGTCGACTTTATTCTCAACCCTTTGGGCGTTCCTTCTCGAATGAACGTGGGTCAGATCTTGGAGGCCCACTTGGGATGGGCGGTCAAAGGATTGGGCTGGAAGATCGGGGAATATTTCCAGAAGGAATTCAATCCCAAGGTCCTGCAGAGGAAGATCAAAGAGATCTACTCTTCCAAAGAGGTGAATGAATATCTTGATCAGGCAACAGACGAGGAGATCGTCGCACTGGCCCGCAAACTGGGCGACGGAATCTTTGTCTCTGTCCCGGTCTTCGACGGCGCCTCGGAGGAGGAGATTCAGAATCATTTGAAAAAAGCGGGGCTCCCGGTCACGGGGCAGACCACTCTCTACGATGGGAGGACCGGAGAGCCCTTCCATCATAAGGTCACCGTGGGCTATTTGTATCTCCTCAAGTTACATCACCTGGTGGATGATAAGATTCACGCCCGCTCCATCGGGCCTTACTCTCTGGTGACTCAACAACCTTTGGGAGGCAAGGCTCAATTCGGCGGCCAACGATTGGGGGAGATGGAGGTATGGGCTTTGGAAGCCTATGGCGCGGCTCACTCCCTCCAGGAATTCTTGACCGTGAAATCGGACGATGTGGCGGGAAGAACCCGGGTCTATGAAGCCATCGTCAAAGGGGAGCATACCCTGGAGCCCGGGCTTCCGGAGTCTTTCAACGTTTTGGTCAAGGAGTTGCAGAGCCTTTGCCTCGACACGGAGTTGATCGAAGAGAAACGTGAAGAAATTTAGCAGGATTGATGATTTATGATTGGTGATTGCTCGATGCAAGAACTTTTTCAATCAACCATCAACAATCGGCAATAATCAATCGAGGAAAAAGGAGGAACCCTTGGAAGATTATCTATCGTTTTTTGAAAAAGGCAAGAGCCCGATCAGTTTTAATGCCATTCGTATCTCCATTGCCTCTCCGGAAAAGATCGAGTCGTGGTCCCACGGAGAGGTGAAGAAGCCGGAGACCATCAACTATCGGACCTTCAAACCCGAGAAAGACGGACTCTTCTGTGCCAAGATCTTCGGCCCCACCAAGGACTACGAATGCAATTGCGGCAAATATAAGCGGATGAAACATCGAGGCATTGTCTGTGAAAAGTGCGGCGTGGAGGTCATTCAATCCAAGGTGCGCAGGGAGAGGATGGGCCATATCCGGTTAGCCACCCCTGTGGCTCATATCTGGTTTCTCAAGAGCATTCCGAGCAAGATCGGTATCCTTGCGGACATGACGCTGAGGGAATTGGAGCGGATTCTCTACTTTGAGGCCTACCTTGTGCTGGATGGAAAGGAGACTCCTTTGAAGAAAGGAGAGATCCTTTCCGAGGATCGATACCGGGAGGCCAAGGAGAAATTCGGAAATGGATTTGTTGTGGCCCAGGGAGCCGATGCCGTCCGGGAGTTGTTGAGAAATACCAATGTGAAAGAGCTTTCCCAGAAGCTCCGGACGGAGATGAAGGAGACGACTTCGGAGGCGAAGAAGAAACGCCTGGCGAAACGGTTAAAGATTATCGAGTCCTTCCTGGATTCGGGAAATAAGCCGGAGTGGATGATTTTGGAAGTGGTCCCGGTCATCCCGCCTGATCTTCGGCCTCTCGTCCCCTTGGATGGCGGCCGGTTTGCCACCTCGGACCTCAATGACCTTTACCGGAGGGTGATCAATCGAAACAACCGCCTCAAACGGCTCCTCGAATTGAACGCGCCGGAGATCATCATCCGCAATGAGAAACGGATGCTCCAGGAGGCGGTAGATGCCCTTTTCGATAACGGGAAGAGGGGAAGAACGATCCTCGGGGCGAATAAGAAACCCCTGAAGTCTTTAAGCGATATGCTTCGCGGGAAACAGGGCCGTTTCAGGCAAAACCTTTTGGGGAAGCGCGTGGATTACTCCGGACGCTCTGTGATCGTTGTCGGTCCGGAACTCAAACTGCATCAGTGTGGTTTGCCCAAGAAGATGGCTCTCGAGTTGTTCAAACCTTTCATCTACCACCGGCTGGAAGAGAAGGGATTGGTCACCACGATCAAGAGCGCCAAAAAGATGTTGGAGAAGGAGAGACCCGAGGTCTGGGATGTCTTGGATGAGGTGATCCGTGAACATCCCGTTATGCTCAACCGGGCTCCGACGCTTCACCGTTTGGGGATTCAGGCATTTGAGCCCATTCTCATTGAGGGCAAGGCCATCCAGCTCCACCCGTTGGTCTGTGCTGCCTTCAATGCCGATTTCGATGGAGACCAGATGGCTGTCCATGTGCCCCTCTCCGTCGAGGCCCAGGCGGAGGCGAGGGTCCTGATGATGTCCACCAATAATATTCTTTCCCCGGCCAATGGGAAGCCGATCATTGTGCCGACCCAGGACATCGTCCTTGGAATTTATTACATGACCAGGGAACGTCCCCATGTGAAGGGATCGGGAAAGGTGTTCTCGAACACGGAGGAGGTTCGGATTGCGTACGATGCCAATGAGGTCGACCTCCATGCTCGAATCAAGGTCCGGATTGACGGAGAGTTGGTTGAGACGACGGTGGGCCGGGTTCTCGTCAAAGAGGTCCTCCCTGAGGAAATTCCATTCCGATTGATCAATAAGGTGATGAAGAAAGGGGAACTCGCCGCTCTGATCGACTACTGCTACCGGTTTGGAGGGGAAAAGAAGACCGTCATCCTCTCCGATCGATTGAAAGATTTGGGGTACCGGTATGCCACACTCGCCGGGCTCTCGATCTCGATTGAAGATATGCTGATTCCATCCAACAAGGCGAAACTTCTTCAAGAAGCCCAGGAGGAGATTGAAAGAGTTCAGGAACAATATACGGAGGGGCTGATTACGGATGGAGAGCGTTACAATAAGGTGATCGACATCTGGGCTCAGGTCACTGAAAACATTGCGGATGTGATGCTGAAGGAGTTGGGAACCGAGACCGCCGAGGGCCCGAAAGGAGAGAAAGAGACCATTGAGAGTTTTAACCCGATCTACATGATGGCGGACTCCGGAGCCCGAGGAAGCGCGCAACAGGTGCGGCAATTGGCCGGGATGCGAGGACTGATGGCAAAGCCTTCTGGTGAGATCATCGAAACCCCGATCACGGCGAACTTTCGGGAGGGACTGACCGTTCTGCAATACTTTATCTCCACCCATGGTGCCCGAAAGGGATTAGCGGACACGGCTTTGAAGACTGCCAACGCCGGATATCTCACCCGTCGGCTGGTCGATGTCGCTCAGGATGTGGTGATTGCAGACCACGATTGCGGAACCATGGACGGAATCGAGGTGACTTCCCTGGTTGAGGGAGGGGAGATCATCGAGTCGATGAAGGAACGAATTCTGGGCCGGGTGGCCTTGGAGGATATTCGGGATCCCTTTACCGAAGAGGTGATCGTCAAAGGGAATGAGGAGATTGACGAGACCTTAGCCGAGCGCATCGAAGACAGTGGAATTGAGAAGGTGAAGATCCGATCGGTGCTTACCTGCAAATCGAGACGGGGGGTCTGTGCGCTCTGTTATGGAAGAGATCTGGCCCGTGGGAGGCTTGTGATTGTGGGAGAGGCCATCGGGATCATTGCGGCCCAGTCGATCGGGGAGCCGGGGACCCAGCTGACCATGAGGACATTCCACATCGGTGGGACGGCAAGCCGGCGAGCCGAGCAGACGACCCTCGAATGCCGGATCGACGGGAGGGTGAAGTTCATCAACCTCAAGACGGTCAAGAACCGCGAAGGCAACCTGATCGTCATGAACCGAAATGGGGAGATCGCCATTTTAGATGATAGCGGCCGGGAGCGGCGACGCTATTCGGTGATTTATGGAGCCAAACTAAGGGTCAAAGACGGGCAGAAGGTGAAGGAAGGGGAGATGCTGGCCGAATGGGACCCTTATTCCATCCCTGTTTTAACAGAGGTCTCGGGCCGGGTGAAGTTTGGCGATATCATCGAAGGAGCGACCATGCAGGAGCAGGTCGATGAGTTTACCGGACTCTCCAGAAAGGTGATTGTCGAATCGAAAGATGCAGAACTTCGGCCCAGGATTTCGATCAAGGATGAGAAGGGAAAGACCACGAACATTCCCGGGTCCGCCTCTCAGGCCCGGTATCTTCTTCCCGTTGGGGCAAATATCTTTGTCTCTGAGGGGGATATGGTCGAGGCCGGGGATATCATCGTGAAGATTTCACGGGAGACAACCAAAACAAAGGATATTACAGGAGGCCTTCCCCGGGTCGCTGAGCTTTTTGAGGCCAGAAAACCGAAAGAGTATGCATTGATCAGCGACATCGATGGCTTGGTGGAATTCGGGAAGGATCTCAAGGGAAAGAGGAAGGTGGTCATCAAGCCTGAGGTGGGTGAACCGAAGGAATACATGATCCCCAGGGGAAAGCACATCAGCGTCCATGAAGGCGACTTTGTCAAGGCTGGAGAGGCCTTGATGGATGGTCCTTCGAACCCCCATGATATTCTGAGGGTATTGGGAGACAAAGCCTTGGCCCGGTATCTGGTCGATGAGATCCAGGAGGTTTATAAACTGCAAGGGGTGAAGATCAATGACAAACATATCGAGGTGATTGTCCGCCAGATGCTGAAGAGGGTGAGGGTCAAGGAAGTGGGGGACACCCACTTCTTGGTGGACGACCAAGTGGAAAAATTTGCTTTTGAGGAAGAGAACGAGCGGGTACTGAGGGAAGGAGGAAAACCGGCGGTTGGGGAGCCCCTTTTCTTGGGAATCACGAAGGCTTCTCTGATTACCGATAGCTTTATCTCCGCCGCATCCTTTCAAGAGACGACCAAGGTACTCACTCAGGCTGCTGTAGCGGGAAAGGTCGACTACTTGAGAGGATTGAAGGAGAATGTGATCATGGGACGGCTGATTCCGGCCGGGACCGGTCTACCGAAATATAGAGAGATGGAGCTCTGGGTGGAAGGCTATACGGGAGAGGAGACCGCCGCTGCAGAAGCGGCCGCAATCATCCCTGCCGAAACCGCCGCTTAGTCCTTGCCGTAAGATTAAGAGTAAGAAAGAAAAGCCCATTTCTGCAAACCGCAGAGTGGGCTTTTTTGTATAATCGGCGTCCTGATCGTTGCGAGCAAATTATCTTAGGAACTGCATCGGGGGCCTAGCCCCATGCCCGGAGTTCCTTTACTGTAATGTATGATGCGGAAAAGGTCCCTTCCGTTGGGAGTACTCCCAATTTGATTAAACCACAGACAGCTTGCCACTATCCACAGGTTCCGAAAAAGCTTCAATATCGAAAATAAATCAAAACCTGGTCTGAATTTTGGGACCTTGGCGGCAGGGATTTAGGGTTGTTGTTTCCGCTTGCTGGAGTTCTCAAAGAAATTCCGGCAAAGAAAGGCGCAAAAATCTCCTTTGGGAAAAGGGAGAGGATCCTGGCGTTCCTCGAAGGGACAAGCGACTCTCAACCTCACATCGCTAAATTTCCTTCGATTAATTGATGGACTTCAAAGGAGGGTTCCTTCCGGACAAAGCTGCCGGGATAATCGCCGAGAATCCCTTTTTCCGCCAAGAACCGGGTTCCTTCTTTTTCATTCTTAAAATGTCCGACAAAGACCTTATAGAAGGTCCCTCTCTTCTTGCCTTCTATCTTTGTCAAATAGGCATCTAAGCCATCCTTCTTCAGCATCTCGAAGCGGTCGCGAGCGTATTCCAAACTGTGAAACGCTCCAGTCTGGATGGTGTAATACTCTTGCTCCAAGGGCTTGGGGGATTTCTTGATTTCTTGGGATAGGGGCTTGGTTTTTTCCATTTCTTTCGGAGGGATTTTCACCGATTCCTGTTCCTTTGAGGGTTGAGGCGGTGCAGGGGGTATCAACTTAGCTTTTTGAACTTCTTTGGGAGGGGTCTTCATCGCTTCCTGTTCCTTCGGGACCGGGGCTGGTGCAGGAGGCATGGGCTTGGGTTTTTGCACTTGTTCCGGAACGGTTTTCAGCGGTTCCTGGACTTTTGAAACCGGCAGGGGTGCAGAAGGTTTGGGTTTTAGTGCCGGAGGCGTCGTAAGAAAAGCCGGAGGTGTCTTGCTCTTCTTCGGAAGCAAGGATGTGACGGTTTGTTTCAGGAAGGGGAACCCAAAAAACCCGGCCAATATCAGGCAGACAATCAGCGCCACGAGCATAATGGGCCGGGATGATCGCTTTTCTTTCGGTTTGGGTTTTTCTCTTTTTTGCAGGGGGGGTTCGGCTGCTCCGCCTGCTTCCTCTTTTTCAATATCCGCAACACGCTGATACATCTTGTCCAGATCCTCGAATACGTCTTGTTCCGGCGTCTTTTCATCTTTCATTTTCGTATCCTCTCCCTCCTGTGGGAAAAAGTCCCACACCCTTTTCTGTGCCCTTTCTATTCAGGGACCCTTTTCAGATAACGGCTGGCCACGGTATCCCCGTCCAATCCCATGCACTGGGCGTAAGCCCTCAAAAAACTCTTTAGAAATATTCTGGGAGGCGCTTTTTCAAACTGATCTTCTTCGATCGCGTGCAAGTAGACCATTCTGACCTTGGCCACCTCTGCGATTTGCTCGAGAGACATCCCCAACTCGTCCCGGATGGTTTTCAAATCCTTTCCCGATAAGACGTCGTGTGTGAGGATTTCCTGAATCGTTGCGTTTGAAGATACAATCGATTTGAGTCTCTCTTTGAGCATAAATGCTGTGCTCATGGGAGAATATCTTGCGTTGGAGATGAGGCTGAGCCTCTTCTGATCGTTCTGATATCGCATCGCCTCCTCAAAGATGCCACCTTCGATGAGAAATTGGTCATAGTGGTCTCTCCGGGTACTATTGATGAGGGTGGAATAAGCCTCATCCAGTTTTGCGAGGATCTTTTCTCGTTCTTCTTTGGAGAAGAACGAATAGCTTGCCAGAGAGTCGTCGTGATAGAGTTGGCGCATCTCTTTATAGGCGTGATGGATCTCGAAAGGCGAGGCATCAAAGCCAAGATCCAGAAGTTCATAGAAGTTCAAATCCTCCAGCCTTTTCATGGGATCATCACCTGATGGTTAACCCCGGTTCTGTAAAAGGTGTTTCTCTTAAGGGGACGGTTTGCTCGTCGGTTGCGCCCGTAATACCTCTGATGGCCGTTTTGAGATCCTGAGTCGCCTGAGAGTAGGGATGTTTATCGATAAAGGGCTCTCTCCGGCACACGGCCTCATGGACGCGTTCGTCAAAGCATACGTTGCCTAAGAATTGAATGTTGAGACTGAGGTGCTTCTCGATGATTCGGCAGATCAATGCCCCGATCCTGGGATTATCCTGTCTTCTCACCTGATTCAGAATCAGCTTGAATTGAAAAGCCTTTAAAACCTTTTCGACCATCCTGCCTTGTTCCGGATCAACCCGCATCAGAACCTCCGGAAGGTATTCCGGGTGGTGGAGGATGGCATCGGGGTTCTCGGATTCCGCCTTCTCGGCCAGGCTCCTGAAACGATCCGTCTTGAGGATCTGACGAATCTTGCGCACATAGACGGAGCGAATGAGCCTGTAAATATTCTCGATCGACGTGGGTTCTGGCGTGCAGACAAAAATCCCGGAGTCCGACAGGGTGAAGAAGTCGATGGTGTTGAAGGAGGTGCCTGTCCCGAGATCGAGCAGGATATAGTCAAAATCGAGCTTCGGGATGGCACGCAGCATCTTTATCTTCTGTTCATGGGCGAGATTGGCGATATCCAGCTTATTTCTCGCTCCGCTTATCAGAAAAAGGTTATGGGTCTGTATTTCGAGAATGGTTTCCTGAAGCGCTGCGACTTTCTTGTTGAGGAAATCGGAAAGGCTGACAGCCGGATCGGACAGGCCGACGATCGTATGAAGATTCGGCGCACCCAGGTCCGCATCGATCAACAGTGTCCTGAACCCCTGCTTGGCTAATAAAATGCCAATGTTCGCAGTGAGAAAACTCTTGCCGGTTCCTCCCTTTCCTCCACCGATGGGCCATATCTGTGGCATAAAAACCGCACTCTATTGGTTAGGACGATTCATTCAAAAACCAAAGAGCATCATAGCAGAATGCGTTCAAATCGAAAATGATTCAGGTCTCTATTTTATCGCCTCCAACTTCTTCCTGGCCATTTCAGCCTGATCGGAATGGGGATATCTCTCCACCACCCGTCTGAGGAGATTTCTGGCATTCGTCTTGTCCCCCAGTTCCAAAAAGGCCAGGGCTTGCTTAAAAAGAGCAGCGGATATCTTCTCTCCTTCGGGATATTTGACAATGACTTTCTCATATTCCAAGATGGCCTTCTCGTAATCTTTTTTCAGATAGTAGGTTTCTCCGATCCAAAACTGGGCATTATCCGATAGCTCCGTATTCGGATAGAATTTGAGAAAGGCCTCGAATTTTCTCCGCGACTCTTCCAAGTGTCCCCTCTGGAACGTCTCGTAGGCGTCCTTATAAAGGTCCCCGATACCGGTGGGGGTGGCCTTCGATTCGGGTGGGGTCTCCTTGGGCGGAGGGGTTTTTTCGATCTCCTTCAGTTTTGAACTCAGTTCGGTCATCTTCCCTTCCAGGCCTTTGAATCGATCCGCGGCCTCCTTAAGCCTTTCCTCCAGGCCCTTGACCCGATCTTCCAGGTTTCTGTTCTTCTCTTCAAAGGTCTTTCCTCTTTCTTCCAGCATTCTCGTCCTTAACGCAATTTCCTCCTTGACCCGATCGATCTCCTTCGCGGGCTTCTTGAGGAAGTCTTTGTATTCTTCGATTCCCGTCGAAAGGATTCGCATGTCGGATTGAATGTTTTCGATACGGAGTAGAAGGTCGGCCCGAATCTTCTTCATCTCGTTATCCGTATCCGCCCGGAGAGTGGAAAGGTCCTTCTTGATCGCTCTTTGGTTTTCCTGAACGGCCAAAAGGTCTTTCTTGAGGGACTCTCCCTCTTTTTGCGTGAGGTTTAGCCGTGACTGGAATTGACGCATATCGTCATCGAGAATCCGGACATCCTCCGAGGTCGCACACCCGAAAAGTAGGCCAACCCATCCAAGAATAATCCATCTTTTGGTTCGTTCTAAGGTTCGCAAGTCTCCCTCCATGAATGAGTATCCCCCGGTGGGTATGGTTTCTCAGAGGATACGTGGTTCCTTATTTTGATAGAATGATCGGGTGGGCCCTTCGGTTCTTCGCCCACGCCTCTTCGTGATGGCCGGGATCCAGGGGTTTCTCCTTCCCATAGCTGATCGTGGAGATACGATCCGGGGATATCCCAAGGGAGATGAGATAACTCTTTGTGCTGTTGGCCCTTCTCTCTCCGAGAGCGAGATTGTACTCAATGGTTCCCCTTTCGTCGCAATGGCCTTCGATCTGTATCTTCACCTTGGTGAACTTCTTCAAGAGGACTGCATTTTCCTTTAGAATTTCGGCGTCCCCCGGACGGATATCATATTGATCAAAGTCGAAGTGGATGTCTTTAAGGAATTGGCTTTCCAAGACGACTCCCTCAATCCCCGGTTCTTTTTTCGCAACAAGGCTCTTTTCAAATTCCCGTGCCTTCTTGGCCTCCTCTTCTCTTATTTTTGCCGCTTCTTTTTCCCGGACTTCCTTGGCGATCCGTTCCGCCTCCTTCTTAGCGGCTTCCTCTTTTTGAAGGGCCTCTTCTTTTCTTATCGATGGTTCTTCTTTCACGACGGTTTTTTTCGGGCATCCGGTCAGGATGAGCGCCAGGCAAAGAATAAAGATTAAGATACCAGTACTTTTTCGTGTCATAAGGGGCCTCCTTTGAAATGAAGTCTTCCTCTTATTCAAATCGCCTTGACCAGGACGGGCTCGACTCTCCTCCTTTGGATTGGGTCAGCGGTCTTTGGTTGAGCCCGTTCGCATTCATGATGAAGATCTTTGAAGCGCCTGTCCGACTCGAACTGAAAGCGATGTAACGCCCATCCGGAGACCAGCAGGGGCTTTCGTTGTTTCCGGAATTGGCCGTGAGCCTCTGAAGCCCGGTTCCGTCCGTTTCGATCGAGAGGATTTCGAAACGGCCGCCTACTCTTCCGCAAAAGGCGATCCGGTCTCCTTTGGGGGACCAGGAAGGATTGGTATTATAGCTTCCTTCGTAAGTCAGACGGCGGACATTCGACCCGTCTTTGGACATCACATAGATCTGGGGGGCCCCTGAGCGGTCGGAGACAAAGGCAATCTGCTGTCCGTCCGGCGACCATGTGGGCGAAGCTTCGTTCCCATGGGTATGGGTGAGCTTCTTCGGGTTTTGTCCTTTGACATCGATCAGGTAGATGTCCGATTTTCCGTCCATCCCCAGCATGAGAGCGATCTGCTTTCCGTCCGGGGACCAGGAAGGGGAGGCGTTAAGGCCGGCGTAGTAAGCAAAACGTTGAAAATTCTTTCCATCGACGTCGATGAGATAGACATCCGGATTTCGCTTGAGATAGGAGGTAAAGGCGATTCTCTTATTGTCGGGGGTCCAGGTTGGCGAAAGGTTGATGGAGCGATTTTGGGTGAGCTGCCTCCCCTCCGCCCCGTCAAAATCGGCGATGAAGATCTCCTTATTTTCTCCTTGAAAACCCGCATAGGCGATCTTTGTGCTGTGGACTCCTTTCTCCCCGGTGATCTGAAGAATGACCTCATCCGCTATTCGGTGGACCATGGCACGGAGGCTTTGAAGGGGACCCTCATATTCTTTCCCAACGAGATGCTTCTGTTCCACCAGATCGAAGAGGTGAAATTTCAATCGGAGGCGGAGGCCATCCATCTCCAGGGAGGCTTCTCCTGCCAAAAGGATTTCCCCGCCTGCGGGCATCCATTCCTGCAGGAAGAGGGTGCTGGGGATTCCTTCTTTGTTCTGGAGTTGCAGGGGAAGATGAGAATAGTCGATGACTCTGAAAAAACCCGAGAGGGTGAGATCCTTCGCCAAAGTTTCATAGGCCTTTGCCGGCAGGGTTGAAGGCGTGCTCCCCACGGGTCTCCATTTCGATAGGACGATGGGAATTTGAATGAAGGTTGGAGCGTTAATATCGTAGTAGACCCTTGCCTCCGCAGCAGAGAAAGAAATAAGAAACAAAAGAGTGACAACGAGAAGAAACCGTTTCAACATTTTTCAATCCGGAAGAAAGCGAAATCCAAACTCAACTTTCTCTTTTCCTAATTCTTTTGGAATGGGAGGCAAGGGTTCTGCCTTTAGGATGGCACGCAGTGCACTCTGATCGTAGATTGCATTGCCGGATTTCTTTTCGAACAACCACTTCTGGACCCTCCCATCCCGATCTATAATTATGACGATAATGGTCTCCAAGTCAAGCATTTCTTGAAGAAGGTTTTCAGGAATGGTCCATGCCTCTTTGATCTTCAGCCAGACGAGGTTCCCATAGAGATCCTCCAATTTTGACTCCAGGGAGGGTGACATCTTCGACGAGGAGATTACGGGACTGGGAGGGGGGGCGATTGGAGCAGGGGGAGAGACAACCTTCGGCCGCTCCTCGGCTTTCTTGCGCTTTGCCACTTTCTTCTTGATCTCATCGAGAGCCACTTTCTTGCGAATTTCTTCGATGGCTTCCTGAAGGTGCTTCAGGTCGCCTTTCTCCTTTTGAGGCTTCTTGATCTTTTCAACGATGTCGTCTTTCTTGGGCTTCTCAATCGGTTTCTTCGGGACCTCTTGTTTGACCGCGGGTAAAGGAGGAGGTTGGACCTCAGGTTCTTGAATCGAGATGGGCATAAGGGTGACGCTATAAGCGGTGGGCTGGATCCTGACGATCGTGGGCCATGGGTTGAGGCTGAGGAAGGCGACCAATGCGATATGGAGCAATACGGAGACCCCACCGGTTCGCAAAAAACGCCCTGTTTCAGGTGGTCTTGGAGAAGCCATCTTAGACCCTCTCCGTTCGATTCCCGTGGAGGAATCGGAGGAATTCCATCGCAATGGGAGAAGGAGTTCTCCCGCAATGGGAAACGATGTAGATTTGCCGGGAGATCGGATCGATTTCCTCCACGTGGATTCGTGAAAAGAGACCCTGCCTCAATTCCTCTTCCACGGCTCTCTTTGAGATGAAAGCCAGGCCCAACCCTGCCTTGACCCCCTCCTTCATCGCGGAAGTGCTTCCCATCTCCATGACGATGTTGAATTGCTTCAGGCTCTGGCCCTTTTTCCTTAATTCCTTTTCCACCGCCATCTGTGTTCCTGAGCCTTCCTCCCGAATAATCCAAGGCTCTCCCAGCAGATCGGCAAGACTCCCCTTTTTCTTTCTCGCCAGAGGGTGACCCGGGGGAGCGACGACGATGATCTCATCTTCTTCGTATCGCTCGTAATGGAGGGATGGGAGACTTATCTTACCCCCGATCATTCCGAATTCGACATCGCCCTGCAAAACCCATTTGACGATCTCCTTGGTATCCGCAATCTTGAGGGAGAGGGTAAAATGAGGATGGTCTTTCTTAAAATAGCCCATCAGTTTGGGGAGGAGATATTCACCCGGAATGGTGCTCGCGCCCAGGGAGAGTTCCCCTCTGATTCCTTGCGAGTATTCGGCTAAGGCATTGAGCAAGCTCTTTCGAGCAGATAGAATCTTCAACGCATACTGAAGGAAGACCTCTCCTGATTTAGTCAGGCGGACTTCTCTTCCCGTTCGATCGAAGAGGCGGAGGGAAAGAGATCGTTCGAGAGAAAGGATATGTCCGCTGATCGTCGGTTGCGTCAGAAAGAGGTCGTCGGCCGCCTTTGAAAAACTCTTCAATTCGGCCACCCGGCAGAAGGTCTCCAGGTGTTGAAAATCGATCGTTAAGGGTTTTCTCTCCATCGTGGTCAAAATCTTACATCCCTTTTAAGTTAAACGCAAGGGGAAAATGATCTTTGTGATTAAAATTAAATAGTTATGAACATTTTGGCGCAATGGTTGAGAGTTCTCTCCTTCAGTATAGACAACCGGATTTGCAAAAAGTTCAAATTTCTTGCGAAGGGGAGATTGAAAGCGGTCTTGGCCCCCTGGTAGGAACAGCTCGGGGTGCCGGTGAGAAAAAAAGGGCTTGAGGTATTCGCAGGATCTCATCCCCCAAGCCCTTTCGTGATCGTCTGATCTTATCGATCTCAATACATGTCGCCCATTCCGCCCATTCCTCCGCCACCCGGTGGCATCGGTGGATAAGCGGGTTTCTTCTCCGGCTTTTCAGCGATCAGGGCCTCCGTGGTAATCATCAAAGAGGCCACGGAAGAAGCATTCTGAAGGGCAAGCCTTACGACCTTCGTAGGATCGATGATCCCTGCCTTGATCATATCGGTGTACTGGTCCCTGGAGGCATCGAATCCGAAGGCCCCTTTCTCATTCTTCACTTTTTCAGTCACAACAGAGCCTTCCTGGCCAGCATTGTTCGCAATCTGACGGATCGGTTCCTCAAGAGCCCGTTTCACGATGTCGACGCCGATCTTCTTGTCTCCCTCCAATTTCGTTTTTTCCAGTGCCGCGAGAGAGCGAAGATAGGCTACCCCGCCGCCCGGGACGATTCCTTCTTCGACGGCAGCCCGGGTTGCATTGAGGGCATCTTCCACGCGGGCCTTCTTCTCCTTCATTTCGGTTTCGGTCGCCGCACCGACATTAATCACAGCCACGCCGCCGATGATCTTCGCCAGCCGCTCCTGGAGCTTCTCCCGGTCATAATCCGAGGTGGTCTCGTCGATCTGGACGCGAATCTGTTTCACCCTCGCCTCGATGTCATCTTTGTCTCCTGCGCCATCGACGATCGTCGTGTTGTCTTTGTCGATGGTTACCCGTTTCGCCTGCCCCAGATCGTTCAATTTGATATTTTCCAGTTTAATGCCAAGGTCTTCGGAGATCACCTTCCCACCCGTCAGGATCGCAATATCTTCCAACATGGCTTTTCGCCGGTCCCCAAAGCCAGGGGCTTTTACGGCACAGCACTTGAGGGTTCCGCGGAGCTTGTTGACCACCAGGGTGGCCAGGGCCTCTCCTTCCACGTCTTCTGCAATCACCAGAAGGGGCTTTCCCATCTTGGCGATCTGCTCCAGGATCGGAAGCAAATCTTTCATGTTGGAGATCTTCTTCTCATCAATCAGAATAAGAGGATTATCGAGGACGGCCTCCATCTTTTCAGGATCCGTAACAAAATAAGGAGAAAGATACCCACGGTCGAACTGCATTCCTTCCACGACATCCAGGGTCGTCTCCATCCCTTTGGCTTCCTCTACCGTGATCACACCTTCTTTTCCTACTTTGTTCATCGCCTCGGCGATGATGTTCCCGATGGTCTCGTCGTTGTTGGCGGAGATGGTGCCCACCTGAGAGATCTCCTTGGGATCTTTCGTCGGTTTGCTCAACTTTTTCAATTCCTTAATGACTTCCTCAACGGCCAGATCGATCCCGCGTTTCACATCCATCGGGTTGGCCCCTGCGGCAACCACCTTCGACCCTTCGCGATAAATGGCCTGGGCCAAAACCGTGGCTGTCGTCGTCCCGTCACCTGCAGTGTCCGAAGTCTTGCTGGCGACCTCCTTCACCATCTGGGCGCCCATGTTTTCAAATTTGTCCTCCAATTCAACCTCTTTTGCCACCGTCACGCCGTCTTTGGTGACCGTCGGAGACCCAAAAGACTTTTCCAAAATCACATTTCTACCCTTGGGGCCCAGGGTCACTTTGACTGCATCTGCTAAGATATTGACTCCCCGTAAGATTGAATTACGGGCCTCCTGGTCAAATTTCAGTTCCTTTGCCATTGTGACTACCTCCGTTTTCTTTTAGTTTGTCTTGTCATTTTCCTTCAATAATTCCCAAAATATCTTCTTCTCTCATGATGAGGTGTTCTTCGCCTTCAACCTTGACTTCTGTCCCCGAATACTTGCCAAACAAGATCCGATCCCCAACTTTCACATCAAGGGGGATGACCTTTCCCTCTTCAGTGGTCTTTCCCTTTCCAACGGCGATCACTTTTCCTTCCTGAGGTTTTTCCTTTGCAGAGTCAGGAATAATAATCCCGCCTTTTGTCTTCTCTTCCTCCTCGAGTCGTTTAACAATCACTCTGTCCTGCAATGGCCTAATCTTCATCTCTTACGTCTCCTTTCTTCTCCGCCCAAGGCGCGAGTAACTAAATTTATGATAAAGAGCAAATCACGGAATAACAGACAAAAACCCGGTGCCACCACCTCCTTAAAAATAAAAATTCTTTAAATTTGAATGGCTTAGGACCCTTCCCTAACATGGAGAAAGACCGGAAATCGTCAAAACCCAGTTTAATTTCAAAAAAATAACCATCCTAAAATCGATTGTCAAGGTGGAGTGCCTAAATTTCTTGCTCATAGAATGAATTTATTTTATAGGAAAGGCAATAAATTTCTTGCAAAAGATAACGGAGTTCGACATAATTCAGAAAATTCTTTTTCCGAAAGGGGAGACCAGGCGGACAATGAAGCACTTATCGATGCGATCCTTCTTCATACTCATCACACCCATCTTCTTCCTCTCCACTCCTGTCAACGCTGAGCCGATGAAGAAACCCCTCTCCTTCCAATCCTTCACGGTTAAGGATGGGCTCTCGAGCGACATGGTCAATGCCGTTGCGGTGCAGCGGGATCAGGTCTGGTTTGGCACGGAAGGAGGCGGTGCGACACTTTTCGACCCGGGCAAGAACCTCTGGAGGGCATACACGACAAAGGGAGAACCTCCGGACAAGATTGATCGCGGGAAGAGCATCGAGTGGCAAAACATCCTCTCCCACAACCATGTTTCGGTGATCGTTCCCGATGGGGACCGGACCTGGTTTGGCACCTATTTCTATGGCTTCGGCGGAGGAGGGATCTCTTACTACCAGCCGTCGAAAAAGCCCCCGTGGAAAAGGTTCAACACCAATAATGGAAACGCGAAAAAAGTCGTTTCCATCGCTGTTGATGGCGATACGGTATGGGTGGGGTCTGAAAAAGGGCTTTCCTTCCTCGACAAGAAGACGGACACCTGGAAAGGATTCTATTCTCCCGAAGACGGTCTTTCGGGAAACTTTATAAACGCACTGCTGGTTCAGGCCGGGGATCTATGGATTGGGACCAACGCCGGAATGACTCGCTCCGTGAAGGGGAAGAAGAGATGGCGTAAATACGGCACGAACGAGGGAGTTCCTGAAACGGAGATCAAGGCCCTCGCGAGCGTGGGACAGAAGATCTGGGCAGGGAGCGCCGATGGGATCTTGTTTGAATACGATCCCTCTTCGGACCGATGGAAGAGTCTCGAATCAACCGATTCTCTGAAGGGTGGTGGCATCTACGGCCTGGCAGTGGCAAGGGAGCGGGTCTGGGTCTGCCGGGACAACGGTGTAAGCGTGTACGACATGACGACGGGCCAGTGGGAGGCGATTACTCCTTCCCAGGGGCTGCCGAGCGGGATGGTTTTTTCCGCCGCCGGGGATAAGAATGGCATCTGGTTCGGGACCGACAAAGGAGCCTCAAAATTGGTGCTATCGCCGTGATTCTTTATGAATGCTGTAGTTGGACCTGTGTGATTGAGAAATGGATCGGTTGAAATTTCAAATGCCAAATGCCAAATTCCAGATAATCTCCAGGTTCCAAATTCGAATGACCTGATGTGCGCTCTTTATTGAAGTGATTCAATTCGGACAAGGAGGACTTTCATGAATTCTATGCGCCAGAGACTGACGCGAAGACAATTTATTAAAGGTGCAGCAGCAACTGCCATATCTCCTTTTTTCTATGGCTCTCTTGCTCATGCCGCAGAGGAGGCTGATCTCGTCATTGCCAAGAAAGGGAGCCCTTCCCAGCTCCTCCAGGCGGCCATGGCTCCCCTGGGAGGGATGGGTCGTTTTGTGAAGAAAGGACAGCGGGTCGCGATCAAAGCCAATATCGCCTGGGCGAGGACACCGGAACAGGCCTGCACCAATAACCCCGAACTCTTTACCGCACTGATCAAGATGTGCTATGAGGCGGGGGCAAAGCGCGTCGCGGTCTGGGACCATACTTGCGATAACTACCAATTTACTTTTTCAAGATCGGGATTGAAGGAGGCAGCGCAGAAAGCAGGAGCGGACATCTTTTCCGGTCACGGCAGGAACGTTTACAAGAAGGTGGAGGTTCCGAAAGGAAAGAAGCTCAAGACGGTGGAGATGCTCAAAGATGTGCTTGAGTCGGATGTCTTTATCAACTTCCCCATTCCGAAGCATCATTTTGCCACCGAGCTGACTCTCGGTTTGAAGAACCTGATCGGAACCGTATGGGACATGGAGCAGTTACATAAGATCGACCTTCATCAATGCATCGCTGACATCAATACGGTCCGAAAAGCCGATCTCGTTGTCATGGATGCGATACGAATCTTGACGACCAACGGTCCCAAGGGACCCGGAAAGACGGAGGACATCGGTGAGGTGATTGTTTCGACCGACATTGTAGCACCAGACGCTTATGCTGCTCCTTTCTTCAAACACCCCAAGACGGGGAAGTCTTTCAAGCCCGAAGAGATCAAGTTCGTCAAGAATGCTTATGATTTAGGGTTAGGGCAAATCGATCTCTCAAAAGTTCGGCTCAAGAAGGTTACTGCCACATGAAAAGAGCGGTTCCTTATCTGAGGAGGACGGTTCAGACTCTCTCTTTCCTCTTCCTCCTCTATCTGGTTCTTCACACTGCATTCCCCCTGGAGCTGAAGATCCCCGTCGATCTCTACCTCCGGCTCGATCCCTTCATCGGGATTATCACGATCCTCACGAAGAAAGAGGTCATCCTGAGGATGCTCCCGGCTTTCGGAGTCCTCCTTCTGGTGATCATCTTTGGAAACTTCTTCTGCGGTTGGTTCTGTCCCATGGGCGGAACGATCGATTTCTTCGATCGAATCCTCTTCCGTGAGAAGAAACGGACCAAAGGATTTAACGATCAGCCTCTCCGAAGGCTCCGTTACGGCGTCTTTCTCTTTTCCCTCGTCGCAGGCCTGATGGCCTTTCAGGTGATGTATTTGCTTGATCCCATCAGTCTGATCACGCGGACATTGGTGATCGCTTTTTACCCTCCTGCAATCTTTGTTTTCAATGAGCTCTTGCCGAGGATACAGGGCCTCCTTCCTCGCAATCCATTCATGGCCTCGACGATTCCTTTGCCGCTGTTCAAAGTCAATCTCTTTATCTTTATCGTCTTTGTCGCCATCCTTGCATTGGGGGTCGTCCGCAAGAGGTTCTGGTGCCGCTATCTTTGTCCGCTGGGTACTCTCTTCTCGATCTTTTCAAGGCTGAGGGTCTTCAGACGGTCTGTGACGGACGGCTGCACCCAGTGTCAGAAGTGCGTCAAGGATTGCCCGGTAGGAGCAATTCCTGCGGAGACGCCGCAGAATTATCGTCAACAGGACTGTATCTCCTGCTTTAAGTGCCTCGAATGCCCGCCTCAGGCTGTTTCCTTTGATTTTGCCTCGCCGATCTGGAAGAGTACGAATGGGGTCAACCTTTCCCGAAGATACGTATTGGGGGCTCTTGCCTTTGGCTTTGCCTCCACGCTGGTGATCAAGACCAATCCTTTGCAGACAGAGAGCGGCCTGGTCAATAACCGGCTGATTCGACCTCCCGGCGCCCTTCCGGAAGAAGAATTTGTTTCTGTCTGCTCGGGCTGCGGTGAGTGCTTGAAGGTCTGCCCGAATAATGCTCTTCAGTCGACCCTTTTGGAAGCAGGTTTGGCAGGTCTTTACACACCAAGGCTTGTTCCCCGTATCGGTTATTGTGAAGAGTTCTGCAATTTCTGTGGAAAGGTCTGTCCGACAGAGGCGATTCGATATCTACCCTTCGAAGAGAAACGTCTGCTCCAGATGGGTATCGCCCATGTAGACAAGACCCGGTGCATCGCCTGGGATACGGAGAAGATCTGCCTGGTCTGCAATGAGCAGTGCTCCTATCAAGCCATCGTGGGCGACGACAAGAAACGGCCCATCGTGAAGGAAGAGAAATGCACGGGTTGCGGCATCTGTGAGAACAAGTGTCCCGTCGAAGGAGAAGCCGCCATCATCGTCCATTCCTCCGGTGTCCAGAAGAAACTGAAACCCGAACCGAACAACGCCAACGGATAGTTCCACCCTGTCATTCCTGCGCAAACAGGAATCCAGAACCCCGATCTTAAAGAACAATTGAAAAATTCTATAGTGATGGTATCCTGAATATAAAGGGATATAAGAGTGTAATGAAATTTGAAGCAAACGGCTGGTGGGAGGAAAGATGAGAACAGCAAAAGAAGAAGTTAAGAAGATGCTGGATCAAATGCCAGATGATGCGAGTTTCGAGGACATCCAATACCATATTTATGTTCGGGAGAAGATTGAGCGTGGGCTGAAGGATATTCAAGAAGGGCGATTACTAAGTCAGGAAGAGATCGAACAAAGGATGTTTAGTTGACTCCCAGAAGCAGAGGGAGTATCCCTTGACAATAGAGGGGTTGGGACCGTTTCTAAGAGGAGGATTACATGAAACAATACAAAATTATCGTGGAGAAACATCCCGATGGTTATGTAGCATATCCATTGGGATTAAAAGGGGTTGTTGTTGGAGAGGGTGATACATACGAAGAAGCTCTCTCTGATGTAAAATCAGCCATCCGTTTCCATATCGATACGTTTGGACCGGACGTTCTCGAAGTTGAACCACCCATCCTTGAGGCATTTGTTGCAGAGGCCGGAGTCTAAGTCAAATGCCAAAATTTAGATGGAACAAAGACTCCTCTCACCATGCCTAATCACTTAAAGATCAAAGCCTCCACTCTTCGAACGATTTGAACACAAGCCGGAATTTCGCGTAACGATTTTCTTAATGCTTATGAGAAGGCTTCATAGGTCCTTCAGATAACGCCGCTTGAGAAATTTCTAAAAGGATTCGCTTGCAATATGAGCCCTGCCTTTTCCTTCTGTTCTTTTTTGTTGTAAAATAACTTTGTATGAATCGATTTAAACTGGTCTCCGAGTTTCAGCCCAGGGGCGATCAGCCGCAGGCCATTGAAAGGCTAAGCGAAGCCATTCTTGAAGGAGTAGCACATCAGGTTCTCCTTGGAGTAACCGGCTCCGGTAAGACCTTCACCATGGCCAATGTGATCGAAGAGGTTCAGAAGCCGACGCTCGTAATCTCCCATAACAAAACCCTGGCCGCACAACTGTACGGAGAATTCAAAGAGCTTTTCCCGGAGAATGCCGTCGAGTTTTTTGTCAGTTATTACGATTACTACCAACCCGAAGCCTATATTCCGTCGACCGATACCTACATCGAAAAGGACACGCAGATCAATGAGAACATCGATAAGATGCGACATTCCGCAACCCGTTCCCTCCTCGAAAGAAATGATGTGATCATCGTGGCCAGTGTCTCGTGTATCTATGGCTTGGGATCGCCGGAAGCCTACCACGGAATGCTCCTCTATCTCGAAAAAGGGATGGCTATCTCGCGAGAAGAAATCCTCTCAAAACTGGTAGAGATTCAGTATGAGCGAAATGATATCGATTTTCACCGGGGCACATTTCGTGTCCGCGGAGACGTGATCGAGGTCTTTCCCGCGCACGAAGAGTACAAGGCGATTCGGATTCAGCTCTTCGGCGATGAGGTGGATAGCCTTGCCGAAATCGATCCGGTCCGGGGAAAGATGATCGAGCCCTTGGATAAAGTCCCCATCTATCCCGGAAGCCATTATGTCACCTTTCCGGACCGAATGCGGATCGCCATTCAGACTATTCGGGACGAATTGAAGGAGAGACTGGCATGGTTCAAGTCCGAGGGCCGTCTTTTGGAGGCTCAGAGGCTGGAGCAGAGGACGAACTTCGACTTGGAGATGCTTCAGGAACTTGGTTATTGTCAGGGGATCGAGAACTATTCCCGCCATCTGACAGGGAGAAAGCCTGGAGAGCCACCTCCGACCTTGATCGACTACTTTCCAAAGGACTACCTCTTATTCATCGATGAAAGTCACGTCACCATCCCCCAGTTGATCGGGATGTACCGGGGGGATCGATCCAGGAAAGAGACGCTGGTGGAATACGGGTTTCGGCTTCCCTCCGCATTGGACAACCGGCCCCTGATGTTCGAAGAGTTTCAAGAGCGGGTTCGTCAGGTGGTCTATGTTTCCGCCACTCCGAGCGACTATGAAATGAAGCGGAGCGGCGGTCAGATCGTGGAGCAGATCATTCGTCCGACCGGTTTGAGCGATCCTTCCATAGAGGTCAAGCCAGCGAAGAATCAGGTCGACGATCTTTTAGGGGAGATTCAGAAGAGGGTGAAGCGAAAGGAGAGGGTCCTCGTCACCACGCTGACCAAGCGGATGGCTGAGGATCTGACCGAATACTATGCGGACCTCGGCATCCGGGTGAAATACCTTCACTCCGATATTGACACCCTTGACCGCGTGGAGATCATCCGGGATCTTCGTCTGGGAAAATTCGATGTCCTCATCGGCATCAATCTTTTAAGAGAAGGGCTTGACCTCCCCGAGGTTTCCCTGGTGGCGATCCTGGATGCAGATAAGGAAGGGTTTCTCAGATCTGAGAAATCTCTCATCCAGACCTTTGGCCGGGCTGCGAGAAATGTGAACGGTCGGGTGATCCTCTACGGAGATAAGATGACCGGAGCGATGGATCAGGCCATTCTGGAGACGAACCGGAGGAGGAAGATCCAGGAGGAGTATAACAAGACCCACCGGATCACTCCGCAAACGGTGAAGAAATCGGTTCGAAATATTCTGGCCTCGATCTATGAGGCAGACTATTTCACTGTCCCCAAGGTGTCCGACGTCAAAGGGGAGTATATGCCTGAGAAAGAGATCTCTGCAATGATTGAAAAGTTGAAAAAGGAGATGAAGGAGGCTGCGAGTCGATTGGAATTCGAGCAGGCCGCAGAATTGCGGGATAGAATCCATCGGCTCGAAGAGAATGAATTGAGGCTGGGATAAATGGCCCCCGGCCAGGAATACTGCCGAACCTTTAGAATGCGGTCTTGTATTCATGTTAGGATAAACAAACGTGAGGATTTCGACAGCGATGACATCCAATTTGGGTCTCAGAAGCACGCGAAAAAGGGTTTCCGCTCTAAAGCTTCTGCAGTATCCCTGGCCGGTGTCCCTGTTGATGTAGGAACTTGAGGAGAAAGTAAATCGTGCAAAGAGAAATGGTCAAGGCCAATCTCGTCGTCTTTATTGCCAGTTTCTGCTCACTGGTGATCGAACTGGTGGCCGGAAGGATTATGGCTCCATACGTCGGGGTCTCTCTCTACACCTGGACAAGCATCATCGGGGTTGTCCTGGCCGGCATCAGCATCGGCGCCTATTTGGGAGGACTGATCGCTGATCGGTTTCCTCGTCTTTCAACGCTGGGATGGCTCCTCTTTCTCTCGGGTCTGGGGGCCCTCTCCATCTCGCCTCTCATCAACTTCTTAGGAAGATCGGAGTTTCACACCACCCTGATGACCCGGATCGTGCTCATGACGGCCTTGGTCTTCTTCCTTCCCTCTTGCCTGCTTGGAACGATATCGCCCGTGGTGGTGAAACTGACCTTGAAGAGTTTAAAAACGACTGGGAATGTGGTGGGAAAGATCTATGCCTTTTCAACGCTGGGCTCGATTCTCGGAACCTTTACTACCGGATTCCTCTTGATCGAATGGATGGGGACCCGGCACGTCTTGTTGGCGGCCGGAATGATTCTGATTGTCTGCGGCCCCATCTTCGGCGGGGCCTTCGTCAAGAAGAGAACAATTTTTTTATTATTCCTCATCCTCACACTCACCCTGGGGATTTTTTACGGCAAGGCCTTCAAGCCTCCTCTGGATGAGGAAACCTATTATTTTAAGGAGAGCCAGTACTACACGATCAGCCTAAAAAAGGATCGATCGGATCAGGAGGCCTCTCTTGTCACTCTCTATCTCGATCACCTCAATCACTCCCGCACGGATCTCAAAAATCCCTTCCGTCTGGAGTATCGCTACATTCGTGTCTTTGAGGAAATGCTGAGATGGCAGGTCGATGAAAAGAGACCTTTCCGTTCCCTCTTCATTGGCGGAGGGGGTTATACGCTTCCCCGTTATGTTGAGCTGCAATACCCGAATGCCAAAATCGAAGTGGTGGAGATCGATCCGGAGGTCACGAGGACAGCCAAAACTCATATGGGGATTCCTCCGGACACGAAGATCCAGACCTTCAATGAGGATGCCCGTTGGTTTGTGATGAATTGTGAGGAGAAGGGAAGGTACGACTTTATCTTCCTCGATGCCTTCAGCGACCTCTCGGTTCCCTATCATTTGACAACGAAAGAATTTGCAGCCCAATTGAAGCTCCTGTTAAAACCGGATGGGTTGCTCCTGACCAATGTGATCGATAATTTCAACAAAGGAGCTTTTCTTCCCTCTTACATCCGAACCCTGGAGGAGGCCTTTGGAAAAGGATATACCCATCTGATCTCCGTCAGCCCGATCCACGATTCTCTCGGAACCAGCAACTTCATTGTGGTTGCAAGCATCCGGAAAATAGACCTAAACGATTTTGGTGACGAGATTAAGAAGAAGAGCAATCAGGTGATGATTTCCCATGTCATGTCCCAGGGGCAATTACAGCAATATCTGAAGGAGCGGGGTCCCGTCATCCTGACCGACGACTATGTGCCCGTGGATAATTTGATTGCTCCGATCTTTGAGGAACTTTATGGTCACCAGAGGTAAGAGATTCGAATGGATTCTTTGAGCCAAAAAGTGGATCACCTGCCCACGAACCCGGGGGTCTACCTTTTTAAGGACAAAGGAGGAACGATCCTCTACGTCGGGAAGGCGGGAAACATCAGGCACCGGGTGAGCTCCTACTTCCACAAGCCGGCCGGAAAAGATGCCAAGACCTTGATGATGTTGGAAAAGGTGATAGACATCGAAACCATTGTCACCGACACGGAAAAAGAAGCCTACATCCTCGAAAATAACCTGATCAAGGAACATCATCCCCGATACAATATCAAGCTGAGGGATGATAAGAATTATCCCTGTCTCAGGCTCTCCATGGAAGAGGAATTTCCCACCCTGACCATTGTGAGGCGGATCAAGAAAGACCGCTCCCTTTATTTCGGTCCTTACCCTTCGGCCACTTCTCTCAAAGAGACGTTAAAACTGATCCGGAGGCTCTTTCCGATCCGGACTTGCCTTGACACCAAGTTCTCCCAGCGGTTGAGACCCTGCATCAATTATGAGATGGATCGATGCGCAGGGCCTTGCTGCGGCAAGATTGACCCGGTTCAGTACCGCGAGATGGTTCATCAGGTGAGGATGTTTCTGGAGGGGAAGAACAGGGACCTTGTGGAGAGGCTGAAGAAGAGAATGGAGGAAGAGTCGGAACGGCTTCACTTTGAAAAGGCGGCGAAGATCCGGGATCTGATCAGGCATATCGAGGAAATCACCGAAAGACAGAAGATCGTCTCTCGAGACTTCCTTGACCAGGATGTGGTCGGATTCTTCCGGCAGGATCATACGATCATGATCCATCCCCTTTTCGTCAGAGGCGGGAAGCTCCTGGGAGGCAAGGGATTCAGCCTCCCGTCCTCCGGCCTTCCGGATGAGGAGGTCCTTTCATCTTTTCTCCATCAATATTATCGCGAGGGGAAGTTCATCCCTGCCCAGATCCTGATCCCAAAGGCTGTTCCCGAGCAGCGCCTTGTAGAGCAATGGCTGACCGATCTGAAAGGAAAGAGGGTCCGCATTCTGGTCCCCTCGAAGGGGGATAAGAAGCATCTCCTCCAAATGGCCTGTGAAAACGCCGAAAAGGTTTTTCTGGCGGAGACCGAGATTGAAAAGGACCGGGAAAAGCTTCTTGAAGCCCTTCAGGAGACCCTTCACTTGAGGAGGCTTCCTCGAAGAATCGAGGCCTTCGATATCTCGAACCTCCAGGGAGGATATGCGGTGGGATCCATGGTCTCCTTCGAGGATGGGGAGCCTGTCAAGGAGAGATACCGTCATTTCAGGATTAGAACGATTGAGGGTTCGGACGATTACGGAATGATGTACGAGGTTCTTCTCCGCCGTTATCAAAAAGCCGGCCAGGAGAACGACCTTCCCGACTTGGTCCTGCTGGACGGAGGCCGGGGGCAGCTCAATGTGGCCCTTGAGGTATTCAAGGAGTTGAAGATCAAGGAGGTGGATCTTCTCAGCCTCGCCAAGGAAAGGCGAATCGAAGAAGTCTCCCTTTCCCCATTGCGGAAGAGTGAAGAGAAGATCTTTCATCCTCAATACAGAGAGCCTCTGACTCTCGGAAGGCGTTCCTCCCTTCTTCATTTTCTTGACCGCATCCGTGACGAAGCCCATCGGTTCGCTATCACTTATCATAAGAAGGTGAGGAGGAAGGAGACGATTAAAACAGCCCTGGGAGAGATTCCGGGCATCGGAAAAGTGAGGGAGAAGGATCTCCTGAAGTTTTTTGGAAGCCTGGAAGGGGTTAAGGAAGCGACCCTGAAAGATTTAGGAAAAGCTCTCAAAATGAATCGAAGATCGGCTCAACTCGTCTACGATTTCTTTCATCCTCACGAGAATCTCCCACCCTAAGGAATAACCAAGGGCTTTCGCAATAAGAATTGACAGGAAAATGAGGTTTTGCTAATCTCCATAAGAAAGAATGTGGAGAGAAAATGGCCAGGGTGGTCTTACAGGATGTTTCGAAACGCTTCGGAGCGGTCGAAGCGGTAAAGAATTTTAACCTGACTGTCGAGGACAAGGAATTTGCCATCCTGGTCGGACCTTCGGGATGCGGGAAATCAACGGCCCTTCGAATGATTGCAGGCCTGGAAGAAGTTTCCAGCGGGACCATCTCGATTGGTGATCGTATCGTCAATGACCTTCCCCCGAAAGACCGGGACATCGCCATGGTCTTTCAGGAGTATGCCCTCTATCCTCACATGTCCGTCTATAAGAACATGGCCTTCGGCCTCAAGCTGAGAAAGTTCCCCAGGGACGAGATTGATCAGAGGGTAAGAGAGGCCTCGGAGATCCTTGGCATTAAGGAATTTCTCAACCGGAAGCCGAAGCAGCTCTCCGGAGGCCAGAGACAGCGTGTCGCCGTGGGAAGGGCGATCGTTCGAAAACCTGCTGTCTTCCTCTTCGATGAACCTCTTTCAAATTTGGATGCCAAGCTCCGGGTTCAGATGAGGGCAGAGCTCTCCAAGCTTCATGACCGCCTTCAGACGACCATCGTCTATGTCACCCATGATCAGGTGGAGGCGATGACCATGGGGACAAAGATCGTCGTGATGAAGGACGGGTTGATCCAACAGGTCGGTGCTCCTCTGGAAGTTTATAATTATCCGATCAACCTTTTTGTCGCCGGCTTCATTGGAAGCCCGGTGATGAACTTTGTCCCTTGTCGCGTGCTTTCCAGGGAAGACCGGCTCTACGTCGACGCCGACGTCTTTCAACTCCCCATTCCGGAGAGAAAGTCCCCTTCTTATCAGTCGCTGGCTGGGAAAGAGGCGATCTTCGGAATCAGACCCAGCGATATCTTCGATCGACCTCATGCCCCGGACCGGTTAAAGGAAAGCGTTCTCGAGGGAGTGATCGACATCATCGAACCTCTGGGCTCGGAGATTCATCTCAACGTGGCCACTGGAAAACATAACCTCATGGCCTGCGTCAGTGCCCAGACCTCTTTTCGGGTCCACGATAAGATCGAGCTCCTTTTGGACCTCGAGAGGATGCATCTCTTTGAAAAAGATCCTCCTCATGCTCGGATCAGGACGGACTCTTAAGATTTGTGCGTGGGTGTTGCTGAAGAAAGAATATTTTAGAAGAACGAAAGATTTAACGGGCTATAGGTGATTTCTTCATTGAACCTATTTCATCTGATTAAAGGAGGGAGCGAGATGAGAACGAAAAGCCGATCCATTGTCAGGTTCTTGAGTATCTTTGCCTTATGGATGTTCGTTTGCTTTTTGCCGTTGGCGGCATGGGCCAAGACAGAGATCCAGTGGTGGCATGCCCACACCGGATTTCTGGGTGAGAAGGTCAACGAGATCACCACAAAGTTCAACAACAGTCAAACAGAGTATGAGGTCAAAGCGGTGTACAAGGGAGGCTACCCGGAAACATTGACAGCAGGGATTGCGGCCTACCGGGCCAAGACCCATCCTCATATCATACAGGTTTTCGAGGTGGGAACCCAGACGATGCTCTCCTCGGGTGCGATCTATCCCGTTTACGAATTGATGAAAGACCAGGGGATCAAGGTCGACTGGGGTAATTTTCTCAGCGTTGTCAAATCTTATTACTCCTTCAAGGGGAATCTTTACTCGATGCCTTTCAACTCTTCAACGGCCATTCTTTACTATAATAAGAGCCTTTTCAAGAAAGCCGGCCTTAATCCTGACAAACCTCCGGCGACTTTTGATGAAATTGAGAAGTGCTCAAAGGCCGTTGTCCTCTCCGGTGCCTCCAAGATCGGTTTTACGACTTCGTGGCCTTCCTGGATAATGATGGAGAACATGCACGCCTGGCATGATCAGCCCTTTTCAGACAAAGACAACGGATTCGCTGACCTGGCCACTACACTGAAAATCAACGGCAAATTGGGAGGACAGATACTGGATCTTCTCAGTCGTTGGAAGGATCAGGGAATATTCACCTACTCGGGCCGGGGAAGCAAAGGAGATCAACCGATCATCAATGGCGAGGCGGCGATTGGACTGGCCTCAACCGCCCTTGTGGGGACCTTGACGAAGACAGCGAAATTTGAATGGGGCACTGGAAATTTGCCGAGAATCGCGGGGTACCCCATCGGCAATTCCATCATCGGAGGGGCGAGCCTCTGGGTGATGAAGGGCCACAAACCGGAAGAGTATAAGGCCGTGGCGAAATTTTTCGAATTTCTCGGCAAGACCGAACAACAGGCGTGGTGGCATGCCGAGACAGGCTATCTTCCCATCAGCAATTCTGCTTTGAAGGCCCTTGAGGCGTCCGGCCATTTCAAGAAGAATCCCAACATGTGGACTGCCTTTGCCCAGATCACCAAAGGGAAGACGACGAAAAATAGCCAGGGCGTCCGTCTCGGGAATCTTCCGGCCATTCGGGACGTGATTGAAGCGGAGATCGAAAACGTGGTGGCGGGAAAGAAGACCTCCCAGCAGGGTTTGGACGAAGCCGTAAAAAAGAGTAACGAAATGTTGAAAGAATTTGCAGCGATGTACAAATAGCTCTGGAGAAATCGGGGAGGATGATCGCATCCTCCCCCCATGGGTCATGAAGAAAAGCATCTTTAAGAACCGGTGGCTTCCCTACGTCTTGATCGCGCCACAATTATTGGTTGTCCTGATCTTTTTCTTTTGGCCCGCCTTTGATTCCCTGCGACTTTCCGTATTCCAGGTCTCTCCCTTTGGAGACAAGCAGACCTTTGTGGGAGTGCAGAATTTTGTAAACCTCCTGGCTTCCTCTGAGTACCATCGAAGCGTCTTCCATTCTTTCGTCTTTTCCTTTGGAGTAACATTCCTGGGTTTAACTGTCTCTCTTTTCCTTGCCACGTTAGCCAATCAGAAGATCATGGGGCTTCCGTTCTACCGGACAGCGGTTCTCTGGACTTACGGCATTGCCCCTCCGGTGTCAGGGATTATCTGGCTTTTCATCTTCCATCCTTCCTATGGGATCCTGACTTATGTTCTTTCCATGGCTACAGCCTATGAATTCAACTGGCTTCTCAAGGGGTGGATCGCCATCCTGTTGGTGATCTTCGCTGCGACCTGGGCTCACCTGGGCTACAACGTTGTCTTTTTCCTTGCGGGGCTTCAGACTATTCCGAAATCTGTGATGGAGGCGGCAAAGGTCGACGGAGCGAGTGGAATCAGACTCTTCCGCTGGATTACCTTCCCCTTGTTGTCACCGGTCACCTTCTTCCTCTTCATCATGAATATGGTTTTTTCCTTTTTCGAAACCTTTGGGATTATCCATGCGGTCACCCAGGGAGGCCCTGGCGACGCAACGACGATTATGGTTTACAAAACCTACTTAGATGGATTCGTCAATATGAGGATCGGCACCTCAGCGGCTCAGTCGGTCATTCTGATGGCCCTGGTCATCTTCTTGACGGTCCTCCAATTCCGATACACCGAGAGAAAGGTCTTTTATTGATGAAGGGCATTCTTTTGAACAGATCCACAAAACCAAGGTGGGATTGGAAAAAGCTGGTCACCCATCTCCTGCTCATTCTCTCGGTCTGTTTGATCGGGTTCCCGCTCTATTACAGTTTCGTGATCAGCACCCAGAGCATGGAAGAATCGATTCAAAAGCCTCAAAAGCTGCTGCCCTCTGGCCATCTTCTGGAGAATTACGCGAAAGTCTGGAACCGCACCCATATGGGACGGCTGCTCATCAATAGTGGAATTGTTGCCTTGACGGTCAGCCTGGGCAAGATCCTCATCTCCATCCTCTCGGCCTTTGCCATTGTCTACTTCAACTTCCGGGGCAAACAGATCGCTTTCTGGATGATCTTCGTGACATTGATGCTTCCCGTCCCGGTCCGGATCATATCCACTTATCAGGTGGTGGCGAGCATGGGCTGGGTCAATACCTATGCAGGGCTGACCATCCCGTTGATTGCTTCAGCCACGGCGACTTTTCTTTTTCGACAGTTCTATCTCACCATCCCCGATGAGTTGGTGGATGCAGCCAAGATCGATGGCTCGGGACCCTTGCGTTTTCTCTGGTCGATTCTTCTCCCCAACTCCGGAGCAAACATCGCTGCCCTCTTCGTAGTCATGTTCATCTATGGCTGGAACCAGTATCTCTGGCCCCTCATGGTGACGAGCTCTGAAAAGATGCAGGTGGTGGTGGTGGGCATTGCCTCCACCGTTCCAACGGGGACACAGCCTCCCGAATGGAACCTGGTCATGGCGGCTGCGATGATGGCTCTGCTCCCGCCGGTGCTGGTCGTTATCCTGATGCAGCGCTGGTTCGTCCATGGGTTGATTGAGAGTGAAAAGTGAAAAGGAAGAGGGCTTCTGCGGGAAAAGTTTTCCTGATCGTGACCACATTATGGGCCGGAGGCTTCATGAGTTGTTCGACTTCTCAATCGAATGATTTAACGGGGCTACCTCGGACCGGGAAATTTCCGGTATTCGTCATCGCTCACCGGGGCTTTTCGGGAGAGGCACCGGAAAATACCCTGACGGCCTTCAAAAAAGCGATGGATTTGGGTGTGGATATGATTGAACTGGACGTCCACTTATCTAAGGACGGGCAAGTGGTGGTGATTCACGACGACACCCTGAACCGGACGACGAACGGGAAGGGGAAAGTGGCCGACTTGACCCTGGACGAATTGAAACAATTGGACGCGGGTTCCTGGTTCGGGGCCCAATTCTCCGGAGAGAGGATTCCAGCGTTGAAGGAGGTGCTGGAATCGGTCCGTGGTAAAGCCGTCCTTACGATTGAGCTCAAGCAAGGGGATCTGGGGCGGTATCGGATGAGCGATCTGGCGGATCGGTCTCTCGAGGAAGTGGAAAGGGCTGGAATGATGAATCAGGTTGTCTTTGCTTCCTTTGACCTTTCAGCCATCGATCGAATCAGGGAAAAGAACCCCCGCGTCCCCGTGGCTTCAATCTACGGCAAGGCATGGAGCCTCCCTCATGAAGCGACCGGAGGAAGGCCGATTCCTTTATTAAGTTGCCGCGGAACGGTTTTGACAGAAGCCAACGTCTCCAAAGCCCGGCAGCAAGGCACGAAGGTTTTTGTCTGGACGGTCAACACGGAAGAGCAGATGGAGCGTTTTCTCCATATGGGAGTTGATGGGATTGTGACGGATTACCCGGACCGACTTATCAAAATCCTGCAAACGAGAAGCCGTTGAGTTCTTTCATCATCACCATTGACCAGGGAAGTTCAGCTACCAAGGTCCTTGCTTTCGATCACCAGGGACATGTGACCTACCGGGCTTTCCGTTCTTTGGAAATCGAAAGGCCCGAACCGACGCATGTTGAACAAGATCCTGTTGACTTGATAGAGAAGACCCGGGAAGCCCTGGAGGAGGTCATCTCCTCCATCGATAAGGACGGAGGTGAAATCCTGTCGATGGGCCTGGCCTGTCAACGTTCGTCCTTCATCTTCTGGGATCGGAAAGAAGGGAGGGCTCTTACACCTGTCATCTCCTGGCAGGACCTGAGAGCAAGGAGTGTCTGTGCGGAAGTGAATCCCCAGCGCGAGCTGATCTATCAGAGGACGGGGCTGCCTCTCACGGGGCACTACGGAGGTCCCAAATTCTTATGGTTTCTTCGTCATGATCGGGAAATTCGAAAATGGATCCAACGACCCGAACTTGTTTTTTCTCCCTGGAACAGTTTCTTGATGTGGCATCTGACCGAGGAACGGGTCTGTGCCACCGACGAATCGATTGCCGGCAGAACCCTCTTCTTTAACATCCACAAGAGGAGTTGGGATGAAGAATTGGTCCGGCTTTTTAAGATCCCGGGGCAGATCCTTCCGGAAATCCATCCCACCTGTCATCCCTATGGACATTACAAATTCAAGAACCGATTCATCCCGATCACCTGCTCCTTAGGAGATCATCAAGCCGCCCTCCTCGGATTGGGAGGGTTTGAGGAAGGCCAATGCGGGATCAATTATGGAACTTCGGCCGGGATCTTGGTGAACGTCGGCAAGAGCCCTCATCTCGCGAATGGCCTCTTGACGAATATCGCCTATTCGAACCGGAACGAAGCCATCTATTCGGCTGAAGGCACGGTCAACGCCGTGGGTTCGCTCTTCGAGTGGTTCGAAAAAGAGAAAGGCATGGAAGGGGCATCCATGCAATGGGAAAACCGCGTGGCTTCGTCTTCGCAGGGGTGGTATATGATCCCGGGGATGTATGGCCTTGCAGCGCCCTACTGGAAGGAGACCGCTCCAACCGAATTTAGGGGCGACGGCGCTGCGCCTTCACAGGATGTCCTATTGAGAGCCGGTATGGAGTCCATCGCTTTTCTTGTAGCAGATATTCTGGAGCAGCTTCAAAGAATTCCGAATCTCCAGATCCGGCAGATCACAGCAGCAGGAGGGGCCGCACGTCCGGCCCTACTCCAATTTCAGGCAGACATTCTGGGAATGCCAATCATACATTCTTCGGTCACCGATGCCACCGCCCTCGGGTGCGCTTTTTTGACCGGGCTCCACATGGGTCTCTGGAAGGATAGAGAGAGGATAAGGCTCTTAGCCCCTGAGGGAAGGATATACGACCCTTCGCTTTCTCCCGCCCAGCGCCAGCTCCGTCTGGATGGATGGCATGAACTCCTGAGATCAAGAGGTATCCGTACTTAATATTTCTTCTGCTGGGGATCGATGGGGTTCCTCAGGCACTTCCTGCTTCACAACGGAACCAGGCAGAGTAGGTGACATTGAAACCGGACTTCTTATAATCGCGGACAATGGGATCCGGATTTGTCGTCTTGAGCCGAAGCACAATCATCCAGTCTTTTTTCTCCGGCCTCGGAAGGGAGATCATGCTAAGAATGATGGTATTATGCTGATTGGCGATCGAAATAATCTTCTCAAGATCGCCCAACTTTCCGCCCAGTCCCTCGATCGTAATCCTCGATCCTTCCTCTCTCAAACCCAAGGCACGGCTGAGGAATCTCACCGTGTCCGATTCCGTTATAATCCCGATCAATTTTCCCTGATCCACGACAGGAAAGGAGCCGATCTTCTTATCTTGTCCAATGCGCAAAGCCTCTTCAAAAGGTGTGTCCGGGCTGAGGGTTACGGGGTTCTTTTTCATGACTTCGTCTACTGTCATCTTAGCAAGGAGATAATTCAACTCATGGATGCTCAAAGAGGTGGCAGGGGAAGGAGCGGCCTGGAGGAGGTCGTGCTGAGTGACGATGCCCACGAGCTTTCCTTTGTCCACAACGGGAAGCCTTCGGATATTATTTTCTCTCATGATCTTCTGGGCATCCACAACCAATGTCTTACTTTCCACGGTAATTGGATTCTTCGTCATCACATCCCTGATTCTCATGTTTTCCCCTCCTTACTTTTTTGCTTTGCCACAAAGGAAGACCAACAAACGCATAACTACGCAATAATACAAAAAAATCCCTCTCGATTCAAATTTAGTAATTTCTGCCCGAAATTGCAAGAGAAAAATTTCTTCTCTAATGGCCGGGAAGTGCCCCGCAAGCCCCGCCTTGTTGGCAGGGTCAAGGGGCACAATAAAAATGAGATTTCCTTTCCGGGAAGCCCCGCCCTGTGGGCG
>JBHGBJ010000032.1:0-39941 GCA_041947025.1 Thermodesulfobacteriota bacterium
TCCATGGGGACATTTTAACTTAAGCAGTTAAGGGGACATTTCTACTTTGCTAACACATTCGGAATTTTCTTCTTGACTCCCCCAGGCCTTTTTCTTAAACTAAATTCTCCTCTCGTAAATTATCAATTTGCACTATGGCCGATTGGAAAAAATACCTGTGCTTTTCATGGCTATGCGTTTTCGTTTGGGCGGTCCCGGGTTTAGCCCAGGACTCCTTGGATGCGTTCTTTGCCAGAACCGGTGTGAATCGCTCCAATGTGAAAGTCGAAAACACGGAAGCAGCGGATATCCCGCTGATTGACGCGCATAACCATTTAAACAGGAATATACCAGTTGAGGCTCTGATTGGCCCTATGGGAAAGGCGGGAGTGAAACGAATGGTGCTCTTGCCCCGCCATTATAAGTCGCCGAAAGATGGAGGTCTCGCGAGCGATGAGCAGGCGAGAGATTATATCCGCAAACATCCGGGAAGCTTTATTCCTTTCGTCGGCGGGCAGAGAGACGACCTGGGTCCGAAAAGCCGGCGGTGGAATGACCTGGCCGCCCTGGATCCCTTGCTCAGGGAAATGAGGGAGAAACTCGATACCGGAGAATTTTTTGGGCTGGGGGAGTTTATTCTGGTTCACCATGCTTATGAGATTACGAATACGACTGAAACCGGCGGAGAGGTGAGGATTCGGGCAGACTCCACGGCTATGAAGGAGTTTGCCAAACTTGCGGCTCGATATCAGGTCCCGGTTCTATTTCATGCCGAGGCGGAGCCCGAAGTTGTTGAAGAAGTCCTTCGGCTCTTTGACAGCTCGCCCGACACACGGTTCATCTGGGCCCATAACGGTGGTCGATCCAGCGCCGAGCAGATCGGGAAGTTTCTGAATCGGTACCCGAAATTGATGGCTGACCTCGGCCACATGTTCAACGGCCCTCGCACCCAGGGAGGGTACGGGAAATACTGGCCCCGGAAGACCCCGTGGATCCATCTTGTGCAGGATGATGACGGGAAGATCCTTCCTGAAATGAAGGCGTTGTTTGAGGCTTTTCCGGACAGGTTCGTCATCGGAACGGATACTGCTCATACTCCTGTCCTGATACACTACGAATACCGCATCGCGATCTTCCGGGTCATGCTGGCTCAATTGACCGCCAATACGGCAAGGAAGATCGGCTACGAAAATGCCGAACGCTTGTTTGCAAAACCCGGCGGCCTAAAGTGATTGCGTCGTGAAAAGCACCGGACTCTCCTTGCCCTTCCATCAATACCAATTGACGAGCAATCTAAAAAATGGTAAAAGATATCATATCTTGAAGCCGGCGTAGCTCAGCGGTAGAGCAGCTGATTCGTAATCAGCAGGTCCTCGGTTCAAATCCGAGCGCCGGCTCCAATCATCCATGCACCAAGCTCTCATCAAATCATAAAACAGAATTGAGGGGATAAAGTGATTATTGATGCGAATACTCACATGTATCACAGGACATACCTTGCGTGGTTGGGTGAGCAAGAAGGTGCCTGGGCGAAAAAGAGTCTCGCCCGGGTGGAGGAAGCGGTGCGATGCAGGCCCCACAGGGTTGATGTCGGGGAGCGCTTGGCGCAGCTCGACAGAAATGGCATAGACCTGCAAGTGGTAGCGCCCACAGGGGGCGAACTGTATGTCACCGATGACCCCGCTCAACAATTAGCCATGGCCCGGATCATCAATGAAGGGATGGCGAGACTGATGGAGGAATCCAAGGGAAGGCTGATTGCCGGCGGAACGATCCCACTAACCGGGTTCGAGCAGGGCGGCGGCAAAGAGATGACCCGGGCGATAAAGGCCTTGGGCTTGAAGGCAATTACCGTTCCTTCCAATTTTAGGGGAAAGCCCTTGGATCTGCCTGAGCTTGAACCGTTTTGGACACAGGCCGCAGAGATGGGAATCCCTGTTTATATTCATCCTGCTGCTCCGGAAAGGCACAGGGACCGCAGTTACGAAGGGGAATATGATCTCAACCACAACTTCGGGTGGCCCTTTGAGACGACGTTGGCGCTTTCCCGGCTGGTCTTCTCCGGCGTCATGGAACGTTACCCTGGTCTTAAGGTCGTTGGCCACCACCTGGGCGGAGGGATACCCTTCTTCTGGGGACGCACGAATGAGACCTATGACCTTACTAACGTCACCCACACAGCAGAGAATGAGGCGATCGGCCGGGTTCTGACTAAACCGCTCTTCGATTATTTTTCCCAATTCTATTATGACACGGCTGTCGGTGGCAGTGCGTCGGCGATCAGGTGTGCCTATGAGATATTTGGAGCAGACCAACTCCTCTTTGCGACGGATGCTCCGAATGGGCCGGGCTCAGGTGAAGTTCGGCTCGCAACCTATCCTGATGTAATAAAATCCCTTGGTCTATCCGAAGGGGATAACAGGAAGATATTTGCAGACAATGCCCGCAGAATGCTCAATTTAGGATGAAGATCAGAAGTAGATCGAGCGCTTAATTAAATCCCGCCGCCCGCTCCAGTTGTCATCTTTCCGAAAAGAGTTCAATCTGACGAAATACTTTCCTGCCTCCCTTGAAATACCGGATTTTCCCTATTTACCCTGGAAGAGATCCCTTTCTATAATGGGATGACGAAATATAACGGGATAATATTTGAAGAGTTTTTCGTTGATTTGAGTTCAAAAATGCGGTAACCTTTTGAAGAGTAAGGGGAAAAGGTTGAAACCGAAGATAATCGTTCTTGTTTTGTTTTTCTTGATAATCGTTTTGGCCCGTCAGACGAATGGTCATGTTGAGCAGTCCAAAGACCCGCAGGCTTTGGGGATTGACGAGAAGTTAGGCCAAACCATTCCCCTCGATCTTAACTTCAACGATGAATCGGGCAATCGGGTCGGCTTGTGGGAGCTGATTCACAAGCCGACCATCCTTGCTCCTGTCTACTATCACTGCCCGAATGTGTGCAGCCTCTTGTTGCAGAATCTGGCAGATGTTCTGAACAGGCTGCCGTCAGAGCCTGGCAAAGAATACGTTGTGCTCGCCTTCAGCTTTGATGAAACTGAAAAGCCTGCTCTCGCCCTTGAAAGGAAGAAGCTCTATCTCAAGATGATCGAGAGACCTTTTCCGGAAGATGCCTGGAGGTTCCTGACCGGCGACAGAGAGAACATCCATAAACTGACCGACGGGATAGGGTTCCATTTCAAGAGAGTCGGGGACGATTTTGAGCACCCGGTTTCATTAATCATTCTTTCACCCGAGGGAAAGATTGTCCGCTATATGTACGGCGCAGACCCTCTGCCCTTCGACCTTAAGTTGGCTCTCGTCGAAGCCTCCCAGGGAAGGATCGGACCGACCATTGTCAAGGTCGTTCGTTTCTGCTTTAGTTATGACCCCAAGGCCAACAAGCTTGTCTTTAACCTTTTGAAGGTGACCGGAAGCGTCACCCTGGTTTTCACATTATTGTTTGTTGGGTTTCTTTTTTTCAAAGGGAGAAAGAGACTTCCCAAAGAGGAGCAACAGGGATGACCTCCACCGGTGACGCTCAAGAGATTCGTCAGGGAATCAACTTCTACCAGGACCAGGACCGCTATTCGGGAATCCTCTCATGGATTCTCACTTCGGATCACAAGAGAATCGGGATCCTTTATCTCATTTTCGTCCTCGCTTTCTTCTTCAGCGGTGTGGTTCTCGGATTCTTCATGAGGCTGCAAATGATTTTTCCCGGGGGCGCCATCATGAGACCCAGGACCTATAACTCCCTTTTTACGCTGCACGGAATTATTATGATCTTCCTGGTCGTCATCCCGGCGATCCCGACCGTCTTCGGAAATTTTTTCCTGCCGATTCAAATCGGTGCCAGAGATATGGCGTTTCCGAGGATTAACCTTTTATCCTGGTGGTTTTATATCTCCGGGGCGGTCATCGTCGCGATCTCTGTCTTCACAGGCGGTGGAGCTCCTGACACGGGCTGGACATTCTACGCGCCTTACAGTCTTCGGACGACGGTGAATGTCCCCCTCGCTGTGTTCGGCGTTTTTGTCCTGGGCATGTCTTCCATCCTGACAGGGATCAATTTCGTGACAACGACTCATCGGTTGAGGGCCCCTGGCATGACCTGGAGGCGGTTGCCCCTTTTCGTGTGGGGAATCTATTCGACCTCGTGGGTTCAAATCCTTGCCACCCCCGTGATCGGGATCACGATGGTTCTGATCTTCTTGGAGAGGTATTTTGGAGTGGGGGTATTTGACCCGACCAAGGGAGGAGATCCCATCCTCTACCAACACCTTTTCTGGATCTACTCTCATCCAGCCACCTATATCATGATCCTTCCGGCCATGGGCATCGTCTCCGACATCATCCCCGTATTCGCGAGGAAGAAGATCTTCGGGTATATGGCCATCGCCGTCTCGGGCGTGGCGATCGCAGCGGTTGGATCTCTGGTCTGGGGCCATCACATGTTTGTCAGCGGTCAGAGCGATTTTGCAGCTCTCCTTTTCTCTCTTCTCACTTTTCTGGTTGCGGTCCCGAGTGCCATCAAAGTCTTCAACTGGGTTGCAACCCTTCATAAAGGCTCAATTGCCCTTGAGCCTCCGCTTCTTTTCTGCCTTGCCTTCATATTTCTCTTTTCGATTGGTGGGCTGACAGGCTTGATTCAGGGAGCCCTGGCCCCTAACGTCCATCTCCACGATACTTACTGGATCCCCGGCCATTTTCACTACATCATCTTCGGCGGGATGGGATTCGGTCTTTTCGCGGCTTTCCATTACTGGTTTCCCAAGATGTTCGGCCGGATGTACAATCGAAAGACAGCGAAAGGGGCATGGGTGATTATGCTCGTGGGGTTTAACATCTTCTACTTCTCCATGCTCCTGTTAGGCTGGGAGGGTATGCCTCGAAGATACTATGACTATCTTCCTCAATTCCGGACCCTTCATCACACGGCCACCTTTGGTTCCTGGGTTCTGATTAGCGGATTGATTATCATGTTTGCCAACCTCTTCCGGGGCTTTTTCAAAGGGGAGAAGGCGGAGAATAATCCCTGGGGTGGAGCGACACTCGAATGGCAGATCCCTTCACCTCCACCCACTGAGAATTTTGAGAAGATCCCGACAGTGGCGAAAGGACCGTATGAATTTAGGTAGGTCCCTCTTAATCCCTCCCGTCCTCCCTTTAGAAAAGGGAGGTGAGCAACAATTCCCCCTTTTATAAAGGGGGATTAGACAGAGAAGCATTGCATGATTTAGGCGTCGGCAATGAGTATGGAAGCTCATCAAGACTACACCGGTTCCAAATTAGGGATGTGGCTTTTCCTCCTTTCGGAGATTCTGCTTTTCGGGGGATTGTTTATCCTTTACTCTGCGTATCGTTATAAGTACTCGACTGATTTTCATCTTGCCGCAGTTGAGTTGAACCGCCTTCTCGGCACCTTGAATACGCTGATTCTTCTGACAAGCAGTTTGGCCATGGCAACCTCCATCTCCGCGATACAAAAGGGACAGCGAAGATTATGTGCCTGTTTACTGATTGCGACAATCCTTTTAGGTCTTCTTTTTCTTTTCAACAAAGGCATTGAATGGGGGGCCAAGATCGAGCACGGCATTTATCCCAACTCCTCGATTCTTCTGAGCCGTCCCAAGGGGGATATCCTCTTCTTCGGCCTTTACTATGTGATGACAGGACTTCATGGCCTTCATGTCCTCGTCGGGGTTTGCGTTCTTTCGGTGATGTTGTTCCTGATCGGAAGGAAGAAGATTGATCCGATACACTTTATTCCTCTGGAAAACTCGGGATTATACTGGCACATGGTGGATATTATCTGGATCTTTCTCTTTCCTGTTTTCTATCTGATTACTTAGTTTTCTTTTTCAAAAAGAGTGCGAAAGAATTCAGGAGGAGGTTAGGCAAGGATATCTCCAAAGTTTTACAATTGCGGATCATTTGAGAAGGCTTGATGAATCAAGCACTGCGATCCATTGACCTTATTAAGGCTTTCGATCGCTGCGGTGCCAGCAAGAAATGTCCCGCTGCAAAACTTTATCGATATCCTCGCCCAACCTGAGGAATTCAGGTAGTTCTTTCGCCTGGAGAAGGGAAGGCAGGAGGAGGGGAGGGTTGCGTGAAACCTGAAGAAGGAAAGCCTCATGTCTTGAATTACCGGACCTATTTCCGGGTCTGGGTCGGGTTGATCATCCTCACCGGGGTCACTGTTTCCATAGGGGGGATGCAGCTTGGCCGTTGGGCCATTCTGCTCCCCCTGTTGATTGCTGGGACAAAGTCGGGGCTGGTCCTTGGCTATTTCATGCACCTGAGATATGAGAGGCTTCGCATATTTCGAGTCATCATTCCTATGACGCTGGTTGTCTTGTTGGTATTTATCCTCTTAACCTTTTCCGATGTGGCGTTTCGTTGGGGCGGTGCGAGATGATCTTTTCAGGAGCGACGGGTATATCCGGCAGGGTCGTGGATAACGTCTTTCTCTACATCCTGGCGATCTGCGTCTCGCTCCTCGTGCTGATCACCTTCCTGATGGTCTACTTCGTCGTTCGATATCGCCGCGAAAAACATCCTGAGCCAGCCGATATCGAAGGATCTACGTGGCTGGAGGTTATCTGGACCGTCATCCCGACCTTTCTGGTTCTATCGATGTTTTACTACGGATTGACGGGCTTTCAGGTATTGAAAAAGGTCCCTGAGGGAGCCATGGTTATAAAGGTAGTGGCCCGCCAGTGGTCCTGGCTTTTTGAATATGAAAATGGAGCGAAGGAGACCGAGTTAAGAGTTCCCGTAGGAAAGCCTGTTAAACTGATCCTTACTTCACAGGATGTGATCCATGGGTTTTATGCGCCTGCCTTTCGGATCAAGCAGGACGCTGTACCGGGCATGGAAACCTATTTATGGTTTCAACCCACCGAGACAGGAGCATTCGACGTGATGTGTTCGCAGTATTGCGGACTGGAGCATTCGCACATGCTGACAAAGATTGTGGTGCTCCCCGAAGAGGAGTTTGCGAAGTGGTATCAAGGAAAGAAGGAGAAAGAGGCAGCCGAGGCTCCCCCCCCTGGTCTACAACTCTACCAGGTAAAGGGGTGCGTCGCCTGTCACACCATTGATGGAACTCCCCGGGTGGGGCCCACGTTCAAGGGGCTCTTCGGGAAGAGTGTCACCGTGGTTACGGACGGAAAGGAGAGAACGGTTGTCGCAGATGAAGCCTATCTCCGAAAATCGATACTGGAGCCTAATGCAGATGTGGTCAAAGGCTTTCCGCCGATCATGCCGCCGGAAAAATTGACAGCTTCGGAGTTGGATGAAATCGTTCAGTACCTGGAGACGCTGAAATAACCTGTCTTCGTCTCTTTGGGTGAAAGAGAAGTGATTGAGCAAATAAAGATCCTTTTAGAACTGACCAAGTTCAGAATCTCATTATTTTCAACCCTTTCTGCCAGTCTGGGGTTTATACTTGCCAAAGGAGAATTGACCCCCGGAATCTTTCTGCCGATTCTTGGGGTACTCCTCTTGGCATGCGGGTCCTGTGCACTCAATCAATACCAGGAGAGAAAGGCCGATAGATTAATGGAAAGGACAAGGGACCGTCCGTTGCCTTCCGGGAGGCTTGCTCCGCGTGTTTGCCTGTCGGTTTCACTCGGCTTGATGCTCTCAGGGGCAGCCATTCTTTTTCGCCGAGCCGATCTGACTGCTTGGGGCCTTGGCCTCTTCGCTGTCGTCTGGTATAACGGGGTCTATACCTACTTGAAGCGAAAGACTGCCTTTGCAGCCTTACCCGGGGCGATGGTGGGCGGAATTCCCCCTCTCATCGGCTGGGTGTCCGGGGGAGGTTCCTTCCTTGGTCCTGAAATTCTGGCGATTTCTTTTTTCTTTTTCATGTGGCAGATACCCCATTTCTGGCTCCTTCTCATCCATTGTGGGAAAGATTATGAACAAGCAGGATTTGCGTCTTTGACCCGGGTGTTCACTCCAATGCAGCTTGAGCGAATCACATTCGTGTGGGTTTTTGCAACCGCAGTCACCTGTATCATCATACCGCTGTTTGGCGTCGTGGAATCCCAGGTGATCAATGGGAGTTTAGTCGGTGCAGGGGCCTGGCTGGTTTGGGAGGCCTCGAGGACCGTGACAGGTAAAAAGAGAGAATTTCGTTTCAAAGTCACGAATACTTATGTTCTGTTCGTGATGGTCCTTCTTGCTTTTGATAAGCTATTCTATTAGGTGAATGAATGATGAAGATCAGGCCACTGGTTGAGAAAGATAGGACAAGGCTCCATTCGATGCTGACGAATGCTCAGGTCTTCACGCCTGAAGAAATCAGCGTGGCGATGGAATTGATCGATATCGTCTTGAAGGATAGGAGCCAGAAGGATTACCAGATTGATTGCATGGTGGATGATCAGGATCAACCCATGGGCTACGTCTGTTATGGTCCTGCCCCGATGACCCGCGGGACTTTCGATCTCTACTGGATCGTGGTCGATCCGAGCTCTCAAGGGATTGGAATCGGCTCCAAATTGGTCGATTTCCTGGAAGGGGTAGTGGAAAAGGCAAGAGGAAGGATGATCCTCGCGGAAACCTCTTCTATTGCCGAATACGAAAAAACGCTGAGGTTTTACCTTTATAGAGGATTCCAAGAGGTGGCAAGGGTCCCCGATTATTATCATCCAGGCAATGATCGGATCACCTTTTGTAAGAGGCTTGTCTAAACCTGATGAGGCGTTTGGGAGGTGAGGTGATGATGAGAAGAATCTTTTTCTCCCTATCTCCTTAGCCCCTTATCTCCTCGCCGAATTCTTGACGATACGCCTGCCTGCCGGTAGGCAGGGAGGTTTGTTACCGACTGACAGTTGATGAAACGTTTATTTTCAAGGTAATGAGGAGGCACAATGGAGAAAAGAAGAATAGGCGTTCTGACGGGTGGTGGAGATTGCGCGGGATTAAACTCGGCGATCAAGTGGGTGGTGAAGACGGCATTGGATGACCGGCTCCAGAGGACGAGAAAGATCCAATATGAAGTGGTCGGGATTCGAGATGGCTGGAAGGGACTGGTTTCGCCGGAGGGAGACGAAGATTTTCCCTCTTCGAGGATTGGCGTTTTGACAGAGGAGATGGTGAGGACGTGGGATCGCTACGGAGGGACGAATCTGGGAACTTCCCGGACCAACCCCTATGATCCTAAGAAAGATCGGTCCAAGACCGTCCTCAAAAATATTGAGGGGCTTGGTTTGGATTACATTGTGGCGATTGGAGGCGAAGATACGCTCGGCGTAGCTCATAAACTTCACATGGAAGGCGTGAACGTGGCGGGTATTCCGAAGACGATCGACAAAGATCTATCCGCAACCGATTATACCCTGGGATTTGAAACAGCCGTGAGTGTGATCACCGAGGAGATCGACCGCTTGAGGACGACTGCCGGCTCCCATAGAAGAATCTTTGTCGTGGAGACCATGGGGAGGCATGCCGGGTGGCTGGCCCTGGAGGGAGGGGAATCGAGCGGCGCGTATATCATTCTGATTCCCGAATATAATTTTGAGATCGAGAGGATCAATTCGTTGCTGATAGAGGGAAGAAGGAAAGGGGCCCGATACGACATTGTTGTCGCGGCCGAGGGCGCGAAGCCGGCAGGCTCCTCCGAGATCATTAAAGAAGAAGGCATCGATAGCTTTGGCCATAAGATGCTGGGAGGCGTGGCAGATTTCCTGGCAAAGGAGATTTTTGACTCAACGAAGATTGAGACCCGGAGCGTTGTCCTGAGCCATCTGCAACGGGGAGGCACTCCTTGTGCTTATGACCGCAGGATGGGCAGATATTTCGGGATTGCAGCGGTCGACTTGATTGTGAAAGAAGATTTTGGGAAGATGGTGAGCTACCGGAATGGAAAGATCACGGCTGTTCCCTTACAGGAGGCCATCAGCCGGTTGAACCTGGTGGACGTTAAAACCCAGTATGATACGGAGAGATATAACGGGAGAAGAACGATTTTAGGTTCGTGAAGTAAAAAGGAGACAATTCTATTCGTAGACAGGGAAGATTGATCTTCGCGGCATTGAAGATAAATTGGGAAACGTTTCAATAAGTAAGTCTTTTTTGTTCGATTACGAACCTGCCCCTCTTTCTCTCCCGAATTCCGCCTAACTTTGTCGAAGGGCCTGTCCTGAGCTCGTCGAGCGATTGACTTAGGTCAAGGTATTCTTTTCCGGAATATTGGAAGATTAAAATATGGTAATAGTGAAAGAGTGGGCCGTCTCTTGGAGAAGGAGTGAATAGACAAGGACATGGTCAAACAGAAAGAGATTTCGAAGAAAGAGAAGTCTGATATCCGGACCTTGATCAAGTTTGTGAGAATCTATTGCCGGGAGAATCACAACGGAGATAGAACCCCTTTTTCTTTCAGGCTTCTCGATATCAAGGAGATCGAAAAGAAAGAGGTTCTTCTTTGTCCGGACTGTACAAGACTTCTGACATACGGCTTGACCATGAGGCTGAAATGTCCCCACCATCCGAAACCCATGTGCAAGAAATGTGAAACCCAGTGTTACCACGGTGATTATAAGGCAAAGATCCGGGAGGTGATGAAATTTTCCGGAATCTACCTGGTCAAACATGGCCGTGTGGATATGCTGTACCATTATCTAAGATAGAGAGCAGAGGGCTCAAAGCTCAAAGCTCAAAGCAAGAACCTTGAGCTTCAGTTTAAGAAGGAGGAAGAGATGCCTGGGAAAAAGTTCAACAAGGATATGGTGATCGGAGATGTATTAGAATCCAACCCCGGAGCGATCAAGGTGATTGAAAAATATTTCGGACAGGGCTGCTTCACCTGCCCCGGGATGAAGATGGAGTCCATCTCTTTCGGAGCTTTAATGCACAACTTGGACCCGGATGTGATCGTGAAAGAACTGAATGACTTGGAATGAGGTTAAATGGCTAATCAGGACACCAGAAGATCGGTCAGAAGGATACCGGGCGCCAGGATATCAGGAAAGGCAAAAGAATGGAAAATTGTTAAACCTGATTCTCTGGTATTCTGATACCCCTCCGACTGATAACCTGATATCCCGATAACCGTTAGATCCTATTTCCAATTTTAGGGGGCCTTATGGAACCGATCCGACTTTTTGAGAAAGCAGAGTTTTCGGAAGAGAATTTCGTACCCAAACAACTTCATATCGGAGATACGAGTGCGGCAGTGCTCATCTGTTTTGAACCCGGCCAGATCATGCCTCTTCATCCCCATCCGGGAGCTTTGGAAGTCATCCTCTACGGGGTTGAAGGCGAGGGGACCCTTGCGATCGGGAATGACGAAAAGCCTTTCAGAAAGGGCGACCTTATCTTTTGCAAAGGGGATGTTCCAGTAGGTCCGAAGAATACTGGCCAAGGTCGGTTTATGGTTCTGGTGATCCTGGTTTTAAAGAAACTCATAGAGGCGCGTTAAATGAAATGTCGCTGTGAGGAGCGAAGTGGTTGCGAGGCGAAGCCGAAGCAAACCCTGAGATTCCTCGGTATGACTCGGAACAGGCTCCGCAATCTCATCTTTATGGAGTGAGATTGCCGTGCTTCCGGTGGTCGCTCGCAATGACGACTCCTCATCATAGTTAACCAAGGTTAAGCCGTTTATACAGCAAACCATATCTCACCCCATGGCAATTGATCAAGACAGATTCACACTTGAGTTCCTCCATTGCCATGTAAAGGATGGTCCCACCTGCCAGTATCACATCTGCTCTGGCAGGCGGAAGACCCCTTATCCATTTTCTTTCTTCAATCGTTCTTGACCGATAAAGCGCCAATTGTCTTTTCAAGGCTTCCCTTTTAAGAATAAAGTGGTGAATTTTATCAGGGATGAATTCTTTTAAACCCAGTTCAACAGAGGCTAAAGTCGTGCCTGTTCCTCCTATCGAAGCCATCAGGAATGGTCTTTTCGGACGGGGGATGCGAGGAAGTAATTTTCGAATCTCCCTTGCCATCTCTTCGTATTCCTCTTCTTTTACGGGATCTGAAACAAGGAATTTTTCCGTAAAATGGACGATTCCGAGAGGAAGGCTTACCCATTCGATGATTTGGTCATGCTTGCCATATATAAATTCCGTGCTTCCTCCTCCAACATCGATCACCAGGGTCGATTCTTTCGGATCATTCAGGTCTCTTGCGACGGCCAAGAATGAGAGTTCCGCCTCCTCTTTTCCTGAGATGACCTCGATGGAGAGGCCAAGTTTTTCTTTGATCTTCCGCAAGAAATCTTCGGAGTTCCTGGCTTCCCTGAGGGCGCTTGTGCCCACGGCAAATATCTTCTGAGCTTCGATATTTCGGCATGTGTCCAGGTACTGGCTCAATGTTCGACGACCTCTTTGCATTGCCTTCTGTGAAAGGACTCCATTTCTTTGAAGCCCTTCGCCCAATCGGACAACGGTTTCCGCCTCAAAAAGGGGTTTCAAACTTCCTTGATCCACTTCTGCGACCAGGAGAAGAATCGTGTTGGTCCCAATATCGATAGAGGCCACTCGTTCAAGGGAAGTAGGGACGGATTTCACGGCAGAGTTCCTCTGGAATGGTGTTGAAGGTCGGTTCGGAGTGAAGGACTTTGAAGGCAGTCCAGTCATTGGGGTAATAGGGCTGAATGGGAGTTCTGGAGATGATCCGGATGAAGAGTTGGTGAGTGGGTTCACCGGAGATGGAGTAGATTGAGAAGTTGAAGCTATTGAGGTCCTTATCATCATAGTACTTCAAGGTGGAAACGATGCCTTTGGCCAAAGAGGAAACCTCCTCTTGGCCCAAAGTTGTAATCGATCCGTACTCCTCCACAATCCCGCAGACCTCATTAAATCCGACAGGGGCAAAGGGAGTGATCCAGTGGGTTCTACCGAGGTTTGTGATATACCTTTCTTTCAATTCTTTCTCGATCTGAGTGAGGTCGTTCCAATAGGAGGTCTTGTTCCTCTGGTGATATGAAGAAACGGCGTTCAGGAGCAATTCCATCTCATTGGTCGACACAGGATCCCCAATGACCTGGACGTGAGGATGGAGGATCGTGCTTCCAGCAGGAAAAAGAAAATTCTGGTTGATCTGCCAGTAACGGGCATTGGGATCAAAGGCCATCGTTCTCCTGGCAATATCAATGGACAAGGAAAGTGCGTCTTCATATATTTTGGGAGTCAACTGGTTAAGATTGAGAAAATGCTCCTGGCAGAGGACAACCACGCTGCCATAGGTTCCTATGGGATTAAGATTCGGAAACCCCACAGCCTGGCCGATCTGGATCCTTCCTTCCGGTATGATCTCTTCCAAGAACTTGGGGGTCTTCTGAAAAATGTTCTCCGGGCAGAAAAAACATCCCTTCGACTCCTCCGACATCTGGGAGAAGTCGAACCTCCCCTTGGAGGGAAGATTCAAAGTAATGATTCGGCTCCGCCTTTTTGTGAGGGGATCTATTCTAATCTCGATCGGGACAGAGATCGGTTCGAATCCTTGGAGGGGGGAAAGGAGATCAGATTGAAGATGAATTCGTTCAAATTTGATATCCATAGCGCAAAGAATAGATTCGAATAAAAGAAATGGCGCCGAATAAAGCGAATACTTAATGATGAAGTTCGGTACCCTTCGGCCTATTCGTTATCATTTGATTAATTCGTTTACTTTCATTTGTTTTCAGCGATGAATCTGCGGATCGAGCGATCGTAGGAACGTTCTCCCTCGGTGGAGAAGAGACAGCCGGGGAGCTCTTTCATCTTCCGGTGGTAAGCAAGGCATTGACAGCATCTCCCTTTCCGTTCGCAGGGGTCGTAAGTGCAGGTGCAACGAGTTTTGTTTCTTTCGAAAGAACATTCAGGCATCTTTTCCCCCTCAGAGTTTTGCTCGATCCCCCACCGCGTGCGGCAGGGAGCTTCATTTGAGAAAGAGTTGGTGTTCCACCATCTCACAGAGGATGTGTCCGATGAGAATATGAGTCTCTTGGATACGGGGTGTGCTGTTGGAAGAAACAATGAGAGACCTATCGGAGATCTTTCCGAGCACTCCTCCATCATTTCCACTCAGGGCCACCGTTTTCATTCTCATCTCCTTCGCCACCTCAATGGCCTTGATGATATTGGAGGAGTTTCCGCTGGTACTGATTGCCACGGCAACGTCTCCCTCCTTACCGAGGGCCCTCAATTGTTTGGCGAAGATCTCATCAAAGGCAAAATCATTCGAGATGCTCGTGAGAATCGACGTATCCGTGGTCAGGGCGATGGCCGGAAGCGGAGGCCGATCCATGATGTACCGGTTGACAAATTCCGCAGCAAGGTGCTGGGCGTCGGCAGCACTTCCTCCATTTCCAAAAAAGAAGAGCTTGTTCCCCGATTCAAAGGCATGCGCAATCAGTTTGATCACGTCGAGGAGCTGGGGAAGACTCTCTTTTAGAAAACGTGTCTTGACTTCGGTATTCTCCTTGAATCGCTTCAGAATGAGATTTTCCATGAGTCAAAATTCTATACCCCTCTCCTACCCCTGTCAAGAGGACTTTTTGAGAGGGTTCTGAAGAACCGTCAAAGACTCTCTTGATTCCGCAGATTTCAAAGAGGACCACGCGGACTTCCATGATGGATATGCTTCGTATCTGTGCAGTGAGTGATTTCGGAGCCTTTTCGGAATCTCTGGCAGGTTGATTGACAATCGTGTTGTTTCTGCTATATTGAAACACAATTTGATCTGAGGAGGGCTGACGATGCCGAATCTTCTTAAAAGAAGGTCCAGGAAAGCGGGTCTTCCGCCCGGGACGCTGATCCACATCGGTGAGAAGAAAGTCGAAGAACCGAAAATTACCATCTTCGACTATGATGATCAACAGGTTGAAGAGAGAGAAGTGAAGGTCATTGAGGAGTGTTTTGTCTTTAAAGACAAGCCCACGGTCACATGGATTAATCTGGAAGGGATCCATCAGGTCGAGATCGTCCAGAAGCTGGGGGAATGCTATGGATTCCATCCCCTTGTGCTTGAAGACATCCTCAATACGGACCAGCGTCCAAAGATGGAGGTCTATGGAGATTATCTCTACATCGTCTTAAAAATGCTTTACGGGGAAAACACAAACAAGCTGATCAAGTCAGAGCAAGTCAGTTTGATCCTCGGGTCGAATTTCGTCATCTCTTTTCAGGAAGGAAGGGACGGAGATGTTTTCAATCCCGTGAGGGAGAGGATCCGAACCGGAAAAGGGCTTATTCGAAAAATGGGAGCAGATTATCTTGCCTATTCCTTGATGGACACGATCGTCGACCATTATTTCCTGATCATTGAAAAGCTGGGCGAAAAGATCGAGCTTCTTGAAGAAGAATTGGTGACCCGTCCAGCGGCCAAGACGTTACATGAGATTCAGAGATTCAAGAATGAGATGATTTTTTTGAGAAGGGCCGTATGGCCTTTGAGAGAGGTCATCAGCGGGTTAGGTCGGAAAGAATCGCCGCTGATCAGACAGACCACGGAGGTCTATCTCCGGGATGTCTACGATCATACCGTCCAAGCGATGGATGCCATCGAGGTCTATCGTGAGATGCTTTCAGGGATGCTCGACATTTATCTATCCAGCGTCAGTAACAGGCTCAACTCCGTGATGAAAGTGCTGACGATCATCGCGACGATTTTCATGCCCCTTACGTTCATCGCTGGAATTTACGGAATGAATTTCAAGCATATGCCCGAGCTGGAGTGGCGCTACGGCTACCCGGCTGTCTGGCTGGTGGTCGTGATCATTGGTGTCTCGATGCTGGCCTATTTTAAGAAAAAGAGGTGGTTGTGACCCCATTTCCCGTAAACGAAGAGAAGAACCGATGGCTTAGTGAGAGGATGGAAGCGCTCCATATCCACGAGAAGGATATCGAAGAGAGATTTATCCGGTCGTCGGGGAGCGGGGGGCAGAAGGTCAACAAAACCTCCACCTGTGTTTATCTCAAACATGTCCCGACAGGGATTGAAGTGAAATGGATGAAAGAGAGGACTCAATCTCTGAACCGGTTTCTGGCGAGACGTGAGCTCGTCCGGAGGATTGAGAAGCTATCGGGCCAGTTAACCCCCGAGGAGATTCAGATCCAGAAAGTCAGGCGGCAGAAATCGAAAAGGAAGAAGCGAGCCCGATTGAAATATGGAAGCGGAGAAACGGTATAAAGCCGTCATCTTTATGCTTATTGCGGCAATCCTCTGGAGTTCGGGAGGTCTGCTGATAAAAGTTGTGTCCTGGAATCCGGTTGCTATCGCAGGGTCGCGCAGTTTCATTGCGGTAGCTGTCCTGCTGCTCTTTTTTCGGGGCTCCCGTCTGTCATGGTCTTTTCCGCAAATCGGTGGAGCGGTTGCCTATGCCATCACCGTTACATTGTTTGTGACTGCGACGAAACTGACCACCGCAGCCAATGCCATTCTGTTGCAATATACGGCGCCCATCTATGTTGCTTTTTTGAGCATCTGGTTTTTGGGCGAGAGCGTTCAGTGGTTCGATTGGTTGACCATTCTCTTTGTCATCGGTGGTATGGTTCTTTTTTTCTTTGATCGGTTGACAACGGGGAACCTCTTAGGGAATAGTCTCGCCATCCTGAGTGGTTTAAGCTTCTCTTTCCTCATTCTCTTTCTGCGCAAACAGAAAGACGAATCTCCTTTGGGGTCGATCATTCTTGGAAACATTCTGACCGGCCTCATCGGATTGCCCTTCATGTTTGAATCGATGCCCAGCCTTATGAGCTGGGCTGGAATCGTGCTCTTGGGAGTGGTCCAACTTGGGCTTTCTTATGTCCTTTATTCTGAGGCGATCAAGCATGTCACCGCCATCGAAGCAACATTGATTCCGGGGATCGAACCGATCCTGAATCCCATATGGGTCTTTCTGATACTGGGAGAAACCCCGGGGAAATGGGCGCTGGTGGGTGGATTTATCGTTTTTATATCGGTGACGTCCCGCTGCGTGATTGCAGGATTGAGAAAGGATGTTTATCTTTAGAGGAGATTTCTAAAGGGTTTTGGAAATCTGCGGATACTCCGTTTAAGGGGGCATCATACAGATTAGAAGTCATTGAGATTGTTCAGGGGGGTTCTTTTGACAAGAGAAAAATTACCGGTCACGTCCGCTATCCGTTTTTTGAGAGAACATCGGGTCGACTTCATCGAGCGTCCTTACCAATATGAGGAGCATGGAGGAACGGAGACAGCTGCGAAGGCCTTCGGTGTGGATGAACATATAGTGGTGAAGACTCTTGTCATGGAAGACGAGGAGAAGAAGCCCTTTATCATATTGATGCATGGGGACAGGGAAGTTTCGACCAAAGCCCTTGCAAGAACGATTGGAGCTAAGTCGGTCAATCCCTGTACCCCCGAGACCGCACTAAAACATACGGGCTATAGGGTGGGAGGAATCTCCCCCTTTAGGACCAAGAAAGTTCTTCCGGTTTATGCTGAGGAATCGATTCTCAGTCTTCCCAAAATATTGATCAATGCAGGGAAAAGAGGGCTGTTAGCAGAGGTGTCTCCCTCAGAATTGATGAGAGTGTTGAAGCCGGTACTGGTGAGGGTTGCCAGATGAAAGACTGCGTCTTTTGCCAGATTATCAGAGGAGAAAAGCCGGCTGATTTTTTATATCGGGATGACTCCTTGATTGTGATCAAGGACATCCGGCCTCACGCGCCGGTCCATCTTCTCATCATTCCCCGGAAACATATCCGAAGCGTTAATGATCTTACAGAACAGGACCGGGATACCATCTCCCAGATGATCTTGAAGGCCAAAGAGATGGCCAAGATGCATTCCATTTCTGAGTCCGGATATAAATTGGTCTTCAATGTTGAAAGAGGAGGCGGACAGTTCGTGTTTCATCTCCATCTTCATCTGGTCGGTGGCTGGTAAAACAAAATTGGGACCGGGTTCATATCCCCAATTTTATAAAACCACGATCTCGTCGACATACTTGACCCAGTCGTACCCATAGGCATCTTCATAGACCAGCCTCAAAGGGAAGCCGTGCTTTTGAGGAAGGGTTTCTCCGTTTACGCGGTAGGCCAAAAAGATTCTTTTCTTACCAATTTCCTGAAGTGTAATTCTGACCACCTTCTCATGAGCTCCTTTGATATCGAAATACGTTGCCTCTTTCTTGATCATTGCTTCCTGAAATAAAGATCTCAAGTGGACCCCGGTCCAGCGGCCGTTATTGGAAAAGAAACCGGGACAGATCAGGAGGACGGTTTCGGTCAGAGAAGGATATTTCAGGATCTGCTCGTAAGTTAGAGAGAGGGGATGTTCCACTTGCCCTGTTACCTTCAATCGGTAATGTTTCAGATCGACTGTCACCTCTGTTGGTCCCATCGTGCCGAATTGTTTGAGCGGATCGACTTCGAGGTTCCGGTTATCGATTTCTGCTGGATTCATATCCTTCAATTGATTTTTTGAGAACGCCTTGGGAAGTATCTTCTTCGCCTGAGCCCAGCAGATCGAGAGCGGGTTGAGGATGAGGCTTGATAAAGAAGCCCAAAACCATGTTCTCAGCAGTTTTCTTCTTGTTAACATAAACCCATAATAAAATAGATTTGCAGATAAAGAAAGGAAATCAAAGAGCTTGCTTCTTAAATCGTCTTTCTTCGTAATACTTCATGGCGGGTTCGACAACCCTGCCTACCCGCAAGCAGTCTCGAACTATGAAAATTGATAACCTTTCTCTTCGTAGGGGCGGAAAATAACGGCCACGAACTTTACACCATATTCTGTATCCTAATAAGTTTGAACCGATTACACCGATAATCCAATCAATTTCCAACACCAAATCAGCAATATTTATTGACAGACCTGCTCTTTTGACTATAATAAGCTGACATGTTCAAGAGGAACTCGAGGATTACGATGATCTTCGCTCGCTCAGAGAAGCCAAAGAGACCGAAAAGGATTCACCGACTATTACAGTCTCTGAACTGAAGAAGAAGATTGGAAGGCGAACAAGTCAATCCGGGCGGCGGTGAATAGATAGTGGCTCACGGCATCGCCTTAGCCCGCGCTTGATTTATTTCGTTATGCACATGAACAATACCAAATCGAAGGCAAGATTTATTAGGGTCGGACCAAGACAAGTAATTGGTTTGATGAGGTAGAGTGCAGAATTTCAGGAGGTTTTTGTGAATATCGTAGAAATTCGAGGGGTCCGTTTTTCAAAAGTCGTCTGTGGAAGCAATCCGTTTTACGGCCATTCACATTTTAGCGAAGCAAGAAATAGAGAATATATCAACAGATTTGACGATGCGTATATCATCAATACGATCAAATTCTGCATCTCGAAAGGGGTGAATACGATTGAATCGAGTGCGAATGAAAGAATATGGGAGATCATTGCAAAACTCAGGCTGGAAAATGTCCTGAATTATATAGGGACGACACGGATTGATGAAACCTCTCCCATGAAGTCTCATCAGGAGAAATTGAAATTCTTGCTGGATGTCAGAGCGGACGTCTGCGTGATTCATTCGCAATTTGTTGACCGGCCGAGGGAACAGGGTGACATCAAAGGATTAGAACAGCTCATTGATCAGATCCATGGCCAAAACTTGTTGGCCGGGATATCGACGCACAGGGTTTCAACGGTGGAACTTTGCGAGAAGAAGAATTATGGGATTGATCTTTACTTATTTCCTTTAAACCTCGCCGGTTTTGTGAATCCTTGGTACGAGGGGAATGAACCCGCGAAAGAAAGGGTTCAACTGATACGAAGTACCGATAAACCATTTGTGGTCATGAAATCGTTGGCTTCCGGACGTATACCGCCGCAAGAGGGATTATCCTTTGTATTGGAAAGCATAAAGGAGACGGATCTCATCACCCTGGGCATCGGGTCCGTAGAAGAAGCTGCCGAATCCATCGAAATTGTGGAAAAATATCTTCAAAAGGATGCACAACGGGCAAATGCAAGTTCCGTTGGGGCCGGATCAAGTTAACCGCGTGAGTTAACGATTTGAAATTGTGAATGAGAGGAATGGGCGAAAAAAACGAAGGTGGACGTGACTGCCCTGAAGGGAGAACTGTAAAATATTGGACCTCTTTTTGGGCTTAGAATAGCCTTTTTGAACCCAAAATTATGCTTTCAAAGGATTAGAGGTTACCCCGATTCAGAAGGACCTCATAAGTTGCGAGACTCGGCGGCTTCTTACAAGGCTAATTTTGGCCGTGAAAATGCGGATTTAAGGCAAGAAAACGCGCTGTTTTGAGACGAATCACATTAGATATCAATGGCTTGATTTGGTCCGACCCCCAAAAGCCCAAACATTTGGTCCGACCCCCAAAAGAACTTAAAAAAGGAAAAAGGAGGGTAAAGATGGATGATATTATAAAAAATATGCTAAAGAATTTGTCTCGCGATGAATTAACAGAAATAAGAAACCTAATCAACAGTATTCTTCAAAGAAGAGATCCTGGACGAGCAAAGGAAGCCAGGTCCTATTCAAAACTGGCCCCAGAGCCACCTGATAAGTTAGCGCCAGAGCCGCCCGATAAGTTAGCCCCCGAACCACCCGATAAATTGGCTCCGGAGCCACTCGATAAGTTAGCGCCGGAGCCACCCGATAAGCTAGCGCCAGAGCCGCCCGATAAGCTAGCCCCGGAGCCACCTGATAAGTTAGCCCCGGAGCCACCTGATAAGTTAGCCCCGGAGCCACCCGACAAGCTCATACTACCCTCCAAGATAGTCGTGAAATCAAGCCTGAAATATCCTGCCAAGCGAAAAACAAAACCAATCACGAAAAAAACCAAAAAGAGAAGATCATAAGAGGAGGTATTCTGCCCGTTGGTTTTTGATGACACAGATTTCAGCCGTTTCACGGCAGCGTGGGATATCACCAAAGCCTGTAATTTTGCGTGCGTTCATTGTTTATCCGGCGCAAGCAGAAAATGGCCTGTTTATACCATTCCAACTGACAAGGCAAAATATATTGTTCAGGAAATCGGCAATCTCGGAATAACCAGTGTGGCATGGTCCGGCGGAGAACCACTTCTGAGAGATGATCTTTCGGATATCATGGTCCAAGGCCTCAAGTTCGGAATAAAGAGATTCTCTATGGTCACAAACGGCTACCTCGTAAATGAAGAACTCATACATAGATTAGTTGATTCGGGCTTGACTAACGTCCAAATCAGTGTTGATGGAGAAGACGAAAAGCAAAATAAAATATTGAGAAGAGGCCCGGCAGATTGTTTCTCAAAAGCCATCGAAGCAATCGGCATATGTTTGAATGCGGGCTTAAATGTCAGTCTCGGTGCGATGCTTTATCCCCAAATGATATATTCACTGGATAATATATACAATATGGCATTAAGGCTCAATGTAGACAGGCTAAGATTTTCAGCGTTTGTCCCTAACGGCAGAGGAGATAATGAAAGGGTCCGTAAATTATTTAATTTTTCTTTAGAAGAAATCACCGAATTTTTATTGTTCTTGAGAGACAGGTATTTTGAAAAACCAGGTCTTATTGCGCTTGATACTGCATTTTCGTTGAATCCATATCGTGGAAGTTTCTATCATAGTGAAGGGACAGATTACTTTTTTATCGATTATAAGGGCGACGTGTTTCCTTCCACTTCCATGGAAAGAGCAGTCTATAAAGTCGGCAATGTTGTTCAGGAGCCCTTAAACGAAGTACTTAAAAGACCAGCTTTAGTGCCAAAATCTCCACCGCAGACAGAGATGATCGGGATATGTAAAGACTGCGATAAATTTGAAAAATGTGGTGGAGGTCCACGCGGTATCTGCTATATGTTTTCCGGCAAATTCAATAGCTCTCCCAACTTTTGCCTTTATCGCGAATTCAAAAAACGGGAAGAATTATTAGGGGACATCGTCGTCTCGAAGTTCTTTTCATCACTAAGCAGCGAAGAATTACGGACGGTATTAAGAACAATTGACGAGGTAAGTATGATGCAATAAATGCAATTAGGGAATCCCCCGGCATTGCCGGTGGCCCCGTATCGAGTACGGGGTTGACAGATCCGGGAGTAGGATCGTCATTCCGGGCAACCCAGGCCTTGAGCCCGGGGCGACCCGGAATCCAGAAGCCACTGGATTCCTGCCCAGGCTTCGCCGAGGCGAGCTTTCGCAGGAATGACGGCGACAAAAAGATTTAAGAGACCCGTCTTTCAGTATTTCGCTAAAAATGGCGGATTTCGGGAATGATGGTTCCACCCGATGGGAAGATGGCCACATCGGCCTTGGGGATCTTCTTAGAAACCTGATCGATCGCCTCCTGGAGGGTCGAAGCATAAGAAAATTTCATCATCTTCACCTGCTCTGGTGAAAGCCCGTCGGTCACATGGACCACATGAAACTTTTCTGCCAGCTCCTTAAAGTAGACCACCTGCATGATATATGAAATTCCAAAGGATCTAAGATGATCCGGAACATTTCCCTCGATCAACCACCGATGGAAATCGCCGGCGCTCTCCGGGCTTCCCATCTCTTTGATCAAGGGCATGATGGGACCAGCTTCTCTCTGCGGTGCGGCCCAGATGATGGCTCCATCGGATCGTGTGCAAAATCCAGCCATGACCAGAGCCTTTGTGGACTGGACTCCCACCTCCATAGGGAAGGCAGAAGTGATGGTGACATCAGCAATCTTCGGTATGGGGACCGAATAGAGGGAGGCTGCATAGGCGGAGGCTTCTCGATGTTCTTCGACAGGGTCTCCTGCAAAAGCCCGGATGATCTCTTTCTTTTCATTGATAATGAAGTCGAGCTTGAAGGCTAATCTGGAGAGCCTTCCAGCATCTATGATCTCCTCGTAAAAAAAGTTTCCGTCCATCCGGCTGACTCTGCTGTCCCGGTGGCGCATCCAGGTAAAATGGTGGTCGGCAACCGAACGGTAAGAGCAGACTCCTGGCAGGATAATCTTGCATCCGCCTCCGAATCCCGCAATAGGATGGGGCATACATTCTCCGACACCCATGATCAAGTCGGCAAAGGCAACACGGCGGTTCACCTCCACGAGGGTCCCCCGACGGGTCTTCCCGATGATCACATTATCCGAAGCATGAGGATCATGGGGAATAATGCGCCCTTGGAGACGAGAAAATACCTTCTTGCCGACTTTATTCTCAAGCTGTTCCATCGTGGGAATGGGATGTGTTCCCATGGCACATATTCCACTGATCCGTCGATCCGGAATTCCTGCCCGGTTCAGTCGATCCAGGATCTCAGGCAATGCAAGATGAGCCGGGGTGGGGCGCTGCAGGTCGTCGAACAGTAAGACCACCTCCATCCCGGGGCGGGCGGCCTCCTCAATCTTTTGTGATCCAATGGGATGGTCTAAAGCGTGTCTGATCTCATGGATAGGGTCTGTGACCCCGGGGATAGGAGGCTTGTCCTGGTTCGAGATTAAGGCCCATTCTTTCGGAAGGGAGAAATCGATCTTCTCCTTTCCATAGTTCACATAAGATTTCAATTCTGGATACCCCGTTTCCGTTCTTGCCTTTTAAAAACCTAATAAGACATCCTGACCCGTATTTCAATGTTGAAAGAAAACCCATGTATGTTAAGATAAAAATATGATTGCAAAAAAGGATAAGGAATGATCGAGATCAAATTCCTGGGCCGGGGCGGGCAAGGGGCCGTCATTGCATCGGAAATATTAGGGAAGGCCTTTTTCTTGGAAGGGAAATACCCTCAATGTTTTTCCCTCTTCGGAGGAGAGCGCCGCGGTGCTCCGGTCTTTAGTTTTCTGCGTGTTGACGAGGAACCCATTCTTCTGAAGTGTCAGATCAAACATCCCAGTCAAATCGTCATCTTCGATCTTTCTTTGATCGATGAAGAAAACCTCATCCATGAGGTGAAGCCGGAGGGCCTGATCCTGATCAATACCAATAAGGGAATCGACGCCTTTCGGGTACTGAAAGGTCTCAAGGTCGGCTTAATCGACGCCGGCTCGATTGCCCGGAGCGTCGGATTGGGAACGGCCTTTAATACGGCCATCCTCGGGGCTTATGTCCGGCTGACCGACCTGATCAGAATGGAAACGCTCATACGGGCCGTGAGGGAGATGGTGCCGGCCAAGGCAGATGAGAATATTCAGGCGGCCCAAAAGGCCTACGAGCAGACCAGGCTCCCTGGTAGAGAGGGCTGAGAGTGGCTGAATTTGTAATCCCCATATCCTACGGCAGTACGGAGGTGATTGAAACAGGGAAGTGGGGCTATCAAAAGCCTGAGACAACCTTCATGACCGCGCCGTGCCGGGAGGCCTGTCCTGCAGGAAATCCAATTCCTCAATTGCTCTATCTTGCCACCGAAGACAGATATGATGAGGCGATTCGAGCCCTATTGAGGGAAAACCCATTCCCGGGTGTATGCGGGAGGGTCTGCTTTCATCCTTGCGAATCCCTCTGCAACCGCGGGGAGTATGATGAAGCGGTTTCCATCAGCGCGATGGAGAGATACGCATTCGATGCCACGGCGAAAGACTCTCCAGATATCCAGCCTAAATCGAACCCTCATCCGAAGCAGGTGGCCGTCGTGGGGGCTGGGCCATCAGGCCTTTCATGCGCCTATTTTCTTGGATTGCTGGGGCACCGGGTAACCGTTTTTGAAGGGCAGAAAGAGCCCGGGGGGATGATGCGCTGGGGGATTCCGGAATACCGGCTCCCTAAATCCGTGCTGAGAAAAGAGATCCGGAGGATTTTGAACCTCGGCGTCAAAATAGAGACAGGCATCAAGGCGGGACGAGACCTTTCCTTTGATGAGCTGATAAGGTTTGACGCGGTCTTCCTTTCTCCGGGAGCAGGATTGGGAGTCCCCCTTGAGATTGAAGGGGAAGGGCTGAAAGAGGTATGGAGGGGGAAGGAGTTCCTGGAAAGAGTCAACTCAGGAGAGAAGATTCGATTGGGAAAGGAGATCATCGTCATTGGCGGCGGCAACACGGCAATGGATGTGGCCCGTTCAGCCTTGCGCATGGGTTCAAGGGTGACGGTTGCCTACCGAAGGACGAGGGATGAGATGCCTGCTATCCCCGATGAGATCAGGGAGACTGAGCAAGAAGGGGCGCGGTTTGAATTCTTGGTCCAACCGGTCAAGATCAGCCTCCTTAAGAATAGAAAAGCTGCCGTAAGGTTTCAGCGCATGAAATTGGGAAAACGGGACCGGAGTCATCGACCCAGGCCGATCCCTGTAAAAGGAGATTTTTTGACTCTTGATGCGGATCGTATCATTACGGCTGTGGGTGAAAGGATTGATCTTTCATGGATGCCTGAGGGCCTTATCAGAGACGGCCTGATCGACGTAGATCCCATCCTTTTCACCGGCCGGGATAAGATTTTTGCTGGAGGAGATGCAATCGACCAGCCCCGAACCGTTGTCAATGCCATCGCTTCGGGGAAGAAGGCTGCCATCTCCATCGATCGGTATCTCAAAGGAATTCTCCAGGATGAGACCTTTCAGAGAATCAGGGTCGGAAAGAAAGGGTCCCTTTCCATGGAAGCCTATATGGCCGGGCCGGATGAGGAAAGAAGGCCCGAGTTAGACGAGATTGTCACATACGACCGAATCAATACGCTCTATTTCGAATCGAATAGACAGGTGAAGATGAGGAGGTTGGGTCGGGACAAGGTGCTGAGAGGATTTTCTGAGGTGCAGAGAGGTCTCACGTCCGATCAGGCCCGATTTTCAGCCTCACGATGCTTCACTTGCGGAACATGCAACTACTGCCGCAACTGTTACTATTTCTGTCCCGAAGGGGCGATCTCACTCGATTCGCTTCACCAGAAAAAGAGTGTGGACTTGGATCACTGCAAAGGGTGTGGCACCTGTGCTAAAGCCTGCCCGAGAAGCGTCGTCGAAATGAAAGAAATGCCATGAAAGAATTTATGACGGGCAACCACGCAGTGGCTTATGCGGTGAAATTGTGCCGGACTCCTTTGATCGCTGCCTATCCGATTACGCCCCAGACGGCCATTTATGAGAAGCTTTCAGAATGGGAGGCCTCGGGCCTTCTTAAGGGAATCATGATGAGAACGGAATCGGAGCATTCGGCCATGGCCTCCTGCATTGCCGCTTCGTTGACCGGGGTGAGAACGTTTACTGCAACATCGTCCCAGGGACTCGCCCTCATGCACGAGATGCTCCATTTTGCAGCAGGCTGCCGTGCGCCCGTAGTCATGGCGAACGTCAATCGACTGTTGGCTGCTCCCTGGGGGTTTTGGGCTGATCAGCTGGATAGCCTTTCTCAGAGAGATACCGGGTGGATTCAATTTTACTGCGAAAACGGCCAGGAGTCTCTCGATACGGTGATCCAGGCTTATAAAATCGCAGAACAGGTGTACCTTCCGGCCATGCTCTCCCTTGAAGCCTTCTTCGTCTCCCATTTTATGGAGGTTGTTGACCTTCCGGAGCAGGAACAGGTTGACCGCTTCCTTCCTCCCATGGATCTTCCACATAAGTTCGATATTGAGAAACCCGGGTTTCTCGTCCCTGTGGTCTCGTCGGAATTATACCGGAAATATAAACATATGGCCCAGGGATCGATGGATTCGGTCAAAGGGATTGCAGCACGAGTGGACCAGGAATTCAAAGAAGAGTTCGGAAGAAGCTATGGGATCGTTGAACCGATCATGGTCGAAGATGCTGACATGGTTCTTGTGACCGCAGGTTCGATCACAAGCACGGCAAGAGTGGCCATTAAAGAGCTCCGCCAAAAAGGGTACCGGATCGGACTGCTTAAGATCCGTCTTTTCAGACCCTTTCCGGTTGAAGCTGTTCAAGAGGCTCTCCGTGGGAAGAAAAAGATTGCGGTGATCGATCGGAACATCTCTTTGGGAGGGGGAGGGATATTCTGCCAGGAATTAAGAGCGGCGCTGGTTCATTCTCCGGATCATCCCCTCATTTTCAGCTATATCGCCGGGATCGGGGGAACGGATGTCGATCCTGAGGCAATCGAAAAAGTCGCCCTGGACGTGACGAAAAAAACAGAACCCATGGATCAACCGATCTGGATCATGGAATAGCCCCTTACGGGGCAAGCACCAAATCCCCTGCCTGCCGGTAGGCAGGGATCTTGGATTTCGGGATTTGCAGTATTTGACCGACAACGCCGGAAACGAGGAAGAATTTAGATGGTCTTTCAAGAATTAGGGGCCAATTACTTGAAGCCTGGCCATGCGGCCTGTGCGGGCTGTGGACTGGCCGCCGGTATGAAACTGGTCCTCCAGGCCATGGGACCTCGAACAATTGCCGTAATTGTTCCATCCTGTGAAGGCGCAATAGGAGGTGTTTATCCCAATACTTCCTACGGGGTCCCGACCTTTCATTCCGCTTTCGAGATCGCTGCTCCCACAGCCGCGGGGATCGCCAATGCCCTGAAGATTCAAGGCAAAGATGACATTCAGGTGGTGGCTTTTGCGGGAGATGGGGGGACCTTCGATATCGGACTTCAGGCCCTTTCTGGGACGGCCAAAAATAATGAAGATCTCATCTATGTCTGCCTCGACAATGAAGCCTATATGAATACCGGAATTCAGGTAAGCTCCGCCACCCCTTCCTATGCCTGGACCGGGACGACGCCTGAGGGGAACCCCCGCCGGAAGAAGAACATCATGGAGATTATGGCCGCTCATTATAATCCCTATTCTGCCACAGCGACGATCGGTTTTCCTCGGGATCTCCAGCAGAAGATCATGAAGGCCAAAGGGATTCGAGGAACAAAATTCATCCACCTCCTCACGCCCTGTCCCACTGGCTGGAAGATGGCATCGGACATGTCTCCCGAAATATCGATCCTTGCGGTAGAGGCCAATATCTTTCCGCTTTACGAGGTTGAAGGGGGTGTTCGATGGACGATCAACCACGAACCACGTCGCCTTCCTGTTCAGGAGTATCTGTTCAGACAAGGCAGGTTCAAGCATCTGAAGGAGGAGCAGATCAACCAGATTCAGATCGACGTGGACGAGGAGTGGGAGAAATTGAGACGAAAGGCAAACGGACATGGTCTGAATAAGAAGAGTCTCCCTACCAAAAAGATACTCGGTCCTCCTGGCCGAAGAAGGGGCAGACGTTGAAAATGTTCTATCACGGAGGGCCAGCAATCCTGCCTCCCTGTCTATTCCTCAGAGATTTTCCTTGATTTTTTATCAGTGGGTTGATATTTTTTAGACCATTCCTATGAAAAGATTCTGGACGGTTTTTGACAGATTGATCGATCTTCTGGCCGGCCTGGCCGGAATCATCCTGATCTTTATTACGGCGGCGGTCTGCTACACCATCGGCATGCGGTACCTGTTTACGAAGACGACGATATGGATCATGCAGACGACCGAATATGCCCTGCTGTGGATCGTTTTCCTTGCAACCACCTGGCTCTTGCGGGAGAAAGGGCATATCACGACTGACCTCATTTATGCTCATCTTAGCGAGAAAACCAAACGCTCCCTCGACTGTATCATGTTTGTCATCGGCGGCCTTGCCTGTGCCATTATGGTCTATTTTGGAATCGATTATACGGGCGAGTGTATCCTGAAGGGAGTAACCGACGTCAGGGCAGTGACTGTCCCGAAGTGGACCGTTTTCATCATCATCCCCATAGGCAGCCTCTTGCTGGCCATACAGTTTTTCAGAATGGCTTGGGACAGATTGATCGACATTGGACTGGGAAAATAGGGCATGGAGTGGTGGCTGATCATTAGCTTGCTTTTCGGGGGGATGGTATTTCTGCTCCTCACGAACCTTCCTATCGCCTTTGCCTTCCTCGTTGTCAATATGGTGGCGGCCTATTTCTTCTTAGGAGGAATTCCAGGCCTCATTGCGGTCGTGACAGGGGTTTTTACATCCATTACCACGTTCACCCTGCTCCCCGTACCTTTCTTTATCCTGATGGGCGAGCTGATATTTCATTCCGGCCTCGGGCTTAATGCGGTCAATGTGCTTGATAAATGGCTCGGAAAACTGAGGGGAAGACTCTCGATCCTGGCGATCTTGATGGGGGTCATCATCGGCGCATTGAGCGGCTCGACGATTGCCACATGCGCCCTCCTTGGCACCATTCTCCTTCCAGACATGCTGAAGAAAGGCTACAGTAAGAACATGAGCCTCGGTCCCCTGATGGGGGTGGGCTCCGTTGATGCGCTGATTCCTCCCAATGCACTGACGGTGGTGCTCGCAAGCCTTGCAAACATCGATGTCGGACAACTTCTGATGGCCGGGATCGTGCCGGGCATCATTATGTCAGTCCTTTACCTCACCTATGTGGTCTTGTGGTGTCGCATCAAACCCGAAGAAGCTCCCCTGTACGAAGTGCGCCGTGTTCCTTTGAAAGAAAAGGTCACGGCCACCCTTCAATACCTCTTGCCCCTCGGCTTCATCGTCTTTATGGTCATCGGCTTCATCTTTCTGGGTGTGGCCACGCCTACGGAAGCAGCAGCAACGGGAACTTTGGGATCATTTATCTTAGCCCTCACTTACAGGCGTTTAAATTGGGAAACGGTCAAGAAGTCTGTCACGGGAACCGTCAAAGTCACCACCATGATCTTCATGATTGTCATCGTCTCAACCACATATGGTCAAATATTGGCCTTTACAGGTGCTGCAGCGGGAATGACGGGTTTTATTACAAAACTGAGCGTCCCGCCCGTCATCATACTGATCGGCATGCTGATGGTGATTCTCATCCTCGGTTGCTTCATGGAAACGGTTGCCATTATGATGATCACCATACCGATCTACATGCCTGTCATCCATCTCTTTGGTTACAACACAGTCTGGTTCGGTGTCCTCATGCTGATTGCCCTTGAGACAGGCTTGATTACCCCACCCTTTGGTGTTACCCTTTTCGTCATGAAGGGTGTGGCTCCTCCGGAAATCAGCATGGCTGATATTTGGAGGGCGGTTACCCCCTATGTCGTCGTAGATATTCTGTGCATTGTTCTTGTGCTGGTCATGCCGTTCTTAGCGACAGTGATCCCCAGCCTCATGGGAATGAGGTAAAACCAAGAAAAGAGAGACCCGGAAGAAAGGAAGAGTCTTAGGTTTCGAGAGAAAAGAAAGGAGGGCAAAATAATGAAGAGAAGATTTGTTTTCGTCCTATTATTGGTTTCTTTTGCATGGACGCTCTGGACGCTATTCATTGTTCAGACTGGGATGGCTGCTGAGACAGTTATCCTGAAGGCGATCACTGCATGGCCGAAGAACGCGTCTGACAACAAGTCCCTAGATTTTTTCCTCGAGAGCGTGGAGCAGCAGGTTGCAAAGAAATACCCCGGCGAATTGAAGATCAATATGATCGGAGGTCCTGAGGCCGTCAAGATCCAGGATCAAGTCCATGCAGCCCAGACGGGGATGGTGGATATCGTCCATACGACCAATGCTTACTATGTCCATCTCCTTCCAGAGGCCGATGCGATGAAGCTTTCAAACTTGACGCCCTGGGAAGAGAGAACGAGCGGGGCCTGGGCCTTCTATAATAACTTGCACGAAAAGAAGTTGGGGCTCTATTTTTTGGGAAGAATAGGGACGGACTTGCCCTTCAGCCTCTACCTTACCAAACCCATTAAAACGGCAGACCTGAGAGGCTTCAACATCCGTGTCTCCCCGATGTACCTCCAGCTTGTGAAGGGTCTTGGCGGAAATCCAGTCAATATCCCACCCACCGAGGTCTATACCGCCCTCGAAAGAAACGTGGTCGACGGCTACGGTTGGCCGACCATAGGTATTCGGGAGTGGGGATGGGAGAAGCATACAAAATACATTGTGGAGCCCCCGTTTTACTCAGGTCCCCATCCGATGGTCATGAACCTGAAGGTGTGGAACGGGCTTCCGAAGAAGTTCCAGGATGTCATCAACGAAGCAGCCATGGAAGCCGAGAAGAAGATCGTCGCCTATTATAAGGAAGAGATAAAGAAGGAAATGGCCCTTCTGAAAAAGGCAGGCCTTCAGGTGATTGATCTTCCGCCTTTAGAAAAGGAGAAGTTCTTAAAGGTTGCCTACGACGAAGGCTGGAAAGACGTTCTGACAAAAAGCCCGGAGGCAGGGGCTAAGTTGAAAGAGCTACTGACAAAGAAAAAGTAATGACTTACTCCCCCCATCCCTCCTTGGAGACTGTGTCGTAATCGCACTTGGAGGGGAGCGGCAGTCAGGTCCCAAAGATTTAGAATGCGGTCTTTTTTAAATCATAGAGAATCATACCTTGTATAAAGTTGAACGGGTTCATATGCTTGCCACGCTTCAATTCGATCGATCAAAAGTTGCCGCTCTAAATCTTTTCCACCCGACCGCCGCTCCCTCCTTCAGTTCAAAATGGCTTTTTGATATTGCGACACAGCCTCTTGAGGGGGACGGCCGGGGGGAGCGAGGGTGACGCATGCGTCATCAGGTGAACAGGCACGTCATTCTTTTGATTTGTTTGAGTTTGGTCTTTTGCTCTCGTGTTTCTCCCCAAAAAGAGTTTGAGATTCAGGGATCAAAATTAATTTCTAATAAACCTCCCTTTACCTTAATCATGCCCTCTGGATTTCAATGGGTGCATTCCTCTTCGATGGAATACCCGAAGGAAAACTCAGTGACCCGGTCCTATTTCTTGATTAAGGAAAAAGACAGGCAGATTGAGGAGATGTTCATCGTTCAGATAGCGGATAGGACCAATCCCCAGGCCGAACCCATAAACGCTCCTCCGCTGAAGCCTGATTTAGAAAAGAGAATGTATTTCAAGGAGAAGATAAGGAAAGGGGAGTTGACCGTTGATTCGATGATTCAATTAATGACATGGAACCCTGAGGCCCCTTCTCTTAAGCCGATTGTGAAAGAAAAGATTGTCATACCATCCCATCTCGCCATTCAGGGACAGTTCCTATTTGTCCATCAAGGCAACCACGCCGTCTTCATCAGATATTCAAAGGATGTTCATTCCTTTGGATTAAGGATTTCTGAGGACGGACGGGACTGGGAAAGAGATTCGATTTCAGGAAGTCAAAGAGATGTGTACGGAACCTTCCGAAAGACCTGCATGGAAATGATCGATTCGATTACGACCAATCCTCTTTGACGAACCGACTTATCCCCCTGAGTCACCGGACGAAAATGTTGGCAAAAAGTCGAAGAATGACAAATATTTTACCATTTTCTCTCTCACAATGAATCCCCCTAAACAGATTGCCTGCCTGCCCAAAGTTTAAAAATATCATTAAATTTCAATGAACTTCAGTGGGGTAGTTGCGACGAAAAATCTGTGTCAAATTTTGGCATTTGTTTTGCTTTTGCATCCTTTAAAACAATAAACCCAAGGAACTCTTATGCCTGAAACCCTATTAGGCGAGCTATCCCAGTCGAAATTTTTTGACCTGATCAAACCGCTTTTGGCTGGGAGAAAGACTGGAACGTTAGTGATCAAGGGCGATGAGAACGGGGAAGTCTTTTTAGAGATGGGAAATATCGTCCATGCCAAGACTGCGCATTCCTTTGGAGAAGAGGCCTTCTTGGACATTATGAGTTGGCCAACCGGGAAGGCCACATTTAATCCGGATGCGCCTCCTCGCGAAAAAACGATCTTCATTCCGACGGAAACTTTGCTTCTCAACTGGTCCTATAAAAAGCAAGAATGGGAAAAAATCAGGAGATTCGTCCCTTCTCCCAATACCATCTTCCGCATCTCCGTTCAAAGCCATCCAGAGGATAAGAACATCAAGGGGGATGAGTGGAATGTGTTGGCCATGACCAACGGGAGCAGGACCGTCTTAGAAGTTGCAAAGGCCCTTGGATGGGATGAATTCAAAACCTCGAAAGTGATGGCTCAACTCATCGAAACCGGTTCTCTGGAAAGGGGAGAAGTCAGAGGGGCTCCGAGTAGAAAGCTCCTGGAAAAAGGCTTTTTCCAAAGGGTCGAGAATGAATTAAAAAAGATCATTGGGCCAGTGGCTCCTTTCATTATAGATGATCATCTCTCGGAGATCGGGGAGACCAGGGATTCCTTTCCCCAGGATCAAGCCTTAAGCCTTGTTGAAGCCTTGAGTGAAGATATCCCCAATGAACAGAAGAAAAAGGAATTCAAGAGGACGGTGATGGAAGTTCTCTCCCTTGAAAGATGAGGGACGAGTTTCCACTGAAAAAGGAGGAAGATTATGCCCGAGAAGAAAGAAAAGAAGAGGAGAAGGGGATTGGGCCTCTTGCCGAAACTGTTGTTAGGAATATTCATCCCAATCCTATTGATTTTCTTTTTCTTGTTGACCTCGATCTTTTACAGTTGGGAGATCGGAGGAACCCGGTTTACGAGCATCAAGGACATCGGCGCCGGGACTTTGAAGGAATTGAGCTCGGTTTCCACAAAGGAAGCAAAATCCTCTTTGAACAAGCTGGGCGAGAGGATTATCAAGCAGAAGGCTATCGATGTAGCGACCCAGATTGAGATTTTTGTCAAATTGCATCCAAAGATGAAGAGAGAGGATCTTTTCAAAGATCCGTGGCTAAAAAGCATTGCTGTCCAAAAGGTTGGAGAAACGGGGTATACGGCTGTCCATGACGATAAGGGGATTAACCATTTCCATGTGAATCCCGCGCTCGTAGAAACCGATCTCCACGATCTCGCACCCAAACTGCCTGCTTTTTGGAAGATCCTTGAGGCCAGCTTGAAGGGGCCGGCATGGGGTTATTATGACTGGAAAGACGCGGATGGAAAGGTTCGGCCGAAATATATGTACCTTGCCCCTGTCCCAGGGACGGATCTCATCGTCGCCGCCACGACCTACATCGATGAATTTTCAAAACCAGCGAAGACCATTGAAGGGAACATGAAGTTTATAGAGATAGGATACTTTGATGCCTATGAAAGAAAGGTCCAGGTGTTTTACTTCGTCATGTTGGTGGCTGTCATCTTCATGCTGTTGATGGTCTACTTCTACTCTCGCTCCGTGATTCACCCTGTTCGTGCTCTTTCCGAAGTGGCTGACCGGATCAGCATGGGAGATTTGAACGCTCCTATTCGAGTCAAAGCGACGGGAGAAGTTGGTCTTCTTGCTGAATCGATTGAAAGAATGCAGGCAAGCGTGAAAGCCGCCATCGAGCGATTGCAGAAGAGAAGGGAAGCGGCATGAAGCCCCCTGGAGCCGTCGTTAAGAGTCTGTGACCTGAACGCCCCTGAGAGGGTTAGGGCGGAAGAGAGGCACCCATGATCATTCCAAGAGGAAAGGCGAGACATCAAGATTTGCTGACATCCTTTACCGATCTCCCTGCACTTTTGTCAACGCTCAAATCGGAAGGGTTCAGCGGGACCATCGAAATTGAATTTCCGGAAAACAAAGGGGTCCTATTCATCGATACTGGAGAGATCATTAATGCAGAGGTGAATGCAGGCGGCGTGGTTTCAAGAAAGATGATCGGACAGGAGGCCGCTCAATACCTTCTTGCCCTCTCGAAGCAAAAGGACGGAGTTCTCAATGTCTATCAACTGTTGCCCGAACAGACCGCCATCATCGCCAGCAACCTCAATCATGAAATCATTTTTAAAGAACTTTCCACGGATTTCACACGGTTTGATCGCCTTCTCCTGAAATTGCGAGAAGAGAAACACTACGGTTTCATAGAGGTTCTTACAAAAGATCATCAACCGATGGGCGTCCTTTTCTTGCATGAAGGAGAGCCAATCGAAATGTTCACCCTTTCCACCTCCAGCCCCTCTCTCTTTGGCCGGAAGTCGATCCCAATGTTTGTGGAAAACGCAGTCAAGGAGGGAGCCCTTCTAAACGTCTACCGGAGTTCGGGGCAAGTTACGAAAAAAGAAGGGGCGAAGATTCCCGACGCGGTTCCAATGCCTAAGGAAGCGGAAGAGGTGACCGAAACCGAGGGGGCAGATCACCGTGCCAGGGAGGAGATAACCCGGAGTCCCATCGAGAAGATCGCTCCTCCGGAAGAGAAGAAAAATCCTTTTGAAGATAAGAAAATCCCGATCGAGGAAAAGAAAGTCCCGAAAAAGGAGGCTAAAGAATCTCATCCCGAAGAAGGAAAGATCAAAGTTTCCCTCGAAGACGCGGGCAAAACCCCCAGGGAGGAGCCCCCTGTTAAAGAAGAAAAGGATGAGCGCCAGGCATTCATTCTCATCCTCCAGGAAATCCTTTCGAAAACAGAGAGATTAGTTGACGAAGGTTCGCAAAAAGGAAAATTTCTTATTTTTTTCAAGAAGTCCCTCTTAGAGAAAACCAATAAGTACCCCTTCCTCGATCCCTTTGACGGTGAATTCGATTATCGGAACGGGATCCTTTCGTTTAAAGGAGATGCGAAGAATTCAGAGTTAGCTGAAGGTGTGGTGGACTGCCTGAGGGCCGCTCTATCCAAAATCGAAAAGGAGTTGTCAAAGAATAAGACGCTTCCCTTGAAGTTGAGATTGGAAATCGAATCGATCGTCAGGTCCCATATCGAGACGGTAAAACGGATGGGCTTGGAATCTGTTTTTTCTCCATTTTGCCAGTAGCCCTCTTATTTTCTCGGATTCGCTTCTGACCTCCCTTCTGAACTTGCACCGCATAAATTTTGCTTGACAAAGGCTCTTTTTTAAATAAACATGTTAAAAAATTCTCAAAAGGAGCCTGAAATTTAATTTGTCCCACATGTGAGTATTGGTTATAATCGTTCGTCATAGAGGTATCCTGAAGATGAGAGGTTATGAAAAAAGGAGGTGGTGGAGCAAGAAGCAACCGGGCTCTTGAGTCATAAGCTTTAGCCATAAAGAAAGGAGGATTCTACATGAGACAAGGGAAATGGGGTTTGCTCGCGTTAGTGGTATTGATCGTTGGTTCTTTCTACTTTATTTCGCCTGCTTTCGGACAAGTGATAAAATACAACTATTCGAACTTCTTTCCGGCACCTCACAGGAACAGCATCCTGGCTGTAGAATGGGCCAAAGAGATCGAGAAACGAACCAATGGAAAGATACAGATCACCTTTTTTCACGGAGGAACGCTCACGCCGTCGGACAAATGCTACGATGGGGTTGTGAAAGGAATTTCAGACTTCGGTTTCTCCGTGCTCTCTTACACCATGGGAAAATTTCCTCTATGCGAAGTCCTTGACCTGCCCTTAGGCGCCAGAACGGCTTTAGCGGCAACAAGACTGGTTAACGACTTCTATAAGAAATTCCAGCCGAAAGAGTTAGCCGATACGAAGCTCATGTACCTCCATGCCCATGGACCGGCATTCCTCAATACCAAGAAACCGGTCTACAAACTGGAGGATCTGAAAGGGATGAAGATCCGCGGGACCGGCACCACTGCAAAGGTGGTGGCAAACCTGGGAGCAACTCCGGTGGCCATGCCCATGCCCGAAAGTTATGATGCGATCAGCAGAGGTGTTGTAGACGGTGTCGTGTGCCCGGTGGAGGCCCTTCAAGGCTGGAAGCTCGGAGAAGTTGTCAAGTATACGACCCAAAACTATGGATCTGCTTATAACATGGTTTTCTTTATCGTGATGAATAAGGAGAAGTGGAATGCTCTGCCGCCGGATATCCAGAAGATCATCGACCAGGTCAATGAGGAGTGGATTGTGAAGCAGGGCCAGACCTGGGATGAGATCGATAAGCTCGGGAGGGATTTTTCTACGAAGCAGGGCGTCACATTTATCTCTCTCTCAAAAGAGGAGGATGCGAGGTGGGCAAAGGCGGTGTCGCCCATGTTTGACGAATATGTGAAAGAGAAGAAGGCCAAAGGCCTGCCTGCAGAAGAGGCTTTTAAGTACTGCCAGGAGAGGCTGAAACAACTTCAGTAAGATCGGTCGAGGGGAGGGATCTTTGCCAATTTCCTTCCCCTCTTTTTTGCCTGAGAGACGGGACAGAAAAGGGGAGTACTTGATGAAAGGATTTCGGAATACTGTAAGCGGAATTGCCCGATTTCTGAACGTGATTGCCGGGATCACTCTCACCTTCCTCATGCTCTTGACCGTGGGGGATGTCATTCTCAGATTTTTGAAGAGGCCGATTGTCGGCACCTACGAACTGGTGGCTTTTTCAGGAGCAGTGGTCATAGGGTTCACCATTCCCTTCACCTCATGGGTGAGAGGACATGTCTATGTGGATTTTCTCATCTTAAGGTTTTCCCAAAAGACAAGAAATGCTTTTAATATCGTGACGAGGTGTCTGGTCATCGTCCTATTTCTGATGATAGGTTGGAACCTGATCCAGTTCGGAATGGATCTCCGCAAGTCAGGAGAGGTTTCCGCGACGTTGCACTTCCCGTTCTACCCGGTTGCTTGCGGTATAGGAATTTGCTGCTTTTTCCAGTGTCTGGTTCTTCTATGCGATATATTAAAGATCCGGGAGGGGAAATATGAATGAAGTTGTTATAGGGATCATTGGCCTGGGAGTGACTTTGCTCTTCTTCCTCACAGGGATTGAGCTCGGTTTTGGTATGGCCCTGATCGGATTCGTGGGATTCAGCGTGATTATATCGACGAAGGCTGCATTGAACCTATTGGCGAAGGATGTGTTCGACGTCTTCGCATCCTACGGATTTACTATCATTCCTCTGTTCGTTTTGATGGGGCAGATCGCATACAACGGAGGGATTGCGAAGGCCCTGTATAATGCCGCGCACAAGATCGTCGGCCATATTCCCGGAGGACTTGCCATGGCTACAGTCGCAGGAGCCACCGCCTTCGGGACCGTCACCGGATCCGCACCTGCTACGGCAGCCACTTTTGCCAGCGTAGCCATTCCCGAGATGGATCGGTTTCATTACAGCCGGAAGTTATCGGCCGGCATCGTTGCCGTTGGAGGGACCTTGGGGAGTCTAATCCCTCCAAGCGTCACCTTAATCGTTTACGGCATGATCACCGAGCAATCCATCGGCAAATTGTTCTTAGCCGCCACCATCCCGGGGCTGGTCATCGCCCTCTTCTTTATGTGTATCATCTATGGAATGTGCATGATGGATCCGTCCCTGGGACCCCGGGCTGAGCGATCGACATGGAGGGAAAGGTGGCTTTCCCTCAAAGAGGTGATATGGGTTCTCCTTGTTTTCATCATTGTCACCGGTGGGATGTCGAAGGGTTTTTTTACACCGACAGAAGCAGGAAGTGTCGGGACCGTAGCCGTCCTTCTATTATCGATCGGGAAGAGAGCCATCAATTTTCAGGGGTTTGTTAAATCGGTCGCAGAGGCCATGCGCACGGCTTGTATGGTCCTCGTGCTGATTGCAGGGTCTACGATCTTCGGCCATTTTCTCGCTGTGACGAGGATTCCCATGATCACAGCGGATTGGACCATGCAACTTCCTCTTTCTCCTTATCTCATCATGCTCATCATTCTGATCATCTACGAAATCGGAGGCTCTTTTATCGACGACCTTGCCTTTATGGTCCTTGCTACTCCGATCTTCTTTCCCGTCGTGGTCAAACTTGGTTTTGACCCGATCTGGTTTGGTGTCATCCTTCATATTTTTGTCATGATGGGGGTAGTGATTCCTCCTGTGGCCATCAACGTCTTTGTGGTGAAGAATATCACCAAGGAGCCTTTTCGGGCGATTTACAGCGGGGTTTACCCCTTTCTGATCGGTATGATGGTTTGTGCGGCTTTGTTATTTCTCTTTCCGGAGATCTGTCTTTACCTTCCCCGAAAACTCATGTTGATGTAGAAGGGATCTCTTGCCGAGTCTTCTAGGTTTACTCCATCCTTCGGGCCACCAGGGCAAAAAATCGGAAGAGACTGCGTTGCGGAGAAAGGGAGGCACGTTTGCTCCCTTTGCCTGAGCCTCGATTCCATAAAAAAGGACCGCTTCTTTAAAATATTTCTTTGCCCGCGCTCTTTTGGAAAGGGTTCCACGTTCTACGGCCTTTTTGAGAGACGATTGGGACATTAAGATCTGGGAGGCCGTTTCTCTTGTTCCTTTAGGGAAAGAGTAAGGAGTGAGGATTTGGCGAGCCGCCCACTGAATGATCTGTCTCAAGTAGGCGGATTGCTCCTTTTCTCCAAGAAAGGGATGTTCGGGTGTGATGGCCCGGAGAAAAGGAAGGAGAAAGAGAGCGAAGAGAACCGATTCCGGAACAGGCCTGCCCATGTTCGCCAGTTTATCCACAATGCCGAAGAGCGTTAGGAAGAATTGCCGGTCCCTGTCCTTCCAGGGGTTTTGATCTCCGAAAACCCTTTCAAGGTCCGGGAAGAGGGAGAGCAGCAAGCCTGTTTGGAGCATCAGGTTGAGGGAACGCTCGGCAGCCCCTTCCTTGAGGTCCCTGAGGAATTCGTCTCGGACCCGCGAAGGAGAGCATTTCTGGATTTCTTTCCGATGACGAATAATGGCCTGAACCGTTGAGTCCTCAATAGAGAAACCGGTACGAGCAGCATGACGGATGACCCGAATCATCCGAACAGGATCTTGCTGAAACCTCTCATTGGGGTCCCCAATGGTCCGGATGATCTGCCGTTTCAGGTCGTTCATCCCGCCCACGTAGTCGATGATCGAGAAATCTGCAATATTGTAGAAAAGGCCATTGATTGTGATGTCCCGGCGCAGGGCGTCCTCCTCTGGCGTCCCGAAGTTATCGATCCGGATGAGGTGGCCCTCCTCATCTTCTTTCTCTTCAAATTCGGAACGGCTTCGGAAAGTGGAGACCTCGATGATGTTCCTCCCCCTAAAAAAGACCTGAACCAGCCGAAATCGGCGACCGATGATTCTGCTGTTTCTGAAGAGGGTATTGATTTCATGAGGGTGGGCATTGGTGGCGACATCGAAATCTTTTGGGACCTTTCCAAGGAAAAGGTCCCGGACGCTTCCTCCGACCAGATAGGCCGTAAACCCGTGTCGGAGGAGGCGGTAGAGAACCTTTAACGCCTCTTCGCTCATCATCTTTCTTGAAATCGGATGTTCTGCCCTGGGAATGAGAAGAGGGATTGATTCATGGGGGTAATTTTGATCCTCTATCATGGTTGCCCATTATAACAGAATTAATGTCAAAAGGCCCCTCTGCAGTCTTTAAAATAAGGGATGAAAGTAATCCCTCAGTCTCACACCTAACGATCTGGCAAAGGTCCTGGAAAAAGTTTATAGCG